>CAJUMB010000037.1:0-29252 GCA_910587105.1 uncultured Lachnospiraceae bacterium
TGGAAAGCAATCTGATATATTGTATGGCAGACTAACCGCCGATTTGTCAGAAGATATTTCTTCCTCTAAAATACAATCCATTGTACACGAACTATTGCAGCTTATACAGGAAAACAGCACCAGCGTATCCCTCGCTAAACCCTATATCAATGTTCTTATCGACACATATTCAAGCGATTATATTAAAAGCATGACTGACAGTAAATATGGAAAAGGGGCTTCTGATTATATTGTAAAAGCGTTCCGTTATTACTCGGAGAATAACGCTTCCGAAAACAATTAGAGCCATTTTAGAGCCAAATGGCATAAAGCAATCCTGGAAACGCCCATTTTATCAGTATTTCCGGGATTTTATGCTGTATGCAATCGGTCGAAACATCATGAAATACCACCGATTTATTCATCATGAAATTGAAAAATATGAAGGAAAAAGGAGCAGAAAGCAGCTTAGCCAAAGGAGAGCTTCTCAAAATCCAAACAAGGGGATTTTGCGCCCTAAAATAGACACTGCTAAAAGAAGAAAACAGTCCGGTAAAAATCCAGGGCCTGGAAAAAGCCTGAATTTTTACCAGCCTGTTTTTTCTTACCTATCAGGGGCATAAATCGTTATTTCCCGACAGCCCCTTATATCACATTTTTTATCTGCATTCAATAGCATTTTTTCCAGAGATTCCTCAAAGTATCCCATATCAAAAGAATTGCCCAAATATCCTTGGCGGATTGGTTGGATTAGTTCTGGCTGGTGGATCCGGAGGGAAAAGAAACCCCTTGAACTTTTGAACTGCGTATGGTATTCTTTAAATAAAGAAGGACGTCTGCTCCAACAGACGCCCCACAGGAGCTGCCGATAGACGGTTAGCCCGAAATATGTTCAGCTAAATAGCCGCTCAGTTTTCCGGACCGGGGCGGCTATTTCTGCGTCTTGTGATTATCGTTACGCCCCATGGCGTATCCAAGGCTAAAGCAACCAACACAAAGGCTGATAACTGCAATAAGTCCTTCTAACGTCAACATAAGCGTCGCCCTCCCTTTCAGTATTTCCGCTCAAAGACGGATTATGTAAACGGAGGGTCACAGTCCCTCCGGAGAGGGCTAACCGCCTACCATCTTGGTAGTCCCAAACAGATAGTACCACAATCCGACAGGAATTTCAACAGCACCCATTTTGAGGTAATAAAAATACGAACATGTTTTTTGAGTGTCATATTAGTGTCACGGGGCAAAAAGAAAAACCGGAAAGCCCTGAATTCAAAGGCTTTCCGGTTCAAATATCCGCTATTCGAACTCGGCGTGTTCTTTGTTGTTATTAACTATATTTGTTTAAGTTTTGTTCTGAAAGTGCCGATTTTTTACTCCAATTACACAATGTATTTTGGCTTACTGATTTTCTGTTGCCAAAATGTTGCCATTACTCCAATATCTTTTTTGATAAAATAATATTTTGGGATATTTCTGATAAAGTGTTCTCCCTAATCTTGCTATCCTCTATTTTATTGGCAATTGAATTTGCAAGCAAAAGATTGTTACTTTCTGCAAATTTTGCATGAAACTTAACAGCTGCCTCTATATTTTTAGTATACATCTTAATAAAAATCGCTCCAATAAAGTCTACAACAATCCCACTTAAACTCCCTACTATTAACAGAATCTTATCCGCTTCAAAAGCCGTATACATATACAAAGTTACCCCTACTATCAATATACCAAACATAATCATCATAATGCCAAGTCCCGAGAGAAATTTCGTTTGAGTCAAATTCATATCATAATATCTCATTAACTCCTTTTGATTCATCCTAAACATTTTTTCGGCTCTCAAAGCTCTTTTCTCAAGATCTATTTCTGAAAACTCTTTCTCCTCTCTGCGAACTTCTTCTTCTATTTTTTCCATTTTCTTTGACTCTTTCAAATCAAAAAAACTACTTACAGACACCATAAAGCAAATAAATGCCAAAAATCCTAATATATATACCAGCATCTGTCCAATTGGAAAATCAAATATCTTATTATATATTTGATATGCAAGAAATACTAAAAAGATAGCAAATACAAGACCACCTATTATTCCATTTTTATCTTTTTCTGATTTTTTCTGTACTTTCTGTTCAGCCTTATCCGTATCACTTTTTGCCGGCTTTTCCTCCATAACTTCTTTCTCCTAAGTATTATTGAATTTGGCAACATTTTCTGTAACAATCACAAGAATACATATGCAGCAGGTAATCCTATGGACTACCTGCCATATAAAATAAATAATATACTTTTGTACTATTCAAACTCAATCGTCCCAGGCGGTTTCCCAGTAATATCATACATCACCCGATTCACATGGTCCACCTCATTCACGATCCTGCTGGAGACTTTCTGAAGCACATCCCAGGGAATCTCAGCTGCCTCAGCGGTCATAAAATCAATGGTATTTACTGCGCGCAGGGCAATGGCGTAGTCATAAGTCCGTTCGTCGCCCATGACACCTACACTTTTCATATTGGTGAGGGCTGCGAAGTACTGGCCGATGGTCTTGGAGAGACCAGCGCGGGCGATTTCTTCCCGGTAAATGGCGTCGGCTTCCTGTACCATTTTTACTTTATCCTCAGTTATTTCTCCGATGATACGGATGCCCAGCCCGGGGCCGGGGAAAGGCTGGCGGTATACCAGGCTTTCAGGAATCCCCAATTCCAGTCCGGCTTTACGGACCTCGTCTTTGAACAGATCTCTTAGAGGCTCGATGATTTCTTTGAAGTCCACGCAGTCAGGCAGGCCGCCCACGTTGTGGTGGGACTTGATCACCGCTGATTCTCCGCCCAGGCCGCTTTCTACCACGTCTGGGTAGATGGTGCCCTGTACCAGGAAGTCTACGGCGCCGATTTTTTTTGCCTGTTGTTCAAATACACGGATGAATTCTTCACCGATTATTTTCCGTTTCCTTTCCGGTTCTTCGATTCCCTCTAGTTTTTCATAAAACTGTTTCTGGGCGTTTACACGGATGAAGTTTAACTGATAGGGGCCCTCGGGACCGAATACATGCTCCACTTCATCCCCTTCATTTTTTCGGAGAAGTCCGTGGTCCACGAACACGCAGGTGAGCTGGTTTTGTACTGCCTTGGACAGCAGCACGGCAGCCACAGAGGAGTCTACGCCGCCGGACAGAGCGCATAAGACTTTTCCTGTTCCCACTTTTTGGCGTATTGCCTGGATGGAGTCCTCCACAAAAGATTCTATTTTCCAGTGGCCTGCACAGCCGCAGACATTGTAAAGAAAATTCGAGATCATCTTTGTCCCCTCAGGCGTGTGGAGAACTTCCGGGTGGAATTGAATGGTATATAGTTTTTTCTGCCGGTTTTCGGCAGCAGCAGTGGGGCAGTCTGCCGTATGGGCAGTTACCTGAAATCCTGGCGCAGGTTCTGCGATGTAATCAAAGTGGCTCATCCAGCAGATGGTCTGGGGAGATACATTTTGAAATAATGGAGAATCGGTATTCAGAGTGACCTCTGTTTTGCCGTACTCCCGGACTTTTGCCTGTGTGACTTGTCCCCCCAGAAGATGGTGCATCAATTGGGCGCCATAACACAGTCCCAATATGGGAATCCCCAGTTCAAACAACTCTGCGGTATAGGAAGGGGAGTCATCCAGGTAACAGCTGCTGGGACCGCCGGTTAATATAATACCCCTGGGAGCCAGCGCTTTGATTTTTTTCAGCGGCGTTTTGTAAGAGTAAATTTCGCAGTATACCTTGCATTCCCGCACCCGCCGCGCAACCAGCTGGTTGTATTGGCCGCCGAAATCCAGTACAATTACGGTTTCTCTTTTCATAGTGTATATTTTCTCCTTTATGTGATGAGGTGAAGAATTGTACAGAAATAACTTGTGATATTACTTGTCTTTTTCTCCGGCAGCATCTGTCAAAAATCAGTTACATAGCCTGCTGTGCGGCTGATTTTGAGAGGCCGCTGGAAGAAAGTTTCCATCGCCGGAGGCGGTTTTCCATGGATCTTTGACTGCAGCCGTTAAGGACAGGACAATTGCATCTGGATATCAGATGCGGATTGACTGCCATTTGCCCCGCCAATACCGGATAACAAAAAATATGGCTCTTACCAGCCAGTCCACGATCATGGCTGCCCAGACGCCGAAGACTCCTAACCGGAGATGGCCGGCTAACAGGTAGCTGAAACCGATGCGGAAAATCCACATGGAAAAGATGGAGACTAACATGCAGTATCTTGCATCGTTTGATGCCCGCAGAGTGTTGCTCAGCGTAAAGGAAGCGGGCCATATGGTGACTGCACAGACGCTATGGAACAGAATAATCCGGGAGGCAAGGGTTCCTGTTTCCGGGGAAAGGTTATAAACTTTCATAATGACTGGCAGCAGTAAAACAATCAATATATTCATAATGAACAGGCTGATATAGGAGACTGCCATAATTTTTTTCGTATAATAACGCACCTGTTCATAATCACCGGCCCCCACACATTGGGCGGTTACGCTGGATAAAGCATAGCCGCAGGCCATGCCGGTGAGGACTGCGAACATACATACAGAATTGCTGACTGCGTTTGCGGCGATGGCCACAGTGCCAAATGTGGACACCAAACTGAGCACTATGATTTTTCCCAGCTGAAACATACTGTTTTCCAAACCATAAGGGATACCGATGGAGAGAATCTTTTTGAGAATTCCACGGTGGAAACGGATTCCTAGTAATTTTGTAAGGTGGAGGGTTTTCTTCTGGTTGAGCAGCAGGAAAATCATTGTGATTCCTGCGAATATGCGGGAGACCAGAGTAGGGATGGCAGCGCCCTCGATTCCCAGGCCAAATCCGTATATCAGCAAGGCGTTTCCCAGCAAATTCATTCCGTTCATCAGCAGTGACATGATCATGGGGGTCCGGGAGTCGCCCATTGCACGGTAGATGGCAGCTCCAGCATTATAAAGGGCCATAAATGGTATGGATGCGGCGGCAATCAGCAGATAAGTATTGCAGTTCTTCATAACCAGAGGGTCAATATTGCCGAACACCACATGGAGGACAAACGGCTTTCCAAGATAGAGAAGAGCCATGATTAAAACAGACAGCCAGCTGATGAACAAAACCAGCTGGTCCACTACCTGACAGCCTTCCTGGGGCTTGCCCCGTCCGATTGCCTGGCCGGCCACAATGGCGCCTCCTGTTGCAAGAGCGGTAAAAGCATTGATTAAAAGTATCATCACAGAATCAATCAGCGATACAGCAGATACGGCTTCTTCCCCCACCGTAGATACCATGACAGAGTCTGCCAGACCGACAAATATCAATAAAAACTGTTCAATAATCAATGGAATAATCAGGTTTCGTAAATCCCGGCTGCTAAATAATCGTTTCATCTTTTTATCCTTTCTGCACTTCATTATACGCCCATCCTTCCTACAAAGCAAGGAAGAAAGAATTTATGCACAAAAGCATACGTATTTGCCCAATCATTTGGCTGATGGGTATATCATGAAGGTCCCGGACAGCAGCCGGAATTTTGTTCATATCAAATCAGAAGAATGAATCATGGGATTTATGAAGATATTTCTCTTTTGTGGCGAGTCCTCCCCGGATATGCCGTTCCTGTTTATTCACATCTAAAACCCGGCGCACTTCCCCGGCCAGTTCCGGGTTGATTAGCACCAGGCGGTCTACCATATCTTTATGTACAGTTGTCGCTAATGAGAACGGTCCAGCCGGCACAAATAGATATCCACACAGCCGTTTTTGTCTGCTTCGATTTTTTGGATGATTTGTTTCAGCTGTTCATTGGTCATATCGCGGACAGAGGTGAGGCTTTCCAAGTTGGGAAAAGTTTTTAATATGAGTTCTTCCGGCTGGATGGCATTGTTCAAATTATATTCGAGTAATTGTAAATCCCTTTCCAGCCGGTGGATCTCACCTTTTATGGGCTTGAGTTTTTCACTTAGTTCTTCACGGGTGATCAAGTCGTCGGTGTACATATCCATGTATTTCTGCCGTTTTGTTCTTAGTTTCCCAAGATTTGTATTTAATTCCTTCCTATTATAAATGGTTTCATCTGCGGCTACATAAGCTTTAGAGAGTTCTTTTATGATATAATTATAAATTTTCCGCTGGGACTTTAACAGTTCTGAAAAATACTCCTCCAGTATCTGGATTAATTCTGCCTCCTCTATGGACACTGCATTTGGACAGCAATCCGCCCCTTTGCCGTTATGTCCGGAGCATACCCAGCGGATATACGTATTTTTGTAAGTGCGGACTATGCGGCGGAAGGACCAGCCGCAGTCCGCGCATTTTATTACAGTGCTGAAAAGGTGCAGACTGCTTTGGCGTCCCCCCTTTGTCTGGAAAGTTTTGTGGCGGCTCGACAGAATATTCTGTGCCCTGGAAAACTGTTGGGGTTTAATAATCTGCAGGTCCGGACGTTCAGTTATGAGCCAGTCGGATTTTTCCTTTTGCCGCCGTACTCCCGTGAGAAAATCTGAGATTTCCTGTTTGCCGTTGATGATTCTGCCAGTGTAGAGCTCGTTGGAAAGGATGCGGCTCACCGCATTTTGGCTCCATCTGCAGCAGCGTTTGGTTCTCAGGCCCTTGTCGTTGAGCAGGTTGGCGATTTTTGAAGTTCCATACCCTTTTACTGTGTACCAGTGGTAAATCTGCTGGATAATCCCAGCCTCCTCCTGGTTGATTTTCATATCAAAGCAGGTGTCTGGGGTTTTATCGTAGCCATATACAAGATTGGGGACTCGTCCCTTTTCTGCATTCACTTTCTTGCCAAATTTAATGCGTTTGGAAGTGTTGGCGCTTTCTTCCTGTGCCAGCGCACCGAAAATGGTCAGGACAAATTCAGATTGGCCCAGGACAGACATGTTGGCGGTGAGGAATGTGGTCTCAATCCCCAGGGACTTTAAAGTGCGGATATTCTGGAGCAGATCCACGGTGTTGCGTGCAAAGCGGGAGATATCTTTCACAACCACCATGTCAAACAGTCCTTTCTCAGCATCTGCCATGAGACAGAGAAACTCTCTGCGGTTTCTGGTTTTGGTGCCGGAGATACCTTCGTCAGCGTATAGCCGGACAAGGTTGTGGCTGCCTTTTTTTGCGTACTCTCTAAAAAAGTTCTTTTGCGCCTCCAGGCTGTTTATCTGGTCTGATTTATCGGTAGATACTCTGCAGTAAGCGGCTATATTCATATGATTTTCTCCTGGATAAAAGTGTTATCTGTCTCTATACGTTTTTCAGCCTCTGCCTGCAGAATACGCTTTAATTTTTCCTGATTGACTTTGATTAACAGTTCCGCTATGCGGCAGGCTGCGGCTTCAGGCGTGTTCGGATTGTGAAAGCAAAATTTTAATTTAGTTTTTGTTGAAATGGTAAATCCCCCCTTTGGTGGTCTTTGAGCATTCCCGGAAAGTCCCGGCACCTGCAGCTGCCGGATGAATATACCTGGAAATCCTGTGGATTTCAGCTTTCCAGGAACCTGTTGTTTTTTAAACATATGAAAATGAAGAAATAAATATTACGAAGGCTGCTTCCAATGGATTTTTGTTGGTAACTGTGAAACGCTGGACAATTATGAAATATAAAAATATTTTTCCTCCATACTGTTGAAATTTTATTGAATGTTTTGTAAACTTATAAGGATGAAAGGGGGACTGGAATGAAAAAAGCAATGAATCAGTCAAAACTAATTGTAATTTTAAACGGGGTCTCGATTCTGGCTCTGCTGATCATGGTGGCCTTATTGATATTTAACAGCAGAATAACCAATCGGTTAAACGCTGCCAGTGAAGACCGGTTTAATTTGACGTACTATGCCAATCAGTTTATGAATGGCTCTGCCTATCTTACAAATGAGGTGCGTGCCTATGCGTCTACAGGTGATCAGGAACATTATGACAATTATTGGAATGAAGTCAACAATCTGAAAAATAGGGATACAGGTGTTGCGGGGCTGCAGGAAATCGGGATTACTTCCGGGGAGCAGGCCATGATAGATGAGATGTCTTCTATCTCCAATGAATTGGTTCCGCTGGAAGATGAGGCCATGAAAAATGTTCAGGCAGGGCGGCTGGCAGAAGCTCTGGACTATGTATATGGGAATGATTACAGCACATCTATTGGAAAGATTAATTCTCTGAAGGAGCAGTTTCTGGAGACGCTGGCTGCCAGGACACAGGCACGGGTAAATCGTCTGTCTGTGCAGGTGGGCGCCATTCGGGTCGTGCTGATTATCGCATTGTTTTTTGTAGGCATTATGCAGCTGTTGATTATGAGAGTTACCAGGAAAAAGATTTTAAGTCCAGTGATTTCGGTGAGGGATCAGATGAAAGAGATTTCCTGTGGAAATCTTTCCGCAGAGTTTTCATTGGAGCCGGACAGTTCGGAAATTGGAATGCTGGTAGATTCTATTCATGAAACGAAGCAGGAGCTTAAAAAATATATCAATGATATTGATGCAAAGCTGGCACAGATGGCAGACGGCGATATGAATCTGGATGTGGGAGACGATTATCGGGGGGAATTTCTTCCCATTCAGGGAGCCATGCGCCGGATTTTAGATGCGCTGAATCAGGCTCTTTCTCATATTAATGCCACGGCAGAGCTGGTTACGGCGGAGTCTGAACGTGTGGCATCGGATGCCCAGGTGCTGTCAAATGGGGCGGTAGAACAGGCGTCAGCTGTGCAGGAGCTTGCATCGGGAATTCAGGCGCTGTCTGATCAGGTTAAAAGCACATCAGAGGATGCAGAGGATGCTAAGAAAAGCTCTATTGATGCCACCCAGAAGCTGGAGGTATGCAATCAGAAAATGGAAGATCTGACAGCAGCTATGGCAGATATCTCCAGATCTTCCCAGCAGATAAGCGGTATCATCAAGACCATAGAGGATATATCTTTCCAGACAAATATTCTGGCATTGAATGCGGCGGTGGAGGCAGCCCGTGCCGGTTCCGCAGGCAAAGGGTTTGCAGTGGTGGCTGATGAAGTGCAGAGTCTGGCAAACAAGAGTTCAGAAGCTGCCCATGATATTACCAAGCTGATCCGGGATTCTATGGATTTGGTAGAGCATGGATCATCTCTGTCTGCAGATACCACAGAGACGCTGGCAATAGGCGTTTCAGGAGCACAGAGGTCCACTGAGCTGGTGGAACGGATTGCCATGTCTGCTACGAAACAGGCGGAGGCGCTGGAACAGCTCACCCAGGGAATGGATCAGATATCCGGAGTGGTTCAGACCAATGCATCTACAGCTGAAAAGTCAGCAACTTCGGCCAAAGAACTTCTGGGGCAGGCGGAAGAACTGAAAGTTTCTGTGCAGAAGTTCCGGCTTCGCGGATAATCATTCATTTTAGGAGGTATTTATTCATGGTGTATCAATTTACAAAGGATTTAGAAACTGGAAATGCGGCTATTGATTCTGAGCACCGTCAGCTGATTCAGGCCATCAATGACCTGCTGAGTGCCTGTTCTTCTGGGAAAGGCAGGGGGGAACTGGAGAAAACCACCCATTTTCTCTCTGAGTATACAGCAAAACATTTTTCCCACGAAGAAACGCTTCAGAAGCAGAGCCGGTATCCGGACTACATAAATCACCGTAAATATCATGAAAACTTCAAAAAAGTGGTGAAAGATTTATGTGGGCGCTTGGAAAAAGAGGGACCGACAATTGCATTGGTGGGGCAGGTGAACACGGCCATTGGCGGATGGCTGGTCAATCACATCAAACACGAAGACACGAAACTAGCTGCACATCTCAAAGCCCAGTAAGGAACTGTCCCGCACTACGCGCCAAAGAAGACGGCTGCTGACACAGCCGCGCTCAGGCGCGGAGAATCCGGCTTTGCCGGATTCTTTCTTAATAATGATATTTGGAACGTTTCTTGATAAGAAATAAGGTGGTTACAGCCGCAGCCATCAATTCTGCTGCGGCGATGGATATCCAGATACCGTCGATTCCCCAGAGGAGAGGGAATATCAGCACTGCAGCGGTCTGAAACAGTAAAGTACGCAGAAAGGAAATTAATGCTGAAATCAGTCCATTTCCAAGAGCGGTAAAAAATGAGGAGCCGTAGATGGCGATTCCCGCAAATAAAAAGGAAAAGGAGTAAATTCGGAATCCTTTCTGGGTCAGAGCCATAAGGTCTGGGTCATAGCCGACAAAAATGACAGAGAACGGCTGGGCCAGCAGTTCAGCCAGACAGAACATGGTGATGGAGCAGATACCAATAATGAAGATGCTTTTTTTGAGCAGGTTTTGCATTTCCCCATGGTTGGCTGCGCCGAAATGGTATCCAATGACAGGTGCCGCACCCACAGAATATCCGATAAATGCGGCGAGAAAGACAAAGTTCACGTACATCAGGACACCATATGCCGCCACCCCATCCTCCCCGGCGTATCGGATCAGCTGTACGTTGTACAACATGCTGACCAAGGACATGGAGATATTGGACATTAATTCAGAGGAACCATTTGTGCAGGCTTTTAACAGGGCTTTCCCGTCAAATTTTGTTTTTGTGAGCCTCAGAATACTGGTATTGGGACTGCAGAAATAAAATAAAGGGGCAATACCGCCCACTGCCTGGCTGAGTGCGGTGGCAGCCGCCGCGCCTGTAAGTCCCCAGTGAAACACAGCCACAAAAAGAGCATCCAAAACCATATTGGTCACACCTGCGGCTATGGTAAAAGCAAGTCCCAGCTGTGGCTTTTCCGCAGTGGAAAAGTAGCTGAGGAATTCATATTCCAGTATGAGTGCAGGCAGCGTGAGCAGGAGAATGCGTCCGTAAGATACGCACTGGTCCAGCAGGAGCCCCTCAGCTCCCAGCAGGCTGGCGATGGGGCGGATAAACACAAGGCCGAAAACGGCAATCAGTATACCGCAGATGGCTGACACATACACAAACAGAGAAAACAGGCGGTTTGCCCGTCTGCGGTCGCCAGCGTCGATGGTTATGGCGATGAGTGCACTTCCCCCAGTGCCGAACATAAATCCCACAGCGCCCAGAATCATCAGAAAGGGCATAATGAAATTCACAGCGGCAAAAGGGGTTTTTCCAACAAAATTAGAGACAAAGAAACCGTCCACTACGCCATAGATGGAAGTGAAAATCATCATGACGATGGACGGCATCGTGAAGCGCAGCAGTTTCTTATAATCAAAGTGGTCAGATAATTGTATATTCATTTCGGATAACTCCTTTCTTCACCCGGGTTCTTTTGTATAAAATTTAGTTTTTTTACGCTTTCCTGAAAAGACAACAGATATCTCTGGGTCAATTCCAGGTACAGCATCTTTTCATCTTCTGTCCAGGAGGCAAATATACTGTTTTCGATTTCGATTAAGCGGACAGCGGTATTTTCGGCCAGTTCCTGTCCTTTGGCAGTCAGATATACTTTTTTCTTTTTTCCCTCAAATACTTTCAGATATACAATGCCGTCTGCCTCCAGTCTGCGCAGGGAGGAATTAATAGTCTGTCTGCTGATTCCGGACAATCTGTGGATATCACTCAATAGACAGCTGTCCCCGTAGTTACAGATGGTGTAGAGAATAATCAGAGCGCTGTCAGACAGATGAAG
Source organism: uncultured Lachnospiraceae bacterium (assembly GCA_910587105.1). Lineage (GTDB taxonomy): Bacteria > Bacillota > Clostridia > Lachnospirales > Lachnospiraceae > MGBC164599. Next base: position 11,576 of record CAJUMB010000037.1, read on the forward strand.
TTTTCTGGCAGCTTCGTGGTAAGCAGCGTCAATCTCGTTGGTGAGATAATTGAAACGTTTCAGCTCTGCTGTCATCAATTTGTCCATAGAATACCTCCATGAAATCATAGAAATTCGGAAATAAAAAGCACTTGTATGAAATCGTACATAGGGATTATAGTACGAAATCGTACAAGTGTCAATGAATAGAATGTGAATTTTATAGAAAACCGTTCCGTTTTATGACTACCGTATGTACGGTGCTTTTGCTAATTCCAAATTTCTTGGCGGTTTGTCTTACAGTTGCTTTGGAATTAATAATATAATGAGCGATTTCAACAGCCCGCTCTTCAATATAATCTTTCAAAAATAGCCTCTAAATGAACTGTTTTTACAATCTATGCGGTAAAATGGGCAATTAGAATATTCTCTTGACAATCCAGGGAAAGACAGGCAAAATATATAGACACTATCATCAAAGGGGAAAGCGGGGTATACATAACATATGAATAAAAAAGAAATTGCAGAGATCAAAAAGCAGTTTAAACCAGAGCAGGCGGTGGTCAGCCGTATCTGCGGATGTTATATAGATGCGGAGAAGGAACAGAAGCTGTCATTTCGCGAAGCTTTTTTATCCATGTCTGAGGAGGAGGTTTTCAAGTACTGTGATATTTTCCGGCGCACTTTGTCCGGAACCCTGGGAAAAAACCTGTTAAATATGGAGTTTCCCCTGGAACAAGAGGAGTCAGGGGGAACTCAGGAATTTTTGCTGCGGCTGCGGGACAGTCATCTGGAACAGGATGAGCTGCTGTCAGAGTTTTATGATAAAGTGGTGGAGAGTTATTATCACCCGGAGAATTATCTGATTCTTCTCATTGATGCTGTCTATGACATTCCGGGGAAAGCCTCCGACAAAACGGAGATGTTTGACGCCTCCGACAGCGTGTACCATTTTATTCTGTGCAGTATCTGTCCGGTGAAACTGTCCAAAAGCGGGCTGTGCTATAATCCGGAGTCAAATGCCATTGAAGAACGGGTGCGGGACTGGGTTGTGGAGGCTCCGGCAAACGGCTTTTTATTTCCTGCCATGATGGACAGGGATACAGACATCCACAGCACCTTGTATTATTCAAAGAAACCAGAAGAGCTGCAGGAGGATTTTATATCATTAGTGCTGGGATGTGATCTTCCCCTGTCAGCAGCAGGACAGAGGGAGACATTCAACACTTTACTGGCGGATACGCTGGGGGAACGATGCGATTATGAAGTGGTGAAAAATATCCACGAAGAGCTGAATGAGATGCTGGACGAGCATAACCGGATGGAGGAGCCGGAACCTTTGACGCTGGAAAAGCAAGATATCCGCCGCCTGATGGCAGACAGCGGAGCATCGGAAGATTCCCTGGAGGCTTTCGAGGAAACCTTCGATGCGGTGACCGGACAGCAGGCGCCTCTTTTGGCTTCCAATATTGCCAGCCAGAAAAAATTCAGTATCCAGACGCCGGATGTGGTGGTAACCATTAATCCAGAGAGGGCGGACCTGGTGGAGACCCGGCTGATCGACGGAAGGCAGTGTCTAATCATAACGGTGGATGACCATATTGAAGTGAACGGAGTGAACGTGCGCACTCTTCCGGCGCCGAAAAAGGAAGAATCAAGCAGCTGATACATATGGCAGACGGGGGAGAAATTGGCAGGGGGAATGAGCTGTCCGCCGGTTGCGCATTTGTCAGAATATGTTATAATTGAGTGATATGAATATCAAATGTTCACAATAAAATATGGAACTTGAAGTTACGAGGTGGAGAATAAGAAAATGCAGATCATTATTGTGGGGTGTGGAAAAGTCGGCATGGCTCTGGCGGCCAAGCTGAGCGTGGAGGATCACAACATTACAGTTGTGGATACTGACAGCAATGCATTGCAGATGGTGGCAAATACTTATGATGTGAGGGGGATTGTGGGAAACGGTGCCAGTTACAGCGTGCTGGCGGAGGCGGATTTGGATCAGACGGATTTGATCATTGCGGTGACAGAGTCGGATGAGCTGAATCTGCTGTGCTGTGTGATAGCGAAGAAGGCGGGAAGATGCCAGACCATTGCCCGTGTGCGCAATCCCATTTATATTGACGAGAGGATATTTATCAAAGAAGAACTGGGGCTGTCCATGATCATCAATCCGGAATTTGCGGCGGCTATGGAGATTTCCAGGCTTCTGTGCTTTCCCAGCGCCATTGAAATTGACACATTTGCAAAAGGAAGGGTGGAAATGCTGCGGCTGCGGATCTCTGACACCTGTATTCTGGACGGGATGGCACTGAAAAGACTTCCGTCTTCTCTGGGCTGTGATATTCTGATTTGTGCGGTGGAAAGAAATGATGAAGTAACCATTCCTTCTGGGGATTTTATCCTGCGGGTGGGAGATACACTGTCTATGGTGGCATCGCACAAAAATGCTGCGAAATTTTTCCATAAAATTGGTTTAAAGACCCATCAGGTTAAGAATACCATGTTAATCGGCGGGGGGCAGATCTCTGTATATCTGGCACAGATTCTGCAGAAAATGGGGATTATGGTAAAAATCATTGAGCTCAATGAAAGAAGATGTGAGGAATTGTGCGATCTCCTGCCGAAGGCCATTATCATCTGTGGAGACGGAAGCGATGAGGAACTGCTGAGGGAAGAACGGATTGACCAGATGGATTCTGTGGTGACGTTGACAGGAATCGACGAGGAAAATATTATTCTGTCTCTTTTTGCGAAGACAAAGGTGAAGGTAAAAACAGTGACCAAGCTGAACCGCCTGCAGATTAACGAGGTGATCCGCTCACTGGACCTGGACAGCGTGGTGTATCCGAAACATCTGACCGCAGAGGCCATTCTCCAGTATGTGAGGGCTACCCAGAATTCCATTGGAAGCAATGTGGAGACTTTGTATAAATTAATTGATGATAAAGTGGAAGCTCTGGAATTTCATATACAGAAACATTCCAGGGTGGCGAACATCTGTCTGCAGGAATTAAAAATCCGCGAAGATGTGCTGGTTGCCTGTATCAGCAGGAACGGGAAGGTGATCATTCCCGGAGGACGGGACAAGATTCTTCCGGGGGACAGTGTGGTGGTGGTGACCACATGCAGCGGATTGACAGATGTGGAAAACATATTAGCTGATTAGTACATAATTCGTAACTGTTCAGTGCCTGCTGAATGGTTGCCATAGTTCATTTAAGAAAGGTATCGGCAAAGTCATGAATTATTCCATGCTGGTTTATATTCTTGGATCTGTCATCAAGATTGAAGGGATTTTTCTGGCGCTTCCAAGTATTACAGCTGTTATATATCAGGAAAAATGTCTGTGGGCATTTTTAATTACCATGATCTCCTGCCTGGCCATTGGAATCGGTCTTACATGGAAAAAACCGTCTAATATGGCTTTTTATTCAAAGGAGGGATTTCTGGCAGTATCTTTAAGCTGGGTGTTTTTGAGTATTTTTGGCTGTATTCCCTTTGTGATAAGCGGGGAAATCTCGTCTTTCACAGATGCGCTGTTTGAAACCATTTCCGGCTTTACCACTACAGGGGCCAGTATATTAAGTGATGTGGAGGCATTATCCAAGAGTATGCTGTTCTGGCGCAGCTTTACCCATTGGATCGGGGGGATGGGGGTTCTGGTGTTCATTCTGACCATCCTGCCTGCCTCAGGGGGACATCATATGTATCTGATGAAAGCGGAGAGCCCTGGACCGTCTGTGAGCAAGCTGGTTCCCCGGGTGAAACAGACGGCACGTATTCTTTATTCCATTTATTTTGTAATGACTGTGATAGAGATTGTGCTGTTGCTGGCGGGGGGAATGCAGCTGTTTGATGCGGTCACATTGTCAATGGGGACGGCAGGAACCGGGGGATTCGGCGTGCTCAATGACAGTGTGGGGTCTTATACCCACTATATGAGGAATGTGATCACCATTTTTATGATCCTCTTTGGGGTGAATTTTAATGTTTATTATCTGCTCATGTGTAAGAAGTGGAAACAGGCTTTCCGGGTGGAAGAAGTGCGTACATATCTGGGGATTATTCTTTTTTCCATTGTTGTGATTACTTTTAATGTGAGGAGTTTTTTCCCCAGCATCGGGGAGGCTTTTCAGCAGGCGGCTTTTCAGGTGGGCTCGGTGATCACCACCACCGGATATTCTACGGTGGATTTCGGGCAGTGGCCCCAGCTGTCCCAGTCAATACTGGTACTGTTGATGTTTGTAGGCGCCTGCGCAGGCAGTACGGGGGGCGGTATCAAAGTATCCAGGATTTTGATTATGGTGAAAAGTATTAAGCGGGAACTGCATACCATGGCACACGCCCGTATGCGCATGAAAATTAAGATGGACGATCATGTGGTGGAGCAGGAGACTCTGCGTTCCATCTATGTATTTTTCATTTGCTGGCTGGTGGTCTTTGCCGGCTCTATGCTTTTAGTCAGTGTGGACAACTTTGATTTTACTACGAATTTTACGGCAGTGGCTGCAACCCTGAATAATATTGGACCCGGATTGAGCCATGTAGGGCCTTCGGGAAATTTTGGGGATTTTTCTCTGTTCTCAAAATATGTACTGATGTTTGATATGCTGGTGGGACGTCTGGAGATTTTTCCCATGATTGCGCTGTTCCATCCGGGAATCTGGCGCAGACAGTAAGAAAATGCTGAATAGTGAAAGGATAGACCGAGTGTATAGGAAAGACTGTACACTCGGTCTATTTTGTGAGCCGGAGGATTTGACTATGCCAGAGGCATAGAACACACATAAACGTACATAACAATAAAATGACAGGCACTTCCCAGCATGACGAAAATATGAAAAATTTCGTGGGAGCCAAAATATAAATGCCGTTTGTCAAAAAGGGGAACTTTCAGCCCGTAGATGACGCCTCCGATGGTGTAAATAATGCCGCCGGCCAGCAGCCAGCCAAATCCTGCGGCAGGTAATGCGTGGAACAAAGGGACGAAGGCCAGTACACACAGCCAGCCCATTCCGATGTAGAGAACGCTGGATACCCATTTGGGGCAGGTAATCCACAGCGCTTTCAGTAAAATGCCCAGCAGTCCCACAGCCCAGACCAGCCCGCACAGCACATAGCCCAAGCGGTTGTGCAGGACGATCAGGCACACAGGTGTATAGCTTCCGGCAATCATGACGCTGATCATCATATGGTCCATTTTCCTCAGACGACGATTGACTGCTTCCGTGGAATCAATGGAATGATAGAGGGTGCTTGAAAAATACAGCAGGATCATGGTGAGGATGAAAATGCTCAGGGCGAAGATGTGGAGCCCATTGGTCTGCCGGGCAGCTTTTAAAAGAAGCGGGATGGCTCCGGCCATTGCCAGGACCATGGCAATACCGTGGGTAATTGCGCTGACGGGGTCTTTTAGTTTTAATGTCATAGGGATACCTCCAATAATAAAAACGATTTAATATAGTTATCAATACTACGTATAATGTTTAATAATACTATAACATGTTTTTCAAAAATTGCAAGCCTTTTGCATATTTTTTCTCCTTTTACCAATACTATGGGTACAAGCAAAAGGAGGAAAATAAAGATGAAAGCAACGGGAATTGTCCGTAGAATTGACGATTTGGGCCGGGTGGTCATTCCCAAAGAGATACGCAGGACATTACGAATTAAAGAAGGTACACCTCTGGAAATTTTTACAGACCGAGAGGGAGAGATTATACTGAAAAAATATTCTCCGATTGGAGAGTTGAGTATTTTTGCGAAAGAATATGCAGAAGCGCTGAGCCAGACAACAGGATGTCTGGCGTGTATCACAGATCATGACCAGGTGGTTTCTGCGGCAGGCCCTTCCCACAAAGATTACGCGGGGCGGGCCATCAGCCGGGATCTGGAAGAACTGATCACCAATCGGGGAATTCACAAAGGCAGTGAGGGAAAGGAAAAATCCATTCCGCTTACAGAAGGACAGAGGGATTTTCCCAGCCTGCAGGTAATCTGGCCCATTATCAGCGCTGGAGATACCATCGGCTCTGTGATTCTCGTAGGGGAAGCCGGACAGGCTATGGGAGAGGCAGAGCAGAAATTGGTTCAGACAGCGGCAGGTTTTCTGGGACGTCAGATGGAACAGTGATGGAACAGTCAGAGCTGATGATATTCTTCTAATGTGATATTTGAAAAAGATAAATAGAGTGCAGGTGTTTTTGTTACAAACCGGATATGCCAGGGTTCCCAGGCGTATCCGGTTATATTTTCTTTTCCTCTGGGATATCGAAGGATAAATCCATATATAGGTCCGTAGTTTTCCAGAAATTCATATTCCCGGGTTTTGGCGAAATCCTCGGTCAGGTCAAATTCCGCAGCAGGACAGGAGACATCCAGAGCCAGACCAGTCTGGTGTTCGCTGCATCCGGGCGGGGCCACATAGGAACTGCGGCTGTTTTGGTAAATTTCTTTTTGACGGGTATAGGAACGGAATCCGGAGATTCCCCAGAGTGAAAGGCCCTGTTGATACGCTTTTTGGAATAGCTCTTCAGCGGCAGTGGCGGCCTGGGCGCGCAGAAGCCTTTTAGGGCATCCAGGCGGTGCCTGGAAAGGAATTCGCGGCTCTGTCAGGTCTTTGGGTATATAATCTGGGTTCAGCGGATGAGTCCGGTTTACCAGCAGGAGATAAGCGGACATGAAAAACCTCCTGGTTTAGCGATTTTTTATTTTATGATTGGCCAGGAGGTTTTATGCATTATTTTTTCTTGAGTGTTTCTGTACCCATTTCGTCCAGAAGCTGCTTTTTCAGAGTATACAGCTTCTCAGAGAGATCCACATAGACCTCCTGGGGATTGACCAGGCGTCTGGACTCGTCCCATAAAGTATCCAGTTCTCTCTGGCAGATGTCTCTCAGATCCATCACACTGGGGGAGGTGTACACCTGTCTGCCTTTCTGGAAAATGGGAACAAGGAGTTCCCGCAGAGTGTAGCTGCCCCCGGGGATTCTCGTTCTTTTCCAGGTGTCAATGGGGTCAAAGATGATCATGGTTTTGGAATCGTCGAAGGATTCGTCCGCCAGGCAGATTAAGTCTGCTTTGATTTTCCTGTTATTTTTATTGTAAATCCGGTAAATGGTTTTATTTCCGGGATTGGTAACCTTTTCTGTATTTTCGGATATTTTAATCTTAGGGATAAAAGGTTCTCCGCTCTTGTGCTGGATGGCAGCCAGCTTGTACACACCGCCGAAAGCGGGATTTCCCTTGGAGGTAATCAGGTTGGTGCCCACACCCCAGGAATTTATCCGGGCTCCCTGAGTTTTCAGGCTGAATATCAGGTTCTCATCTAAGTCGCTGGAGGCAGAGATGATGGCGTCAGGGAAGCCTGCATCGCAGAGCATCTGATATGCCTGTTTTGACAGGTAGGCCAGGTCGCCGCTGTCCAGGCGGATGCCGTATTTTTTCGGCTTGATGCCCTTTTCGCGCATTTCCTGGAAGATACGTATGGCGTTGGGAACACCGGAATTTAAGGTATCATAAGTATCAGCCAGCAGAATACACGCGTCCGGATATAGTTCAGAATAAGTTTTGAAAGCGGTATATTCATCGGGAAAGCTCATGATCCAGCTGTGGGCATGGGTTCCCAGCACGGGAATGTCAAACATCTGGCCGGCCAGCACGTTGGAGGTACCGATACAGCCTCCGATTACAGCCGCTCTGGCGCCGTAAATACCCGCATCCGGCCCCTGGGCCCTGCGCAGTCCGAATTCCATCACACCGTCGCCTTTCGCGGCATACGCCACACGGGAGGCTTTGGTGGCAATCAGGCTCTGGTGGTTGATGATATTTAATATGGCAGTCTCAATCAACTGTGCCTCCATTACCGGGGCGATGACTTTCACCATAGGCTCCCTGGGGAAAATAACTGTACCCTCTGGGATGGCATAGATATCTCCGCTGAAATGGAAATTGCGCAGGTATTCCAGGAAATCTTCTTCAAACAGTTGAAGGGAGCGCAGGTACTGGATGTCTTCAGAGGAGAAAGAAAGATTGTCAATGTATTGAATCATCTGCTCCAGTCCGGCCATGATGGCATAACTGCCGTGGAAGGGATTGTCACGGTAAAATACATCGAAAATGACCGTCTGGCTGCTGGGATTTTTGAAATATCCCTGCATCATGGTTAATTCATATAAATCTGTCAAAAGTGTCAGATTTCTGGGTTCCATAGTGTTCTCCTTTTTCCGCTGGGTGTCTTTGTCAGCGGGCGTTTATTTTAACTATAACATTCTGCTTTTTTTTCTTCAATAGATTCCATAGAGTTTATATAAAATTTACTTGTGTTTTGGGGAAAATCAGGTTACAATACGCTCTAAACATTTTTTGGTTGTGGAATGGTTGTTTTGTAATTTCCGATAAATATTTTTTGTGTGTTCAGGAGGTAGAGTTAGTGACGGATTTTCTGGTACGCAGGTTTGTGAAAAATTATGAGCATATACAGTGGACGGAAGTGAGAACCAGCTATGGCATGTTATCCAGCAGTGTGGGGATATTCTGCAATATCCTGCTGTTTTTGGTGAAGCTGCTTGTGGGTATTTTGATGCACAGTATTGCGGTGACGGCGGATGCGTTCAACAATTTGTCAGATGCGGCTTCTTCTGTGATCAGCTTTGTGGGGGTGAGAATGGCGGGGAAGCCTGCAGATAAAGAACACCCTTTTGGACACGGACGCGTGGAATACATCGCAGCCTTTATTGTATCTTTTTTTGTCATCCAGGTGGGATTTACGTTTTTTAAATCCAGTGTGGGGAAAATCATGCAGCCGGAAGAGATTTCTTTTGAGCTGGCTCCCTTCTTGATTTTGGCGCTGTCTGTACTGGTTAAGGTATGGATGGGTGCTTTTAACCGGAAGCTGGGAAAGCGGATTGATTCTAAAGTTATGCTGGCTGTGGCTGCGGACTCCATGGGGGATGTGGCCACCACATCGGTGACTATAGCATCTATTTTAGTATACCGGATTCTGGGATGGAATATTGATGCCTATGCGGGGATTATTGTATCCCTTCTGGTGGTCTGGGCGGGAATCGGAATTGCCAGGGAAACATTAAAGCCGCTGATCGGGGAACCCATTGACCCTCTGTTATATCAGGAAATTACCAGGCTGGTGGAGAGTTTTGATGGGATTGTGGGAACCCATGACCTGATCGTACACAATTACGGACCCAATCTGAGTATGGCATCTATCCATGCAGAAGTTCCCAGGGAGGCAGATATTGAGAAATCCCACGAAATCATTGACCAGGCAGAGCGGAAAGTGCTGCGGAAACTGGGGGTCTATCTGGTGATACATACGGACCCCGTGGAAGTACAGGACCAGTGGGTTCTGGGGGTGAAGAAGCAGTTAAAAGGCGTGCTGGGCGAGATTGATTCAGAACTGGATTTTCATGATTTTCATCTGGTGCAGGAAGATGGGCAGGTGCATCTGGTTTTTGACTTGGTGACGCCCTATGATTATGGAGAGCAGATGCAGGACCAGCTGAGGCTGCAGGTGATGGAAGCTATGCAGGATAAGGACTCCAGATATCAGTGCGTGATTACTATGGATAAGAGCTTCGTGGGGGAGAGTTCCTAAAGCGTGTCTGGAAATAAACGGTTTAAAACAGGCACAGGAAAATTTTTTAAAAAAATTTAAAAAAGTACTTGCATTTCAAATCCAGTTAAGATATAATACGTTTTGTCAAGAAATTGGGCTATCGCCAAATGGTAAGGCAACGGACTCTGACTCCGTCATTTCAAGGTTCGAATCCTTGTAGCCCAGCTGATAGAGGCTGTTGCAGGTAAATGCAGCAGCCTTTTTGTACGTATGGGAAATTGATCCCCTGTACGGCAAAACCCGCTGGGAATGGCACCCACGGAAACTGGATGATGGCTCTGCCGGATGATTTCTTGTTGGGCCTGCACATGTTTGAAAAACATAGGAATCTACAAAAGGAGATTTTATGATCGTATTAGGAAAAAGACAAATATTATACGTTGTGAAAAAGGTGGACTTTGGTGTTTACCTGGCAGAGAAAAGCGCAGTTGGACTGGAAGAGCCGGAAGAAAAGGTTCTGCTTCCCAAAAAACAGGTGCCGGAAAATATTCTGATGGGGGATGAGCTGGAGGTTTTCATATACCGGGATTCGATGGACCGGCTCATCGCTACGGTTCAGGAGGTGCTGATTGAGAGAGAACAGACCGCAGTGCTGAATGTGGCGGACACCAGCCGTATCGGAGCCTTTTTAGACTGGGGACTGGAAAAAGACCTGCTGCTTCCTTTTAAGGAGCAGACTATGCCGGTGAAAAAAGGCGATCAATGTCTGGTGGCGCTGTATGAGGATAAGAGCCACAGACTGTGTGCCACAATGAAAGTCTACCCGTATCTTCATGTTCAGTCCCCTTACGGACTCAATGACACCGTAAAGGGCAGAGTCTATGAAATTAGCAAAAGGTTCGGCGTATTTGTGGCTGTAGATGATCAATATTCTGCGTTGATTCCGGCAAAAGAGGCCCAGGGGAACTACCGGGTCAATGATATTCTGGAGCTGAGGGTGACTCAGGTGAAGGAAGACGGAAAACTAAATGTGAGCGCCAGGAAGAAGGCCTATGTCCAGCTGGAAGAAGATGCCCATATGGTGCTGGAAAAAATGGAGGCAGCAGGCGGTGTGCTGTTTCTGGATGATAAGTCGGACCCGGCATTGATACAGAAAAGCCTGGGAATCAGCAAAGCAGCCTTTAAGCGTGCGGCAGGGCATTTGAAAAAAGAGGGAAAGATCAGTCTGGAGCCGGGGAAAATAGTCATAAAGAAGACGAAATAAGCGGGGGATGACCAATGAACTTTACGCATCTGCATGTGCATACACAGTACAGCCTGCTGGACGGTTCCAATAAGATTGAGGAGTACGTGGCCAGGGTGAAGGAACTGGGGATGGATAGTGCGGCGATCACAGATCATGGTGCGATGTATGGGTGCATAGATTTCTATAAAGCAGCCAGGGCGGCAGGGATTAAGCCCATTATGGGGTGTGAGGTATACGTGGCGCCGAAAAGCCGGTTTGACCGGGAGCTGGGAAACCAGGAGGACCGATATTACCATTTGGTTCTGCTGGCAGAGAACAATGTGGGCTATGCCAATCTGATGAAAATTGTCTCCAAAGGGTTTGTGGAGGGATTTTATTATAAGCCCAGGGTGGATCTGGAACTGCTGGAAAAATACCATCAGGGCCTGATCGCCTTGAGTGCCTGTCTGGCCGGGGAAGTGCCCCGGTATCTGGTGAGGGGGATGTACCAGGAGGCGAAGGAGGCAGCCCTTCGTTATCAGCAGATTTTCGGGGAGGGGAATTATTTTCTGGAGCTGCAGGACCATGGGATTCCGGAACAGCAGACAGTCAACCAGCAGCTGATGCGTCTGCATCAGGAGACAGGAATTGAGCTGACAGCCACCAATGATGTCCACTACACCTATGCCCAGGATGCCACGGCCCACGATATTCTGCTGTGCATCCAGACGGCAAAGAAACTGGACGATGAAGACCGTATGCGCTACGAAGGCGGACAGTATTATGTAAAGTCCCCCCAGGAGATGGCAGAGCTGTTTCCCTATGCGCTGGAGGCCCTGGAAAATACCCATAAAATCGCCATGCGCTGTAATGTGGAGATCGAGTTCGGGGTGACCAAACTTCCAAAATACGATGTACCTCAAGAATATACTTCCTGGGAATATCTGAACAAACTTTGCCGGGAGGGAATGGAACGGCTGTACCATCCGGTGACAGAAGAACTCAAGGACCGCCTGCAGTATGAACTGGACACCATTTCCGACATGGGATTTGTGGACTATTTCCTCATTGTGTGGGATTTCATCAAATATGCCAGGGACCACGGCATCAGTGTGGGGCCGGGAAGGGGGTCAGCGGCGGGAAGCCTGGTGTCCTATACCCTGGGAATCACCAGACTGGACCCTATCAAATACAATCTGCTGTTTGAGCGTTTCCTGAATCCAGAGCGGGTGTCCATGCCGGATATTGATATAGACTTCTGCTTCGAACGGCGGCAGGAAGTCATCGACTATGTGGTAGAAAAGTACGGAAAAGACCGGGTGGTGCAGATCGTTACTTTCGGTACTATGGCGGCCCGGGGAGTTATCCGGGATGTGGGGCGGGTGCTGGATCTGCCCTATGCCCAGGTGGATACTGTGGCCAAGATGATTCCTACAGAATTAAATATTACCATCGACAAAGCCATGGAGCGCAATCCGGAGCTGGCGAAAACCTACCGGGAAGATGACCAGATCCGCAATCTGATTGATATGGCAAAGAGGCTGGAGGGACTGCCCCGGCATACGTCCATGCATGCGGCGGGAGTGGTAATCAGCCAGAAAGACATTGACGAGTATGTGCCGCTGTCCAGAGCTACAGACGGTTCCATTACCACCCAGTTTACCATGACGACCCTGGAAGAACTGGGGCTGTTGAAAATGGACTTTCTGGGACTGCGCACGCTCACTGTGATCCAGGACACCGAAAAACTGGTGGAAAAAGATATAGGAATCTGCCTGGACATGGACAGAATTGATTACAGCGATGAAAAAGTCTTATCATCCATCGGGACAGGGAAAACGGAAGGGGTGTTCCAGCTTGAAAGCGCAGGCATGAAAAACTTTATGAAAGAGTTAAAGCCCCAGAGCCTGGAGGATGTGATTGCCGGCATTGCGTTGTACCGGCCGGGTCCCATGGACTTTATCCCCCAGTATATCCGGGGGAAAAACAATGCGGAGACAGTCACCTATGACTGCCCCCAGCTGAAACCCATTCTGGAGGCTACCTACGGCTGTATCGTCTATCAGGAGCAGGTAATGCAGATTGTGCGGGAGCTGGGGGGATATACTCTGGGCCGCAGTGATTTGCTGCGCAGAGCCATGTCAAAGAAAAAAGCCGCTGTGATGGAAAAGGAGCGGAAAAGTTTTGTCTACGGAAATGAGGAAGACGGCATACCCGGCTGTATCAAAAACGGCATTGATGAGAAAATTGCGGATAAAATTTACGATGATATGATTGACTTTGCCAAATATGCTTTCAACAAATCCCATGCAGCGGCATATGCGGTGGTGGCATATCAGACGGCATATCTGAAATATTATTATCCACAGCAGTTTATGGCTGCGCTGATGACCTCCGTGATTGATTTTCCTTCTAAAGTCTCCGAGTATATTCTGCACTGCAGACAGATTGGCATTGATATCCTGCCGCCTGATGTAAACTCTGGCGGCAGCCGGTTCTCTGTGGATGGTACAGGAATCCGATATGGAATGTCAGCCATTAAAAGTGTGGGAAAGGCTGTTATAGACGAGATTGTGGCAGAGAGAGAAAAAAACGGACTGTTTACCACGCTGAATCACTTTATCACCCGTATGTCTGGTCATGAGGTAAACAAGCGGGTGGTGGAAAATCTGATTAAGGCGGGGGCTCTGGACTGCCTGGAAGGAAGCCGCAGGCAGAAAATGATGATCTACACCCAGATTATGGACAGTGTCCAGCACGAAAAAAAGAATTCCATGGCTGGTCAGATGTCATTGATGGATATTGTGGGGGAAGAAGAAAAGAAAGAATTTGACATTTCGCTGCCTCAGGTGGAAGACTATGACAAAGAAACCATTCTCTCATTTGAGAAAGAGGTGCTGGGAATCTACATCAGCGGCCATCCGCTGGAGCGTTATACGAAGATACTGGCACAAAACGCCACCGCAAAAACAGTGGACTTTCTTCCAGACGATGACACTGGATTCCCCAATCTGACAGACGGGAAGAAAGTAATCATCGGCGGCATGATCACCAACAAAACGCTGAAATATACAAGAAATAATAAGGTGATGGCATTTCTCACAGTGGAGGACTTGGTGGGGACAGTGGAGATCATTGTATTTCCCAGGGATTATGAGAAAAATGTGAACCGCCTGGAAGAGGATAATAAAGTGTTCATATTGGGCCGGGTGGCGGCAGAAGACGATAAAGCCAGCAAATTGATCTGTGAAAAAATGTGGCTGTTTACTGAGGTTCCCCGGGAATTATGGGTTCAATTTTCCTCGAAAGAAGAATATCAGGAAAAGGAAGAGCAGCTGGCCCAGGCTCTTGATGTCAGCAGGGGGACAGATGCCGTTGTCGTGTTTTTAAAAGCAGAACGGGCCATGAAGAGACTGCCCTCCGGCAGAAATATCTCCATTGACTCATTGGATATGGAGAGCTTCTGTGAAAAATTTGGCAGGGAAAATGTGAAAGTTCTGGAAAAGAGTATTGAAAAAGCGGTGAAAATGCATTAAACTTTTTATGAAAGTCCCAGACAATAGAAGAGACGACGTAACGATTCAGCATTGTGAGGCTGCTGAATCGTTACGAGACGAGAAGGGTGAGAAGGAACACAGAGGAGGTTTGATGTCTACAATGAGTAAAAAAATTGAGGTTATCGGCGTATTAACCAGCGGTGGAGATGCCCCTGGCATGAATGCGGCTATCCGTGCGGTGGTCCGCAGAGGATTGAGCAGCGGATTGAAGGTAAAAGGCATTTATAAAGGATATAATGGTCTGCTCAACGAGGAAATTGTGGATATGGCAGCAAAGGATGTGTCGGATACCATAGAACGAGGTGGTACCATACTGCTGACTGCCCGCTGTGCAGAATTCAGGACAGAAGAAGGTCAGAGAAGAGGCGCAGAAGTCTGCAGGAAACATGGTATCGACGGTTTGGTGGTTATCGGCGGGGACGGCTCCTTTGCAGGGGCGCAGAAGCTGGCTAACCTGGGAATTAATACCATTGGCATTCCAGGGACCATTGACTTGGATATTGCCTGCACGGAGTATACCATCGGGTTTGACACGGCTGTGAATACAGCTATGGAAGCCATTGATAAAGTGCGGGATACCTCCACATCCCATGAACGCTGCAGTATCATAGAAGTTATGGGAAGAAATGCAGGGTATATTGCACTGTGGTGCGGAATTGCCAACGGCGCAGAAGATGTGTTGATTCCGGAAAAATATGATTATGATGAACAAAAACTGATTAACCATATCATCCACAGCCGTAAAAGCGGCAAAAAGCATCATATTATCATCAATGCGGAGGGAATCGGGCATTCCGAGGCAATGGCAAAGCGGATTGAGGCAGCCACCGGTCTTGAGACAAGAGCTACCATTCTGGGACACATGCAGCGCGGCGGAAGTCCCACCTGTAAAGACCGTGTATATGCATCCATCATGGGGGCGAAAGCTGTGGATCTTCTGCTGGAAGGAAAGTCTCAGAGAGTTGTGGGATACCGGCATGGAGAATATGTAGATTTTGATATTAACGAGGCTCTTTCCATGCATAAGGAGCTGTCAGAGTATCAATTTTCAGTATGTAATTCCCTGTCCCACAATTATAATAAGTAATGGATATGAAATTTCGTAAAAAATCAATCGTATATACAAAAGTTCAGTCATCATTGAGCACTGCCCGGATTATTGCTCTCGGTTTTGCGGGAGTGATCCTCCTGGGCGGTTTTCTTTTATGGCTGCCGGTATGCAGTGTCCCAGGGGAGCATACCAGCTTTATCGACGCACTGTTTACAGCCGCCACGTCTGTCTGCGTGACCGGCCTGGTGACAGTGCCCACAGCCGTACACTGGTCCACAGTGGGAAAAATAGTGATTTTATGTATTATCCAGCTGGGGGGTCTGGGAGTGATAGCTGTGACTGTGTCTGCTATGCTGCTCCTAGGCAGGCGCATCACCCTGAAAGGGAGGCGTGTGATACAGGAAACATATAATCTTGATACCATGGCCGGAATGGGAAATATTGTCAGGAAAATTGTGGTGTGTACACTGGGAGCCGAATTGCTGGGAGCTGTGGGTTATTCTTTTGTTTTTATACCGGAATTTGGATGGAGGAAAGGGATCTGGCAGTCCGTTTTTACTTCCATATCTGCATTTTGTAACGCAGGAATGGATATTCTGGGAGAAGACAGTCTGATTCCTTATGTGGGAAATCCGCTGGTGAATGGCGTTACTATAATGCTGATTGTATCCGGTGGGCTGGGATTTCTTGTCTGGTGGGATTTGTACCGGGTCTGGAAAGAAGGATGTGGAAGAAAAGGCCGTCAGCGCCACTGGTATGCAAGACTGCATCTTCACTCGAAACTGGTGCTGGCGTCCACAGCACTGCTGATATTGGGCGGAGGGATTCTTTTTCTGCTATTTGAATACGGCAACCCGGATACACTGGGCAGCATGACCTGGGGAACAAAGATACAGGCGGCGCTGTTTCAGTCTGTAACCACCAGGACGGCAGGCTTTGCCTCAGTAGACCAGGGGATGCTCAGTGATTCTTCTATGGTGCTGACGCTGTTTTTGATGTTCGTGGGAGGTTCGCCTATGGGAACAGCAGGCGGAGTGAAGACAACAACGTCTGCCATTTTGTTCTTGGCAATCATCGCTTATCTGAAAGGTAAGGATGATACAGAAGTATTCCAGCGGAAAATTAAGGAACAGAGCATCCGTACAGCAATGGTAGTGACAGGGCTGGGATTTTTCTGTCTGCTGGCAGGAAGCATTGCCTTATCTATGACTATGAAAGCATCGTTTATTGACATCGTCTATGAAATTACTTCCGCTCTCGGAACTGTGGGGCTGAGCAGGGGAATTACCTCACAGCTTCCGCTGGCAGGCAAGATGATAATCATTGTGAATATGTACCTGGGCCGGATTGGGCCCATTACTCTGGCCACAGCTATAACCATCCGGGCCAGGAACAGAAATCAGAATGTACATCTGGCGGAAGAACATATTTTAATTGGTTAAAAGGAAAAAGAAATAAAATGAAGAGAAATTCGTATGTAGTATTCGGGCTGGGGGCTTTTGGCTACAGCCTTGCGGAAACTTTAGGCGATTCCGGTTATGAAGTGATGGTGGTAGATAAGAGAAATGATCCCATTCAGACGATTTCAGACAAGGTGACCTATGCGGTAAAAGCTGATGTGACGGAACCGGGAGTGCTGGAGTCGCTGGATATCTGCCAGTTTGATGTGGTTGTTGTGGCGTTCACCCAGGATATGAATGCCAGTATTATGGCGGCCATGTATGCCAAAGAAAGCGGAATTCCGAAAGTGGTTGCCAAAGCGGTAACAGATATTCACGGTACCATTCTGCAGAAAATAGGGGTAGACGAAGTGATTTTTCCGGAAAGGGAAATGGGAGTCCGCGTGGCACAGAATCTGATTGCAGGCGGGGTGGTTGATATTCTGGAACTTTCAGATGAGTTCAGTCTGGTGGAAATCCATGTGCCTGCTTCCTGGGCAGGTCATTCTCTGCGCAGTCTGGATGTGCGGGGGAAATATAATCTGAACGTGATCGCCATCAAAGACGGGGAAGAAGTTGTCATGAATCTGGACCCGGATCAGGTGTTGAGCGAACAGCAGATGCTGGTGGTTATGGGAGATAATGCAAGTCTGGATCAGTTACTGGAGCGTGGCTGAGAATTTATCCTGCGCGAGAAGTGTGGGTAATTGGTGTGGGCTATACTTAAAAAGTTTTGAGACAGGTCCTAGAGCGTGTCTTAAAAATCATTCCTGCCATCTGCACGCCCCATTTTGCGTGAGATTTGCGCCAAATTCAGGTTACATAGCCCGCTATGCGCCCTTCA
>CAJUMB010000037.1:29262-35113 GCA_910587105.1 uncultured Lachnospiraceae bacterium
TCTCCCACCAAGTGTGACGCACATCTGACAAAAAGCATTTTTAAGACACGCTCTGGAAGGTAAAAAATTTTATGATTACAAGTACTTCGAATACACAAGTAAAAAATATCATACAGCTGCAGAAAACCACAAAAGCCCGAAAAAAGCAAGGGCTTTTTGTGGTTGAAGGGTGGAAAATGTGCCGGGAGATGCCAAAGGAATGGCTGCAGTCAGTGTACGCATCGGAAGAGTTTCTGGAGAATATGTCAGAGCAGACCCGGAGAGAATATGAGGAGAGAGGAATTCTAAATAGGGTGGCGGAACATGTATTTCTGCACATGAGCCAGACAAAGACGCCTCAGGGGATTCTCGCAGTTGGCAGACAGCCCGTCTATACCCTGGAGGAGATCGCCGGCGGCAGAGATGCACCTCTGATAATTGCACTGGAAGACCTGCAGGACCCGGGGAATGTGGGGACGATTCTGCGGACAGCGGAAGCGGCCGGTGCGGCCGGGATCCTGCTGAGCAGACAGTCTGCAGACCTTTTCAATCCCAAAACCGTGCGTGCTACCATGGGGGCTGTTTACCGGCTCCCGTTTCTCTATGTGGAATGTCTTACTGAGTCGGTTCAGGAGCTGAAACGGCGCGGATATACCGTCTATGCGGCAAAAATGGACGGCAGGCCGTATGATGAAAAGGACTACACAAAGAAAACGGTGTTTCTAATTGGAAATGAGGGAAACGGCCTGACAGCACAGATGCAGAAAGAGGCAGATGAGGCAGTATGTATCCCCATGGAGGGGAAAACCGAGTCGTTAAATGCCAGTGTGGCGGCGGGGATTCTCATGTATGAGGCAGCACGGCAGCGCAGAAGGAAATAAATGTAAAGGTTTCGTTAAGGATTTCTAAAAAAGGTTTCCCTTGAAATCATTTAATGGTATAATGAAAATCATATAGATAACTGCAAATTCCAGAGTCACGGGTTTGGGAAAAAGACACACGCTAAACTTTGGTTATGCAATGGAATGGGTGTTTTGTGATTTTCTAAATTGAGATTCATCAGACAGAGAGGGGGACAGCATATGAGTTTGGAACTGAATATTACGATTTTCTGGCTGGGGCTTTTGATTGTACTTTTGTTAATTGAGGCGGCTACCATGGGCTTGACCACTATCTGGTTCGCCGGGGGTGCGCTGGTATCTTTTTTTGCGGCACTATTTTGGGTACCCCTTGCTGTACAGATTGTTCTGTTTATAGCGGTGTCGCTGGCTCTTCTGATTTTTACCAGACCTGCAGCGGTGCGGTTTATGAACCAGAAGACGGAGAAAACCAACGTATACAGCCTTCTGGGAGAAAAGGGCATGGTGACAGAAACCATTGAAAATCTCAAGGGTACTGGCCGGGTTAAGCTTAATGGTGTAGATTGGACGGCACGTACAAGAGAGGACGGGTGTGTGATTCCTGTGGACACAGTTGTGGCCATACAGGAAGTGCAGGGGGTAAAGTTAATTGTAGAACGCTGCGTGGATGATAAAAAGGAGGGCTGAATATGGCAGGTTTTATCACATTTATTATATTTTTGATTATTGCTTTGATGGTACTGGCATCCTGTATCAAGATTGTGCCCCAGGCATCGGCATTGATTTTGGAGCGCCTGGGCGCATACAGGGGAACCTGGGGAGTTGGCATTCATTTTAAAGTGCCTTTTATTGAGCGGGTTGCGAAACGGGTGAATTTAAAGGAGCAGGTGGTGGATTTTCCGCCTCAGCCAGTAATCACTAAAGATAATGTCACCATGCGCATTGACACGGTGGTTTTTTTCCAGATTACAGACCCTAAGCTCTATGCCTACGGGGTGGATAATCCCATTATGGCCATTGAGAATCTGTCGGCTACCACTCTGCGGAATATTATCGGTGATATGGAGCTGGATGAGACTCTTACTTCCCGTGAAGTCATCAATACAAAGATGAGGGCTTCCCTGGATGAGGCCACAGATCCTTGGGGAATCAAAGTAAACAGAGTGGAGCTGAAAAATATTATACCACCTGAGGCAATCCAGGATGCCATGGAAAAACAGATGAAAGCGGAGAGGGAGAGACGGGAGTCGATTCTGATTGCAGAAGGAGAGAAGCGTTCCACCATTCTGGTGGCAGAAGGAAAGAAGGAATCCGCGATTCTGGAAGCAGAGGCAGAAAAGCAGGCGGCAATCCTTCGGGCAGAGGCCCAGAAAGAGCGGATGATCCGTGAGGCAGAGGGGCAGGCGGAAGCCATTATGAAAGTCCAGCAGGCCAATGCAGATGGTATCCGGTTTATCAGAGAGGCCGGAGCGGACCAGGCAGTGCTGACCATTAAGAGTCTGGAGGCAT
This sequence comes from uncultured Lachnospiraceae bacterium, assembly GCA_910587105.1. Taxonomy (GTDB): domain Bacteria; phylum Bacillota; class Clostridia; order Lachnospirales; family Lachnospiraceae; genus MGBC164599. The sequence continues at coordinate 31,611 of CAJUMB010000037.1, forward strand.
TTGCAAAGGCGGCTGACGGGAAAGCTACGAAGATTATTATTCCGTCAGAGCTGCAGGGTCTGGCGGGGCTGGCATCGTCCCTGAAAGAAGTGATAACAGAAAATCCGCAGAAGTGATGAGGTGACGGCAGATGAAACCGGTACTGGATCTCTCGAAAGAGTACGGGATTGTGCTGGAGGGCGGCGGAGCCAGGGGTGCTTATCAAATCGGGGCATGGAAGGCCCTGAAAGAAGCCGGCGTAAAAATAAAAGGAATTGCAGGTACCAGTGTGGGCGCTTTAAACGGCGCCCTTATGTGTATGGAAGATTATGAAAATGCGGAAAAAGTGTGGAAAGATATTTCATACTCCAAAGTTATGGATGTGGATGATGCACTGATGTCCCAGCTGTTCCAGGGAAAAATTCCGCTGGGTGAAGCGTTTGAGATTCTTTTTTCCACCATGAAAGACGGGGGTGTGGATGTGGCTCCTCTGCGGAGTCTGATCAATCAGTACGTGGACGCGGAACAAATACAGGCATCTCCTGTAGAATTTTATATTCTTACATTCTGTGTGGATGAATTAAAGGAGCTGGATGTGGATGTACACCAAATCCAGCCGGAGGAACTGCCGGATCTGCTTTTAGCCAGCGCATATATTTTTCCTTTGTTTAAAAATGAAAAACTTCAGGGAAAAACATTCATAGACGGTGGTGTAATCAACAATGTTCCGCTGGGCTCCCTGGTAAACCGGGGATATGAAGATATTATTATGATCCGAATATATGGGCCTGGCAGGGAAAAAAGGGTGAAAATTCCGGAGGGGACCTCTGTTTATTCGGTAGAACCCCGGATTCATCTGGGGAATATCATTGAATTTGACGCGCAGAAAAGCAGACGGAATATGACAGCGGGGTATTACGATACCATGCGTATGATATACGGGTTGAAAGGTAGCATTTATTATGTGGATGCTCCGGAAGATGAGAGATTCTATCTGAACCGGCTGGCTTGTCTGAATTCTGACAGCGGACTGCGGAAATTTGTGGAAAGCCGTTTAAGCCAGGTCGCCCATGAACTGAAGCTGTCTTCCGGTTGGAATTATCAGGAATTATATCTGGCAGTTCTGGAAGCAGCAGCCCGTCTGCTGCACATTAAAAAATATAAAGTGTATACTTTAGAAGCTCTGGAGAAGGCTGTTGCTTTGAGAAAACATAGATTGACGGAGGGGAAGAAGACACCGCTATTTGCAGAATTATTGTACCAAGGCGGAATTGAGGAGGATATAGAGCCATGAATTTAAAAAACCGTAATTTTTTAACACTGAAAGATTTTACCCCGGAAGAAATTACTTATCTGCTGGACCTGTCCGCAGATTTGAAGGAAAAAAAGAAAAAGGGGATTCCTGTGGATCACTACAGAGGCAAAAATGTTGCACTGATTTTTGAAAAAACCAGTACCAGAACCAGGTGTGCCTTTGAAGTGGCTGCTCATGACCTGGGGATGGGAACTACTTATCTGGACCCATCTGGTTCGCAGATAGGGAAAAAGGAAAGCATTGCAGACACGGCACGGGTTTTGGGAAGGATGTATGAGGGAATCGAGTACCGGGGATTCGGACAGGAGATTGTAGAGGAACTGGCAGAGCATGCAGGTGTTCCGGTGTGGAACGGCCTGACCAATGAATACCACCCCACACAGATGCTGGCGGATCTGCTGACTATCCGGGAAAATTTCGGAAAACTGAAAGGAATTAAATTGGTCTATATGGGGGACGCCCGATACAATATGGGGAATTCCCTGATGATTGCCTGTGCCAAAATGGGAATGCATTTCACAGCCTGTACAACCAAGAAGTATTTCCCCAATACAGAGCTGGTAGAACTCTGCAAAGGTTATGCCAGGGAGAGCGGGGGTTCCATTACCCTGACAGAAGATGTGAAGCAGGGGACAAAGGATGCAGATGTGATCTACACAGATGTATGGGTGTCCATGGGCGAACCGGATGAAGTGTGGGAGGAGCGGATACAGGAGCTGACGCCTTATAAAGTGACAAAAGAGGTAATGGAAAATGCTTCGGAATATGCGATTTTCCTGCACTGTCTCCCGGCTTTTCACGATTTGAAAACAACTATCGGAAAAGAGATGGGGGAAAGATTTTGTCTTCAGGATATGGAAGTGACGGACGAAGTGTTTGAATCCGCCCAATCGAAAGTGTTTGATGAAGCGGAAAACCGCATGCATACCATTAAAGCTGTTATGGCAGCCACATTAGGGGATTTTTCATGAGTGATGATGTCCTGAATGCGGAAGAAATCAAGAGCTGTCTGCATACAAAGTGGCTGGGCCAGAGCATATACTGCAGAGAAACCGTTGATTCCACCAATACCTGGGCCAGACGTCTGGCAGCAGAAGGGGCTGTACATGGCACCGTTGTATTTGCAGAAGAACAGACCAGCGGGAAAGGACGGCGGGGCAGAGGGTGGGTCATGCCAAAGGGAAGTTCTGTGGCCATGACCTGTATTCTCAGGCCACAGCTGAATCCACAAAATGCTTCCATGCTGACATTGGTTATGGGACTCAGTGTGGCGCAGGCGTGCCGCAGATTGTATCAAGTGGAAGCCATGATCAAGTGGCCAAATGATATTGTAATATCCGGGAAGAAAATCTGCGGTATTTTGACGGAGATGAATGTGAGAGATGACCATATACGTGATCTGGTAATTGGCGTGGGCATTAACGGGAACCTGACAAATTTTCCTGAAGAACTGGCAGAAACCGCTTCCAGTATCCAGACAGAGCTTGGACATGCTATTTCCCGGGCGCCGCTGTCGGCGGCGGTATTGGAGCAGTTTGAGAGCAATTATGAGAAATTTTGTGTCTATGAGGACTTTTCTCAGCTCCAGGGAGACTATAACCGGATATTAATCAATCAGAACCGGAAAGTCCGGGTTCTGGAAATCGGACATGAATGGGAAGGGACTGCCAGGGGAATAGACATCAGAGGAGAGCTTCTGGTGGAAAAGGAAGACCATACGGTAGCAGCTGTGAGTGCCGGGGAAGTATCTGTGCGTGGTGTGTATGGATATGTGTAAAAGATAAGGAACTGTGAGTAAATTATCTGCTGACAGGTCCTAATTGCCAGGAGGTTATATGTATCAGGAGAATGTGGTGCTTTGCGGGGCAAGCGCCTATGAACAAAAATATTATTTTAATGAAGATTTCTACGCGCTTCCCCAGGCGGTTCAGGACGAACTGCATATTATGTGTGTCATGTTTACAGAGGATGTAGGCGGAGTACTGATTCTTGAATTTGATGAGGCTGGCAGTCTGCAGTTTCGTGTGGAGGCACTGGAGGCGGATGCCAGATTCGACGAAATCGGAAGTGCTTTGAAGATTAAACAGCTGCGCAGGGAGAAAGAAGAACTGCTTCAGTCCCTGGAAATGTATTATCGGGTATTTTGTATGGGGGGAGTACTCTCGGAAACCCAATAGAGAATAGGCAGGAAAGGGTTGGTTTTTAGAAA
>CAJUMB010000038.1 GCA_910587105.1 uncultured Lachnospiraceae bacterium
TGTGTGGACTGTATTATAAAATAGCTCTGTAATTTCTTTGCAGTCGGATATCTGGTATTCTCTGATAAGCATTTTTTATCTCCTTAAATTCCCGATTTATCCTTTTCTTTAGCATAAATTATATCACTAGAAATAAACAGTCATTCTTTTTCAGTTATCCAATAAAAATTTATTAGATATAGAAAAAGACACTATATTTCAAGTGTCGCTCTTATATAGCCTTCTATAAGTTGTTACTTAAGGTTCTTTCATTTGTTGTAATTTCGTTGTAAATTACTTTCTTTTCTCCTAATTGTTTTTCCGATAGATATAGTATTTATGCAGATATTCTCGATTTTCTTTCCTCTTTTATTTTAAAAGGCGGAAACGGGAATTTATCTTCGTGTATAAATTAAATCTGTCATACCATTATAGGACTGTGTATTCAGCAATCTTAATTTAATCTCATACTTTCCGTTTTCAAAAAGTCGAATGCCAGAACCTAAAAGCGTCGGGATTACAGTGATATAATAATAATCAATTAAATCTTCATTTACTAACTGTTGAATAAGATTAGCTCCACCGCATATCCAAACATCTTTTCCATTTTCCTCTTTTAACCTCTTTACTAATTCAACAGGATTTATGTTTACAAATCGAATTTGTTCAGAGGAAGTATGCTCATTATGTGTAATAACATAAGTTGTAAACTCTTTATATACCCACTCTTTGGGAGAAAGTTCAGTAACAACTTGATGATAAGTATTCCAACCCATTAAAACCGTATCAATGGTTTTTGCAAATTCAGAATAGGTATCAATATTCCCATCATCATTTCCATGTCCATTCAACCAATCGACGCCGCCTTTACTATCTGCAATATATCCGTCAAGACTCATTGCAATAAATAAGCTTATTTTTCTCATGTTTTTTATCTCCTCAACTCGTGAGCTGCTCATTTTTTCCAAATCATTACATATTCTTTTTGATTTGTATTATCATCAGTGCTTTCAGATTGAATCACAAACTGTTCCCTTTGATAAAATTGTATTGCACGAGTATTCTTTTGATACACACATAAACTCATATTAGATTTAACACTTTTAGCATACGCTAACAACTGTTTTCCAATACCATTCGATTGAACGCTTTCCTTTACAAAAATCCCTTCAATATATTCATTCGATAATCCAATAAATCCATCTATTTGCTTCGTAGCGTCATTCTCATACACATATATTTCTGCTTGTGGCAAAGCACTTCTTACCATCTCATAATTATCTGTCCAATATTCTTTTGGAATGAAGGAATGTGCTTTAATGTTTGTATCAAGCCATATCTGCATTATATCAGTTAAATCATTTTCCTTAAATGCTCTAATCATAACAATTTATCTCCTTAAATACCGATTTGTCCAATGGCTATATTCTAGCACATCTACATGTTTATTTCATTCAATATTTAGGTCACATTAAAAAGTTTTCAAATTTACTTGTATTTCACTCTCTCCAGTCTGCGATTAGTGAGAGGGTAATATTTCTGAAAAATTTCCAATTACTAAAATCAAAGATTTCCCCTTTCTCCGTACCTTGAAAATTTCATATCCTGCCCAGATTGATACCCGGCATTGAGTGTGCATCTTAGAGCGTGTTTGAAAATTCATTCACGCCACCCATACGCCCCACTTTGCGTCAGATCTGCCCCTTATTCGGTTGCTGTAGCCCGCTACAGCGCCCTCATGCGGAACAAATCTCCCATATCATACCCTTGGGTACAAACTGTGACGCACGGTTGACATAAAGCAATTTTCAAACACGCTCTAGCGTGCCCTGCCGGAAAAAACGTCTCGGAACAGAGAAACCGGGACAGGGGAAGATGAGATCGTGACGGCATTGGATTATACAGTAGAAACTGACAGCGGCTTTGACATTGGAAAAGCCGGGGCTTACAGGGCTGTCTATTTTGTGGAGCCGCCAGCCCTGCGAATGGGAGCGGCGATGCATTTTCAGGTACAAATGACACCGGCAGGGCGCTTGCGATGGAGCGTTTTGATTTTGCAGCACTTTGTGATATGCATCATTATATTTTTCAGGATATTTATGAATGGGCGGGAAAAATCAGAGCCAGCGTTAGGAGGTATTTCAATCGAGTATTCTGATTGTTTGGACATTATAAAGGATGCTGCATATGTCTTAGATAGAATGAACCGCTACACTTGGGAAAAGGCATCTCTTGATGAAGCAGCAGAAATATTTTTGAAATATTTAGCTGAGCTTTGGAAAGTACATCCATATCGGGAGGACAGCACGCGCATGGTAATTACATTTTGCAGCCAATTTATAGAGAGCAAAGGATTTTATGTAGATAGTGATTTATTCAAAGATCATGCACAATATATGAGGACTGCTTTGGTTGCGGCAAGCGCATTGTTTTCAGATTTAGGAGATAAACGAAAACAGGAGTATTTAGAGAAGATAGTTTTGGATGCTTTGGAAAGCGGTCAGGAAATGAAACAAAGGGTTTCAGATATTATGAAAAGAGTATCTTATGTGGTTGGCAGAAAATAAAAATGGAGCCCTAAGACGTGCAGCCTTCGGATGACTGTGATAAGATCCCTGCTATCTTATGCATCAGAAGAATGCATAGACAGTATGCCTCTTTCTGCTTCAAGTAAGACCATACAAAGTCTGAGTACTCCGGCTGGGGAGATCGAATATTTCGAGGATTACCAGATGAAGGCAATCCTTAACGCACCCAGTATAGAAAAACAGTCTGAATGCCGGAATAAGATGCTGCTGATTCTCGGCTATGATGCCGCCATGCGGATTGGGGAGATGACAAAACTAAAAGTTGGAAGCCTGTTTCTTGATGCGGAAAAGCCTTATATCAGGATACCTGGGAAAGGGGAAAAATACCGCAGTGTCCCCCTGATGGAAAAAATGTCCAGCATCTGCGCAGGTATATCAGGGAATTCCATGGTGATATCCCAGATATGGAAGCACCTTTATTTTATTCTGTTACCCATGGCGGATACACGGTCTCTCTGATGACTGCATACAGAAAGTATTGAAAAAATATACAGAAAAATGCAGGAATGAAGGTATCGACATGCCATCATCAGTACATTTTCATATGGTACGGAAAACGCGTGCTATGAGCCTGTATCAGGAGGGCTGCCCTTTATCCTATATCCAGCAGACGCTTGGGCATGAAAATATTTCTACTACATCTGGTTTCTATGCTTTTGTGACACTGGATACCCTTTCCAAGGCGATTGAAAAGGCAAATCCGAGTGGAGAGAATGCGGAGAAAAACTGGAAGAGAAAGGATATAGCAAAATTCTTATATCGCTTATAAACTTACACAGTTTACTTGACAAACCCAAATTTATTCTGAAATAAAGGAGCCCTTGTGGATGGCTGAAAATATCATTTGCAGGGGTTTTCTGCACTTGCAGAGAGATACCCAATATTACCATTGAATATCTCTCTTCCCGAAACAGCCACAATATCAGCTTCTTTATTTACATAACCCAAAGGGCAGCTTAAAGCCCACTGGAACCGCCTTTAAGCTTAAACCTATTCACAAGGTTCTTCATCATCTGGGACTGGCTGGACAGTTCTTCGCTTGCAGCCGCGCTCTCCTGGGCAGTGGCCGAGTTTGTCTGTACCACACTGGAAATCTGGTCAATCCCCAGGGTGACCTGGGAGATGGAATGGGCCTGAGCGCTGCTGGCCTCTGAAATCTGTCCGATAATGGCTGTCATTTCGTTTACGCCATTTACTACCTGATACAAGGACTGGGCTGTCTCATCGGCAATCCGGGTTCCGTTCTCCACTGCCTTTAATGAATTTTCAATCAGAGCAGAGGTGTTTTTTGAGGACTCTGCGCTTTTGCTTGCCAGACTGCGGACTTCATCGGCCACTACGGCAAACCCTTTTCCAGCAGTGCCTGCCCGGGCTGCTTCCACGGCAGCGTTAAGGGCGAGAATATTGGTCTGGAAAGCAATATCTTCAATTGTCTTAATGATTTTACTGATCTCATTGGAACAGTGGGTGATATCCTCCATTGCCTGTATCATCAGCTGCATTTTTTCGTTGCTCACATTCATCTCCGTGCTGATGGTACCCGCCTTTGCGTTGGCTTGCTGTGCATTATCTGCATTTTGCTTCACTTTGCTGGAAATTTCATTAATGGTGGCAGCAAGCTCCTCCACGGAGCTCGCCTGCTCAGCTGTTCCCTGGGAAAGAGCCTGGGCACCGCTTGAGACCTGTTCGGAGCCGCTTGCAACCTGGGCAGAACTTTGGTTGATCTGCAGCATGGTGTCGTTAAGTTTGTCCCCAATGCCCCGGAAGGAGACAAGCAGGGGGTGGAAGCCTCCTGTATATTCTTCTTCACAGACAGAATCCACCGTAAAGTCTCCGGCAGCCATTTTGGCCAGGAATTTATTCTCATCGTCAATAATAACCTGAAGTTTATGGATCAGCCTTCGTACCTGATCCGCCAGTACCCCCAGTTCGTCCTCAGACGTATAGGAAATTTCCACATCCAAATCACCCTCTGCCATTCTTATGGCAGCGCTCTCGATTTCGGAAATAGGAGTCTTAATCAGGCGTATGATCACAATCGAGAAGAAAACTCCCACCAGGATGACGGCAATAATCACTGCTGCCATAAGAATGGTGGCCGTCCGGTAGAGGAAAAGGCTTTCTTCTGTTGCAGCGTCACTGCCTTTTGTATTGTAGACAATGATATCATTGAAGGCACTGTTTAAAGAATTGTAAAGGTCTACACATTCGCCTTCCAGGATGGCCCGGGCCTCATCAGGGCGTCCCTGTTTGGCTAATGCCATCATCTCCTCATCGGTTTCTCTGTACTGAGTCCAGAAATTCATAGCATTATCATAAAAACTTCTTTCTTCTTCGTCAATTAATCCTCCATATGTGGCTAAGAGGATATCCATCTCTTCTTTTTCCTTTTGAAGGTACTGCAGGCTGGACGCCTGTACATCATCAGAAATTGCGGTAAGATAACCTAATTCATTCAGGCGGATATTGGAAATAGTGGTGGTCAAATCCCTTGCGGTATTAATACTGGGAAGCCAGCTTGTGGAAATATCACTTGTCATGTCATTCATCCGGCCCATCAGGCTGAATGACATGCCGCCAATTACAAGCATGCCAATCAGGGCAACTCCTATGAGGATATAAAGTTTAAATCTGATTTTTAAATTTCGTATGTAGTGGATCATGTATTCAGCCTCCCTTTTATGTTCTGACGACCATAATTGACAATTGTAAAAATAATTGCTAAATTGCAATTTTCCATATCGCCTAATTTCTGCACAGCATTTTTATAATATATCGGCATATTTTGTCTGTTAGATAAGTAAAAAAAAGAGATACCCAATATTTTACTATTGAATATCTCTCTTATTACCAGTCGGATAGTTTGATCCCTTTGGCTCCAAGACACGCTCTAGCGCATTTTCCGCCGGTCACCCTGGCTCATATAATACTGTCGTTTATCTTCATACATTTTCTGCTCAGCTTCTTTAACCACATCGGTGACCGCAGCGGTCTTTTTGCCGGAGGCTGTGCCCACTGACACATGATAACCGGCTTTGGCAACCCGCTCCTTTGCCTCTTGTGCCTTTATTTCCGTTGTGCTTTCATCTGCCTCAGTAAAGACCAGAAACTCATCTCCACCAATACGATACACAGTTCCCTCGCAGAAGGTTTCCACCAGAGTGTCTGCCACCGACCTCAGCATTTTGTCTCCTGCAAGGTGTCCCTGGCTGTTGTTCAGTTCGTGGAGGCCGTTTGCATCTGCGTAAACGCAGGAAAGACAGTCCAGGCGGTCTGCGGCGTATTGTTTTAATACCTGTTCGTAGGCGTTTCTGTTTTTGAGATTTGTGAGCAGGTCTGTTGTTGCGATTCTTTCTTTTTGTTGAAGTTCTTTCCGTGTGCGGAGGATATCCCACCACACATATGCCAGCAGCAAGATACCTTCAAAGGCCCCCAGACACAGCAGGACTTTCTTAATATAAGATGCTTCTTGGAGAACCGTGCTTTCCGGAAAGGTGAGCATGACAAACCAGTCATTAATGCCCACAGGTTCGTAAGCCGTATATAAATAATCGTTCATACTTTTAGAGAAATAGGCGGTCAGCCCGCCTCTGCCTTCGGAAAAGTCCTGCATAAGCTGTTCTTTGCTGTAACCCTTTTTGATCTTTTGCCCTTGCAGGGCATGGAGATTTTCTGGTCCGCTGTGCAGAGTATCCATAATAAAATCCATATTCTGTGTGTCAACGATAAAAAGACCAGAAGTTCCGTCAAAGGTATCTGCTTCAATAAGCTCTGATATCTCTTTGAGTTCTATCTCCCCAAATAATATCCCCTCAGTTTTGCCCTCCCTTACAATGGGAACATTGAAAAACAAGGCGGAATCGTAAGTGTTAAAGTTGTCCTGTTCAATATTTGTAATAAAAGCTCCTTTTTCTGCCAATGCATCAAAAGTAATCCCATTTATGGGAGAGGCAAAGGTTCCGTCCTGCTGGAGGATCTGGTTATCTGGAAGGACGATGCCCAGCCGGGATACCATATCTGTATTCCCATAGGCCCCTAGAATCTTCTTTGCCCGCACAGAATCCGGCCGTCCTGTCTGCTGGATAATGTCCGCCAGTATTTCCAGGTGTTTCTGGATAGAAGAAACCTGCCGGTAGATCTCTCTTTTTGCTGTCTGTGTTTCCTGTTGCAGATTCTGAAGGCACAGGTCCACAGAATAAGAGCGCAGCAGCCAGAAAGCAGCCAGAAATCCGATTGCAATCAGCACCTTAAGGCCTGTCGCAGCCAGGATATTTTCCGATTTCTGTTGAAATGGTTTTTGCAGTATAGTTTGAGCTTCTTTCTTTAAACCCATCTTTCAGGTCTCCCTTAATTATGATCAGTTTTTCTTATTCAGTTTTCTACTGGCCTGCAGAGTAAATATTACCGTTTTCATCACTCCACTGTCCAGCGCCCTCTGCATAATAACCAATGCCTTGGCTGTCGTGCCAGTTTCCATCTGGACCCTGAGAAATATCCACGCTGCCGCTGCCGTCTGAGCGGTATAATACCATGCTGTTTTCACTGTTCTCAGTATCTGGGCTGTCTTGTGTGGTCAAATCGAAAGAGTATGTATTGCCGTTGGCATCCTGCCATTGGCCTGCCCCTGCCGCATAGTAATTCATGCCAGAGTCGTCCGCCCATTCTCCATTGGTCAATTCGTAAATCCGTACCTGAGTGTCAGTATTGTATAGCATAATAGACTGACCAGTTCTTGCGGTTTCCTGCTGGGTATCCGCACCAGCCGGTGAGCTGGATATTTCCGGATTCTGTACCTGATCAGCCGGCTCTGCTGCGGGTGACGCGGTAATAACAGGGGTTACTTTGCTTGCTGGGTGGTCTTCATGGAGAACCTGAAGAGAAACCACACTTTTCTGCAGGCTTTCCAGTAATGCCTGGTCACTCTTTTCGGCCAGGGCTGTTACATCATACAGCTCATCTGTATGCAGAATCAAATACCCAGTGACATAGGGATGCATCCCCTCTTTGGAATTTTTAACCGTATATGTGACGGTTTTCAGGCTGTCTGTCCCAATGTCTGTCAGGTCATATTGTTCCACTTCCATGGCTGAAGTGTCATCGCCCATATCGGCCAGATAATCCAGAACAGTTTCTTTTGACAGAGGAAGCCGTATGCCGGAAATTTCTGTATTTCGTGTTATCGTAATACTCCCCTTACCTGAACTGCCAAAGACATATTTTCCCTCTGTGTTTTCCATAACCATCCATGTGTCATCCGGAAGGCTGATCTGGATATTGCCGTCTGTAGATGTTACGGAGATACAAGGCTTCTGCATGGGAACCGGTGTTGCTGGGGAAGTCTTGTTTTCCGCTGAGGCCGGAGTGGGTGTTTCTGTTGGTATCTGTATTTCCTCAACTTTCTTGCGGCATCCGGCGGACAGGAAAATTACAGAGAGGGATACGGCTATCCCTAATGCGATTTGCTGTGTACATATTCTCATCTGTCGATGCTCCTTTCTTAACTTTTCACGCAAAAGAATAGATGTTCCCTTCGATTCTCATATTCTGCGCGGACAATGAAAAGCGTGTCCGATGACAAATTATCGGACACGCTCAAATATAACATAAATTTTTATTAACAGGAAATGGTTTACCGATATCACAGAATTATTACTGTTTGGAAAATTATCTAATTATGCCATTTCCTCTTTAATTCTTTCAAATAAATGCAGAACTGCAAACCATAGAGTTTCGTAATGCATATATTTCAGCACATTTTTATCTGTATACACCTGCAGGCTGGCCGGGAATTCTTCGTCGGAATTCCAGAATCTGATTATCACAGGAAAAAAATCAAACATGGGGATACGGCAGGCAATGTCTCCTTTTCCCGATTCCACTCCTCCTAAATTCCGGCATGCTCTGGCCATTGCTTCGTTTTTATGGTCAAAAAACTGCTCCATTTTTTGGAAAAGACCGTTTTCCTGGGAGGCGGAGCTGCCCTGCACAAAAGACAGGCTGTCCATGTTTACAAATTCTCCAGACAGGCCGCAATCCTGGCTGGAATAGCAGAGAACATCATAAATGGTCATGGCCTCATTATAACCAGCCTCTGAAAAGGTACAGAAACCGTCGTCAGACCAGTCAGTTTTTCCGCTGCCTCTGTGAATCCGGTACATATGTCCAAGAAACTTTATGTAAAGATAGTCTGCATCGTGGGTCAGGCAGAATTTCTGAATCATTTCTTCCTGATTGTAGTTCAAAAATTCTTTCTGCATTTTCCGTTTCATAATCTCATAATTTGACATGCGGCGGCAGACACAGTAGCGGCACGGCGTATTTTTACCATTAGATTTTACCGGGCATTCATAAACTGTTTTGCCATCCACAGACAGCTCTTTTATATCCAGCACCTCAATCGAGTGCAGGGGACGTTCTGCAATAAAAGCCAGATAAATGCAGGACAGGATAACCCATTTCCAGCCGCCAGGGTTATCCCCCATATGGGTCTCCAGAAATTCCCTCAAAACCATATGCAGGCCCATAACCTGCTCTTCCGGAATCTCCAGGTCATCCGAAATTTTTTCATTTTTCCACCCAAGCAGTACATTGCGGTTGAAGCTGCTGACTGCCAGATTATGATCCCGTTCCAGGGCGTCCCACTCAGCCTCAGTGACAGATTTTTGCAGCTCCCTGAACAATCTAGATTTTGTAAATGCCATGTCCTTCTCCTTTAAGAAGTATTTATTTACAATATACTGCCTTTGATAATAAAATGCAAGCAAAAAAATGTCATGTTTTACAGGGCTTTCACATTATTTGATGGTGGCCCGGATTCCGGCGGAGGTATTCTCCAGTGACAGATTCCTGTGATGCAGCATCAGGATTTTTCTGGCTAAAAATAATCCCATTCCCATATGCTTTTCTTTGGATGTGCGGCTTTTATCTCCACTGTAGAACATGTCAAAGGCATGGGTAAGCTGTTCCTGGCTCAGCGGATTTCCCGTATTTTCAATGATACAGCTTCTTGTATCTGTCCGGATAAAGATGCGGCCGCCCGGCAGGTTGTAAGATACAGCATTGGATAAAAGATTCCAGACGGCTTTTGCCAGATAGTTCTGGTCGCCATCAATGACAAAATCCCTGTCACAGTCGTATTGTATCTGGAGATTTTTTTCCTGAATGGCAGGTTCCAGCCGGGTGATCTGTTCCCGGATTAATTCAGACAGGGAGACAGGTTCTTTTGCCAGAACCAACTGCTGGGAATCCATCTTCGATATGGCGATCATTTCTGCTGTCAACTGGTCCATCTGTTCTGTCTGGCCGATGATCTGGGTGAGATAATAATCTCTTTTTTCCTCCATATTGTGTTCCAGAAGATTTTCCGCGAAGCCCCGGATAACGCTTAGAGGGGTTTTTAATTCGTGGGCCATGGCGTTTGTAAAATCCCGGCGCATTTCTTCCACAGCGTTTCTCTGTTTCGAGATTTGATTGGCAGTGTAAATAATTTTTGCAATCCCTGCCAGCATCAATACAAGACCCATCAGATAGATGGGGGTCAGGTAATGGGTGGCTGCGGCCCACGGGTGGCTCTCAAAGCGCAGGGCCAGGTAGAAACGGGGACTGTCGTTTTCATCTGTCCAGACAGGATTGTATAGAATGTCTCTCGCAGGCAGCACATTGGAGGCGTCGTTGAATTCTGTTAAGATCTGTTCCACCTTGGGTATCGACATGTCAATCTGGCGGTCAAATTCCTGCAGGTACTCTGTACCGGTCCACTGCAGCCATTGCTCGTATCCGCCGAACACCAGGTATGGGAATAGCAGGGAAACCTCCAGAGCTTCCACCTGGCTGTCTTTCCAGGTCTTCTGCCCGGCGTCCGGATAGTTCCGCTCCCAGACGATTTTGCTGTCTGTCTCCTGGTAATTTGTCCCGCCCTCTGTCTCATAACTGTGGTGGGAATTGGTGACGGGGTCCATATAGCTGTCTTCCTCTTGGGAGCCTTTTTGTTCCCAGGTGATTTCCTGTACGAGAATCTGGCATAATTTCCTGCTGTCCCTGGTCTGGCGTATAGCGATGCGGTATTTGGGCGGGGGTCCCGCAGGCGTATTGATGTTATAAGATTTCTGTCCATACTCCGCCAGGGTTTTCAGTTCTCCGTCTGTGAGCTGTTCCAGAGGGTAATGGCAGTAGTGAGCTCCGGAATCATCGTAAAAGGATTGCATCAGGATGTTTTCGGACTTTGCCAGGAGATGTCCGTCTGTTCCGTAAATGGCAGCCGAAAACTGCTGGAAAGGGCTGGAGGGTTCCACAGACATTACCTGGGCGGTAATGTAATTGAAATAGTTATCTTCCATGATATCCTCAGAGTGTTCCAGCTGCTGGCGGATAGAGGAAAGGTGCTGAGCTGCGCTTTTCTTAAATTCCTCCGCGAATCTCAATTCCATCACCCAGGTAGAAAGAACCATGATAAACAGATACAGCATAGTAAACCCAAGTACCACTGGCTTCCAGATTTTTAGTTTCTTCTTTCTCATTGTTCCACCTCCATACGATATCCGAACTTGCGCACTGTACAAATGGTACAGCCGCATACGCCCATTGCTTTTCGAAGTTTTCTGATGTGATTATCCACCACCCGTTCATTGCCGTCAAAGTCATATCCCCAGAAGCGGATCAGAAGCTGCTCCCTGCTGAAAATCCGCCCTGGATTCTCCAGAAAGAACAGGAGCATTTCATATTCTTTTGGGGGCAGGCTGACTGGCCGGCCATGGTTGAACACCTGGTGGGTGTTCACGTCGATTTCCAGTGACCCTGCCTGCAGCCGCTTCCTCATGCTGCTTTTGGCGCGGCGCAGGAGGGCTTCGGCCTTTGCGTGGAGAACCGGCAGGGAGAAGGGCTTGGTTACATAATCGTCCGCCCCCAGCAAGTAGCCGTTTAATTCATCCTCCTCCATGACTCTGGCGGTGATAAAAATGATGGGGATATCGCTGGTTTCCCGGACTTTCCGGCATACTGTGAAGCCGTTCATCCCAGGCATCATCACATCCAGAAGAATCAGATGAAAACTGCCAAGGGCCAGCAGTTCCAATGCGTCATCTCCGTTGTCCGCAGCCTGCACCTGCCAGCCTTTGCTTATAAAATAATCCATGACTGCTTCCTGTACCAGAGGGTCATCCTCTACAAGCAGAACTTTTTGGTTCATTGTCTCACCTCCTGGAGCGTGCCGCTCTACTACTCGGATATATTTTTGTTTTCGTGATGCTTATGATATCTTACTAATATATCTTTTTTGTATCCATTTTGGCAAGAATGGAATATTTGGCGGGGATATTAAAGAGATTGACCTGGCCAGGAAGATGGTGTCCGGTATCTGTTTGATTTCTCAAACAATATAATTGTAATCTCGAAAGGCGTATGCTACAATTTATTCTATTACTGAGTATAATTGTATGGACAAAATTACGGAGATTTTTATGTGGCAAGTGGGAGAACAAAAGTTAATTACAAGCCATGGTGAAAATTGAAAGGCTATAATGGAGGGGGTAAAATGGCGGAACTGGAAAACAGCAGGGAATTGATCAGTGTGCTGTGGAGCGGTGCGGATATTCTGCGCTCCGCTGGAGGTATACCTGTTTTGTGGATGCGGCCAGGAATAACGCATTCAGCCGTGAACAGCTTCAGAAAGCCTTTAACAACATCGAGCAAAGCGATCCGCTGTTTGCGGATTTGTTTACTGATATTGACCTGTATTCCAACCGTCTGGGGACAGGGGATCAAAAACACAGTGATATCATATCAAGCCTGATCAGGGAAATCGACAGGGCTGACCTTCTGAATACGGATTCGGACGTTTTTGGAAATGCCTATGAATATTTAATCGGACAGTTTGCCTCCGAAACGGGTAAGAAGGCAGGGGAATTTTATACGCCTCAGGCAGTGTCAAAAATCCTGACCAGGATAGCGATTGCAGGGAAGGAGAGAAAGAGGGGGCTGTCGGTGTGACCCCTTGTATGGGTTCTGGCTCCCTTCTGCTGAACGCAAAGAAATATGCCGCAGAGCCGGACTATATTAAATATTACGGGCAGGAACTGATGACGTCTACCTATAACCTTGCAAGAATGAACATGTTCCTGCACGGTGTTGTGCCTGAGAACCAGAAGCTTCGCAACGGCGATACCCTTGATGGGGACTGGCCTTCAGATGAGGAGACCGATTTTAACATGGTGCTTATGAATCCGCCGTATTCGTCAAAGTGGAGCGCTTCCGCCGGATTTCTTCAGGATGAAAGATTCAGCGATTACGGCGTGTTAGCGCTAAAGTCGAAAGCCGATTATGCGTTTCTGCTACATGGGCTGTACCACCTGAAAAGTAGCGGAACGATGGCAATCGTACTGCCACACGGGGGGTGTTCCGGGGCGCAGCGGAAGGGAAGATAAGGGCAAAACTGCTCCGGGCCGGAAACATCTATGCAGTGATCGGGCTTCCGGCGAATTTATTCTACAACACGTCCATTCCCACTTGTTGATTCTGTCATAGAGCTATACAACAGACGGGAAACCGTGGAAAAAGAGTCCTTCCTTGCGGAATTTGAGGATATTGAAAAGAATGACTTCAATCTGAACATTCCCAGATATGTGGACAATTTTGAGAAAGAGGAAGAAATAGACTTGAAAGCCCTTCTGACTGATATGAAACAGAATGACGCGGAAATCAGCCGGGTTCAGGGGGAATTTGTGTCTTTGCTGAAAGACCTGACTTCATTCTCACATTTTATAAAAAGGGGACAGACCAACGGATTTATTTTGCTGGGGAGGTGATGAAATATAAAGCCATAGTATTATCATTGTCTGGATAGGGAATCATTAAAATGGATAGAAAGCGATAGGAGTACTGTCTGCAAGATATGTGCCTGCTTGTACCGTCCAGATCATGTTTGTGAGTTAGGAGCTGTAGAAAGAAAATAAGGAATTGTGGTTGGAGGAAGGGAATGGAGCAGTTATATATAACAGATTTGACGATCAAAAAGGTAAGACATTTAAAAGATATTTTGATTCCGCTGTCAGGAAATCAAATAAAGCATTTAATTTTAACAGGGAAAAATGGAAGTGGAAAGACAAGCGTAATTGATGCTATGGCATACCATTTAGATAGTGTGTTTACGGATAAATGGTTTAGTTTTAGAGAACAACAGTTAAAGGATGTCCAGAACCAGATGGACGCAGCTGTTCAATCTCAATGTGGTGAGGTTCGAATATTAGAATTGGAAAGTGAACTGCGTAAAAGGAAAGAAGAGTTGGAACAGAGCAGAAAAGGTCTGCATATTAACTTTAATGGGAATGCCGAAGATATTTATGCCTTAAAAGACAAATACCATTATATAATGGCGTATTATAAGGCGGATCGGATTTTTCAGGCGGAGCAGCCCAGGCACGTGGAAAAAGTACAGTTAAAAGACTACTACGGATTAATGGAATTTCCACGGAACGAATTTGTAAAATATTTGCTGGATTTGAAAATGACAGAGGCATTGGCAAGGAACAACAGCAAGACAGAAAAAGCGGATGGGATTAAAATATGGTTTGATAAATTTGAAAAGTTGTTAAAGAGGGTATTTGCGGATGAAACTGTTGAATTGGAATTTGATGAGGAAACTTTTGAATTCCGTATTCTGCAGCAAGGAAAAGAGCCTTTTGATTTTAATACCTTATCCAGTGGCTATCAGGCGGTACTGGATATTGTTTTGGATATCATCATGCGTATGCAGAACCAGACACAGCGTGCTTTTGATTTTAATTTACCGGGAATAGTGCTTGTGGATGAAATTGAGACCCATCTACATCTGGAATTGCAGAGAAATATTATGCCCTTTTTGACGGCTGTTTTTCCGAACATTCAGTTTATCGTAACATCACATTCTCCATTTATACTCAATAGTATACAGAATGTTGTAATTTATGATCTGGAAAAAAATATCCTAGTAGAAAACGGACTGGATAATGTGCCTTATGATGGCATTGTTGAAGGCTACTTTGGAGCTGATAAACTGTCTGATACATTAAAGCAAAAGTTTGAACGGTACAAGACCCTTGTGAAAAAAGGGTCTCTGTCGGACGATGAAATGAACGAAATCGCAGAATTGGAGCTGTATCTGGATGACATACCCGATTATCTTGCGATTGGCATTTCAACGGAATACCAGGGGTTAAAATTAAAATTTATGAACAGGGAGGACATAGATGGTTAAAATTGAACGTTCTTTTCCTGCACCTGAATCACTAGCCAAAGAAGCAAAAAAAGCAACTGGGAAGTATGACAGGCCGGATGTGATAGAGCGGCTGAAAAGAGATTTCCATAATAAATGTTATATTTGCGAAATGAAAGAATTGCAAGATCCAAATGTAGAGCATTTGCTTCCGCATAAAAATGGAAGATACCTGGAGAGAAAATTTGACTGGGAAAATCTTTTCTGGTCATGTGGGCATTGTAATGGAATTAAGAATAACAATAAGTATGATGGGGGAATCATTGACTGCTGTAAACAAGATCCTGAAAAGTATTTGCTTTTCCATCTTACAGACAATACTGTGGCTATAGATGTAACAGACATAAAGGACGAGTTTCAAAATAGGACAGCTATGCTGATAACAGAAGCGTTTTCTCTAAAAAATACGGGAATGAGGACATACACAAGTGATGAACGGCTGCGATTGCTTCAGAAAGAAATGAATATTTTATATAAGCAGCTTGAAAAATTACATAACAATCCAAGTTCTAAAGTGATATCGAGAACTATCTGCAGTTTGCTAAAGCGTGGATCTGCATTTGCGGCATTTAAAAGATGTTATGTGAGGGAGCATGCAGGCGAATATCCACAATTGCAGAAATGTGTGTCGTTGGATTAAAATAGAGGGATATATTATGGCCTGTATGGAAATTGAAAGTATCATAGCAAAGCAGAGGAGGCGATAAAAATGCCGGAATCAGAGTCAATGATTGAAAAGAAACTGATAGAACAGCTTATCTACGGAGATTTACAGTGGGTATACAGAGAGGAGTTGAAAACGGAAACCGATTTATGGGTGAATTTCAAATACATCCTTGAACAGAACAATAAAGACAGGCTGAATGGGGAATCTCTCATTATTTAAAAAGTGCGTGGATGAGGCGGTGAAACTGTACTCCGCAGGAGGGACGAAGGAAGTGCTGTTAGCGGAGTGGGCCCAAATAGAGCCTGCGTTTAAGAAGGCGCTCTCGGCGCTGCGTGTTTCGGCGGGAACTCCTTCGGAAGTTTCCGGGATGTCGATGAAAGAGAAAGAAGTATTTGCCAAAATGTTTCGGAATTTTGACAGGTTATTTGCCCAGATGAAGTCATTTACAAATTATGATGACGGGATGCTTGCAAAATACGGTATCACACAGGAAGAATATAATGATTATGTGGGGCATTATTTTAATGTTCTGGAGGAAATAAAGGAGAGTAAGCCGGATAAAGAAGCGCATAGCGGCGAATCTGTGCAGATAGATTCCGATTATGGGCTGATGGCGTACAGCAGCACAAAAATAGATTATGAGTATATCATTAACCTGATCCAGAATATTGTCACGCCAGACGACGGCGAAGGGGATGTCATACTCGAAGAAAAGCAGAAGAAGATCGGGGAGATCAGGAAGTATGTGGAGGAACTGCGCAGAGACAACCCAAAGATTGCGGATATCATGTCCGGGCTGATTGATGAAATTGAAACGGATGCGGAAAAATATAAAGGAAAATCCATCTTAAATATTATGGAGAATATGAAACAGGACTGCATAGACCGGGTGATCACAGATTTCTGCCTGATATGGTATGCATCGAAAGATGATGTCATGTATGCGGCAAGCCATTACAGGAATGGGGAATACCAAAGGAGAGCAGGATAAAGGCAACAGTTGATTATACCAGCTATAAGGAGGCGCAAAAGAAGGCCCTCCCCAAGTTCAAATATTATTCGCAGATGATGGCGGAGCTCAGGAAAACTCTGGATAAGGAAATCAAGCCGCTTACCAGCAACCCTTAAATGCAGTAATAAAATACAAAAAATGCCTACCCTGCCCGTTTCTCAGGATAGGCATTTTCTAAATATAAACAGAACCCCACGTTACATCGCCGCTGCATGGAATGGGCAGATACTCTCGATTTCCTCAGCCATATTGTTCTTTAATTTTCTCATCTCAATATCATTCTGTATATTCAGAAAGAACCGGTCAGAGACACCGAAAAACTTAGTCAGCCTTAGAGCCTGTTTGAAAATTCATTCACGCCAACCGCACGCCCCACTTTGCGGCAAATCTCCCATATCATACCCTTGGGTACAAATTGTGACGCACGGTTGACATAAAGCAATTTTCAAGCACGCTCTAGTGAAGTGTCAGCTGTGATCTTTCTCCTGTCATGGAGAATGTCCTGAATCCTGGATGCCGGAACAAGGATCTCCTGGGCAAGCTTATATGCTGACAGACCCATTGGCTCCATGAATTCTTCCATGAGTACCTCACTCATCTTTGGGGTAGGGATAATATCTGACATATCCATCCTCCTGTATCCCTGGAGCGCTTCGAGATGATTGGCCGGTGGGGCTCGCAGATCCTCTAAACACCCTGCATTGTCAATCATGATCAGTTTCCGTAATGCTGCCCGCTGTATGGATTGGGGCAGTTTTTTAGAAAAGGATCTATTATATACCTTTTCCGTTTCTTTATCAGCGAAATTATCTATCGTAGATATAGTATACCTGTTTGCATGTATACGTCAATCCATTCCCCATCGTACTGTCAGCTGCCATATTGCCAATTACAAAAAAGGCGGCCTGGAAGCTCTTATTATAAATAAGCAGCCCGGGGCGCAGAAAAAACTTTCAGATGATCAGAAAGCAGAACTCGGAATGATCCTAGACGGCTGGACGGGGGCGTCCTGATAGAAAGTTCCGCCTGCCGCTGTTTATGCGGTATGTTCCGGGGAATGTGGTTGATGCCACTACGATCAAGCGGACTTATGTTAGAACTGAAAGGGCTGGGCATAGAGGTCAAGTTGCAAAACCTCCAGTCGAATTAAATTCAATCCGATATTTAATATAATGAATATATCTAAAAATATAATATTTGCTTGACAAATACTGGTCATAGATATATTATATTTTTATAATATAAAATGCATATGGTTATGATGCAATGAAAAACATATGATATGTATATATCTTTAAGGGAAGGATGCAGAGTCAAAGAATAGCCGTCTCTTTTCGCTCACCGTGATGCCAGTCTATTATAAATGTGCTATAGAGGTTTCTCAGTACACATTAGGAGGAATCATGTTCCAGAACTTAATTTTTGTGATGTCGTTATCAGGATCTATTGTTTGTCTTCTTTACATAGTAACGTATCCGCTGGCAAAAAGGTATTTTCCTCTAAAATGGAGATATTTCATGCTGAAAACGGCTGTTATTTTTTTCCTGGTTCCGTTTCCAGAGTGCAAATATTATATATCAGGGGCAGTTGGTACTTATTTTCCTGCCTTGTGGGAAAAGATTTTTTCATTGCCGGGGGTTACGACAACTGAAGATTTGATTATCGTGGGCAGGGATTCTATAACGATTTCTCCTAAAACAAAATGTGTGCTGATAATCATGCTTATCATGGGGATAACGGCATTTGTTATTCTATGTGAGCAGGCTGTTCAGTATAGCAGGATGAAGAAAATCTGTCTGGGTGTTCCGCTGCAGGAAATGAGTCATAGGCAGAGGACATTGTTTTTTAAAATAAAAGACGAACTGCATATGAAAAGGAATGTACGTTTTGTCTGTTCAGAATCCTGTATGTCGCCGATGACAAGCGGGGTGCTGTCTCCAGTGGTGATTTTTCCGGTATGGGATGAGGGTGAGATAGATGACGATATGTGGGATTCCATTATAAGACACGAATTGCTTCATATTAAACACCAGGATCTGATGGTAAAACTCTTAGGGGTACTGGTGATGGCAGTTCATTGGTTTAACCCTTTCAGTTACTTCCTGTATCATGAGATTTCGACTATTAGTGAAA
Organism: uncultured Lachnospiraceae bacterium; assembly: GCA_910587105.1. Lineage (GTDB taxonomy): Bacteria > Bacillota > Clostridia > Lachnospirales > Lachnospiraceae > MGBC164599. The sequence goes on from CAJUMB010000038.1 coordinate 18,624, forward strand.
TGTATTCTGACAGTGAAGCGATGCAGGGTAAGGGAAGGGAGGAGCGGTGCAGGTATGGGAAACTGATTGTGAAGCTGGCATCAGAAAAAGGGCTCCCCAGCAGGGGCAGATTTTTCTCAGGTGCAGCGGAGAGCAGGAATAAAATTGTTTATAGAAGGAGGATTTTAGAAATTACGGGAGACAGAAAACATAAAGTGGTGTTGGCGGCGGTTATGGTTGTGTCTGCCTGTATGGCTGGAGGAATTACTACTTTTGCATATGAGCCGCCGGATACTTATGTTGGCAGTGATTATGAAGATGGTGAGGAGATTATCGCTTCTTCGGAACCTCTGGAATCAAAGAGGGAGAGTCTGTCATGCGATTATTATTTTATAGATGAATATGAAAATATTTATACTGCAGGTGGTGGTAATGAAAATGGGCGGTCGACTTGTACGCATCAGTATATATCAGGAAACGTTGTGCGCCATAAAAGAGACGGAAAGGGAGGGTGTACAGTTAGAGAATGGGAAGCAAAAGGTGTAAATGGTGCGGTGATATGATAGAAGGTAAGTTATTGAGCACAACAATTTATGAGCAGTGTCCCCATTAAGAACGCAGGAAGGCCAGGTTATGAGGAAAGATTATGGATGTGACGGAGTATCAGTAGAAAAAGAAGTTAATGAGTATTATACGCTGTGAACATAAAGGGCAGCACATCTATGAATGGATGGAAGAGATGGAGGAAGTTTGTTATGGTAATTCGTTTGGACATTTTGTGCCAGCTTTTATTGGTGAGGGGAAAGTGTCGAAGGACGAATTAAAGATCAGCTGTAATGAATGAAGCTGGAGTGTTGTTTGCCGAGGGTTATGTATTTCAGGTCGGGGTAGAGCTAATCGTTGTTATTAACTCTAAGAAAATTGTATATAATGAAATTGTCGGTTGCGAAGCTCAAGAAGCTACCGAATTGGTGGAAGACCATAAATTATCAGAATAAGAGCTGGCTGATATAAAAGAAGCAGATAAGAACACGATGGAAAGAGATGGGATTGACAGTGAAGTGCTTGATGAAGGTATAGAACCGTATGCATCTGGTAATAGATTTTTAGTTCCCAATGCAAATTTAAAAGAGTTTCCATACTATACAGTTGCAAAATTAATGTATTCTGGACAGAACAAGGTTAATGGAAATACTTTAAACTATACAGCAACAGGATTTGCTTTGGGAGAAAGGCTTTGTGCTACAGCCGCGCACTGTATATTTGATGGAGCTGGGAATATTATTACAAATTTTAAAGCTTACTATAGATATAATGGGGTAAAAGGAACATATTCCTGTATAGGACAAAATCCTGAAAAATTTATATATTATGAAGCTTACAAAAAAGGTATTTCTAGTGGTGGTGAATTGATTAGGGATATTAATTATGATATCGCTTTTGTAGTTTGGAGTAAATCCATAGTGTCAAAAAAGGGATGCTTAGGTGCTGCTTCAGATATAAAAGTTAACAATACATTAAATACGTTAGGATATCCGAGTGATTTGAAATCTGGCTTAAGATTATATAGGGCTACGGGTACAGTTTCTTCTGTATCGGATTTAAGATTGTCTTATGTGGATTTTTCTACAGCTGGCGGACAAAGCGGTTCTCCATTGTATAACGATGCATATCAGGCATTTGGCGTACATACACATGCAGGACATTCAGGAAGGCGTATTGACTATGGAGTGCTTTCTTGGTTGCAAAGCAATGGTTATATATAATCATATATGCTTAATAAATAAAAATCTATTCACAATTATTGTGAGGATTTTTGGGAATTCTTACTGAAAATATATAGAAACGATGGTATGGTAATATAATATCTCGCAGTACAGAACTTTAAAAAATTATTTAGCAGGTAGGCGAGTGTATCTGAGCTTGTAAACAAAAGAAGCAGTATAAGACTAAATATAGTCTATTTGATTTTATGTATTTGTATGAGGAAAACACCCACACGTTGACGTTTTTATTGAATATAGAAATTATAATTAACATGGAGGATTTTTAGTGAGAAAAATATTTAATTTTGTTTTGGGAAATGTAATACTATCTACTGTAATGGGAATGTTTTCTGTTACTATTTACGCGGATAGTTTAGTAAGCGAAAATGCAGGCAGCAGAATTATATGTTATGATACAGCAACAGGCACAGAAAGTTATTATTATTTGGATGAGGCTTCCCCGAACGATAAGGTTATTGTCTGTGAACCAAAAGAGGCTTCTGAATCAACAGAAAAAAATACACCATCAAAAGGAAATACCAAAAATAATACAGCAATGAGTACCAAAGAAGTAAGACTCAAAGCGGCATTGAGTAAAAGAAGGCTTTCTTTAGAAATGGGAGGAAACCACAGATTAACGCTGAAAAATGCAGTTAGTAAGCAGATTAAATGGGAAAGCTCCAATAAAAGAATAGCATCCGTGAGAAATGGCCTTATATGGGGTAAAAAAGTTGGAAAGTGTGATATTATTGCAAATTATGATGGAAAAAGATATAAATGCAAAGTTTCTGTGATTAGACCTAATATAAAATTAAGTATACGTTCATTTAATAAGAACACACAAAAATTAAATTTACGGCTAAAAAACAGAAGCAGGCTGACAATTGGGATCAATGATGAATTTACATTAAAAATATGTGTAAATAATAAATGGTCTAAAGTTAGGTTTTTACCTGGAGTCCAATTCGAGTCCTATGCCAGACTTGTAGAGCCCAATAAAAAGGCTGATTTAGATATAGCTCTTTCTAAATATTTCAATACATTATCAAAAGGAAAGTATAGAGTCATTTATGAACTGGGTAGCCATGGCCGGGTTCATGCTGATTTTATGGTAGATTAAAGTTTTGATTAGGAGCTGTATGTAAAAGAGCCTGTGACAGGTGCGCCGGATTTTTCTTTGAGAGTGTCTGTCCAAAATCAGGTACATAGCGGGCTGTGTAATTGATTTTGGGCGGGCGCTGTCAGAGAAAAAGACAAGCAGATGACATAGGTTATTTTCATACAGTTTCTTAGAAAGGGGTAATTTATGGATTTAGGTTTAAATTATGGTATTTACAATACCAGCCATATGAACCAACTAAATAAATGGGCATGTCAGGTGTACAGGCAGAATGTGCATATTGCCTAGGGACACGGTCATACAGAGCAGACCTTGGTACAGGACAAAAATTCCCCAAAAAGATTTGATATTTGTGAAATCGAACGACGGATGGATGAGATTGAGCATGAGGAAGCAATTCCGTCGCCGGAGGATCCGCTGGAGAAGCTTTTTCAATTTGCGGATGATAAATTTAAATACCGCGTATTAACTTTTAAGCATTTTACAGGAGTGGCGCGAAAAGCGGCGGAAGCAAATGACCCTTCCCTGCTGGAAGCAGAATATAACCGTTTATTAGGCGAATTGGGGGATCGGGCGGATGAGGGGTATGCAGATATTTTGCGATCATGTTACGAGACAGGGATTGGCTGGTATAAAAGCGACCTGAAATGGAAGGCGTTTGTGAAACAGCATGTCTGGATGGAGCGGGGAAAAGAAGAAGATTACCAGGCTGAGGAAATTAATCTGAAAAACGAGTTGATAGAAAACGGATTTGCTGTATTCAATGGCAAAGAGGGATGGGGAGATATTGTGAATGAATTTATAAGAAATGTCACATATTCTCTTTATAAAAACGCTGGATTTCAGCCGAATATGTCTTTTAGCGGAAGGGCAATGTCTGCGGATCAAATTAGATATTTCCAAAAGAAATATTCAAGTATTATGTAACTGACAGGTATATTTGAAAAGAGGTTATTTATGAGCATGAGTTTAACACCAGCTTCTTCCAGACATCTCGTATATTGCAGTTCTGACAAAAAGAGTTATATTATTGATGATTATGAGACACAGACCCGGTTCGGTATGAAAGGATCAAAGGGAAAATATGATTTTGTCATGAAAGACGGAACAAAAAATACACTTCAGCGCGCTTTGCGTCGGTTAAATCCGGCAAATAAATTTTATTTTAGTTCCCGCTTTAATCTTTCAGAGATTTCGTTGGAAAGCGCCCAGGCAGAGAATCTCATGGTGGAGTTATATAACCGGGATATTATTTCGGAAGATGAGATGAACGAATATACGTTTGTAGATGACGGTTTAGTTCCGCTCCCCAAAAACTATAACGGACACATGGGAATGGCAGAGGATGAGCCGAATATATACCAGGCATTTAAACAGCTGGCCGCAGAAAAAGAGGAAAAGGCGAAGCACCTCCAGGGAGAAGAAAAAGAAGTAATGTCAAAAAAGGCTGAAATGTATTCGAGGCTTGCGGGGATTCTGAAAAGTATTTTTGGAGAAGTCCAGGGAACAGTGTCTGGCGTGGCAGAGTATCATAAAAGACTGGAAGAATTGAATCCGCCTGGTTTAGCAGATGGTAAAAGCCCAGGGGTTGTGAAAAACTTTCTGGATAAAGCCAGAGATGAAATCAATGATTCACTGGACAAAATGGTTACTCCAAGCGAGTCTGCAGAAGAGAGAAGGTGGAGGCTGGAAATTTGGGAAAGGGAGCGTTTGTTTCAGGAGATACGAGGTGATTTTTCCTGAATGGGAAGCATTTATGTCTGGCACTGTGATATGGCAGTGACAGGCGGCTGAATGAAACAACGGCGAAAATCCCTATTGAAAGAATCTGGCAGATTCGGAACATGAGAGTATTAATGATCATTTTACATAATATCGTTAAACATTAGGAGAATGCATATTTACGCCACATTCTCCTTTTTCGTTTTTAACCAGGCATTAAAAAGCTATATGAAAAAACAATATAAAGAAGAGTTTTTTCTAAATTATACATTAAAAATACTCAGTACCATAAATATGTCTACAGATATAATATTTAATTGACAAAAATTGGTTATAAATATATTATTTTAATATAATATGAAATGCATGTGGTTATAATGCAATAAAAAGGTATATGAAAAGGACGGGGGAGCGCTGTGGGCGGGGAGGATGGAAATCAGGTTATTGAGTACTATAACCTGTACTCCATGCACTCATTAAGGAACTGTTAAGAAATAACTTTTGAACAGTTTCTAAGAGCCACGGCGGGAAAATTATGAAGAAAAATTACGGATTAACCAATACGGAAATGCAGATTATGGAGCTTTTGTGGAGTTCTGAAAAGCCGATGACATTCAGAGAAATTATGGATGTGGCAGCGACACAGTGGAAAAAGAAATGGAAAGCGCAGACATTAAATACTTATTTGAACGGATTGCAGAAAATGAAGATGATCCGGGCAAAGCAGAGCAAAACATCGCCATACAATGAGTATTGTCCCATGTGTACAAAGGAACAGCATATCCATAAATGGACGAAAGAGATGGTGGAAACCTGTTATGACAATTCGTTTGGACGTTTTGTGTCGGCTTTTATTGGCGATGGGAAACTGTCGAAGGAGGATGCGGAGGAATTGAGGAAGCTGCTGGAATAGTACAGGCACAGGATTTGTCAGGGCGGGAGATAATAAAGAACGATAGGGAAAGGCGTATGGTGTAGATGATGGCTGCGGTTATACAAATACTTAATATAATGACAGTGCTTCTTCGATTGTTGTATATATTTTGTTAATTATGGCTCTGGTAAAATATTTGAGGAAATAGCGTTAAGAAAATAGTAGTTAGGAGCAGTTAATGCGATTGCAGAAGCCAGAAAGGGGGAATGCAAATGAAAGGATTCAAAAACGTAATAGGAATATTTATTTCTATAACACTCATCTTTTTTTCAATTTTGCCAGCGCAGGCATATAGCAGTTCGTCGGATCATCTTGCAAAGTATCAGAAGAGATTAGATGAATTGAATTATATCTTAGAGACTGGCTATGCACTGTTTCCGGATAGGAACATATCTGATGAAGAAATGACGGGTTTTTTACAGGGGATGTCCATATCTGAATTTGACGATTATATTTATTCCCTTCATGACTTGGATATGGAGTTTAAGAAAAATGAATTGAGTATTACACGGCAGAAAATAGATATTCCCAATAATTCGGTAAAGAATACAAAATCTGATAACAGGCAGATACAAAGATTTTACTACAGTGCAGATAATTATTTGTATGTGGCTTTTAGGATTAAGAAGGACAGCAATGGAAAGAAGCTCTATGACGGTGTGGAAAAGTCAGGCCAAAGGCATAATACTTACCCCGCTTATGAGGTTTATGACTATTCGTATACACCTTATAAAAGTGCAGAACAGGCAGCCATAACATTTAACTGTACAAAACGCCTGTCACCTTATCTTGCAGATACAGGCAGTTACCATTTATCATGTATATTCAAGGCAGGAGAAGGACATGTGGGCGCTTCTTGCCGCAATATGTTAGTACCCACAAAAATAGAGGAGGGCCATTATATCAGATTCGATAAAATGAGAAAATTTCCGGATATTGTAGATAAAAAATTGTATATTTACTGTTTTGATACAGATATGCATTGGGAAGTATCTTTCAAAAATAAATGGGAAGACTTAAGCTTTTTTATCGGACAGGATGGTTATTATGCGGTATATATAATTCCGGACGAAGATAAGGGCATTATTGCGGATGTGGAAGACCTTATCTATATAACAGAATTTGACGAAGATCGGGGAAGATATATGACAAATAAACTATAAAGACAGCTTATTTTAGACAAATATTTTCCTACAGCTCCTAAAAGGAGGGGAGTGTCATGGCATATATTAAGAGGGCTGCTGAAGATACAGCTGCACGGGTTTCGAAAATGTTTCCAGTACTTTTGATAACTGGACCCCGGCAAGTTGGGAAAACCACGTTATTGCAAAAACTGGCAGAAGAACACAAGGAAGCAGGTGTAGAACGAAAATATGTCACGTTAGACGACCCTGACGCGAGATATCTTGCAAAACACGACCCTGCGCTGTTTTTGCAAAGGTACTCTCCGCCGGTATTGATTGATGAGATTCAGTATGCAACAGAGCTGTTTCCCTATATTAAAATGAGTGTGGACCGGTCAAAACGAAAGGGTGATTTCTGGCTTACAGGTTCCCAGTCTTTCCGGCTTATGAATAATGTAAGTGAAAGTCTTGCAGGGCGCGTCGGTATCGTGCATTTGTTAGGCTTGTCTGATGCGGAGATTTATGGGACGCCCAGTGAACCGTTTTCTACGGACACCGAACGTTTGACGAATCGGTTATCTGTTGTGAAGCCCCGCGGTCTGAATGAAATCTATCAGCGGATATTCAAGGGTTCAATGCCGCAGCTTTATGCAGATGAAAATGTTGATTGGGAAATCTATTACCGTTCTTATGTTGATACGTATTTACAGAGGGATATCCGGGATCTGGTGCAGGTTGCAGATGAGATGCAGTTTTACAACTTTATGACTGTTGCAGCGGCACATACGGCCAGACCGGTTGTATACGAGGAACTGGCAGCTGCGGCGGGGGTGTCGGCTCCCACAGCAAAAAAATGGCTGTCAATTTTGGTATCGTCACATATTGCAGCACTGGTGCAGCCGTATCACAATAATGCGTTAAAACGCATTGTAAAAATGCCGCTCCTTCATTTTTTGGATACCGGTCTGACAGCATACCTGTTAAAGTGGGGAAGTCCGGAGGTACTGGAAAGAGGTGCCATGTCAGGGGCTATTTTCGAGAGCTATGTGTTTTCCGAAATTTATAAAAGTTATCTGAACGCGGGAAAAGAGCCTCCGGTTTTTTATTATAGAGATAAGGACCAGAAGGAGATTGACCTGTTGATCTATCAAAATGGGGTACTGTCTCCAATAGAAATTAAAAAGGCCGCTTCACCGGGAAAAGGGGCAATTAAGAATTTCCATGTCCTGGACCCGGTTAGCAAAGGGGAATTTTTTGGCGGTGTGGAGAGTCTTAAAACAGAAATAGGTACAGGGAGTGTTATCTGTATGGCGGGAGATTTGCTGCCTGTTGATGCTAAAAACTGGTATGTGCCAGTATGGCTGATTTGACGGTTAGGAACTGTATGTGAGCAGAATATATTGCGGCAGCGGCAGGTGATGCAAAGGTGCTGAATCATCTGTCGTCAGCATAAAATAATAACAACGCCTTTGGAGCAAATCATGTTAAAAGAAAGAGTAAAGCGGATGGCGGCCTGGATGGTTATGGCTGTTCTGGTTATCAGCGCCATCCGCTATGTGCCGGAAGTTGTCACTGTCAGTACCAGTGTGGATGGGAGGGAGCTGCCTATTTATTGTGTTGACACCGAAAAGCCGCAGATTGCGCTAAGCTTTGATGCCGCTTGTGGGGGCGGGTGATTGCGGGGGGAAGCTGTATTCGCCTTCATTGGAAAAATTATAGATGATTTTTATTTTATGGCCGTCATATATTTCGATTTTATGTATCATTTCTACGATAATGCTTCTGTCCAGCCGTTGGATGTTTTGGTGTTCCAGGAGATGTCTGCACCAGGACTTGCCAGGTGTTTCTGGAAGGATTTCAGGGCAGGTGTCAGGGAGTCTGCCGGACAGGGATTCTGTTAATCTCTTGATTTGGCTCAGCAGCAGGTCTTCTTTTTTTATGTAATCTTCTCTGTATGTGATGTATTCTTTTTTAGAAATCAGGTCCTCCTTGTAATCTTCATAGATAGACTGCTTTAATTTCTGTATTTTTTTCAGCTTGGCGTGAAGCTGGGAGGCTTTTGGGGTATGGGAGGGTTTTTGGTGTGCCAGGGCAGCAGTATAGTTTTGATCCAGAAGCTGCCGGAGGTTTTTGGTGTGCGAAAGGATGACCTGTATATCTTTCAGTATGATTTTTTCCAGGACAGCGTGGGAGATTGAATGGGGAGTGCAGTACTGCCTGCCGGAGCGGACATAGGTTCCGCAGTAGTAGTGATGGGGGGCTTTCTTTGTCATGGCTCTGCCGCAGTCTTTGCATTTTAGAAAGCCTGCGAAAATGCTTACGTTTGTGTCCAGGCTGAGGGTTCTTGTTCTGCGTTTTAACAGTTCCTGTGCCTTTTCCCAGTCAGCTTTCTCGATGATGGGTTCGTGGGTGTTTTCCACAATGATCCAATCTGATTTTTCTCTGGATTTGGGTTTTTGGCGCATGTGCTGGGTCTTTCGGCCCTGGACCATATTTCCGGTGTAAAGTTCGTTTTGAAGGATGCGGTTTATGGTGGAGTAAGTCCAGTAGCAGGTGGTCTGCAGCCGGTTGCTGTTTCGGTAATTTTCGCCGTTCATCTTTTTATATTCTGACGGGCAGACGATGCCGTCCTCATTTAATATAGAAGCGATGCGCATTTTCCCGCAGCCGCTGAGGTAGAGACGGAAAATCCTGCGGATAACTTCTGCGGCGTATTCGTCGATGATCAGCTTATTTTTATCAGAGGGAGACTTTTTGTAACCGTAGGAGGCGAAGGCACCGATAAATTCTCCGGCCTTTTGCTTAGTGGAGACTGAGGCATGGATTTTTTCGGAGATATCTCTGGCGTACTGTTCGTTAAAAATATTTTTTATGGGCAGCAGCAGGTCGTAGGGTTTTTGCAGGCTGTCAATGTTGTCAGTGATGGAGATGAAGCGGACATTGTGGACGGGAAAATAGCGCTCCAGGTATTTCCCAGTGTCAATGTAATCCCGTCCGAACCGGGACAAGTCTTTGACGATGACGCAGTTTATAAGCCCGGATTCAATATCTTTTGTCATGTTTTGGAAGGATGGACGGGTGAAATTGGTTCCTGTGAAGCCGTCATCTATGTAAATGGTGTCTTTGATACATTTTGATTTTTCCTCGCAGGAGGGTTTAAACTAAAAAACGCCACTGGGCATGATTTTCCAGTAGCGTTCATATCTTCATGTTCAATTATCTCAGTATCCAATTGTAAGTAAAATATGTTACTGAGAAGCATAATATACCCTTCCGAGCTTTCCGCAAAAAGAACATACGTCCTTTTTGTAATCTCAGTTTCTTATCCGTTATTTGCATCATTATCTGTTTTTTCGCGAAACGCATCTCCCTTTGCCGCCCGCCTTCGTGCGGTATCAACAATATGATTAATAAATCTTTCTCGATCCTTCCACTTCATAGCAAGTTTGGAAGGATCCGTGCCATAATCCGCAATAATATCTTTCAACTGCTTATCCATAAGGCTCTGAAGTTTCTCAACAAGCAAATAGAAATGCCTGCAAGAGAAATATCTATAACCATAACTATGCTTAAAACCGTACAAGCACAGTTCCAATATCTTCCTTTAAGTTTGTTTAGCAGAGCGTTAATATGGGGGGAGTATAATTTACAAAATCCAAAAGCGGCAAATCCCCACACAAGGGAAAAACCAAGACAAATCATCCCCTTGTAATTCAAAAAACTGTTTTCATAACTCCACGCCCGCATTCCCAAGCCGTGTTTAAGCAGCAATCCGCAAAGCAATTCCAGCACGGTTGCGGCAATGGTCATGTATGGCACACGAATCCAGATATTCTTTTTTCTTAATTTGACTGCTCCCACATAAAACAGGGCGGCTCCGGCTCCGTATAAAGCGTTAAAAGGCAGACAAACAGAAACAACATGACTTTCCCACTGTCCTTTTGTAAGCAGACAAAAAGTGCCTTCCATTATAATCCCAACAACGCTTCCTGCAAAGATATGCTGTAACCAATCAAAAACCTTTACATATATCTTTTGAAACACAGATGTGCGAATTGGTTTTTCATGATACTCTCTGCCAATAATAATCCTAAAAGTTCCCGGCAGCATTCTTTTTAATCTTTTTTCTGTCATACTATCATCTCCGTTTTAGCCCGCCTTTGCCGCAAACTGGCTGTTGTAAAGGTCAGCATAGAAGCCGCCCTGCTCCATCAGTTTTTCATGGCTGCCCTGTTCGATAATTGTGCCGTGTTTCATCACAAGAATACAGTCCGCATCACGAATGGTGGAAAGCCGGTGGGCTATCACAAAGCTGGTACGGTCTTTCATCAGCACATCCATTGCTTTTTGAATTTCAAGCTCCGTGCGGGTGTCAACGCTGGAGGTAGCTTCATCCAGAATCAAAATTGCAGGATTTGCAAGAATTGCCCTTGCAATGGTAAGGAGCTGGCGTTGTCCCTGAGAAAGACTCGTGATTTCGTCACTTAAAACCGTATCATACCCCTGCGGCATAGTGCGTATAAAATAGTCTGCCCTTGCAGCTTTTGCCGCCGCATAAATTTCTTCGTCCGTGGCATTTTCACGGCTATACGCAATATTGTCCCGGATTGTGCCGCCAAAAAGCCAGCTGTCCTGCAATACCATGCCCATCAGAGAGCGCAGTTCGTCCCGTTTCATCTCTGCAATATCCACGCCATCAATAAAAATGTGTCCGCCCTGCAGCTCGTAAAAGCGCATAAGAAGGTTGACAAGAGTGGTCTTTCCTGCACCGGTGGGACCGACAATAGCAATCTTGCTTCCCGGTTTGACGTTTACGGAAATATCCTCCATCAGAATGTTATCATCGCTGTAACCGAAACGGACATGCTGAAAACAGACATCGCCTTTCGGAGCTGCCAACCGTCCGAACAAGGCAGTGTCAGAAGTTTCTTCTTCCTCGTCCAGCAGTTCAAATACCCGTTCCGCAGCCGCAATCGCTCCCTGCAAGGTATTCAGCGTATAGGAAACCTGTGTAACAGGCTCAGTCACCTGATTGACATACTGGATAAACGCCTGTATATCACCAATGGAAATTGTACCGTTTATCACCGAAACTGCACCTCGAATAGCGATTATCACATAGCCGAGCCTGCCCACCAAACGAATGACAGGGCTGATCGCATAGTTCAAAAACATGGCTTTTGAACTGGCGTGATATAAGTCCTCATTCAACTTATCAGTATTCTTCACAGTCTGTTTTTCAAGATTAAACGCCTTTATAACCATATTTCCGGTAAAGGATTCCTCAATGCTGCTGTTCAGTCTGCCAAGACACTCCTGATTCGCCGCAAAACTTTTCTCCGTCTTGGAAGCCACCAGCACCGCTATGACTATACTCAAAATAATCGTTCCTGCTGCAATGAGCGTCAGTACCGGGCTGATCCACAGCATCATGCCAAAAGCGCCGAGAATGCCGACCACAGAGGAAAATAACTGTGTCAGGCTATCTTGAAGAGTATCAGCGACTTTTTCAATATCGCTTGTCACACGGCTCAAAATCTCACCTTTTTTATGGCGGTCGAAGTAACGCAGAGGCAATCTGTTCAGCTTCCCACTGATTTCTTTCCTTAATGACAGCGAAAGTGTCTGTGAAACACTTGCCATTGTGTTCTGCTGAATGTAACTAAACAGAGATTCCAGTAAGTATAAGCCAAACAGCACAGAAAGAATAACCCCCATCGTTTCAAAATTCACAGTAAAATTCCCGCCTGTTTTTGCAGCCGTTTGAATACCGTCAAAAATTTGATTGATAGCCACACCCATAACCTTTGGGGACAGAATCATAAATACGGAACTGATTGCGATACTGATAAACACAATCAGCAATTTCCATTTCTGCTGCGCCAGTCTTTTTATCAGCCGAAAGGCGTTTTTTTTTGAATCATTGGCTTTTTCCACGATGTATTCATCCGTGAAATCATTTGACTGCGTTTCCCTAAGTTCATCATTCCTGCTCATAACAATTCCTCCTCACTGAGCTGGGATTTAGCAATCTGCCGATAGACTTCGCAGTTTGCCAACAGCTCATTATGTGTACCGATTCCGGCCATACGGCCTTCGTCCAGCACAATTATCTGATCTGCGTTCATAATAGTGCTGATCCGCTGTGCTACAAGAATTACCGCAGCATCTTTTATCTCATCTTTCAGAGCCGCACGGAGTTTTGCGTCGGTCTTAAAATCCAGAGCAGAAAAGCTGTCGTCAAAAACATAAACTTCCGGCTTTCTCACCAAAGCTCTTGCAATGGACAATCGCTGTTTCTGACCGCCGGAGAAATTACTGCCGCCCTGCGATACCTGTGTGTCAAAGCCTTTTTCCAGACCATCTATAAAACCACTAATCTGCGCAGCCTCTGCGGCATGACGAATTTCTGTGAAAGACGCAGCCTTCCTGCCATGACGTAAGTTGTCAAGAATCGTGCCGCTGAACAAAAATGCTTTTTGCGGAACAAACCCAATCCGATCGCGCAGGCTTTCTTCGGACATAGCAGCAATGTTTTTTCCGTCTATCCGAATTTCGCCGCTTTCAATGTCATAAAAACGTGGGATAAGGCTTACTATGGTAGATTTTCCGGAACCTGTGCCTCCAATAATCGCCGTAGTTTTCCCGGCGTTAGCGGTAAAACTGATATTGGAAAGTACAGGCTTTTCTGCACCTTGATACCGAAAGGACACATCGCGAAACTCCAGTTTTGGAGACTTTGCTGTTCTTATGTTATCGCTTGGCAAAGCAGTCCGGAACCTGTCCGTCTGCAGATCCAGCACTTCATCGACACGACCGGCGCAGGTCTGCGCTCTTGGGAAAATCATAATCACCATGATTCCCATAACCAAATACATCAGAATCAGGAACGCATATTCAATCAGCGCCATAATGTCGCCAATTTCCATCTGTCCGTTTGCCACATTTTTTCCACCCAGTGCAATAATCAATATGGTACATACATTCATGACGATCATGATCACCGGCAGCAGTACGGCAAATATCCGGTTGACACGGATTGCTGTAAAAGTATATTCCTCATAGGTTTTATCCATCCGTTTCTGCTCAAATCCCTGACGGTTAAACGCACGAATGACACGGATTCCGGTTAAGTTTTCACGAAGCACACGGTTGATTTTGTCCAGCATGGCCTGCAGTCCCGCAAAGAGATTCATGGCTTTTTGACCGATTCCTGCGGTCAAAATACATATAGCCACCATTGACACCGCAATCAGCAGTGCCAGCATGGGGCTTTTGGAAAACGCCAAAAGGAGTCCGGCAACCGCCATAATCGGTGCAGGCAAAAGCATTTCGACTGCCGCCATATAACCCTGCTGAATCTGCGTGATATCGTTGGTGCAACGGGTAATCATGGAAGCGGCTCCAAAGCGGTTGAATTCATTGATTGTAAGGTTCTGAGATTTTTTGAACAGCACACTTCGGATGTCCCGCCCCATGCCGGCAAAAATTGAAGTGGACAGATAGGTTTGTAAAATAGAGATCCCCGCAATCAGAACGGCAACAAGCAGCATAAATCTGCCAATTTGCCAGACCTGCTTCAAATTCCCGGCTATAATTCCTTTATTCACAATATCAGCCGTCAGCGTTGGAACATACAGTGTCCCAAGCATTTGCAGAAACATCAGTCCAAGCATGATCGCAACACGTCCCTTATAAGGGGATAGATATTTCAGAAGTTTTATCATAGCGTTTTCCTTTCCACCTTCCCAACTGCTTCTTTGAGTGCCTTGGCATATTTCTGTAAAATGGGGAGCAGGATATCCTGTTCCTCGGCGGACAGCATTCCAAGGGCTTCCTCCTCAGCAGCAATCAAAGGCATCATAATACTGTCCACCAGCTTCCTGCCCGCCTCAGTCAGATGGATATATTTGTTCTTTTTGTTGTCCGCTTTACGGATCAGCTCAATCAGTCCTCTTTTTTCCATGTTTTTAATAGTGGTGTGAATCGTCTGCAAGCTGTAAGACCACTCTTTGCAAATATCACTCTGTAAATACTCTCCGTCATGCTCGCTCAGCGCATATAAAATAGAAAGTTCCGTATCCGTTATCCCAAAGGAGCTTGAATACTGATAATAAATGTCATCGATAAATTCGAAAATTTGATTAATAGCTTCCTGTTTTTCACTTATGATTTTATTCATCGCATTATCCTCCAAATATATAAATACTCCGAAATCGTAGTTTACTATACTACGATTTCGGAGTATTTGTCAAGATGGGCAAATATAACTTCTACAAAAATTACATTTATCTTTGCTCGAATATATCTAATTTTATCTATTTTAACTAAAATCCTTTTTCCACATCATGCTTATATAATGACTGGCACTTCATCTATGTCATCATGCTTTTTTTGTCATGAGATTTTCAAGAAAGAATAATCGACCCTAATTTCAAGACAGTGACTTAAACGACACATAGAAAAGAATCTCAATTAAAAAAATATTGGATGAAAGTAATTATTCCGCTTTTTAAGATAAAACGATGTATTTTCTCTATTTTCACATTTTGACTTTTCCTTGAGGGGGTTCAAATTGAACGTGCCGAAAGCCTTTATTTCTGTACTTTTCCTGGTATTCTGTCCCTACCCTTTGTATCAAATTTGCAATTTACATTTCTATGTAAACGCTGTCTTTGATACAATTCGATTTTAATGATAAAAACGATTTCTATCACCAAAGAAAGATAAAATCTATGGCAAGACAAGTGAAAAATATCCACCAAATGTAAAAATGGTAGATGAACTATCATAATTCACAATGTATTTTTAAATATAGATGATTTCAAAAAAGAAAAGCTCAGTACTTCCAACTATGGAAGTACTGAGCTTTTCTTTTTTCCCCTTATATCATTCCATTTCTACATTAAGCCAACACTAATTATCACTCGAAAGCCCAAGCCACTGCTTTACTGTTTCTGCAGCGTACCCTACGCCTTGAGCAATTTTTTCAACATCAACTCCAAGATTATAAAAATTTCTAGCTGCTTCCTGAGCCTTTTTCAACTCACCTCTTCGTTCTCCATCCCGTTCAGATTCTTTCCTCATTTCCTGAATCGCCTGGCACACATTAACCACCTCGTCTTCGTCATCATATTTTATGCCCGAATTTGTAATTGCTTCAATCACATCTGCCGCCCTGCGTTCCACTTCCCGGAAACGCCTTTCATTGGCCGCTAATACCCTGCTTAAGTTTTCCTTGTCCTTCGAATACTTGATGAACAGCATGACCTCCCGCAGGCTGGACTGGAATTTCATAATCT
>CAJUMB010000039.1 GCA_910587105.1 uncultured Lachnospiraceae bacterium
CAAATGAAGGGCGCATAGCGGGCTATGTAACCTGAATTTGGCACAAATCTCCCGCCAAGTGGGGCGTGCAGATGGCAAGAATGATTTTTAAGACACGCTCTAGGCAAAATAGACAAATAAGGAGCGAATTCAAAACGGTTTTGAGCTCCGTTTTGTCTATTTGGCCCAACCTCGTCCGTCTGGCTCAACTGGGCAATTACTGCCCTCCTCCGATTTCCACAACCTCCACACTGTCAATGGCCGCATCCACCAGCTCTCCGATTTTTTCCTTCAGCTTCTGCTCTGATCTTTGAATCGCTTTCAGGTTAGGTTTTGTGACAGGATGCTTGGCCACAAAAATGGTACAGCAGTCCTCATAGGGCAGAATGGACGTTTCATATGTGTCAATTTTCAGAGCCACATCCACAATATCCTGCTTGTCAAAGGCGATCAGCGGCCGGTATACCGGAAGACTGCACACCTGGTTGGTAACTGCCAGGCTCTGCATGGTCTGGCTGGCCACCTGCCCGATGCTCTCCCCGGTGATGGTTCCCTGGCATTTATCCTTCAGGGCAAAATGCTCGGCAATCCGCATCATATAACGGCGCATGAGTATGGTCAGCTCATCATGAGGGCACTTGTCATAAATATACATCTGAATATCTGTAAAATTCACCACATACAGCCGAATGGGGCCGCAGTATTTGGAAATCTGCGCTGCCAGGTCCACAACTTTCTGCTTCGCCCTCTCACTGGTATACGGCGGCGCGTGAAAATACACCGCTTCTATGGACACTCCCCGCCGGGAAACCATATAGCCGGCCACCGGACTGTCAATCCCGCCGGAAAGCAGCAGCATGGCTTTTCCGTTACAGCCTGCCGGCATTCCGCCCAGTCCCGGTATCTCCTGGGAGTATACATAGATTCTTTCCCGAATTTCCACATTTAATAACAATTCCGGCTGATGAACATCCACATGGGTTCCCGGAAACGCTTCCAGCACTGCTTCTCCCAGAAGAGCATTGATTTCCATAGACTGTAAAGGGTAAGATTTTCTCGCCCTGCGGGCGTGTACCTTAAACGACTGATTACATTGCGGATAGATCCGTTTCATATAATTTACCACATCTTCTTTCAGACGGTCAAATCCCTGATCCTCCAGAATCTGCACCGGGCAGATGGCCACAATCCCAAATACCCTCTGCAGTGCTTCCAGACATTCTTGGTAATCATACTCCCCGGACTGGCTCTCCACATAAATGCGTCCCTGTTCCTTATGCACCTGGAACTCTCCGTCCACCGGGCCAAGGGCCCAGCGGATCTGATCCACCAGCGCATTTTCAAATAAATACCGATTTTTCCCTTTCAGTGCGATCTCGCCATATTTTATCAAAAAAGCCTGATAATCCATTCGCTTCTCCTTTTACTCCTCCGGCATATCCCGGTAATCCCGGAAATACGCCTTCACTAACGCCTGGCATATCTTTTCAGCACAGGCACAATTTCCCTCAGAACCTGCAGACAGTACTCAATCTCCTCCTGTGCCGTCTTTTCACACAGACTGAACCGGACTGTGGACTCTCTCTGCGCCGGTTTCATGCCCATGGCTGTCAGGGTACTGCTCCCAGCCCTTTTGTGGGTGGAACAGGCTGAACCGGCTGAGATATAAATACCCTTGTCTTCCATGGCATGAAGCAGCACCTCGCTTCTGATTCCGTCAAAACTGACGCTGACAATATGGGGAGCCCCCAGGCGTCCCGGCATGCCATTCACCAGCACTCCTTCCATCTGGGCAAGCCCCTGAGCCAGCAGCTCCTTCATCTGATACATATGTTCTGTCTTTTGTTCAAAATCCCGGAAGCTTTCCTCCACCGCAGCCCCCAGCCCGGCAATTCCCGGCACATTATCCGTCCCGGAGCGCATACCGCCCTGCTGTCCGCCGCCCAATATCTGGGGCTGAATCCTGGACTGGTCCCGGACATACAGAAATCCCACTCCTTTGGGGCCATGTATCTTATGTCCGCTGACAGACATGAGATCAATGCCCATTCTGCCGGGATAGATCCGGTATTTCCCAAATGCCTGTATGGCATCCACATGAAACAGTGCACCAGGGGCTTTCTCACGGAGCATGCCAGCGATGTACTCCACTGGCTGGACAGATCCTATTTCATTGTTCACATACATCACGGAGAGCAGAATCGTCTCCGGATTCAGCGCCGCCTCCATGGCCTCCATAGAAACTGCACCCTGGGAATCCACAGGGAGAATCACAGTCTCAAACCCCAGTTCTTCCAGACGCTTCACCGGCTCCCGTACCGCCGCGTGTTCAATAGCCGTGGTCACAATCCTTTTCCCATTTCTTTTATTTGCCATAGCAGTCCCAAATATGGCCAGATTGTTGGATTCTGTCCCCCCGGAGGTAAAATAAATCTCTTTCTCTTTGGCTTTTAAATGGCGGGCAATGATCTCTTTGGCCCTTTTCACACAGCCTTCCGCCTCTACGCCTTTCCTGTGCATGGACGAGGGATTTCCATAATCCTCCATCATGGTCTTGACCACCATTTCTTTGGTGCTCTCACAGCACCAGGTGGTGGCTGCATGGTCCAGATACACTTCCATTTTCACATACCTCCCTGCCGTCCGTCCAGATGGAACATGAGCACAGACAACAGCGCCAGACCTGCTGTCTCCGTTCTAAGTATCCTTCTGCCAAGTGTCATGGGGTGATAACCCATGCTCTGGGCCTGGGCTGCCTCCCTCTCATCAAAACCGCCTTCCGGTCCGATGAAGACTGCCACATCCTGCCCCGGAAGAAGACTGCGGACCCGCTCCCTGGCATCCTCCATCCCCTGTGCTTTCTCGTAAGGAATCCACCTTACCGGGCACTGCTGCCCATATTCCAGGGCCTGCCGGAAACTGCACACCGGGTGGATATGTGGGACGAATCCCCGCCCGGACTGTTTCGCCGCGCTTTCTGCAATCTGCTGCCAGCGGGCCGTCTTCTTCGCCGCCTTCTTCTCGTCCAGCTTCACCACTGTGCGTATGGTGTCCACCGGAATCACCTCATGCACTCCCAGTTCCACCGCCTTTTGTATAATCCATTCCATCTTATCCCCCTTGGGAATTCCCTGGAACAGATAGATCCTGCTGGGCAGTTCCGCCTGGGTATCCTGAACATACATAATGTGGGCAGCCACCTGCTGCTCCGTAATTCTCTCTATATAACAGATATATTCCCGTCCCCCGGGGCCGCTGACGGACAACTGGTCTCCCGGACTCATCCTCAGCACATTGCGGATATGGTTTACATCACTGCCGGTGATGCAGATCTCAGATTCCCCGATGTTCTCCTGTTCTACAAAAAAGCGCCGCATCTCTCACTCCTTCTTGGCTGTCAGAGACACCCACTCACCCTGACGCGTGGTCTCTATCACCTTCATTCCCGCCTGCTCTACCGCCTGGCGCACTTCTGTCTCCTTCTGGTCCAGAATTCCTGATGTGATGTACAGTCCGCCCTGCTTCAGATAACGGACTGCCACTGGAGACAGCGGCACCAGCACATCCGCCAGAATATTGGCTGTGACCAGGTCGTACTGTTCCCCTCCCGCCTGGTCCTGTACCTGGGAATCGGTAATAATATTTCCGATGATCAGCTCAAACTGTTCTTCAGGCACATGGTTGGCCTGCATGTTCTCCCGTACCGCCGAAACTGCACAGGGGTCCAGGTCTGTACCCAGCACATGGGCCAGCCCCAGCTTACATCCCACAAGCCCCAGAATACCGCTTCCGGTTCCCACATCCAGCAGACGCATCCCCGGTCTCACATACTTCTTCAGCTGGCGGATGCACAGCTGGGTGGTCTCATGCATCCCGGTGCCGAAGGCTGTCCCCGGGTCCATGTGAAGCAGCATCGTATACGGCTGTTCCTCCCTGGGCTGCTCCCAGGATGGTACAATGAGAATATCATCCACATAAAACTGGTGAAAATATTCTTTCCAGTTATTCATCCAATCCTTATCTTCTGTCTGGGAACCTGTGACAGATGCCGGGCCGATATCCGTAAACTGTTTCAGCTCTTCGAGGGCCTCTCTCACACTCTCCAGAATCTTATCCTTGTCTTCTTCCTCATCCAGATAAAAGCTTACATATGCTATGCCGTCGTCTTTTGGTCCCTCTGGCAGCAAATCCACAAACATTTCCCGGCATTCCTCCTGGGTAAGGGGCTGTTTGTCCTCAATCTCCACCCCCTGGACTCCCAGCTCTCCCAATGTGGCTGCCACCAGATCTTCCGCCTCTGTAATCGTCTCTATGGTAAACTTATTCCATCTCATTTCAACACCTGCTTTCCAATCCCAAATTCGCTCCTACAAACCGGTCCCATAAACTGCCAGGGGAATGGTAATCAGAGAGAACAGTGTACTCAGCACAATCCCTTTCGACAGCAGTGTCCCGTCCACACCATTTTCCTCACACAGCATCAGCGGCAGATTTGCCACCGGCATGGCTGCCAGCAGTACGAATGTCCCTGCCATCTCCCTGTCACATGCCAGCCCCTTAAGAATCCACCCAAAGGCAATGGGTATCAGCACATGGCGAAGGGCCACATACCCATACAGCCGCTTTTCCCTGAAAATTTTCCCCAATGGCATCCCCGCCAGGGAGATGCCAATCACCATCATGCTCAAAAATGTGGTGGCAGACCCAGTATAATCAACAGTCTTTACGAGAATCTCCGGCAGCGGCGGCTTCAAAAGAAAAATCCCAATACAGACAGCACCTGCCACTGTGCCCACGTTAATCACGCTCCGCTTAGGCGCATCCGGATTCTCATTGTGTCCGGCTGCCAGACGCACTCCATACGTATAGACAATAATGTTAAAGATTATAGTACAGATGACTACATAAATCAATACTTCTGTGCCCAGCACCGCTGAAACTACCGGAATACCGATAAATCCAATATTCCCAAACAAAATCATCAGCGTATACTGGTCCCGCTCCAGTCTGTCCTTCCCGAAAAACCGGGGCAGTATTCTCCCCAGCAGAAACAGCCCTCCATACATGCCCACGCCGATTCCCGCCGCCAGAAGCAGTTTCCCATTGCTGATACTTTTGCCGCTCTCCATCACGCTGGTCAAAAGCAGCGCCGGATTACAGATATTGACCACAACCGCAGACAGCACCTTCCCGGCCTTTCCATCCACAATCCCTTTTCTGCACGCGGCAAATCCAATCGCAATCAGCAGAAAGATCATACACATCTGCCGGAAAATTACAGCTGCATCCATCACTCATTCCTCTTTTCCTGTGTTTTTTGACCTGCACCCTGGAAGAAATAATCTGTGCAATCTGTATCGCTTATTTACAGTTCCTCACAGTCACTTTACAGGAAGCCTTTCTTCCGCTTCCGTCCTTTGCTGTAGCAATGATAAATGCATGTCCCTTTTTCTTTGCCTTTACCACTCCTTTTGCCGATACTTTTGCCACTTTCGGGTTGCTGCTCTTCCAGGACACCTTCTTATTATAAGCGCTGGCCGGACTCACTTGGGCCGTCAGACGAAAACTTTTCTTCTTTTTTATCCGACATCTGGAGCGGTTCAATGAGACATCCGTCACCATGCGGTCGATTTCCTTGTAGTCTTTATATCGGTATACAGACACATTGGAGGATGTGCCGGTCCACAAAGCCCGGTTATTCCAGGGCCACAGATGATTATACCAGACCCGGTTGTAATCGTTCCCGAAATTGGCCTCATAGACCTGAACGCCTCTTTTATTGCTTTCCATAAATACCGCCTGATGGATACCGCCTTTTCCCGTCCACCGGATCACATCTCCGATTTTGGCATAAGAAAACAGAGTCTTCATCTCCTCTATGTTTTTCGTGCTCACCGTTTTATACACCAGGCCATAATCCGGCGCCCCGATATAGTATGGATTTTGAAAGGCTCTTTTCGTCACATGCATGACAAATCCTGCACATTCATGTCCCGTGTAGTGCCACAGTACACCGTTCTTTACATAGGAAACCGTAACCCGGTCATGAAAATAAGACCCATGGGGGTATTCCCTGGTTACTGCCTTTACCCGGTCGGCAATGACAGCCGCCTGGGACTCCGCCGGCACAAAAATCCCTCCTAAAAATAACACTGCGCACAAAGCCGCTAATGCCCGCCTTGGGGCCTGCCTGTCTCTCATAGTGATGCCTCCTGCATTTGCCGTCTGCCCCAAAAGGGCCCTTTTGCCCACACGCCGCCATATGCAGAGACGGCTTTTGGGAACACACGGATAGTCTCCCCCATTATAACCGAAAAACGGCACAGCTACAACAGCCATGCCGCCTTTCATTTATCATTTTTTCTTATTACATGCCTTATCAAATGCTTTCAGGGCCTCTTTTGCCTCCCGGTTCAGCTTGGTGGGAACCTGGACCACCAGGGTCACATAGTGGCTTCCTCTGTGCCTGCTGTTGCGGATACTGGGAACTCCTTTATCCTTTAACCGGATACGGGTGTCTGTCTGGGTTCCCGGCTTCACTTCATACATAATATCCCCGTCAACGGTGGATATGCGGACTTCTCCTCCCAGCGCTGCCTGTGCAAATGTGATAGGCGCGGTGGAGTAGATATCGTCGCCCCTGCGCTGGAAAATGGGGTGTCTGGCAACCACTACCTCTACCAGCAGATCCCCTCTGGGACCGCCGTTAGTGCCCGGTTCCCCTTTCTCCCGGATACGCACAGACTGGCCGTTGTCAATCCCCGCCGGTATGGACACCTTAATCTTGGTCCGTTTGGACTGATACCCGGTGCCCCGGCACTCGGTACATTTTTCTTTTACCACTTTTCCGGTTCCGCCGCACTCCGGACATACCGACACATTGCGGGTCATGCCGAACAGAGACTGCTGAGTGTAGACAATCTGCCCTTCCCCGTTACATTTTGGACAGGTCTCCGGTGACGTGCCGGGCTTGGCGCCGCTGCCATTGCAGACATGACATTCTTCCTTCAGCATCACTTCAAGCTCTTTTTCACAGCCGAATACGGCCTCCTCAAAGGTAATATTAATCCGTCCTCTTAAGTTAGCACCTTTCATGGGACCGCTTCTGGCCCGTCTCCTGGCGCCGCCGCCAAACAGATCGCCGAAAATGTCGCCGAAAATATCTCCCATATCAGCCGCATTGAAGTCAAAGCCCCCGAAACCGCCGCCGCCATTTTCAAAGGCGGCATGACCGAACTGGTCATACTGCCTTCTCTTCTCACTGTCACTTAAAATGCCGTATGCATTGGTGGCCTCTTTAAACTTCTGCTCTGCCTCTTTATCCCCGGGATTGGCATCAGGATGATACTTCTTGGCCAGCTTCCGGTATGCCTTCTTTATCGCTGCCTCGTCCGCATTTCTGTCCACGCCTAAGACTTCATATAAATCTCTTTGTTGTTCTGCCATGGTTATCCTCCATTCCACGACTGGCATGCGGAAAGCCCCTTTTTTTTACCAACGGGGCTCTCCGGCAGTCCAATCATTACCATGCGTGGTTCACGATTACGGATTTCTGCCTACACTTCTTTATAGTCTGCATCAATTACGTCGTCATCATATCCTGCTTCATCGCCGCCGGAAGCCTGGCCGCCCATATTCATATCCGGGCCTGCTCCCTGGGCATCCTGTGCCCCGGACTGCTCATACATCTTGGCAAACAGTTTCTGTGCGCCGGTCATCATCTTCTCCTGTGCTGCTTTCAGCTCAGCAACCTGTGCCTCTGTCATCTCTTCCGCATTGGTTTTCTCCAGCAGGTCTTTCAGGTCTTTCAGATCTGCTTCCACTGCCGCTTTATCGGAAGCATCTAATTTATCGCCCACTTCTTCCAATGCCTTCTCAGTCTGGAATACCATGGAGTCTGCATCGTTTCTGGCATCAATGGCCTCTTTGCGCTTCTTATCCTGAGCCTCGTATTCACTGGCCTCTCTCACTGCCTTCTCAATGTCTTCATCGGACATATTGGAGCCTGCTGTAATGGTAATCTTCTGCTCTTTTCCTGTGCCCAGGTCTTTTGCAGATACATTTACGATACCATTGGCATCAATATCAAAGGTTACTTCAATCTGAGGTACACCGCGCCTTGCAGGCGGAATTCCATCCAGACGGAACTGTCCCAGTGATTTATTATCTTTGGCGAACTGACGCTCACCCTGAACTACGTTAATATCAACAGCAGTCTGATTGTCCGCTGCTGTGGAGAAAATCTGGCTCTTCTTCGTAGGAATCGTGGTATTTCTCTCGATCAAACGGGTAGCCACACCGCCCATGGTCTCAATGGACAGAGACAAAGGCGTAACATCCAGAAGCAGAATATCCCCTGCGCCTGCATCGCCGGCCAGCTTACCGCCCTGGATAGCAGCACCCAGTGCCACACATTCATCTGGATTCAAGCTCTTGCTGGGCTCTTTCCCTGTGAGCTGTTTTACTTTGTCCTGTACAGCCGGAATACGGGTAGAACCGCCCACCAAAAGCACCTGGCCCAGTTCAGAAGCATTCAGTCCTGCATCTGACAGCGCACGTTTTACAGGTTCTGCTGTCTTTTCCACCAGGTCATGAGTCAGCTCATCGAATTTTGCCCTGGTCAGGTTCATATCAAAATGCTTCGGTCCCTCATTGGTAGCTGTGATAAACGGCAGGTTGATATTGGTTGTGGTAGCAGAGGAAAGCTCTTTCTTTGCCTTTTCAGCTGCCTCTCTCAGTCTCTGGAGAGCCATCTTATCTGCAGATAAATCCACACCCTCAGCCGCCTTGAATTCAGCCAGCATGTAATCGGTAATCTTCTGGTCAAAGTCATCGCCGCCCAGACGGTTATTTCCCGCTGTTGACAACACTTCGATTACGCCTTCTCCGATCTCAATAATAGATACGTCGAAGGTACCGCCGCCCAGGTCGTATACCATAATCTTCTGTTCTTTTTCATTGTCCAGTCCGTATGCCAGAGCTGCTGCTGTGGGCTCGTTGATGATTCTCTTTACTTCCAGACCGGCAATCTTTCCTGCATCCTTCGTTGCCTGTCTCTGTGCATCGTTGAAATAAGCAGGCACTGTGATTACCGCCTCTGCAACAGACTCACCCAGATAATCTTCTGCATCCTTTTTCAGTTTCTGCAGGATCATTGCGGAAATCTCCTGGGGAGAATATTTCTTGCTGTCAATATTCACACGATAATCGCTTCCCATCTCCCTTTTAATGGAAGAAATTGTGTGGTCTGCATTGGTAACAGCCTGGCGCTTGGCAGGTTCACCCACCAGACGGTCATTATTCTTTGTAAACGCTACCACGGAAGGTGTGGTTCTGGCTCCCTCCGAGTTGGCCACTACCGTTGACTTTCCACCTTCCATAACTGCTACACAGCTGTTGGTTGTTCCCAAGTCAATTCCAATAATTTTACTCATAATTCATCCTCCTAATCTGAACATCCATATGAAAATACTAAACCACCTGAAACTACTAAATGTAAGCAGTAACTAATTTGCCACTTTCACCATACTGTATCTCACTACAAAATCCTTATACAGATAACCCTTCTGCAGTTCTTCCACAATCACATTCTCTCCTGCCTCCGGGTCTTCCACATGCATCACCGCATTGTGCAGGTCCGGGTTGAAAACCTGGCCCACTGCTTCGATGGGCGTTACCCCCATATCTGATAATGCTGTCATCAGCTGTTTATAAACCATCTGTATGCCCTCTGCAAAAGGATCCCCCTCCTGCGCAGACGCCAGACCTCTTTCAAAATTATCCACCACTGGAAGAATCTTCTCAATCACTTCCCTGGCGCCTACCACATACATACCGGCTTTTTCTTTCTCTGTACGCTTCCGGTAGTTATCAAATTCCGCCATGCTCCTCTGCAGACGGTCTGTCAGCTCCTCAATCTGCTCTGTTTTCTTATCTTTCTTTTCCGGTTCTTTGGCATCCGCCTGTTCTTCCCCAGACTCCTGGCCTTCCTGTGCTGTCTCACCGGATTCCTCTCTGCCAGCCTCTTCCTGTGCTGCTTCCTGATTATCTCCGGTCATTTCCGGCCCCTGATGCTCCTGTTCCATTTCCTGACACGGTTCTTCTTCCTGGATTTCTTCCGGCTTCCTGCTCTCTTCAGACAATGCTTTCTCCTGCCTTTCTATTATTCCAATGCTCTATGTTTTCCGGAACATGGTATCAAGCTGGGCCCGCAGCACCTTCAGACTGTCTACCACATTCTCATAATCCATACGTTTCGGCCCCACAATACCAATCGTCCCGCGGATTCCTTCCCCCAGTTCATAGGTTGCAGTCACCACACTGCAGTCCTTCATGGTCTTGATGGGAGCTTCGTCGCCGATATATACCTGAATTCCTGTGCTCTCCTCGTCCGCCATGGTCTCCTTTACCAGATCCACAAGCTGCTGTTTTTCCTCAAATGTAGATATGAATTCACTGGCCTTAGAGCTGTCGCTGAGTTCTGGATATTTGAATATATTTGTGGCACCTGATGTGTAAATCTCCAGATCTTCATCCACCTGAATCACATTGGCAACTGCATCCAGCACACTTCCCACAACTTTCCCGTACTGGCCCGCCTGTTCCCTTAACTGGGCAATCATCCCCAGATTAATCTCCGCAGCCGGAATCCCGTTGAGAGTGTTG
Source organism: uncultured Lachnospiraceae bacterium (assembly GCA_910587105.1). Taxonomy (GTDB): domain Bacteria; phylum Bacillota; class Clostridia; order Lachnospirales; family Lachnospiraceae; genus MGBC164599. The sequence goes on from CAJUMB010000039.1 coordinate 10,645, forward strand.
TTCAACAGAAAATTCAGTTTAAAAATCGTATCATCACTCATCTGTTCTTCCAGATCAATGATCTCATTGCGGATACGGTTTGCGGCAGTGACCACCACCACCACCAGCTGAAGACTATTCAGCCTGGATAATTGGATGAATTTCAGACGGTCACTGGAAAATGTGGGGGCTGATATCAGTGTGGCATACTGGGTATCCTGTGCCAGCGTCTTCACAACCTGCTTCAGCACTTTCTCCATCTTATCGGTCTTTTCAATCATCAGTTCTTTAATATCCGCAATTTCCTTATCTTTTTCGACCATCAGAGCGTCCACATACAGACGATAGCCTTTATCTGAGGGAATTCTCCCTGCAGAAGTATGGGGCTGGAGTATATATCCCATCTCCTCCAGATCCGACATCTCATTGCGTATTGTGGCGGAGCTCAGGTTCAAATCCGAAAACTTCGAAATGGTTCTGGAACCCACCGGCTCCCCCGTCTCCAGATATGTTTGGATAATTGCCTTCAGAATTTTCTTCTTCCGCCCATCCAATTGTTCCATCCCCCTGCTCCTTTCCTCTCCCCGGGTGTGTGAGATTGCCGGGGGTTGTTAGCACTCATTCTTTTGGAGTGCTAATATCTTGATAACAATATACACCCCGCCTCTTTGTTTGTCAAGAGGCGGGGTGAAATTTTTTAATAAAGATGGTCCCAGATTCAACCTTATTACTCTATCCAGTTAGAAATTGTAGTATGGAGATGTATGCCAGTTTCATAGTTTGAAGATTTTTATCTGGTGTAAGTGCCTGTCTCTTTTGCCATAGCGGCAAAGTTCACAATATTCTCAAGGGGCATATCATCCTGGAAATTGCTGGTGGGCGCCATAATATAACCACCATCTTTTCCCAGCGAACGTATCCGCTCCTCCATTTCCCGTTTCAACACATCCTTTCCATATATCAGAGCAGTCTGTTCGTCAATGGCCCCATGGAAAATCAATCTATCCCCGAACTCCTCCTGCAGACGGTATGTATCCATCTCTGCGGCAGAATGCTGAATAGGATTGAGCACATCAATTCCCGCCTCAATCAGATCCGGAATCAGTTTGTACACAGAACCACAGGTATGGTGGAAGATTTTCGCATGGGGGGCTTTCGAGCGGATAAAATCATTGAGTTTCCTGCGCCTTGGCAGAATCATCTCACGAAACAGCTGCGGCGACATCATGGGGCCTTTCTGCGTCCCGTAATCATCTGCCGTCTCCACCATCTGCACATATTTTCCCGCATCTTTCAACAGCACATCATACATGGCCATCTGGATATCCAGAATCTGGTCCAGCAGATAACCGGCAAAATCCTTTTCCGTCATCATATCGACCAAAAAATTCTCCATACCCCTTAGTTCCCATGCCAGTTCAAAAAAACCATGAGAGACTGCACGGGCCGCCAGGGCATAGTCTGTGTTATAATACAAATCTTCGATGCGCTCCTTGAGTCCTCTGTCCCTTCCAGGCGCATAGGGGTCCGGCCAGGGGTATGCCTTCAGATCTTCGATAGAATCTGCATCCTCCAGAGGATTACTGGAATTCTGGGAAAGCCCGGTTTTCATAGTTTTCTGAATCCCCCACTCCGTCACCGCTGTATCCTGTCCGTCGAAACCGGTTTTTGCACTTTCCGGCGGCATCAGAAATACGTGTCTGAAATCGCTCCCTATCTTTTCCAGCACCTTGTCATTATAGACAGCCGCCGACTCATCCGGGCGAAATACAATATCACCGTCAGTAATACCAAAATACTCCTTCACTCTTTTCATGGTGGGATTGGTAAAGCCCGATGCGGTGGAACCCAAGTCTACCGCCACCCTGTCCGGTTTCTTATGGTCTAAGATAAGCTGCACTCTTTCTCTCGAAGTCATATTGACATACCCTCCTTTAAGATTCACTCAACATGAATTTCTTTCCAAACATATTTTGTTTGTATTGTTTTATTTATGTTTGAATTAAACCATATTTTTTAAATTTTGTCAATACCAAAATGTACTTTTTCATATCAAACATTTTTTCAAACAATCAAAACAAAGAATCCTGTAAAGCAGGATACTCCGCCTGTATGATAAAAAAACAGAGCTTATAGAAATCTCCTTTGATCATCTCTACAGCTCCCATATACACACTTGGATGCATCTGTATTATGCCTTTATTATGTTTACTCCCAGCTCTTTATACTTCTCCAGAAAAACCTCCGGTGCTTTTTCATCAGTGAGCAGTGAAAAACTTTTATCCATACGGCTGACTTTCACCAGACTTGCTGTGCCCAGCTTCGAATGGTCCGCTAAAACAATAATCTTGTTGGAAATTGTCAATAATTTCTTCAGAAGGGACGCATATTTATCGTCGTAGCAGTAGAGGTACCCCGCCTCGTCTATGGCAGACGTGCCCATAAATGTACAATCTGCTGATAGATAATCCAGCATCTGCTCCGCAAGGAAACCATTGACGCTCATGGAAGGCGAGTACACTTTCCCCCCCAGCAGCATCACACTGTTGTCAGAATTTCTGCCCAAAGTATAGGCAATGTCCAGATTATCTGTCACTGCAGTGACTGGTATCGTATAATCAATGCTTCTCACCATTTCAGATATTGTGGAGCCTGACATCAGCATAACGGAATTTATCTCTTTGCAGAGAAGCAGTTCTTTTAAATACTGTCCGGCTCTCTGCCCTATCGCCTTTTTCTCCTCCGGACATTCCTCCATACCGTTCACTGGCAGCAGGCTTTTTGGTTCCCCGGAAGAGATAGATGCCCCTCCATGATATCTTGCCACAATGCCTTTTTGTTCTAATTCAATCAGATCCCTCCGGATTGTCATATCCGAAACCTTCAGCCGGGAAGCCAGTTCCATTACACCAGCCTCTTTCTGGACACGGAGTATCTGCTCAATCTGTTCTAACCGATTATTTTTCATATTTCCCTTCCCGCGATCTCTCTATTCTCTGTTCATATGTTTTATTATAACCCACAGTTCAAACATTTTCAATCAGCAGATTCACCTCTTGATTCTTGCCCAAATTACAGCTATACTAAATGCAAACGGAAAGACAGGGAGTATTTAGACTATGCGTTTAAGAAATATACCAGAAGCAAAAGACATTGTAGCAGACAGCCCCTATGTCATCCAGGAGCCTGTGCTCTGGAGGGGCCGCTGGGACAGCCTGTGGAGTGCCCCCCGCCCCATTCATCTGGAAATCGGCATGGGAAAGGGCCGTTTTTTGATGGAAATGAGCCTGCAGCATCCGGAAATCAATTATCTGGGCATGGAATTATATGACAGCGTGCTGCTGCGTGCCCTCCAGAAAAGACAGTCCATGGACGAGCCCCTGGAAAACCTATATTTCCTGTGCACTGACGCGCGGACACTCACTGATATATTCGGAAAAAATGAAATCCAGAAAATATATTTGAATTTCTCGGACCCCTGGCCCAAAGTACGCCATGCCAAACGGCGTCTTACCTCACACCAGTTTCTGGACCGCTACCAGCAGATTCTTCCCCCAGACGGAACAGTGGAATTTAAAACAGACAACCTGGATTTATTTGAATTTTCACTACAGGAAATCAGAGAATCCGGCTGGAACCTCATCGCATACACATATGACCTGCACAGTGACAGCACGATGAATCAGGGAAATATCATGACGGAATATGAAGAAAAATTTTCCGCCCTGGGAAACCCCATATATAAACTGATTGCACAGACCCCTGGCTGAAACTTTTCGGCACAGCAGGCATATTATAATTTAGAAGCTGCAGAGACCCGGCACTGGCACGCAACATGCATCTCCATACTGCAATTTCTAACTGGATAGAGCGTTAGAGCGTGTTTGAAAATTCATTCATTTCAAGATATTTTATGTGTAAAAAAAATCGAAAAAAATGCAGGAAATTACAAACGCTTTTTAGTCAGTGGTCATACAAGCACTGCGATATAGATTTATACATGTTACGCCTGAGAAAATGTCTGGAAGAAACCAATGAAGCATTAAAAAAATGCTGCCGGAAAAAGTGTAAATAGAATCAAGTTCATCTCATCTCACAGCCTCGAAGCATACATCATTGTTGTCTGCCCGCCATCTGTAACAAGCAGATTGCAGCATTCTCATAAATTGTGCGGCCCATCTGCAGTCTCATGGTATACTTCGGGGCATTCATACCGCTCCTTTCTTGTGCGATTTTGTATTATATTCCCAACCGCTCCGCATTTTTTATGCATTTTATACAACATTCTAAAATTCCTAAAAATTTTGTAAAAAAATGCTTGCTTTTTTATGAATCATCCCTTATAATAATGCTTGCACGTGAGGGAAAACAAAATAAAACGCATGCGCGATTAGCTCAGCTGGCAGAGCACCTGACTCTTAATCAGGGTGTCCAGGGTTCGAACCCCTGATCGCGCATTAAAAGGCACTGTTTTTGGTGAGTTAAGGGCACTGGGGGCGGTGTTTTTTATTTGCTTTTTTCCGTACCATAGTTGAAAATTCCAGCCTGCAGAACGCTCTACAGGCTGGATTCATCATTTCGTTAACATATTCTGGTATTTCGCATACATCTGTGTCCAGATTTTTGTGTCCCGTGGTAAGTATCTTTTTATTTCAAAAGACTTCCTGAGAATCTCCCCATTCTCCCGTTCACTTTCCACCACTCCCAATGCCCGGAACTGGATCAGCGCATTTCCCACAGCTGTCGCTTCTACCGGCCCTGCGCTTACCACTTTTCCGGAGGCATCTGCGATAAACTGGCAGAACATCTGGTCTTTCACTGCTCCACCCAGAAAATACAAAACATCTGCCGTCTTTCCAGTAAGGCTCTCTATATCCTCCACCGCCTTGCGGTACTGAAAAGCCAGCGATTCCACCACTGTTCTATAGAATTCTCCCTGTGTATGTATCCTGCCCTGTCCAGTTTTTTCACAATATTGATGAATGGCATCTTCCATGTTGTCTGGAGACACAAAAAGTTCATCCTCCACATCAATCATATGGGAAAAGGCCGGTGCCTGTTCTGCTTCTCTCAACAAATAATCATATTCGCAGTTTTTACCCTGCTTTTCCCAAACCCTGCGCAGTTCCTGTATCAGCCACATTCCCATAATCGATTTTACCAGTTTGATTTTACCAAATGCTGCGCCTTCATTGGAAAAATTCTTTTCATAAACCTCCTCTGTAATAACAGGCTCGTCCAGAATAGAGCCAATCACCGACCACGTTCCCGAATTAATAAAAATATAATTTGGATCTTCCGACGGCACTGCATAAGCTGCACAGGCTGAATCGTGCTGGGCTGCAGCAATCACTGGTATCCTGGCATCTATGCCCGCACCGGCTAGATTGGCTGCCTGGGGCGAGAGATACCCCTTAATTTCCCCAGTCATAAGAACTTCTGGGAAAAGGGATTTTTCCACATTCAGCCGCTTGAGTATGGAGTTTTCCCACCTTTTATACCTCATATTATACATCTGTGTTGTGGATACTCCTGTATATTCCAGATTCCTGTTTCCGGTCAGCAGATAACTGATCATATCCGCAATCATAAGGAAACATTCCGCCTGCTGCAGACGGCCGGGATTCCTCGCAGCAATCCCCATCAGCTGGAAGACGGTATTGTACCACATATCCTGCACACCAGTCATCTGAAACAGACCGCCTTTCCCGAAGTTTACAGCAGCGCGCTCCATCATTCCAGCCGCCTGAGAATCCCGGTAATGGTAAGCATTTCCCACCAATTCCCCCTGGCTGTCTAAAAAGACAAAATCCACACCCCATGCATCAATACCAACAGAATCTATTCCCTCTCCGCCGCGAAACACATTCTGCAGCCCTTTGATGATCTCACTGTAAATATAAAGAATATCTGTATACTGCCGCCCCATAGCAGATATTCCGCTGTTGGAAAAACGATGTCTCTCACTCAGACAAATCCGTCCCTCCTTTAAGGTGGTCTGAATAACCCTTCCGCTGGAAGCCCCCAGATCCACTGCGATCACAGAATGCTCTGTTTTATCCATATTTCTTCCCCCTCCGTTGAATTAGATTCTATTTGTAAGTCCTCTGAATTATCATAAATCAAATAAAGACACCTGTCAAATTCGGGGTAATTTTTTTATACTCATAAAATTTCTCAATAATCTTATATAATATTTTATTTGTAAGATAATATTTTTTATCCCATCTATAGCCATACACTAATATTTTTTTGAAAAAAAATATAGAAAATTCTTACAAATTCTCCAAATAAGTGTTACAATGAAATAGTAAAGCCACAAATCGCACATGAGGGGGAAAGAATCCACGCTTTTTACACGTGGGGCGTATGGTTCTTTTAGAGCGTGTCATAAAATTCATTCCCGCGGTCTGCACTCCACAAACTGTGAAGCACATATCACGGAACGCTTTTTTAAGGCAGGCTTTAGGAAAAGTACTCTAAAAAGGAGGTAGAGCAGGATGTTCAAAATTGGAGATTATATTGTTTATGGACGAAACGGTATTTGTCAAGTGCAGGATATCACCTATCTGGATATGAACGGTGCTGACAAGGAAAGACTGTATTACGTGCTGTTGCCCGTGAACACAAGAGGAAACACAGTATATTCACCTGTAGACGGCGGCAAAGTCAAGGTAAGAAAAGCACTGACAAGAGAAGAAGCTGATCAATTAATTGACGAAATCCCTGACCTGGAACAGTTATGGATCTCCAATGACAAATTACGGGAAGACCAATATAAAGATGCCATGAGAGACTGTGACTGCCGCCAATGGGTACGGATTATTAAGACACTTTATCTGCGCAAGAAGGAAAGAATCGCGCAGGGGAAAAAGGTCACATCTGTAGATGAACATTACTTAAAACTGGCGGAGAACCAGCTTTACGGCGAGCTCTCTGTGGTTATGGGCATGGAAAAAGATGAATTGGAAGACTTTATTCTCCAGCGCATCGGCAAACTGAAAAAGCAGAAAACCGGCGGACCTTAATGGCCTGCCGGTATGTTCCTTAATCCCCACACTCTATTTCTGGTTCTGGAAAATAATCTGATTTTTGTGGAGTTTTACCTGCACCTCATCCCCGCTGCTGATGCGTTTCTCCAGAACTTCATTTGCCAGGACATCCTCAATCTTCGTCTGAATGGCGCGCCGCAAAGGCCGCGCTCCGTACTTGCTGTCATACCCTTCCTGGGCAATGTAGTCCTTTACCGCGGTGGAAACTTTAAGTTCAATGGACATCTGTTCTCTGCATCTTCTGATCAGATTCTTCAACAGCAGAGTTACAATCTTTCTGATATGCTCTTTGTTCAGGGCATGGAAGACCATGATCTCATCGATTCTGTTGATGAACTCTGGTTTAAATATCCGTTTCACCTCATCCATGACCCCGGACTTCATCCGCTCGTAATCCTGCTCCTCCGATTCTTCGGTGAGGAATCCCAGTTTTTTCGGTTCTACAATAGACTGGGCTCCTGCATTGGAGGTCATAATAATAATCGTCTCCTTAAAGTCCACTTTCCTTCCCTGGGCATCTGTAATATGCCCGTCATCCAGTACCTGCAGCAGAATATTAAACACATCTGGATGGGCTTTTTCAATCTCGTCAAACAAAAGCACACTATATGGATTCCTGCGCACTTTCTCGCTCAGCTGTCCGCCTTCATCGTATCCCACATACCCTGGAGGGGAACCTATCATCTTTGACACACTGTGCTTTTCCATATATTCGGACATATCCACACGGATCATGGCCTGCTCGGAGCCGAATACGGCTTCCGCCAGAGCTTTGGACAATTCTGTTTTTCCCACACCTGTAGGACCGAGAAACAGGAAAGAACCGATGGGACGGCCTGGGTCTTTCAATCCAACCCGCCCTCTTTTTACCGCCTGGGATACGGCACGGACAGCTTCTTCCTGCCCGATCACACGTTTATGCAGCTCTTTCTCCAATCTGGCCAGACGTTTGGATTCGCCCTCCGCCAGACGTTTCACTGGAATCTTGGTCCAGCTGGATACAATATCTGCGACTGCATTTTCGTCCACTACCAGGTTATTGCCTTTGGATTTTTTCTTGAACTTCTGTCTTTCTTTCTCAGACTGAGCCTCCTTCTCCTCCTGCTGCTTCTGCAGTTCTTTTGCCTTTTTGAAATCACCGCTTTTGACAGCCAGTTCCTTTTCCATATAGATCTGCTGAATCTGCTTTTCTGTCTCCAGAATCTCTTTCGGTGCCTGGAATCCGGACAGCTGTACTTTAGACGACGCTTCATCAATCAGATCCAGTGCTTTGTCGGGCAGAAACCGGTCGTTGATATACCGCACAGACATTTTTACCGCTGCCTCAATGGCCTCATCCAAAATAGCTACGCCGTGGTGGTCTTCGTAATAAGGCCGCAGTCCATACAAAATCTCCCGGGCCGCATTTTCATCCGGTTCTTCCACCATTACCGGCTGGAACCTCCGTTCCAGAGCCGCATCCTTTTCTATATATTTTCTGTATTCTTCAATAGTTGTTGCCCCGATAAGCTGAATTTCACCTCTCGACAGGGAGGGTTTTAAAATATTTGACGCATCCAGAGATCCCTCTGCTCCCCCTGCCCCAATAATCGTATGCAGCTCATCAATAAATAACAGTACATTTTTATTCTGGGATACTTCCCTCACCACGTTTTTGATACGCTCTTCAAATTCACCCCGGTATTTGGAACCGGCCACCATGCTGGACAAATCCAGAACCACCACTCTTTTATCCAAAACCGTATCCGGCACCAGCTCCCACACAATACGCTGGGCAAGCCCTTCGGCGATGGCCGTTTTGCCCACTCCCGGCTCACCGATCAGACAGGGATTGTTCTTGGTTCTTCTGCTCAAAATCTGCACAATCCTGCCTATCTCCTCGTCTCTGCCCACAATCGGGTCCAGTTTTCCCTCCGCTGCCATGGCTGTCAAGTCCCGGCTGTACTGATCCAGCGTGGGGGTGCTGCTGGCATTGCTGCCGCCCCTCATGGTGCGGCCCATATTTAACTCCTCTTTTGTAAACCGCCCTGACTCTCCAATGGCCGACAGCACCGCCCCGTATAGTTTCTGTATATTCACTTCCAGAGTATGCAGAAGCCTGGTGCCCACGCAGTCAGTCTCTTTCAACAGTGCCATCAGAAGATGCTCTGTTCCCGCCTGGTCTCCGCCCAGATTGGCAGCTTCCTGAATCCCCGCCTCCAGAACTCTCTCCGCACGGGGGGTATATCCCCGGGGACCTTCCGTCAAAACGTCTGCCGGCGGGGCAATCAGCTTATCAATCAGCCCCGCCAGCCGTTCTTCCTCCACATGAAATTCCGCCAGTACAGCACCTGCCGTCCCATCTTTCTGCTTCAGCAGTCCCATCAGAAGGTGCTCTGTTCCCACATAATTATGTTTATATCGTTTGGCAGTCTGCTCAGCGATCTTTATCGCTTCCTGACCCTGCCTTGTATAATTTTCCTGCATATTGTCCTCCTCGAACGTGTCTGAAAATTGATGCAATGCAACTATTCCACGAAGTATTTTACCACAGAATGCGGCAAAACCCCGGGACATACGGCCCAAACCCCACCGCCGAAGGCGCTTTCCCATGGATTTTCCATAGTCACAAACAATACTCCTCATAAATTTCATCAATCAGCTGATGAATCTCTTCCCTGGTTATATATTTACAAGAGCTTTTCGCCAGCAGAATCAACAGCTGCTCCTTCAGCTCAGCCAATGTCTGGAGCCGGTCTGCGTCAATAGCCACCACAGCGCCTTTTCTCCGGTCAATGGTCACCAGTCCCTCCTGACGCAATACAGAATAGGCTTTGTTCACTGTGTGCATATTGATGCCGATCTGATTGGCCATCTGCCTCACAGAGGGAAGCACATCTCCCTCCTGAAGCCTGGATGTGGCAATTCCAATTATAATCTGGTTGCGCACCTGCATATAAATCGCTTCGTCACTGTTAAAATCAATCTCTATTACCATACTGCCATATCCCCTGACACACGAAATGTTCTCAAAAAGCCCTCACAAAAATACCCGTGGAACCCGCCGGGAACATATTCTTCTTTTGTAATCAAAAACCATAAATAAATCTGTTAAAGCGTGTTTGAAAAATGATTTATGTTTTCTAAACAAGCTCCAGGACTGTTATAGATATACTAACACAGATTGCAGCTGTGGTCAACGTCCCCGCGCTGTTATTTCTATAAGATAAAAAGACAGCCGGCACCAGAGTATCGTCCCTCTCATGGCACCAGCTGTCTTCCACGTTATACAAACTATTTATTAAAATATTTTGCAACAAAAGCTTTTGTTACTTCTGCCGCTTTTTTAATGTTTTCTTCATGATTCATTGCATAATATTCCGGACGGAATTCCTCAATGGTACATACACCATCGAATCCGATCTTGTTCAATGCAGCTGCGATTCCGGCATGATTTACCACGCCTTCTTCCGGCCACAGACGCTTGTCATCGCCGCAGGAACCGATGGGCAGGTCTTCGCAGTCATTTAAGTGATATACAAAGATTTTCTTAGGATCTGCTTTCTGCAGTGCGTGCAGGCTGGAGCCCATTTCATGGAAATGGAAGGTATCCAATGTCACACCTACGTTTGGCAGGTCTACTTCTTGTACTACATCGTATGCAGTCTGGAACTGGTTGATGGAGCAGGTGGGCACACCGCAGAATTCCAGAGATACGCGGATATCCGGACCCATTTTCTCAGCGATATAGCGCAGTCTTTCTGCTGCTTCTTTCTTGATTTCTTCCACGCTCTTGTCCAGTCCCACATTGAAGGAAGGCACTGCGATAAGCATTTTCATGCCGATTGCTTCGCAGACTTTTTTAATCCAGTCCAGATGCCAGTCCATAGCCAGTGTCTGGAAGGGGTCAAGCTGATTAAAAAATTCCAGAGTGTTGTAAGCCCATGGTTTGATGTTGTGATTCTTGAACCATTCGCCCAGCTCTTCCAAGGTGTGGCCTTCCTGAATGTATTTTGCGATGCAGTCGTAACGGATTTCAAAATAGTCAAATCCGTACTTTTCACACATTTCCAGGTCTGCCATCAGTGACTGTCCTTCACATCTTAATGCTGTTGCCTCATTAAATCCGATCTTCATTTTTCCAGTTCCTTTCTTGGTTGATTATTCTTTCCTAAATTATTTTTTCTACTATGTAAGTGTCTTTATTATATCCGAATGTGCTCGGGCACACAATAGCAATAAGCACCAAAATTCATTCCGGATTTTTGTGCATTTATCCGCAATTTATACATTGTACCTGGTTTTGATCACAATATCCGTATATTGGTATTCTTCTTTGGGCTTTTCGCCATTGAATAACAGACGGTACAGAATCATCACCGGTTCATATCCCTGGACCACATCCTCCTGACCCACAATCAGATTGATGAGCCCATCTTCTAAAAGTTCATAATTATTTCCAGTGAGATCGCTGGCCACCAGAACAATCTCCTGTTCTTTTTTCTGTTTTTTTAAAGCCCGGCACACGCCGTTTTCTCCAAAGCATGTCATATAGATTCCGGCGATTTCCGGATTTTCTTTTAAAATCTGCTCTGTCAGACGCTCTGCCTGCTCTTCGTCTTCCTGGCAGTATACAGTGTCCAACAGATGAATCTTCGGATACTGCTGTTCTATAACTTCCCGAAACCCGCTGATTCTGCGGCTCAGGGAATTGTTGGAGGCAAAGCCGGAAATCATGGCAATGGTCCCTCCGTTTTCCCGGAAAAATTCTCCCATCAGACCTGCCGCTGTTTTCCCGCTTAAATATGCGTTCTGGCCCACGAAGCACAGACGCTTGGCCGCCTCAAGGTCCCCATTAAAAGTCACGATGGGGATCTGATATTCTTCCACAAATTGATTGACCTTCTCCCGGATTCTCTGATCCTCCACAGGCATCAGCGCAATGGCGTGAATCCCCTCTCCCCGCATGCGTTCCATTGCCCGCAGCACCTTATCCGCATCAATTCCCGGAATTTTTTCCACCAGTACAGTCCCGCCGGAATTTTCCACTTCCGATGCAGCTGTCTGAATCCCAGCCAGTACTGCCTTAATAAATGAAGTCTCCGATGCCTGAATGATCACACCAATTTTAATATCATTTCTGCTCATTCCCAGCGCACGGCCCAGCAGATTGGGCCGGTAGCCCAGCTCCCTGGCAATCTCTCTCACTTTTTTATCTACTTCCGGGCGGACTCTCCCGCGGTTGTTCAGCACACGGTCCACCGTTCCCCGCGATACTCCCGCTTCCTGTGCAATTTGCCGAATGGTAACTCCCATAATTCCTGCTTTCCTCAGAAACCGTCTGAAAACAACCTGCACCATTTCCTGCAGGCTATCTGTATATAGTTCCTTACTGTTCTTTATTTTCTATCATTACACAGTATAATAAATTTCTCTGCATTTTTCAAGACAGCTCCTTTTACAGACAGCCTGCCGACTCTGTCCAGAGGGGATGGCGGGTAACTCGGACAGTTTCTGACGTTCTTTTCGCAGCTCTTCCACCAAATACAGGCTGCTCATACAGTGCATATGGGGTTTCCTATCCGCTTATTACGATTCTGCCTTTTTCCTACCAGGCCGTCTCCGTAACTCCGGAGGATGTTTCCGTATCTGAGAATACTGATACTTAATCCCCAGTGCGGCAAATAAGGCACCTGCTATGACTGCTGCAATGGTGGAATCAAATTTCACAAGCAAAAGTCCTGCTTTCGCCGCCGCCAGTCCTCCGCAGATGGCAGTAACCCAGGTAACTACTATGGTCTCGTGTTCAAAGGACGCGATTCCCACCACAATCCCCAGGGCGACGAACCCCATATGTACACTCATGGAAGCCACCGGGAACAGCAGCTCCAGCGTGGCGAAAACCACCCCGCCGCACAATACCACCAGCCCCACCCTGTATACCAGCGCCGCCGCCATGGCCACGGCGAAGGCGCACACTGTGGCGGACAGAAAGATGGCGTTCTTGTCATAAAAGTGCCGCAGGCCCATGTACCCGCCGAAAGCTCCACCGATGGCAAGCCCGATTACAGTCATCCAAAGCCGCATGAGCTGGTGGCCCAGAAAGCAGTTCATCAGGGCAAAAAACACCACTCCCAGCAGAATGATCATGACAATTGTGGACAGATGGTTCTGAATCTTATCCCAATAGCCCAGATAGATGAGTTTCTCTTTTAACATTTCCCATTGATTGATTATATTCTCCATGTGTATAGTATAGAAGATTTTCGGGTATTTGACAAGGCAGTTTGTGTTTCATTCAATAAAACCACCGATCCGATATCTGACTGCCCACCACATATATCATCCGGTCACTGACTGTTCTCAGCTCCTCAATGTCATCGCCATCCACCACCAGCCATTCCTGACTGATGCCCATTGATACTGCTATTCCCGACACGCAAAAACCTTATTATTCTTACATCGTAAAATCTGCCGGCATTTATTCTCCCCACAATCACAACAGATAATTATTTTCCCGGTCCGCAATCTGCAGACCAACCAGCTTATATTTGGCATAACCTCCAATAACCAGGGGCTCTCTTTTACAAAGTTCTTCCGCCTCTTCACGGCTTTCTGTTTTTAGAATATACATGCCGGCCATCCCCGGATAGCCTTTGAACACGCCACAGATTTCCAGCTTTCCCTCATCGTCCAGCTTCCTTATATTCTCAACATGTTCCTCAACCACCTTCTTGGTTATCTTATTATAGGTCTTGGTCTTTTCAATCATCATCATATACATCAGCTTATCCATACCACATTCTCCTCACTGCTTTCAGTTTCGTTGTCATCTCCTTTAGATACAGGATGCCGCAAAGTAAATACAACGGCACCGCCTCCACCGCCTAAAAAGCTGTATTTACATAAAATTAAATCACATCCTCAATCTACAATCCGTTCCAATTCCCCCAGATATTCCTCAAATACCTTCAGTGCATTTTCCACCGGCCCGCCTGCTGTCATATCCACACCGCAGATTTTCAAAAGATCAATACAGTCCATGGAACTTCCGCCGCTTAAAAACTCCTTGTATTTCTCCACAATACCCGGCTCACCTGCCAGTATTTTGCTGCTGATGGCAATGGCTGCTGAAAATCCGGTGGCATACTGGTACACATAGAATGGGGTATAGAAATGGGGGATTCTTGCCCATTCCATCTGTATCTCCCTGTCTATTTCCATATCTGTCCCATAATATTCCTCATTAAGCTCATAATAAGTCCAGCAGAGGTTATCCGCTGTCAGCCCTTCTCCATCCTGTACCATCTGATGGACTATTTTTTCAAATTCCGCAAACATGGTCTGCCTGAACAATGTTCCTTTGAACTGGTCCAGGAAATAATTGATCAGATATGCTTTTTCCTCTTTGTCTGCAGCATGCTCCAGCAGATAATGAATCAGCAGCGCCTCGTTGCATGTGGAGGCCACCTCTGCCACAAAAATCCGGTAACCTGCATAACAGTACGGCTGTTTTTCATCGGAATAAAAACTGTGCAGGGCATGGCCCATCTCATGGGCGAGAGTGAATACATGGTTCAATGTCCCGTTGTAGTTCATCAGCACATAGGGATGAGTGCCATAAGCTCCCCAAGAATAAGCACCGCTTCTCTTTCCCTGATTCTCATACACATCAATCCAGCCATTGGAAAATCCCTCTTCTAGCAGGCGGACATAGTCGTCTCCCAGAGGTGCCAGACCCTTTTTCACCAGTTCTTTTGCCTGGTCATAGGTATAGGTGCGCCCGGGATTTTCAGCCAGGGGCACGTATAAATCATACATATGAAGCCGCTCCACCCCCAGTGCTTTCCTGCGCAGCTTTACATAGCGGTACATAGCAGGCAGATGGCTGTGTACTGTATCAATCAGCTGATCGTATACGGATATGGGAATATTTGCCCCATCCAGTGCCGCTTCCCTGGAGGAGCCGTAATTGCGCATCCGGGCAAAGAATAACTCTTTTTTTACACTGGCAGAAAAGGTGGCTGCCAGTGTATTGCGGAACGCGTCATACGCCTTGTAGAGTGTAAAAAACGCTTCCTGTCTCACCTGGCGGTCACGGCTCTCCAAAAACTGTACATACCTGCCGTGGGTCAACTCCTGCTCTGTGCCGTTTTCATCACAGATGGTGCCGAATTTCAAGTCTGCATTGTTGAACATGGAGAATATAGTCTGGGGAGATTGCCCCAGTTCTCCGGCTTTTGCCAGAACGCCTTCCAGCTCCTTTGTGAGAATATGGTCTTTTTTCCTGAGTTTTTCTTCTATGAATCTTCTGTATACCGTAAGCTCTGGTTCCTCCCGCAAAAACTGTTCCAGCTTTTCACCGGAGAGCTCCAGCAGCTCTGGCTCCACATAGGATGCACTGTCTTCCACCTGCGTCATCAGTACCTGGGCCCGGTCTGACATATTCTGATAATTGGCATTTCCCATATCTTGATGCCATTTCTGGCTGGCATACACATACAGCCGCTCCATCCCCAGCATCAAGGCATCGTGGGCTTTCAGTGCTGCAAGAAGGTTCTTTGCTGATGCGCCCAATGTCCCCTGATATGCCTGGAAACCGGCAAGCTGTTCTTTCATTTTCAATGCATCCTGCTCCCATTCCTGGTCACTGGCATATAAGTCTTCCAGACGCCAGCAGTCTTTCTTATCTAATTCTTCCCTTGTTGGATTTTTCCTGATTTTTGATTGGTTTTCTTTCATTTTCATATCATTACTGCCTTTCATTTTACTTAAATTTGTTATCCACCCCGTCTCCGTCTGATACCGGGGCGCCATGTCCGAAATAGATCTCCCTGCTGCCAAGGGCGGCAATCCTGCCCGCGCTTTCCCGCAATTTTCTTTTATGGCCATAGATACAGGCTGTTAAAAATATATCCGATATTCCGGTGCCTGTAAGCGGCTGCGCAGACTGATCCCTGCTTAATTCCAGGTCCTTCTCATTCATTGCAATGGGCATCTGCAATTCCCGGGCCAGTTACGCCGCGTTCTGGATATGATCAATATGCCCATGTGTCAAAGAAAGCAATTTCTTAATTATCTATTATACAATTAAGTAAAAAATAAAACAAATCCTATTTCATTGACTTTCTTTTCCACATTTATTATACTTTTTACAAAGCACCCGTCTAAAACCGAAGGTTTACCGCAGGATGCCCATGTGTGCTGCCCAAAAAAACTAGAAAGGAGACGTCCCATTATGAAGCGAAGGAATAAAAGCTATCTGTATATGACCATAGGCCTGCTGATTCTTTATATAGGATTGCTGACCCTCCTTTACTTCTCCGAACACACAGACAGCAAGGCAACCATCCGCACTTTCAGCGATGCTTTCTGGTATTCTCTGGTCACATTGACTACTGTGGGCTATG
Organism: uncultured Lachnospiraceae bacterium; assembly: GCA_910587105.1. Lineage (GTDB taxonomy): Bacteria > Bacillota > Clostridia > Lachnospirales > Lachnospiraceae > MGBC164599. Next base: position 27,065 of record CAJUMB010000039.1, read on the forward strand.
GTGATGTAACTCCGGTGACGCCTCTGGGACACGCAGTAGGGGTCATCTTCCTCCTGCTGTCTGCGGGGATCATTGTGACATTACTGGGAGCGGTTATGTCTTTTGCCGCCAGCGAAGGGCTCCCTCTCCTTATGCTCAGCTTCCAGCGGAAGAAAAACTGGTATTATTTTGCCGATTACAGTGTGGAATCCAATACTTTAGCTGAAAATATCTATAAAGAAGACCCGGATACTGTAATCATCTATGGTGAAAAAAAGCACAGCCAGATGGAATTCCCGGACTATCCCTGCCTGTTTATCAGTGCTTCTCCGGCTAAGATTGTGGAGCACAAAAAGAACATGGGGACAAAATGTAAGATTTTTTTTATGAAAGAAAATGATATTGGAGTCAATATTCGTGCAGTTGACATACATAAATTACCGGTGGAAGTCTATGCAAGAACCACCAACGGACAGGACCACCTTTCTGGAAATATAAGATTTTTTCACAGTTATGACTGCTGTGCCAGGCAGTACTGGCGTTCAAAACCGCTCTGCAGCCACGAAAAGTCTATTGTTCTCATCGGATTCGGAAATTATGGGAGATGCATTCTCGAACGGGCGGTCCTGACAAATGTGATCTCTGTTGAACAGTGTGTAGCATACCATATTTTCGGAGATTCCACCGGATTCCTTGCCATGCACCGCTGTCTGCATAAAATGTTTTCTATTGACGAACAGTCTGAGAAAACAGACTCTTTGATTTTTCATGAAGGCTCCTGGGAATCCTGCCATGAAATCCTGGAACAGGCAGACCGTATTATCGTCTGTGATGATGACGAGCCCAACGGGTGGAATATATTCTGGCGGCTGGATAAATATTATAAAATACGGGGACACATTGACCTGCACAGTAACCGGAAAGCTCCCGGAGTATCTTATTTCGGAACAAACGAAGAGATCTACACCCCGGACCAGATCATGCGTACTTCACTGAATCAGGCGGCCATTACCATCAATGAAATTTTCCGCAGGTCTGTCTCATACCCTACCCTCAGCTGGGATGAACTGGATGATTTTCACCGGGAGTCCAAAATAGCAGCCGCTGACCATCTCCTGATGAAAATCCGTATTCTGCTGGAAGATGAGACCATCACTGAATTTAACGCCGAGACAGCAGAGAAGGCATATAAAAAATACTGTGAAGCCAAAATGGACAGCTCTGCACAGGATAGGTACCGGAGACTGGACCATATGCGCTGGCTGCGGTTCTATACCTTTTATAACTGGCACTACGGCCCTGTGCGGGATGACGCGGCAAGACAGCATCCCATGCTGAGCCCTTATGCCAATCTGACAGAGGAACAGAGGCGGGAACGGGACGCTGCGTGGGAACTTCTGGGGAGTATTTCCGGAGAGCTCTGAAGAATTCGTTAAGAAATTTTCCACGGTCCATTTCACACAGAACATCTGCCAGTCTCATGGCTGATGTTTTGTGTGACATCAGTACTACTGTCCTGCAGTCACAGGACTCCCTCGTTCAGCACCTCCTGGAACCTCTGCCGCTTTTCCCATCATCCAGGTGTGTATTCAACCACATTAGTTAGTTTTAACTATCCCATAACTTCTCTTATACCATCCCCTTTATCTTCTTGCGTATTACAATATTATACATTGCAAAAGCTGTTATCAAAAAATTCCATAATTTGTTTTCACATCCATTGACAAGTCACTCAGTTTATTGTATTATTGTATTAGCTTCTTAATACAATAATACACAGGGGAGGGGATGTCCATATGGCATGGAATCTAGATTCCAATCGGCCGATTTACGTCCAGCTGGCAGAACAGGTACAGCGGGACATTATTTCCGGGCTTTACCAGCCAGGGGGAAAATTACCGTCGGTACGGGAATTGGCGTCCCAGGCAAAGGTAAATCCCAATACCATGCAGAAAGCTCTCACAGAGCTGGAGCGAAACGGCCTGGTCTATTCTCAGAGAACCAGCGGAAGATTTATCACGGAGGACAAAGAAATGATCGAAAATTTAAAAGAACAGCTGGCATCCAGCCAGATCCAGGAATTTCTGGAAAAAATGTCCTGTATGGGCTTTGAGCCCCAGGACACTCTGCATCTAATTGAAAAAATTCTAAAGGAGGGACAGTCATGAGTACAATTCTAGAATGTACAGGACTGACTAAGAAATACGGTTCCCGTACTGCTTTAAACCATATAGATCTCAAGCTGGAATCCGGACGGATCATCGGCCTGCTGGGACCCAATGGAAGCGGCAAATCCACGTTGATCAAACTGATCAACTCCCTGCTTAGTCCCACAGAAGGATCACTGCGCATCAACGGCCATAAACCCGGCCTGGAGACGAAAAAAATCGTGTCCTATCTGCCGGAGCGCTCATACCTGGACGAGAACCAGAAAGTCAGTACGTATCTCTCCTATTTCAAAGATTTTTATGAAGATTTTGACACTGTACGCGCAATGGATATGCTTCGAAGGCTGAATATCGACCCAACACTCCCCATCAAGACTCTTTCCAAAGGCACTCAGGAGAAAGTACAGCTGATTCTGGTTATGAGCCGGCGGGCACAACTGTACTGTCTGGATGAACCCATTGCCGGCGTAGACCCAGCTGCACGGGATTATATCCTGGCCACAATTATCAATAATTACAGTGAAAATGCTTCCATCCTGATTTCCACACATTTGATCGCTGACGTGGAAAATATTCTGGATGAGGTGGTATTTATCCGGGACGGCCAGATTTGTATGCAGGCGCAGGTGGATGAAGTCCGCATCAAACAGGGCCAGTCCATAGATTCCTTATTCCGGGAGGTGTTCAAATGTTGAAAAAAGTATTCAAACACGAATGGCGTACCATCTCGCCGCTGCTGCTTGCCGTTCATATAATCGGCCTGTCCGCTGCAGTCATCTGCAGAATCGGCATCAATCTTATGGGCGGAGTTCAGTCATACAACTCATCTATCATGGCTGTCCTTCTGCTTTTTGCAGCCATAATAGGCATAGGCTGTGTCATGGTCTTTACCTACTTTTATACTGGTTATCGGTTTTACAAAAGTGTATTCGCCCAGCAGGGCTATCTGACCAATACGCTGCCAGTCACCGCCGACCAGCTAATCTGGGGGAAAGGCTTTACAGGCATCATCTGGCTGGCGATTACTTTCCTATGGGCCATAACCGCTTGCATGATACTGGTACTTTCTTATCATGACGCAGGTGAATTTGTCGGTGAACTGCCCAATATGCTTGCCTCACTGTTCAGCCCAAGCGCCCCCGCCATTGTCAGAACAGCAGAGATATCTCTGCTTCTGACGCCTTTTTTCATGGTGATACAGCTCTATGTGTCAGCGGCTATTGGAAATTTGTTTACCGGGCACAAACTGTTGGCTTCCGCAGGGGTCTATTTGGGTCTCTATTTCCTGCAGCAGATAGCCGGAATCGTGATCATGTGTATGGCCGCGCCCCATTTAAAAACCATAACTGCCCGCCTCACCGTAGACGATTCCGTTGCAGCTGCAAACGCTGTTTATGACACCGTTAATTATTCTCTTATCGCTGCCTTGATTTTCAGCATTCTGTTCTCTGTGGGATTTTATTTCTTGTGCAGATATGTATTGAATCATCGGTTGAACTTGGAGTAAATAAATTCAGTAATATTAAGACAGAAACCGCTCTAAAGCGTGTCATACATCTGACAAAAAGCATTTTTAAGACACGCTCTAAGGCGGTTTCCATTTAAAGGTGATGAACACTTTCGCGATAACGCCGTAATTCATCTTCTCCCGTATTTTCTATAATCTCATCGAGAAATGCCAGAAGATTTTCTCTGTCCCTGGGCAGCTCCCCCTGTATCTGAAATGCGTTGGATGCACCAAGGGCGGCAAAAACTGTGGGAATTTCCAGATGCTCCACCAACGTTCTGACTTCTTGATATTTCTCTGTTTCGCTTTCCTCCTGCCAGGTTCCCCGCTGAATCTCCTGATACAGAATGGAATCCGGATAGATGGTCAACATATTTGCACCCACTATTATAGGATGCAGCTGGCTGCACACAGCAGCCGTGGCTCTTGCCCCTGCCTCTCCACGTCCCGCGCCGGATATTCCTGCCAGATAAAAGAAATTGTAACGGATGCCTGCCTGGTCCAGACGGTGGCACTGTTTCAGAATATCTTCCGCCAGATAGCCCTTATTCATAAAACGCAGTGCCTCATCGTCCGCTGTTTCGATACCGATTGTCAGCCCATCATACCCGGCTTCACGAAGGGATACGAGTTCTTCGTCTGTTTTCAAAGTGATATCTGTCACCCTGGCAAAGCTTCCGATTGTATCCATTTCCGGAAAGTATGTATGAATCAGTCCTGCAATCTTCATCAGCTTTTCATATTTTAATACAAATGGATTCGCCCCTGTCAGGAATGTCCGGGACACTTCATGCCCTCCCAGACTTCTATATATTTCCTGAGCTTCTTTTAAATCCTCTTCAATATTCTGGAATGGTGACATTCTGAATGAGAACGGCAGGTCTGCGTACAATGTACAGAATTTACATTTGTGATGTGTACAGCCTGCGGTAACTTCCAAAAGCAGTGAAGATGCCTCATAGGGAGGCCTCCATATGGTTCCTGTGTAATGCATGATTCTTTCCTCCTGCTAATTATATGGACTCTGGGAGTCTCTTTGTTCCTGATTTTGTAAGATGATTTTCTGTCATATTTTACTCTTCGGATATCCGTGTGTGACATTAAAATACTCCCATTCGTTTATAGAATCAAGTACTGTTTTTTTATAGGATTAGTTCTATTTTTCATACTATGTATCTTTTTATTATTGATTTTTCCCCACTAACAGAATATACTGATAAAGTATTTTGAGATTGTCTTTAATACATTGTTTCAGAAAAGAATCCCTACAGAAACGGAAAACACATAACAATATGGCAGAAAATAAATTCAGCAATAAAGATGTGACTGCCCGCTGTGTTCCTATGAGCCGGCTGCAGTCTGTAATCGGCGGCAAATGGAAAATTTTAATTTTGTGGTATGTATCTTTTTACAAAGTCCAGCGGTTCGGAGAGCTGATGCGCCGTCTTGACGGTATCACCCAGTCCACTCTGACAAAACAGCTGCGGGAACTGGAAAGCGATGGATTTCTTCACAGAGAAGTTTATAAAGAAATCCCGCCGAAGGTAGAATATTCCCTGACCGAGATGGGAAAAAGCTTTATCCCTGTACTGCAGACAATGATGACCTGGAGTGAATCGTACCTTTGCCCTGATTATAAAAGTCCCTATGAAAAACATCCATAAACGACTGCATCATTTTGTCTATTTTCCATTTTTTCTTTGCAAGAACACATACGTTTTGCTATAATGAAGCAAATAAAAGAGAAGGAGACCATCCCCTATGAAACAGGATTTAATCGTAATTCTGGATTTGGGCAGCACACAGAACACTGTAATCGCCCGTGAAATCCGTGACCTGGGTGTATACAGTGAGATCCACCCCCACGATATCACAGCAGAAACTCTGAAAAGTTTTGATAATGTAAAAGGTATTATTTTAAATGGCGGTGAAAACCGTGTAGTAGACGGACAGGCAGTCGAAATCAGCCCTGAGCTTTATCAGCTGGACTGCCCTATGATTTCCATTGACTACCCCCAGTCCCAATGCAGCACACAGTTTTCTAAACTCCCAAGCCAGGATGAACTGAAAAAATTTATCTTCGAAGACTGCAGGGCAGAGGCCAACTGGAACATGAAAAATTTCATCGAGGACCAAGTCCAGCTGATCCGTCAGCAGGTCAAAGATAAAAAAGTACTGCTGGCATTGTCCGGCGGGGTGGATTCCTCTGTGGTGGCCGCCATGCTGATTAAGGCAATCGGACAACAATTGGTATGTGTCCATGTCAATCATGGATTAATGCGTAAAAATGAATCAGAAAGCGTTGTAAAAGTATTCCGTGACGAACTTCATGCTAATCTCATCTATGTTGATGCCTCTGAACGTTTTCTCGGCAAATTAAAAGATGTGGCAGACCCTGAACAAAAACGAAAAATCATCGGCGGTGAATTTATCCGCGTTTTCGAGGAGGAAGCCCGGAAACTGGAGGGAATTGATTTTCTGGGTCAGGGAACCATATATCCTGACATCATTGAGAGCGGTACAAAAACAGCAAAAATGGTAAAATCCCACCACAATGTAGGTGGACTTCCCGAAGACCTGAAATTCCAGCTGGTAGAACCATTAAAGCAGCTATTCAAAGATGAAGTGCGCGCCTGCGGTGTTGAACTGGGTCTTCCCCATGATATGGTTTACCGCCAGCCCTTCCCCGGCCCCGGCCTCGGAGTAAGATGTCTGGGCGCGATTACCAAAGACCGTTTGACCGCAGTCCGTGAATCCGACGCGATTCTCAGAGAAGAATTTGCAAAAGCAGGACTGGACAAGAAGGTGTGGCAGTACTTTACCGTAGTACCGGACTTTAAGTCTGTGGGTATGAAAAATAATGCCCGGGTATTTGAATATATGGTAATTATCCGTGCCATCAATACCATTGACGCAATGACCGCATCCATTGAAAAGGTGGATTGGAATGTGCTGGAACGAATTACAGAGCGGATTCTGGCTGAGGTGGAGAATGTGAATCGGGTGTGCTATGATATGAGTCCGAAGCCTCCGGCTACGATTGAGTTCGAGTGATGAAATGGAATTTGAGAACCTAGTATTTATGCGGGTTGCAAGCAAATTTGTTTAGGAACTGGCAACGATTTGGCAACATTTTAGGTATCACTCACTGAATAAAAGAATACTTCAATAACAGAAAAACCTTACTGATTTTCAGAAATGACAACTGAAAATTGGTAAGGTTTTTTGCGTTCATTTTTTCTTCTTACGCTTTGTTTCTTTCTTTTCTGCGCTTTCGGATTCCTTAGCCGCTTCATTGATGAAGTCAAACAATTCTTGCGGAGGAACCTTTGCCCAGATTTGGT
>CAJUMB010000040.1 GCA_910587105.1 uncultured Lachnospiraceae bacterium
TATCAATAGAACAACCGATAAAATATAAATTATCACAAAATGTAAATTACATTTTAAAAGACAATTCATACACAAGTTTATAAGAAGTTTAAACAAACTTTTTTTAATCACAAAGAAACGTCATACAGACACAGAAACGCTATTAAAAGGCCCTTTTTTCTGAAATGGGTTAAATATGGGTTAATATCTTAGATTAACCATATATTCCACTTTGGAAAACGCTCTATTTATGGGCTTTTCCGGACTTTTCATCTTTAATATCATTCTTCGTTCCCAAAAGTATGCTATGGGAGATTTGTGCCAAATGAGGGAGGTACAGCGGTCTGTGTTGACCGAATTTGGCGCAAATCTCATGCTAATCGGGGCGTACAGATTCCAGGCTTCGCCGGGCGCACACAAAAAAAGAAACCGTATAGACGTTAAACTATACCGTTTCTTTTTCCCACCATATTTTCTTACCGTATACAATTACAAACGTTCTTTCACAACCAGAGTTTTATTCATCTTGTCCAAACTCGTCACCTTTGGAATCCGCTCCGCAGTTATCTATTTTCCAATAGATAGATATTTCAAAATTCCCCCGCCTTATTTTGCATCTTTATGAATCCGTATCACGCCTTTAACAATATCCGCTTTATTATGTATGCTGTAATCCATCCCGTGCTGCACATCATCCAGATCAAAGATATGAGTGGCAATCCCTTTCAAATTCACTTTTCCCGATGCCACCGCGTCAATCGCCATAGGATAAATATTGCGGTAACGGAATACTGTCTTAAATGTGAGCTCCTTGTCCAGAGCAAGGCTCAAGGGCATATTGGCCTCGCCGCTTGCCGTATATCCCACCAGCACAACTGTGGCCCCTTTCTTAGACATCTGCACCGTCTGCACCGTGGTAATCTGGGTGCCTGCCGTCTCAATAGACAAATCACACCCTTTGCCGTCTGTGAGTCTCAGGACTTCATCCACTGCATCTTTTTCTTTCCCGTTGATCACTCCGTCTGCTCCCAGTTCCAAGGCTTTCTCCAGACGCTTCTCCATCACATCAACCACATAAACTCTGGATACGCCCATGGCTTTCAATGCCATCATACTCACCAGCCCGATACATCCGGCTCCCATCACCACCGCGGTCTGTCCCGCCTGAGCTCCGCCTTGTATAGCTGCGTGGAATCCCACCGCCAGAGGCTCAATCAAAGCTCCCTCCAGTGTACTCACATTGTCAGGAAGACGGAAACACAGATTCGCTTCATGGGCAACATATTCCTGGAACACCCCGTCGATTGGCGGCGTGGCAAAGAACTCCACTTCCGGGCAGAGATTGTATTTTCCGCCTTTGCAGAACTCGCATTGTCCACAGGTCTTTCCCGGCTCCAGCGCCACCCGGTCACCTATTTTCAAATGTTTTACATTTTCGCCCACTTCCACCACGACCCCGCCAGGTTCGTGCCCAAGAACAAACGGCGGCTCCACCACATACGCACCGATGGCCCCTGTCTCATAATAATGTAAATCCGAACCGCAGATCCCCACATAATCCAATTTTACCAACACTTCATCTGCGGCCGGCGTGGGGATGTCACGTTCTTCAAATCCCATCTTTCCAATCCCCAGCATTACCGCAGTTTTCATTTTTCCTTCCATTTTCCAAATCCTCCTCACGCATTTATTCGGAACTTTCTTAAACCTTTTATTTAAGTAATTATATTATCCTACGAAAGCCACAAAAAGTCAACAAAATTTTGTTAAATTACATACCACTTGACCAGAACCCGTCGAAAGCGTATTCTATAGATTGAGCATCGAAAGTTCATTTTCGAAAATTCTTATGTATAAAAACATTTTTCACAGGAGGAATCGACTATATGATTGGAACCATCGTCAACACAGGCACCATACTCGCTGGCAGCCTAATCGGAAGTATCATCAGAAAAGGAATCAAAGAAAAATACCAGAACGCCCTTTATAACGCCATGGGTCTGGCAGCCGCGGTTCTGGGAATCAATGCTGTGGTGGGAAACCTGCCCGACAGCCAGTACCCAGTGCTCTTTATCCTAAGCCTGGCAGCCGGAAGTCTCCTGGGCACCATGGCTGACCTGGACGGCCGCTTCCAGAGCTTTGTGGGAAAGTTTTCCAGCTCCAATCTGGGACAGGGGCTCTCCACGGGAATTCTCCTCTACTGCATCGGCACGCTGTCCATTCTGGGCCCTATCCAAAGCGCCATCAACCATGACCATACATACTTATTTACCAACGCCACCCTGGACTTTGTCACTTCCATGGTGCTGGCTTCCACCTATGGTATCGGAATGGCGCTGGCTGCAGTGGTTTTGTTTCTATGGCAGGGGAGCATTTATCTGTCTGCCGGGCTGCTCTCAGGCTTTATATCCCCGGAGCTCATGTCAGAAGTATCCATTGTGGGGGGAGTTTTGATTTTCAGCTCTGGGCTGTCCATTCTGGGCATCAAAGACTGCAAGGCTCTGAATATGCTCCCCAGCCTGCTGGTGCCTGTTTTATGGTTTATATTGAAGAACTTTCTTCTGTAAAATTAGGAGCAGCATACATACACCATAGTTGTTTTCTTATTATTTTTCCGCATTCAGGGCTGCTTCAGTCTTCCTCTCACGAACAGGAAAGGAAAGCTGGACTTTGAACAAATCCCCATCCAGGAACAGCTGGAATTCTCCTGACTGCAGTTCTGTCAGACTTCTGGCGATGGATAATCCCAGCCCGCTGCCCTGGGTATTTCTGGAGCTGTCCCCACGCACAAAACGTTCCGTCAGCTCCTCCGGTGAAATGTCCAGCGGCTGTTCAGAGATATTTTTCATGGTAAAAACAGCCTGCAGCGCGTGAAGGGACAGGTCCACATAGACTCTGGTGTGAGGCATTGCATATTTTGCCGCATTTTGGTAGATATTTTCCAGAATACGCCACATACGCCTGCCGTCTGCCCACACCATCACTGTATCTTCCGGCAGACGCAGTTTCAGAGACAGATTTCTCTCCTCAAATTTTTCCTGAAATTCTCCATTTACCTGGAGAACCATCTCCACCAGGTCCAGCTCATCATACTGTAGGGCCAGGTTTCCGGTACTGGCTTTTGATGCCTCTACCACATCCTCTGTGAGATTTTTCAACTGCTGGGATTTTTTGTCCAGTATGTCCAGGTACTCCTGCACATGCTCTCCCGGAAGCTGTTCTCTCTTTAACAAATCCACGTAATTCACAATAGATGTCAGCGGCGTCTTGATATCATGGGATACATTGGTAATCAGCTCCGTTTTCATCCGTTCGCTTCTCACACTTTTCTCCACTGCCTGGTCCAGCCCCTCCCCCACACGGTTAATATCCTGGGCCATAATTTTACGGTCAAGGGTCAGCCCCTTGATAGGAATCTGATATCCAATATCCCCATCGGCAATTTTTCGAATGCCTTTTTGAATCCTGACATACTCCACAGACACTTTCCCAATCCAGCCAATCCCGGAAGCCCCTGTGAAAATCAGGCAAAAGAGAAAAAAATGCCCACTATACATACAACTTGCCACTGCCACGCTCAGTAGCAGCTGAATCAGCAGAAAACCTCCCAGCATCACCGCTTTTTTCGGTATCACCTTCAGGGCAAGAAATCCCCGTTTTCCCTGGCGAAGCATCAGATACAAAAGACTGTTTCTCCACAATATGCCCGCCTTTCCTCTGCGCACCAGGCTCAAATACCCCCACAGAAGGAACAGAGTTATCAGGCTGAAGCTCAGCAGCACCAGGCAGGTATAAACCATCATCTGCGCCCGGGTAACCCCGCCGTTTCCCCATTGAGAATCCAGGTATTCCCGGAATACGGAAGGCTGGATAATACTGCTCTCCACCACCCATGCCAGAAGAAGGGCCCACACCAGAATGATCAGCAGTGCCGACGCTTCCGTTTTCCATTTATCAAAAAAATTCAATACCACACCTTTTTTCTTCCCGCTGTGTCCTGCAGACAAAGTGAGCCATACCAAAGCCGCCATACCAATCACAGCACAGGCCGCGCAGCCGCCTGCGGCCTTCCTCAGAGCTCCCCTGTAACTCTGAAAGCTTTCTCTTTGTTCAGACACCCAGTCCCGGACTGGCAATGAGATATCCACAGCCACAGCGAAGACATAGTTCTTGTTCTCTTCCCGGTATTCTTCACCGGAAGGGTACTCCACCATATCCCGCCACTGGTCTTCACGGGCTGCTATATTATTGCTGTCATAATTGGTTCCGACAGCCCCTTTGGACAGCCATAGATAACTGCCCATCTGTTTCATCTGTTCCAGACTGTCCTCCCAGGTGTTAAACTTTTCGAACTGGCTTTTGTTGGAAAATGCCTGTTTCTGTTCCAAATCCACATACAAATAACTTACATTGGTGTCCTGCATCCGCTCATATCTCTGTTCCTCCATGAGCTCTGCACTCTCTGCAATCTGCGCCACAGCTGTTCCCACTGCCGCAAAAGCTTCCGAAAGTTTCCACTGTTTCTCATTCACCAGCTCCAGCAGAGAGTCCGCGCCTTGTGGATGATAGCGTTCCTCCAGACAGTTTCCCTGATAAATCCAGAAGTCAGTAATCACACGATTGCCATCTTTGTCCACAACTGCCTCCAGATTTCCGGATACTCCTGTCTCATAAAAACCGTCGTCCGCCGCTTGCGCTTCCAGCTCATAGGCCTGGTCTTCCCAGACGGTATCTGCGCCGTATTCCTCCGCGTATGCCTGTTCCAGAGTAATCTCCTGATCATACATTTTCTCCCAGGTTCTGAAAAGCTGGTCCAAATCCCAGCCATCCTGTCCATCTTCTTTCCACACAGCCCGGAGAGTCCCATTTTCAAACTGCCTGCGAAAATCATCCAGATAGAAATAGGATTTTCCCCCGTCCTCTGCCCTTTTACAGACCACGATAGCCTTTTCCCCGTCATCCGAAAGATTTTCACTCCAGTCCAGAAGATCTCCCAGTTTATAGGTAAGCCCCTCTACCGGATAGCCGGTGAGCTGTCCCACATCCACAGATGCCTCCCTGTTCAGCTCCCCCTCCTCTCCAAACATCCACTGATTCGTGTAAACTTCCATTTCCCGGCCTGCTCTCCACATAAGCTCATTGTGATAAGTACTGCTCTCCCAAAAGCCCTGTCCGTTCAAAAACAAATCCTGGGGCTGCACAGACGGAACTGCCGCCATCCACAGCATGCTGAGGACAAAACCTCCCGCTGCCAGACATGCCAGAACAATCCCTACAGCCTTCCCCAATCCAGATTCCAACCATTTCTTCATTTCTTCTGCCTCCTTACAAAACTTCTATTTTATAACCCACTCCCCAGACAACCTTCAGATACCGTGGTTCCCTGGGGTTAATCTCAATCTTTTCACGGATATGGCGGATATGCACTGCCACTGTGCTCTCTGCACCGATGGCATCTTCCTTCCAGATATACTCATATATCTGCGAAGTGGAAAACACCCGTCCCTTATTCTTAATCAGCAGCAAAAGAATCTGATACTCAATGGGCGTCATGCGGATCATCTGCCCGTCCAGCGTAACCTCCTTTCTCTCATCGTCCACCACCAGACCGCCTGTCTCATATATTCCGATTCTTCCCAGCTCCGGGCTTGCTCCCAGCCTGGTATACCTTCGCAGCTGTGATTTCACCCGCGCTACCAGTTCCAGCGGATTAAATGGTTTGGTCAGATAATCATCCGCACCGATATTCAGCCCCAGGATTTTATCCGCATCCTCCGATTTTGCAGACAAAATAATGATAGGCACCGCATTCTGCTCCCGAATCTTCAGTGTGGCCCGTATTCCGTCCAGCCGCGGCATCATAATATCCATGATAATCAGCTGTACCTTCTTCTCCTGCAGGACTTTCAAAGCTTCCAGACCGTCATGGGCCTGATACACTTCGTATCCCTCCTGAGAAAGATAGATCTCGATGGCCTGCACAATCTCCTGGTCATCGTCACACACCAGAATCCCCTCCATCATAAGCTCCCCCTCTCTGTCGCTGTCTTTCTGACTGTTTCTGCATCCATCATACACATTCTTTTTTAAATACATGGTTGGAAATTGTTTAAGACTTTCTTAAGATTAACACGTTTCTGGAAAAAAGAAAAGAACCCCGGAGGATTCATCCTGCTCCGAGGCTTTTGCGCCGCTCATGATCCGCTTTGGCGGATGTTTAAAATATAATCCAATAACTGGGAAAAACTCCCCTTGGGGTATTTTGACAATTCTTTATTTTCCCTGTTAATGAGACAGTCTGTCATCAAAAACACCTGCATCCCCACCGTCTCTGCTGTCATGTCATCTCTCACATCATTGCCCGCCATCAGGCATTCTTCCGGCAGAACTCCCAGTTTCTGTGAGATCTCTCTATAATAATCCGGGTTAGGTTTACAGTATCTTGTGTTCTCATATGTAGTGCGAAGGACAAATTCTTCCGGCTCAATTCCCGCCCAGCGGATACGGGCTTCAATAGCCTCTGCCGGAAAAATAGGATTGGTGGCCAGCACCAGCCGATACCCTGCGTCTTTCAGCTCCCTCACCGCCTGCGCTGCCTGGGGATTGTAACCGCAGAACTCCCTGGTCCGCATAAATTCATTGCTGTAAAAGTCGTCAAAGATTCCTTTGTCTTTCTTAGTCTTTTCCTCCCCGTATACTGATGAAAACACTTCCCAAAAAGCCTGCTCATTCCATCGGCTTCCGTCATTTTTCACCATGGCCCCAGTCCCGTCCCAGACTGTCTTTGTGAACTGCTCCGGTTCATAGCCATAAGGGGCAAACTTTCTCACCAGCTCACGAAAATAACCCTTTGTAAAGTTGTCCTGGTCCATGGGAAGCAGGGTTCCGTCCATATCAAACAAAATTGTTGTAATCATTGTCGTCTTATCGTTCCTTTCCATTGTGTCCAACGTAATTTTTTTAATATCATACCACAATATAAAAACCATTTCCAGCAGCGCAAGGCGCAATAAACCGCCAGACCCGGAATTTCATATTGAATTTTAGCAGGTGAAATGCGATAATGTATTTATTGTCACTATTTAATCCAGCCTTAACACGCTTCACAATGAAATGGGGAATTTATATGAATAAGCATATTCTTCAGCAATATACTGTTATTGTTGATTTTCTCGGCAAAACTCTGGGCCCGGATTACGAGGTCGTCCTCCAGGACCTGGACCCGAAACATCAGGCAATCGTGGCAATCGCCAACGGCCATGTCAGCGGACGGACTGTGGGAAGCCCCCTGACCAACACAGCGCTGCACCTGCTCTCCTCCAAAATATACGAAACCCATGATTTCCTGTGCAACTACAAAGGTGTTGCCGCCAACGGCCATGTCCTGCGGTCCTCAACCATGATGATCAAAGATGAAAACAATGAACCCGTGGGATTTCTGTGTATCAATTACGACGACAGCCGCTTCATGGAGCTCCATCAGAAACTCCTGTCCACCATACATCCTGATTCCTTCTTAGAACAGGCGCCTATCGACCAGCAGCCCGCATCTGCTGCCGCCGAACAGACTGCCGCCATGCCCATGACAGAGAGCTTTCCCACAGACATCACTCTGCTGATGCAGAAAATTTTTGATGATGTCACCAAAGATCTTGCCACGCCCATCACCCGTCTGAATCAGTTTGAGCGCAAAGATATCGTGCAGAAATTAAATGACCAGGGACTGTTTCAGTTAAAAGGTGCAATCTCCTTTGTGGCCAGACAGTTCTCCTGTTCTACAGCTACTGTGTATCGGTATTTGAGTGAGATTAATGGTTGAAGATTCATAGTTACTAACTCATCAACTTTGGAAGATGAGGCACAGGAAGAAAAACATGTTCGTTTTAATTTCAACATGCAGCAATTATAAAGCGGCTTTTTTAGGCCCCTCATTTCGACACCGCTGCGGACTTGTTTCACCTAAATGAGGGGCTGACTGTCACCTCTTGTATTCCAGAAACTTTCTCCAGTTCCTTTGTCAAATGAAAATCAGCAATCTCCGTATCTTTCAAAGTGAGCATGATATCCCACGCATCCTGATACTTCTCAAAATAAGTATATCTGGTGCTGATAGAGGAAAGGGTGGTAAACATCCTGGAATGTTTCTTTTTCATTAACGGTACACTTCCTGCGCTTCGTATGGCCTCAAGGGGCGTCATCCTGCTCAGCTTTCCTGCGGGAATCCATGCGGAAAACAGGACTATCAAAACAACGGACACCATGGTAACTGCCAATACAGCTGGATGATAATGAAATACAGGTTCCCGGCGTCCTGACACATCGGCTGCAAAATAATTGACCGCCCCCATCAGCCCCCAGCTGATGAGAATCCCCGCCAGACTTCCCAGTATCATAGGCAGAACGGTTAAGACTGCCGCTTCCTGCATCAGACAGATTCTAATCTGCCCCGGCGAAGCGCCGATGCTGGATAAAATGCCAAACTGATGAATTCGGGCATTCATGGATACTTCAAAAGAATTGCGGATAATTAAAACCAGGGAAGCGATCACAATCACCAGTAAACATGGCGGCAATCGAGGCTGCCGCCATAATGGACACACTGGAGGCCCGGTTATGCTTGATATAACTTTTGGAATAGTCCTTCCACATATATTCTCACCTCTGTCTCTCCAAATGATCCCTGACAATTTTACCATCTTCTATGACAACAATGCGGTCTGATTCCAGTGCAATTTTCCCATCGTGGGTAATCAAAAGGATGGTCTGATTCAGATTGCGGTTGGACCGCTTTATTTCTGGATTGTGTTTTATAGCTGCCAAAAATGTTTTTTCCATTCCTCAACGCCTCCAAATTCATCTACGGCAAGCTGGCGTATCTTTTCCGGCATACGTTCATAAGTCTGCCGGAACATTTCTTCAATCTCTTTTCTGTCAAAAATCGCAAAATCCATTTTATTATCTCCTTTCTGCTTTCATATCGCATGGAACATTCTAATGAACCGGGAGGATTCAGAGGAATGTGTAAATGATACATGGTTTGCCGCCTGGAGATATATCCCACCTAAGAAGCCCGCCGTTCTCTCCAGCTTTCTGGGGAAAATCACCCGCGGCTTCGCAATAGACAAGCTGAGAAAAAAATATGCTTCAAAAAGAACAGACATGCATATGACCAGCCTGAACATCCTGGAAGAAACACAGATGCTCAATCAGACACTGGAAAGCCCTTTGGAAGACCACGTACAGGAGCAAGAGCTCCTGCAGATTATCAATGAATTCCTGTATCACCTCAAAGAAAAAGATCAGGATATTTTTATACGCCGATACTGGTACATGGATTCCATTGAAGAAATAGCCAAAAGGCACCATAATTCAGTGAGTTCCATAAAGTCAAATCTATTCCGCACAAGAAAAAAACTTAGAAAGAAATTGATGGAAGAAAGGTACTTACCATGAACAAAAACCACTTTTTATTCTTATCTCTATTTGGCAGTATTGATGACGAATTGGTGATACGATCAGAAAAACCCTGGAGGGAAACTCAAAACACCCTGGCGCTGCGTAAATATCTGACAGGTGCCGCCTGTGCCGCAGTTATCATTCTCCTGAGTATGGCATGTATTTTCCATTCAGAAGTCAAGGCAGCGCTCCATAAATTTACAACAGCAATTGGCGAAATGCTTAGAATTTCAGAAGATATATCCTCTTATACAGAGATAAAAAATTCCTATATCACAAAAAACGGCCTGACACTCACATTAGAGGAAGTTATCTTAGATAAAAACCAGCTGTTTCTTCTGGTATCACAAAAATTTGAAAACGGCAGACAGATAATTGATACTGAATTATCTGACCATGTAAAAATAAACGGCAGGAAGCTCCATGTGAAAATCCAGCATAAAACAGACGCCTCCCCTGAAGCACCTGCCGGTAAATATGTTCTGAACTATTACCTGGATAAAGACTTCTGCCTGGAAGACCCCGTTGAAATAGAAGCAGTATTTACTGTCAACAAAATCCATAACATGGATGAAATCGGAAAATACAGATTCATTTTCCATGCATCCATAGAAAAATCAAACCAGCGCACCGCCGTCGTTCAGAGCGGTCAGGTAATCACACTCTCTGACGGAACCCCTGTAACAATAAAAGATTTTTCATTCAACAGCGTAGAAAGCACGATAACTGCTGTATGTGAAAACCTTCCGCCAGGCAAAGAGTATTACTTAAAAGGAAAAGATAACCTGGAAAATCAGGTGACTTACAGACTGCTTTCTTATGAAAATCCTGAAATGGTTTTTGTCATCGACAATAACGGGTATCTCTCGCCCAATGCCTCAAATGTGGAATTACAGCTTTACGAGCACAGCAGCCTGGGGACACTTATTGATTCTGAGGAAGACGATTCGTTTATGGAAGAATCATTTCTTGATGAAAATGTTTATCAGATGACTAAGATTGGAAATGCTGTTACTATTCATTTAACTGATCTTGGCCGATAACAAAATTCTTATCATATGCTGCCACTCCTTCCGCTATAAAATATCATATTTTTACAAAGTTATGTTTTATTTGCTATTTTATAGCGGATTCTATTATTTTTTACCAGATATCCCTTGGAGTATATGGTAAATTATCCCCCTCCTATAAAAAGACCAGGAACCCTATGTCCCTGGCCCTCTCAAAAATCACCCAAACACCTCCTCATAAGCCTCCAGCCACGCCAGATGATTATCCACCAGCTTAGATGTAACGCTGGTAATGGGCCCTGCTGAGGAAGCCACGATCAGACGCTCATGCTTAAATTCCCCCAGTGCCCTCACACGCTCCCGGATCTGTTCCTGGGAGCACAATTCCAAATCCGCCCACTCCAGATTTCCGATCAAGGTCATTTTACCGGACGCAATCTCAAACCCTTCCCTCATAGACACATTCCCCTGGGGACTGGGCTCTACCGGCTCTGTGGCATCATAGCCGATGCGCTTCATCACCCCCAATGCGTGTTTGACCTTTCCATGGCAATGACAGCCCACAGCATAACCGTAACTGTGAATCTTCTCCACAATCTGCGAATCATACGGCTCCACGAACAAGTCAAAGGCCTCCGGATGCATCATAGGCGGAGCGCACTGCTCTGATCCCCCCATCCAGAATACAATATGCTCCGGCAGTTTCGGCACCACAGCGTCCAGCATTAACAGTTGTCTGCGTGTAATCTCCTTCAGCCCCTCCAAAATCAACTCCCGTTCAGTGAGAGAAGCCTCCAGAAACATCTCAAAATCCATACAGCGGGAAATAGCCACAATGGGAGATGGAATAAAAAACTGATAAATCACCCTCTCGTCCAGACGCTCCACCATATCCCGCACATGCCCTGCTGTCAGCTCCACCTCCTCCATGTCAATTTCAAAAGGAGTCTCAAGAAGGGCCTCCATCTGCTCAAGTTCGGCCACAGGAACTTCCATATTCCACTGGGTACACTGATTCCGAAAAACAGAATCCCGGAATTTCAGAACCCCTCTCGCCGTGTGCAGCTGTCCATAAATATCTCTGGTATTCTCATCCACTTCCTTTATCTTTGTCTGGATTCGATTGGTACTGGTCATCATAAAGCGGTTAAACAACAATGGCTGTTCCTGACACAAAATATAGACTTGTGCCTCCTTCACCCCCTGAATCAGCCTGCGGTACTGGCCTTCCGCCATCCACGCCGCCCGAAAGGCATCTTTCCCCCTGGGTTCCCACCAATATTCAAACCCTTCCCGCATCAATAAAGGCACCTGCCCTATTCTCTTACCCAACATGGCTGCAATAAAATTTTTTCTATTCAACATAATTTCCTCCCAAACAAATCAGATTTACACAATTGCAAATATTCACACCACAACCAGAGTCTAGAGCGTGTTTGAAAATTCATTCGCGCTCTGGACAAAAGAAACAAATAAGGAGCGAATTCTTTTGTCCAAACTCGTCACTTTAAAAAAAGTTTCTCAATCACCTCATATCAAATATTATAGTTTTCTCTCTATCTATCATCCAAATTATATGGTAGAATATATCCCATATTATAAACTGTTTTACGCATATTCTCATTACGGTTATTATAGTAATATCATAAGAAATCATTGATTTGGAGACTGTTATGAAACCTTTTGGCGAAGCCGGTATCAAATTAAAAAACTCTGAATATTACGTAAATGCCCCTTCTGATTTTGCCCGGGAAAACCTGTTCTATACAGAATTGGGCGGCCATTATTTTCTGAACCGGCACTATCTGGTCTCCCGGCAGATTACCAATTTCCGTTTTTATGTATTCCATTATGTGCTGCACGGGGAAATGCTGCTGGTGACTGGAGGAAAGGAATATTTGCTGCACGAAAATGACCTGGCCATTGTGGACACCTCAAGAGCACACTTGTACGCCTCCTGCAGAGACGACACAGAATTTCTGTTTATGCGCTTTCAAGGGAATCACTCAAAAGCCATGGTCCAGCGCCTGTTCCAGTACGGCCGTGTTTTCTCCCCTCCCTATATCAACCGCACCCACCAGGCCCTTTTGGACATTGTGTCCGGCTTTCTGGAACAAAAACCTTTATACGAAGAAACCATATCCAGCCATATCCACACCCTTCTGTGCGACCTGCTGACCCTGCGCTATACAACAAAAAGAGGCCAGTCTGTAATTGACGAAGCTATCCATTACATAGAAAGCAATTACCACCTGCCCATTACCGTAGCCGGCCTGGCCGGGCGGGCGTGCCTGAACACCAGCTATTTTTCACAGAAATTCAAAAAGCAGACCGGCCTGACTCCCAAACAGTACCTGATGAAAACCCGGATGAACGCCGCTAAAATCCTTCTCCAGAACACCTCCTGGAACATCCGGGAAATCGCCGAGCGCACCGGCTTCCCCAGTGACGCCTATTTCTCCAGCTATTTCCACACCTGTTTTCAGAGAACACCCATCCAATACCGCTGTCTTGGAAAATTCGGAGATTAGATAATAGGATATATTGATGCCGGATTTAACGGCACATCCCCGCAAACACCGCCAGATTATACAGATTGATTCCAATCACAAGCAGCACCAGCCCATACAGAAATTTTTCCAGCCCTTTTGCGTCCGTTTTCTCCGAGAGCTCTGCCCCCAAAACCGCTCCGAAAGCTCCACCGGACACCATCACCACCAGATGCTCCGTCTGAAAATCCGGCACCGTATGGTTTATTACAGCGCTTGTCAGACTGAAAGCCTGAGAGAAAAGAATGACATAAATGGAATTTCTGGCCGCTGCTTTCACATCCATGGAAAAAAAGAAGAACAAAACCGCCACATTCAGCGGCCCGCCTCCGATTCCCAGAAAGGATGAAATGCCCCCTAAAAGCAGGCCGATTGCCAGACAAAGAGCAGGGTTTTTGATTTTCATAGAAGGGAGCTGTTCCTTTTTCCATATGTAAAGGAACACCAGTATTGTGGTAATCAGAAGCAGCAGTGCCTGTACCATACCTAGAACATTTTCATCACCGTATCTGTGTTTGACCCACTCAAAAAATTCTTTCCCCGCCAGCCCGCCCGCAGCCGCACCCATGGCCAGGGGTGTACTGGTGCCAAACTCCAGCTTCACAGAATCTTTCCTGCATTTCACCAGAGATACCAAAGACATTCCCAGCACCGTACACCCGGACAGAAAACTCACCGTACTCACAGAAAGGATTCCAAAAGCATCCAGCACAGGCTTGATGATCACGCCGCCTCCAAATCCTGCCAGAGCCCCGGCGGTGGAAGCAGCCACACATATGACAAACAGCACAAGTGTCATACTACCACCATTTGATCATCTCTGTCACATGATCCCTCAACTTTACAAATTCCATAGACATCACATCCCGCGGCCTGGGAAGCCGGTTCTCGATTACAGTCTTAACATGACAGGGCTTGTTGGTGAGCACCATAATATGCTCGCTCAGGTACACTGCCTCCTCCACATTGTGGGTGATAAACAGTACCGTAGTTTTCGTTTTCCTCCATAGATTCACCAGCTCATCTTCCAGCTTAAAGCGCAGGTCAATGTCCAGCTGTCCATAAGGCTCGTCCATCAGCAGAATCTCCGGCCGGGTGGCAAATGCCCTGGCAATGCCGATTCTCTGGTTCATGCTGGTAGACACCTGCTGGGGATAAAAGTGACGGAAATCGGTAAGGCCCACGATCTCCAGCATCTCATCCACCCTCTCCTTCTTTTCTGCCCTGGGCACTTTCTTAATATCCAGCCCAAACCCCACATTCTGCTCAATGGTCAGCCAGGGCATGGCAGAAAACTCCTGAAAAATATAGGATATATTATGCTTTTTCAAATCCACTTCTTCCCCATTGACAAAAATCTGGCCTGCCGTGATGTCATACAATCGGGTGACACTGTTTAAAAACGTGGTTTTCCCGCACCCGGTAGGCCCCACAATGCACAGGAATTCTCCTTCTTCCACATCAAAGGACACATCGTCCAGAACCAGAAGCTCACCGAATTTTTTCGTCAAATGGTCCACTTTTATTTTTATGCGTTTTTCTGCCATACGGTGCTCCTTTCTACAATGTGTGGTCCACCACTTCGTTGATTTCCCGGCGCAGCTTCAAAAACTCAGGGGCTATATAGCTTCTGGGACGGGGCAGGCCAATCTCATATTCCGCTTTCACGCTGGTGGGACAGTTTCGAATCACCACAATCCGGTCTGCCACATAGACTGCTTCTTCTATATTATTGGTGACGAAAATCACGGTGCGCTTCTCGGCCTGCCAGATTCTCACAATCTCATCCTGCATGAGATAGCGGGTCTGGGCATCCAGCGCCCCGAAGGGTTCATCCATCAAGATCACATCCGGCTCATTGCAGTATGCCCTGGCGATTCCCACCCTCTGTTTCATGCCGCCTGAAATCTGGATGGGGTAGTGGTTTTCAAACCCCTGAAGGCCCACCAGGTCGATGTAATGCTGGGCTTTTTCCCGCCGGGTCTTCTTGTCTATCCCCTTCATCCGGGGACCATATTCCACATTGCCCATAACCGTCAGCCAGGGGAAAATGGCAAGATTCTGAAATACCATTCCCCGGGAGGGATCCGGCCCCTGAATCTCTTTTCCATACATACAGATACTGCCTGCATCCGGCTCCTCGAAACCGGCAATCATGTTTAAAATAGTGGTCTTTCCGCATTGCCCAGGCCCGAACAATACCAGAAATTCATTTTCCCGCACCTGGACATTCAGATCCTCCACCACTTTGAACGTGCCGCCTTCCTTCACTTTCACAAACTCTTTCTCCACATGTTCCAGGGTGATAATAGGAGAATCTATCTTCCTCTCTTGTTCCATCTGCATAGCACATCCTCCACTTTTCTGATCAAAAGCGCTAGTAACAGGCCGATCACCGCGATCACCAGAATCCCCACCAAAATCTGTGTCATGTTATTGTTCTGCTGCCCTGTAACCACGATCCACCCCACGCCGCTGGAGGAACGCACCAGCTCCGCCGCCACCACCGACGACCAGGCGGACGCCACTCCTATCTGCAGTCCGGCGGAAATGGCCGGAACTGAGGCCGGAATCACAATGGTAAAGAACATCTGCCTGTCATTACATCCCAGCATTCTGGCCGCATGGACAATGGAGCGGTCCACGGATTTGGCCCCGTGATAAGCATTCTGGACAATACTCATAAATGCTCCGATGAAAACCAGTGTGTACTTGGCAAATTCCCCGATTCCGCACCAGAGAATCACCAGGGGAATCCACGCCAGTGTGGGAATGGGCCGGACCAGTTCAAACAACGGGCGCATAAAATATTCGAATTTGGGATACCAGCCCATGGCCAGCCCCAGGGCAATGCCCAGTACCGTGGCCGCCAGGAATCCCACTGCCCACCGTGAGAGTGTGATTAACATATGCATCAGCATGGTATTTTTCCCTATGGGCTCTGCAAAAGACAGAAAAAATTTCTGCAGAACCGCGAAAGGCCCCGGCATCACCTGATGAATGGTGGGATTTAAGGTAACCAGCTGCCAGACTGATACAAATATGGCAAAGGAAATCACTGCAGCAACTGTCTTCTGCCATCCTTTTGCTCTTCTATCCAACATTACCAGCGCCCTCCTTTCATAAGCCGGCGTTCAGCCAGGGTGAGCACATACCCCAGCCCGGCACCGATAAGCCCTACACAGATCATAGCCGCAATGATAATATCCGGCCGGTAAATCCCACGGCACAGATTAATCAGATACCCCAGCCCTGCTGTAGCCGCCAGCATTTCCGCTCCGATAATGGTGGACCAGGCAACTCCCAGCCCCACCCGCATTCCGGTGAGTACAAAGGGAATCGATGAGGGTATAGCGATTTTCGTGAGAATCTCAAACTTAGAGGCTCCAAATGTCTGGCCCACCCAGATATGTACCTCTTTCGTCTGACGGATTCCCGTATAAGTATTTACAAGCGCCGGACCGAAGGCCGCCAGGGCGATTACAATCACTTTCGGCAGCATCCCGATCCCAAACAGCAGAATAAATAGGGGCGTCCACGCAATTCCAGGAATGGGGCGGATGAAATCAAAAATGGGATTGATGAAGATATCCGCCTTCTCATACCACCCCATAAATATTCCCAGGGGAATCCCCACCAGACATCCGATTACATAACCGGACAGGGTAACTTTCAGACTGGCCCACAGGTGCATCTGCATCAGCGCCCCGTCTGGATTTTTATTGGAAAACTTATCACTTAAAGTGGTGAATACTTTCACCGGCCCAGGCAGCACATTGGCCTTAATGGTTCCTAAAAACCCTTCTGTAAACAGCCACCAGATAAAAAAGAACAGCACAATGGACAGTACAGACAATCCCACATAAGAACGCTTCTTTCCTTTATTCCTTTTTCTCATATACATGCTCCTTGTCTGCAGGAGGTTCCCGCTCACGGGAACACACCCTGCAGTTTCAGACTGAAAATTATCGTCCCTCAAATTTTGGGTATGACCATGTTAATCTCCACACCTGTGGCTTCTTCCAGCAGGTCTTTGCGGATACTCTCAGCCACTGTCTCTGCGCTTCCTTCTTCCAGCAGCCCCAGCTTAATCAGTTCCACTGCAGAGAACACCACATGATTTCCATATTCCAGGTCTTTCAGTTTTTCATAAGAATATAGGTCCCGGGTATCGATTTCCGTCTGCATCTCCGATTCGGAATACTCTGTACCCATTTCCTTAAAAAACTCCATGCCTTCATCGAATTCCAGCTGTTCATCGTTTTGAATCTCATCCAGGGCTTTGTACACTGCCTTCAGCGTCAGGACAATATCGTCCCTGTTACTTTCCAGATAGTCGTTGGGAACAATAACGGTGGAACCGGTTCCCACTCCTGTGATTCCCTCATAAGTTCCCAGACATACCATCCCCGCTTCCTCAGCCGCCGCACAGTAATTCATAGTGAGAGCCGCTCCGTCCACCTCTCCGCTAAGAAGGGCATTGTAACAGGAAGCCGCATCCATACTGACAATGTTATAATCTTTCTGACCAAGATTCGCATAATAAGAATCCACCATAATCTGCTGAATGGTCCCCAGTGTAGCCCCGAAACTTAGGCCTTTGGCGGATTGGGCATCTCCGTATACTTTTGGGTCATTGGGGTATTTCCCCTGCACCTGTGCTGCCGGGCAGTCCGGTTTTACATACACAGCCAATCCTTTGCCGTCGTCACAGTCAGCCACCATGGTGTAGTCCCCTGTGGCCAGAGAATAAACCCCCGCAAAACCGTTGAACCCGATCTGGGCTTCTCCTGCCGCCAGAGCCTCATTTTCCAATGTACCGTTTACAAAATAAGTGATGTTGGTATCCAGACCCAGTTCTTCAAAGTAGCCTTTCTTGTCCGCATACCACACTGCCAGACCGTCTGTGTTAATCAAAGCCGCAATATCCACCGTCTCCCCGCTGGGACTGGCTTCCCCGGAACCGCTCTCCTCCTCTTTGCTGTCCTTTGTCGCCTCCTGCCTGGCATCTTCTTGTTTTTCATCTTTTTTCTGGTCATTTTCCTGCGTACTGCTGTCTTTGCCGCATGCGCCCAGCGAAAACACCATCATTGCCGCCATCATCAGTCCTGTCCATTGTCTCCAGTTTTTCATAGATTCCCTCCTCGCTTACAGCGTGTCCGTCCCTAGAAACGGACAATGCCTGAATCCCTTTATCTTCTTTCCTATATTCCCAGCCGTTCCAGCTGTTCTGGCAGTGCGTCATGAGCCAGCATACACTGTCTCAGTTTCTGAATATAAATCTTCTCTAACTTTTCATCTGAAACAGGGCGCTCCTGTTCATAATCCTCTGTGAGATAAAATAACAGCGTGTCCTTATTATAATCTGACCGTCTGGAAAATTCCTGGGACGGATTTTTAAAGACTACAATATCCGCCGGTATTTTATAGACCGGATATTTGGTCCATGGAAGGAACCGGCCCATCTCAATCTTATCATAATCCTTTTCAGCAATCCCGTCGCCGCCGCCCAGGTACTGCCGGAGAATAGACGGAACTGCCGTATATAAATGCAGTGGGCGGTTAGACTCATCCTCTGCAGCCCTCATATAAACATACGTTCCATCTGTATACGCTGTCTGTTTCCCGAAATATCCAAATATCACCCCATCTCTCACCTGTTCCAGCTTCCCATTCAGAACCGGTGCCAGACTCTTTCCATGAAGGGGATAGGGGAATTTCTCATGAATTTTAAAAAACTCCAGCAATGTGGGCATGATGTCAATATTCTGTGTCAAAGCCCTGCTCCTGCCTGCTTTCACACCTGGAGCCGCTATTATCAGCGGGATGTGAAACACTTCATTGTACGGCGCCATGTAGTTTTTCGCCATGTACCCGTGTTCCCCCAGATGAAACCCATGGTCTGTGGTAAAAATCACCATGGTATCTTTCCACATATCATGCCGGTCCAAAACATCCAGAATCTCCCCAATATACTTGTCCGTCATAGACATCAGTGCTTTACAGCGGTTTTTAAGATGCTGTGTCTCCTCCTCTGTAAAGATATTTGGCTGATAATCCGGATGATTTACATCCAGCCCTGTATAATCTGTTTCATACATGTGGATATACTCTTGGGGTACATCGTAGGGCTCATGAGGGTCAAAGGCCTCTGCCCACAGCAGAAAACGGTCTGCCTCATGATTTTCTTCCAGCCACCGGGCCGCACTGCTCAGGGTTTTTACACTGGGATAATCCGCCTCTGTCTTCAGCCTTTTGCGGTTCTCAGCCTCAGATTCCGAATATTCTCCTTTGTAACCCTCAGGCCTTGCCTCTGGGAGGATGCCGTTCCTGCCTGGCCGCACACACCAGGGATCACCCTCCTGCCCCCGGAACACCTCCCAGGCGGTAAAGCCCTTCGTATAATTCTCTCCTCCAGGTATCAGATAATGGGAATGGTCACTGTACATCATCGTATGAACCCCATGTGCTCCCAGCACAGTCTGCAGGGTGTGTTCAAAGGGCTCAATGGCTCCCCAGGGCTTCTCCAAAAAATTCAAACGGCCTGTCATCAGGTCTTTACGAGCCGGCATACAGGGGGCACTTCCGCACCAGTGGTTCTCAAATACAACACCTTTTTTCGCCAGCCGGTTCAGATTGGGCATCTGTGCCGTATTCTGCCGTTCTTTGTTATAAATATCCAACATGCGGCGGTTCATAGTATCACATAATATAAATACTGCCTTCATAATTCTCTCCCTCCCTTCATATTTTGTGTAAACATATACGATAATATGATTTCATCTTACACAGTTTTCCATACATTTTCATTATAGAAATCCCACATAAAACATAAGAAATCACAGACACGCTCCAGGGTAAAAGAAAAAAGACCGCTGATATTTACGGTCTTTTTCTATGATATTCCCTCACAATTTCCACAGCCTCCAGCAGTTCCCGCTCCCGTTCTGAGAAGAAGCGATAAACAGCTTCACAATAATAATTTTTCCCCGCGCCCATCTCTTCCGTCCAGACCCGGTCCCTCCTGCAGCCATTTCTGCACAGGGGCCGATACCGGCACGCCCGGCATTCCTGGGGAACCGGCACAGACATTTCCACAAACCGGCGGGCCTTCTTGCTGTGCTCCAGCTCCTGAAAGCTGTGTTCCTTCACATTGCCCAGTTTCCACTGGTCAAATACATAAAAATCACAGGGATATACACTGCCGTCCCCTTCTACCACAAACTGGACACTGCACCTTCCGTTCATATTACAGGCTTCCGGCGGTTCCCCCAGCAGCATGAAGATCCAGTTGTCAATCTGGCGGATACTGATGTATTCTCCCCGCTTAAAGTCAGCAAACCACTCATCAAAAATATTGATCAGAAAGTCTCCATACTGCTGTACTGATAAATGATAACTTTCATCCCCCCGCTCTTTTTCCACCGGTTCCAGACATGGGATAAATTGAAGATACCGAAACTTCTGTTTTGCGAAAAACCGGTAAATCCGCTTCACAGACAATGCGTTCTGGCCAGTTACCACGCTTAAGATATTATACCGCACATGATACTTTTCCAACAATTCCACTGCACGCATCACAGTTTGAAATGTTCCCTGTCCCCGGCTGTCCACCCGGTTCTTATCGTGCACATTGGCCGGACCGTCCAGGGAAAGCCCCACCAGAAAATCATGCTGGTGGAAAAACCCGGCCCATGCTTCGTCTATCACATAACCATTGGTCTGAATGGCATTTTGAATCCTCAGATTCTGCTTACCGCTTTCTCTCTGCTGACGCTCCTGTTCCTCCACCACACGCTGGAAAAATGAAAGCCCCGCCACTGTAGGCTCCCCTCCCTGAAACGTAAAACTGACCAGATGGTCTGCATAGTCAATTCCCCTGCGTATCACCATTTTCATGGTATCTTCCTGAAGAATTCCCATATCGGCATTCTCCCTGTGCTGTGCAATGTCATGATAAAAACAATATCTGCAGCGCATATTGCACCTGGAAGATGCCGGTTTAATCAGAATATTTACTGGCGGCATGGCGCTTCCCTCCTTTTTATAACGAAGAGAGTACCATATGATTTCAAAAATGTCCAGGGCCGCCGCCCCTGAATGTATGAATTTAGATTTTCCATGGCAAAAAGACCGCTTTCCCCGTTCATCAGGAAAAGCGGTCTTTTCATCTTCCATTTTCACTATTTTGTAACCAATTCCACCTCTACCGGCAGGGATTTCTCCACCTCTTCTCCGGCGATGAGCTTGATTGCTGTCTGAATAGCCGTCTCACCCATAAGGTCTGGTTTCTGGGCAACAGTAGCGGTCATCTTCCCGGCCTTTACTGCATCTACCGCGTCATCTGTGGCATCAAATCCCACAACTTTGATATCTTTTCCCGTGGCAGCAATAGCCTGCAGAGCTCCCAGTGCCATCTCATCATTGTGGGCAAAGACACCCTTGATGGAAGAATCCGACTGAAGAATATTCTCCATAACCGACATTCCCTCTGCACGGTCAAAATTCGCAGTCTGGCTGGCTGTTACATCCAACGCCTCATCTGCCGCCTCATGGAACCCGGCGCCTCTGTCAATGGTGGCCGATGCCCCTGGAACTCCCTGAAGTTCCGCGGCCTTGGCGCCCTCGCCGATCTGCTCAATGAGATACTCGGTGGCCATTTTCGCTCCCGCCACATTATCCGATGCGATCTGGCAGTCCACTTCCACTCCATTTACCACACGGTCCACAGAGATCACTTTGATACCCTGGGAAACGGCATTCTGCACTGCAGGAGCCACCGCGTCAGAGTCAACCGGATTTACAATGAGAACGCTCACGTTCCTTGAGATCAGGTCCTCAATATCATTCTGCTGTTTTGCACTGTCATCACTGGCATCTGCCACCGCCAGTTTCACGCCTTCCTTTTCTGCCGCTGCCTCGGCACCCTCTGCGAGAGATACGAAAAACGGGTTGTTCAGTGTGGAAACAGAAAGCCCAATGGAACCGTTACCGGTACTTTCTGCCGTCTCTCCCTCGCCGTCAATGGTGATGGCATTACATCCTGCCAGACCAAACATCATACATAATCCTATCATGATACCTGCTATTTTTTTCATTCCCTGTTTTCTCCTTTTCTTTTCACAACCCATGTTATGGCTATCTCTTGCGGTCTGATAATACAGCAACCAGGATGACAAGTCCTTTGATCACATCCTGATAGTAAGAGGATACGCCCAAAATGTTAAGACCATTATTTAACACCGCAATAATCAGCACACCGATAAAGGTTCCATAGATTTTACCCCGGCCGCCGCTCATACTGGTGCCGCCCAGAGCTACTGCCGCAATGGCGTCAAGCTCATATCCGTCTCCCAGTGTGGGCTGTGCGGAGCCAAGCCTGGACAGCAGAATCAGACCGGATAAGGCTGACATAAAGCCTGAAATAGCGTAAACAGTAATCTTTGTCTTGTGGATATCGATACCTGCCAGCTTAGCACATTTCCAGTTGCTTCCAGTTGCATAGACCGCCCGGCCAAATGTGGTCTTGTTCAGCAGGAAATAAAATCCGGCAAAAATCAAAAGCAAAAGAATTACCGGGATGGGGATACGGTAAAAGTTCCCTCTGCCCACCAGTTTCAGCACAAAACTGTCTCCCAGGTTGGAGATTGGCTTCCCATCTGTAAAAATCATGGTGGCTCCCCTGAAAACCGTCATGGTAATCAAAGTTGCGATAAATGCCTGGAGCCTTCCCTTTGTCACCAGCAGTCCGCTGACTGCTCCCAGGCATGTTCCGATTGCCAGTGCCAGCAGCATGGCAGCCCCTGCAGGGACACCCCCTGAGATCATTCCTGCACACAGAGCTGTGCTCAATGCCAGTACAGAACCTACAGATAAGTCAATGGCATCCGTCAGGATTACGCAGGTCATACCAAATGCAATCAGTCCGTTGATGGATGACTGGCGGAGCAAGGATAAAAAGTTACTTCCAGTCCTGAATTCAGGACTTACAATACTGATTCCCACAACCAGCAGCGCCAGCGCAATGAGAGCGCCCAGATCCTGCATGTGGTCTGTGATTTTCTTTTTATTCATTTCCATTAAATTGTACCTCCCGTTGCTAATGTCATGATATTTTCCTGATTTGCTTCTTCTTTATGAACAATTCCTCTGACTAACCCCTCGCGGACCACCATCACCCGGTCGCTCATGCCAAGCACTTCCGGAAGTTCAGAGGACACCATAATCACCGCCACTCCTTTTGCCGCCAGGTCATTAATGATATTGTAAATCTCTTTCTTCGCGCCGATATCCACCCCTCTGGTTGGTTCATCCAGAATGAGAATCTTGGGGTCTGTGTATACCCATTTGGCAAATACAACCTTCTGCTGGTTTCCGCCGCTTAAATTATTGCATTCATGGGACGGCCCAAAACACCTGATATGCAGTTCCTCAATCCCCTTTTGCACCAGATCCCGTTCCTTCTTTTTGTCAAGCACATGGTTTTTAGAGATAATAGGCAGATTAGCAAGGGCAATATTTTTCTCAATGCTTTCCTCCAGCATCAGCCCCTCTACCTTTCTATCCTCTGTGATGAAACCGATCCCGTTTTTCATAGCCTGAATCGGGGACTTAATCTGAACCTCCCTGCCGTCAATCTCAATTCTGCCGGACTCATATGGAAGATTACCGAAAACTGCCTGCATAATCTCAGTTCTGCCTGCGCCCATAAGGCCGGATACCCCGAGAACTTCCCCTGCTCTCACTTCAAATTCCACGTTCTCAAACACGCCCTTTTTTGTCAGGCCGCTTACCTTCAGAACTGTCTCACCAATCTTACAGTCACGCTGTGGATACCGCTCTCCGATTTCACGGCCGATCATCAGCTTGACGATCTCATTCATATTTGTCTCTGGAATATTTCTGGTGCCTACATATGTACCGTCCCTAAGCACGCTGATTCTGTCGCACAGCTCAAAGATTTCTTCCATTCTGTGGGAAATATATACCATGGACACTCCCGACTTTCTCAGGGACTGGATCACCTCGAACAGCACCACAGTCTCGCTCTGGGTCAGGGCAGCTGTGGGCTCATCCATGATAATGACTTTCGCATCCACCATAAGAGCCTTACAAATCTCAATCATCTGCTGCTGTCCCACAGACAGATTGGACATAACCTCTCCCGGGTCAATGCGCACTCCCAGCCGGCCCAGTGCTTCTTCGGCTTTCTTCCTCATAGCCTTCTGATCACAGAATCCAAACTTCTTCTTAATCTCCTTGCCCATAAACAGGTTTTCTTCCACTGTCAGGTCAAACAGCACATTCAGCTCCTGGTGGATAAACACGATCCCTGCCTTTTCTGCCTCCTGGGGATTTTTGTAATTCACTTCCCGGCCATCTACCAAAACGGTGCCCTTGTCTTTCGTGTAGACACCGGTTAAAATTTTCATCAGGGTAGATTTTCCGGCTCCGTTCTCTCCCATAAGGGCATGAACTTCGCCATCTCCCAGAACAAAGCCGGCATCTTTGAGCACCTGATTCGTTCCGAAGGATTTATCAATTCCCTTCATCTCAATCTGCATCTTTCTTCCTCCCCTCAACCTTTAAAATAAGCATGCGGACTGCAGGATAATATTTGCATAGGGTGTTGTCTCTCCTGTTCTAACCACTGCTTTGCATGTCCTGGTCTGTGCTTTCAGCTCCACGTGGGATACATACTCCACCTGACAGGGGGCATCCATCTCTTTCACAAGAGCCAGAATCTCCTGGTGGACATTGGGGTTCTGGCTTTTGATCTCCTCTGCCAGAACCACTTTTTCTATCTTCATTTCTTTGACAATTTCCCGCAGTACTTCCATGAAAGACGGCACTCCCAGCTTCAGCGCAAGGTCAATGCGCTCCGTCTCATCCGGAATGGGCAGGCCACAGTCCCCCACCGCCAGAGTATCCGTGTGCCCCATATAGGACAGCACCCTTGAAATATCTGCATTTATAATTCCGTTTTTCTTCATTTTCCTATCTCTCCATCGCTTTCTTCACTTCATCGTAAGAAGGCATTCCGCCCTGTGCCCCGAATTTCTCGGTGGACAGCCCTGCGGCAGTGTTGGCAAATGCAAGGGCGTCTGCAATCTCTCTCCCTTCCATAACCGCCACGGCAAACGCCCCGTTTAAGGTATCCCCGGCGCCGGTAGTATCTACCACATTTGCTTTTCTCGCAGGTACAAGAATCACTTCCCCATCCTTCAGGCATGTGCTCACTCCCCGGGAGCCCTGGGTGATTACCAGCTTTTCCGGATATTTCTTCATCATTTCGTCAAAAGAAAGCTCTTTTCCAAATAAAATCACTGCCTCGTGCTCATTTGGGGTCAGATACGTTACTTTCTCAATAATTTCCTGCTTTACGGGTCTGGCCGGGCCTGGGTTCAGCACCGCCTTCACTCCATTTTCCGCACAGAGCTTTATCACATACTCAACGGTTTCCTGAGCGATCTCATGCTGAAGCAGGACAATCTCACACTCCAGAAGAGAATCTTTCACCTCATTCACGTAATCAATATCCACACAATCATTGGCACCTGCCACCACAATGATGGTATTATCATGGTCTCCAACCGTGATCATCGCCAGCCCTGTGGGTACTCCTGCAACTGTTTTGATA
The DNA here is from genome assembly GCA_910587105.1 of uncultured Lachnospiraceae bacterium. Taxonomy (GTDB): domain Bacteria; phylum Bacillota; class Clostridia; order Lachnospirales; family Lachnospiraceae; genus MGBC164599. The sequence goes on from CAJUMB010000040.1 coordinate 25,635, forward strand.
CATTTCGTCTCAACGCCTGTGCCCTGAAGGTTCTTTACCAGGTCTGCTCCTGCAGCATCATCCCCCACACATCCGAACATTTCCACCTCTGCCCCAAGCTTTGCTATTGCCACAGCCTGATTGGCTCCTTTTCCTCCAGGAATGTATTTCAGATCTTCCCCTTTGAGAGTCTCCCCTTTCAGGGGGATTCTCTCTGCTTTCACCGTCATATCCATGTTGATACTTCCGACTACTCCAATTTTTCCCATGATTTTTCCCCTCCGTTTCCTGTTCTTTGATTACATTATAAACTTTTATATAAAATTTTCAATATTATTTTACATATTTTTTCTTAGAAATTTACGATTCGTTTATAATCTATAATTTACTAACAATATTTTTATGCAGTATTCACATATATCTATTTGAATATTTATCTGCCCGGCCTCTTTTTTATTCCGCATTCTACATTTTTTATATATAAAATTTTATATAATATTTTTGTTTTTAAGTGAAAATATAATTCCTCGCCAGCAGCCATCTTCCTTGACGCGCAGTGCACATCCCCCGGAGGGGTTTTATCGTATAGGCGACGGAGTTTCCTATACGAAAAAAATATCTACAGTAAAATTACTGCAGATATTCCTGTATCATCTTTCCGATGCTGTCTTTCCAAATATTTCTTCTTAATTTTCTCTGATTTCCCTGACACTTCCCCTTTCCACAAAATCCGTACAGACCTGAATCCTCACCTTCACCCTGTTATCTTTATCAGCCATAGCCAGCAGTTCGCGGACTGCCCGGGCCCCCAGCTCCTGTTTATATACGTGCACGGTAGACAGCGGCGGATCAGAAACCATTCCATATGCCACATCGTCAAACCCAATCACGGATATATCTCCGGGGACATCATAACCGCATTCTTTCATCGCCTGCATGCTTCCAATAGCGATCACATCATTATCCGCAAAAAATGCCGTGGGCACTTCTTTTATCCTGGCAAGATACTCTTTCATTTTCTGATACGCAGTCTCTATTCTGGTTCCGACCACTGCAATATATTCTGGCTCCACCGGATAACCATATTTGTTCATCACCTGATAATATCCCATTTCACGGGATCTGAAAGCCTGTATCCGGAACTCCCCACGCAGGTAACCGATTCTTTTATGGCCTTTTTGAACTAAATATTCCACAGCTTTTGCAGCCGACTCTGTATCATTAATCAGCACACTGTCAAACCCATACGTATCACTGCGCCCGTCCAACAATATAATCCTGTTTTTGGCATCCGCATAAGGCTGGTAATCTTCCTCCAGCATTTCCGTGCCCAAAAGCACCACCCCGCTCTGCATATCCATCAAAATATCACCAAGCCGCTCCCTGTAATCCGGGTCATTCAAATCTATATAGCAGAACAGGGTTTCATATCCCATAAGTTTAGCCTGATGCTCCACCCCTTCAATCACGGCGGGATGAAAATAACTGTCATCAATAATCATCCCATTTCTGCGAAATATCACAAACCGGATCTTTGTAATCTCCTCCTCCACACGATATCCCATTTCCTCAGCAGTTTTTAATATGATTTCAGCGGTCTTTTTATTCACTCCCTTTTTGTGGTTCAGCGCGTTGGACACTGTAGACATGGAAAATCCGGTTTTTTCACTGATTTTACGAATATTTACTTTCATATTTCTCTGTCCTCTCATAATCAAGTAAATATTACAACATATTCCAAAACTTTTAAAGAATAAAATTAAAATTTTTTTATAAATTTTTACCGCTGTCATTGAGCAGCGAATCCTGCAGAGTGGAATTCTCCGCCTGCGGCGGGTCTCTTTCACCACATATTTTATTTCCACCGCAGTGCGATAATTGTTTTTTATCTTATGGGAAATCCGAAGGAATTTCTAGTAAGATAAAAAACCTTACTGATTTTCATTTTGAAAATCAGTAAGGTTCCCCCCTATACAACCTATCAGAATATCAGAAATCCGGCTCGATCAAACCATACGTATTCCCTTTTCTCTTATAAACCACATTCACCTGGTCGGTTTCTGCATTATGGAATACAAAGAAATTGTGGCCCAGCAATTCCATCTGCACACAGGCATCTTCTGGATACATGGGTTTGATGCCAAAACGCTTGGTACGGATAATTTTCACTTCTTCATCTTCATCGTAGTCTTTCTCGATAAATGCTTTTTGGAAATTACCCCCTTCCTGTTTCTTATCCACAATCTTATTCTTGTACTTTCTCAACTGACGCTCAATGACTTCTTCCACCAGATCGATGGACACATACATGTCATTGCTGGTCTGTTCAGAACGGATAATATTTCCTTTCACTGGGATTGTAACCTCGATCTTCTGCCTTTCCTTTTCCACGCTCAAGGTTACGTGCACTTCCGTATTGGGAGTAAAATAACGTTCCAGCTTTCCAAGCTTGTCCTGAACTGCTGTCTTCAACCCTTCTGTTACATCAAGATTTTTTCCACTGATAATAAAACGCATATTTTCAGGCCCCCTTACATTTATTTTTGCAGCCATCCAGCTGCTTCTGATGAAACTATTATAACACTCCTGGAAGAATTTTGCATCAATTTTTGGAAATTTCTGAAAAAAAATTTCAAATACCGTCCGGATTAATCACAGTATTCCAATACTTTTTCAAATTCCAGCGTACCGCCGAAAAGATCCAGTGCACTGCCCACTGTCACATCCAGACAGTTCTTTCCATACCGGCGCAGCCGCTCCAAATCCTCATAGCTTCCCACGCCTCCGGCATAGGTAACCGGGCGTCCCTTATACTCTGCAAGAATTCCCGCCAGCTCTTGGTCAATTCCCGCCGCTTTCCCCTCCATGTCCACTGCATGTACCAGGAACTCTGCACAGTTTTCTCCCAGTTCTTTCAGCAGTCCCGCGTCCACTTTGATATTTGTAAATTTCTGCCACCGGTCTGTGACAATATAATAGTCCCCGTCCTTTTTCCGGCAGCTTAAATCCAGCACCAGATGCTCCCGTCCCACTTCCTTTGTGAGTTTTTCCAGATTTTTTTCATTCATATGGCCATCTTTAAATACATAGGAAGTGACAATCACATGGCTGGCCCCTTTCTCCAAATATTCCTGTGCATTATCTGCACAGATACCGCCGCCTGCCTGCAGTCCTTTGGGATATGCCGCCAGTGCAGCCATTACCTGTGCCCGGGAAACCTCATAATACTGGGAGCCTTTTGGATTCAGCATAATCACATGCCCCCCCTGCAGACCCTTTTTCCTATACAATTCTGCAAAAAAAGCCGCATCCTGCTCTGCCACATAATTTTCCACCGCCTGACTGTCCTGGTCTTTCAAGCTGCTTCCCACAATCTGTTTCACCCTGCCGTTATGTATATCAATACATGGACGAATCCTCATTCTCTATCCTCCCCTTTCTCCTGATGTACTCTCGGAATCTCTCTTTCTGCCTGCTCAAAAAGGATGGGACGCAATACCGCCCCACCCTTTTACTTTTACTGCATATTCTCAGAAAACCTCTGCACCCAGATGCAGCAAACTTTCCAAAAGCACTCTTTCCTACTCATTACCTTCTGTTACACTGTTATTATTGCGGCCTTCTTTTGTATCTGCTCCATTATCATCAGCCGTATCGTCTGTGGCATCATCCAGAGCATCGTCTACATCATCCCCCAGATCTTCCACGCCTTCGCCGATATCATCCACCACTGAGCCGTCAGTTCCCGCACCGTTATTATCTGTATTATCGTCATCTCCGGCAGTTCCGGAACCATTGGCATCGTTGCCGTCAGTCTCGGACTTTCTGTCGTTGGCATTGTCCGGATCTCCGTCATCCCGGTTGGTGTCCCCGGCATCATCATCCGCCGCATTCTGCTCCGTCTGATCTTTCGCACCATTGTTGTCATTGGCGTTATCCTTATTTGACCCGCAGGCAGTAGCCATGCACAACACGAGAGTGGCAATTCCACACAACATCAATTTCTTCATTTTCATGTTTCATTCTCCTTTTCCTTCGAAATCATGTTTATAATATCTTCCTAATTGGAGAATTTTATACATGAAAAATGTAAATATTTTACCCGTCAATCACATCGCTCATATGATAATATCCGGTTTTCTTTCCAGCCATAAATTTGGCCGCTTCCACTGCACCTTTTCCAAACACAGCCTTGGAATATGCCGTATGGCTGAACGTGACCACCTCGTCCGGTCCTGCGAAAATCACGTCATGCTCTCCCACAATGGTTCCGCCGCGGACAGCCGACAGACCGATTTCTTTCCCATCTCTGGCTTCCAGTTTCTGACTTCTGTCGTATACATAGTGATAGGCATTGCCCATGGCATCATTGAGACTGTCTGCCAGAGCCAGAGCCGTTCCACTGGGTGCGTCCTTTTTCAAACGGTGGTGTTTTTCCACCACTTCCATATCAAATCCGGCCCCTGCCAGAACTTTTGCCGCATCCTGAATTAATTTTAACAGGGTATTGATCCCCAGAGACATATTTGCAGACTTTAAAACAGCAGTCTTCTTGCTTGCCTCCTCTATCTGCACCAGCTGCTGCTCGCTTAACCCGGTACTGCACAAAACCACTGGCAGCTGATGTTCGATACAATAGTCCAGCAGACCGTCCAGGGCATCTGGCGCTGAAAAATCAATGACCACGTCCGCTTCCACATCACACTGGCCAATCTCGTTAAATACCGGGTATCCATTATCCTGGTTATTGATCCTGTCTGCCCCGGCCACAATCACTGCATCCCCGTCGTCTTTTACCAGCCCGCTGATCACCTGGCCCATGTGTCCGTTGCACCCGTTCATTATGATTCTTGTCATCTTTTCTCTCCCGTATGTTATTCAGGTTGTTAAGACTCTGTCGGAAAATAACTGACACAATATCCTGCGCAATCTATATCAGCTATTTACATACAATTCCTAGAGCGTGTTTGAAAATTGCTTTATGTCAACCGTGCGTCACAGTTTGTGGGAGATTTGCTCCGCATGAGGACGCTGTAGCGGGCTACAGCAACCGAATAAGGAGCAAATCTGCCGCAAAGTGGGGCGTGCGGGTGGCGTGAATGAATTTTCAAACACGCTCTAGGCAAGAGGAATGCCAAACTCCTTCATGGCCTTTGCCAGTCTCTCCTGATTTGCCGGTTCCATATCTGTCAATGGCGCACGGAGGGAACCCACTTCCATTCCCATCAGATTCAGCGCTGCTTTCGCCGGAATGGGGTTCACTTCGCAGAACAGAGCATTAATAAGCGGCAGTGCGTCCAGCTGTATCTTCCTGCTGCCTTCTACATCTCCGTCCAGGAATTTCTGCACCATATCGTGGGTCTGCTGAGGAGCCACATTGGACAGCACGGAGATCACGCCTTTGCCGCCCAGGGCCATGAGAGGCACCACCTGGTCATCATTTCCAGAATACAAATCAATACATCCCTCTGCCAGAGCCATCAGCTCTGCCACCTGCGAAATATTTCCGCTGGCCTCTTTGATTCCCACAATATTGGGCACATTTTTCGCCAAAGCCACAGCAGTCCCTGGAAGAATGTTGCATCCCGTCCTGCTGGGCACATTATAAAGGATAATCGGTGCTGAGACAGCAGATGCAATCCTTGTGTAGTGGGCAATCAGACCATTCTGTGTGGCTTTATTATAGTATGGAGTCACCAGGAGCAGTCCATCCGCCCCATCTTTTTGAGCTTCCCGGGACAAATCAATGGCTGTCTGCGTGCAGTTGGAACCAGTCCCTGCAATGACCGGAATTCTTTTTTTAACTTTTTCCACAGTAAACCGTATGGCTTCTGAATGTTCTTCTATAGTCAGTGTGGATGATTCCCCTGTGGTCCCACAGATGATAATGGCATCTGAGCCGTTCTTAATCTGGAATTCCAGAAGTTCCTCCAGTTTATCATAATTTACTTCCCCGTTTGACAGCATAGGTGTGACAATCGCCACGCCAGCCCCTGTAAAAATAGCCATTGCTTTTTCCTCCTCATCTTTTCTAATCAAACTTAAACAAACAAAAAAAGGCAAACGGAAGTTCACCTCTAAAGAACACAATTCACCAAAATATTCCCTAGATAGCTCCCCATCCTGATGTGTCCCCCTCAAGATGACAGTCATATGGTTCTTCACCATATGCCCAAAAACATAACGTCAGGCGCCATATCTTTTCGGCGTCTTCCCCTTTCCTCTGCTTTCTTCTGTACCTGTAACATCCGGCAGCCTACTGATGAAAAACGCAACCTCTATCTTCTTTTTCAAAATTTTATGATTACTATAGCATGAAAAGACTTCTCTGTCAACGGGAAATGTGGCTGTGGCCAGCACAGCCATTCTCCAAAAAGATTATGGAAAGTCATATCATTTTGCCATCTCTGATAATGTGCTGCCGGCAACTCGATACAGCGTCCATTCAGACATAGGCTCTGCACCCAGCGACAGATAAAATTCAATGCTGGGCTTATTCCAGTTAAGGCAGCTCCACTCCAGCCGGCCGCATCCCCTCTCAACCGCAATAGAGGCCAGCTTTCTGAGAATTGCCTTTCCGCACCCTCTCCCTCGATATTCCGGCTTCACAAACAGATCTTCTAAGTAAATACCAGCTCTCCCCAGAAATGTAGAAAAGTTATGAAAGAAAAGGGCAAACCCTGCCTCCCTGCCCTCCATAACTGCAAAAATAACCTCAGCCTTCTGTTTATCAAAAATCCATTCCTCCAGCGTTTTTTCATCAGCAGTAACTTCATCTGACATCTTTTCATAGTCAGCAAGCTCTTTGATAAATTGCAGGATTAAAGAAGTATCTCTCCTTTTTGCATATCTAAAAGTAATTTCTTCATTCATTGCACTCACGGTAACGCTCCTTTCACACTCTTTTTTCACACATTTACCTGTTTTCCCGTCCAAACTTCCCGGCAAAACACCTGACAGCTCCGAATCCATCAATTTCAGAGCCTTGTTTTTGAGAAACATATGTTGTCCGGACTGACATCCTGAATTCGGTTGATAGATTGCTCATAACTGCCAATGCCAATGTTACAACAATGATTATGGGATGCTCTTTCATCTGTTTCCCTAATTCCTATAACTCGTTCAATTTAATCCCTACTCCCTATTTAGTCAAGTGTTTTTCCTTATTTTTCAAGGAATTTTGAGTTACATATCTTAGATGGGTGAGCCAAGGAGATGGACATTTCTCTAAAATGAACCCCTTTAGCAAGACAAATTTTTTTATTTTAAGTTGGATTTTAATGAATATTTTGTATCGGATATATATCCGATATCTATGGTCATTCCCCATAATAGATTTCTTCAGGAATCCGGTAATCAAGGCTTCAATGAAGGCGTTCCTGATTACTGGTCAGTTAAAAATATCATCCCAGTCCCAGGAGTCTGCACGGAAGAAATACTCCATGCAGTGATACAGGGACGGGTTCAGGACTGGGTCTCTGATTATAGAGGCAACGCCCAGGGAATTGGAACGGACCATCAGCCCGGTTATGATAGTGGCAAACCATTCGAATGCGGCCTTTCTAGAGCGTGTTTGAAAAATACAATGTTTTAGTCAATTTAACCAAATGAGTATG
>CAJUMB010000041.1 GCA_910587105.1 uncultured Lachnospiraceae bacterium
CGGAGTACACAAAGGCGAACCGCTTTGAGGATTTCGTTTGTAAAATCTATCTTTGACGATTAGGGGAAAATTCATTTAAGAGTTTTCCCCTTTTTGTTTAACTAATGCGCAGCTGCGTTTTCAAAGCGTCCTGCAACACCTGGGAGAAGTTCACATTATGTTCTAATGCAATGGCATTAAGCCATGCAGGGAGCGTTACAGTTCTGTTGACTGACCGGTTTTTTTGCGCTAGACGTATAGAGGGCATGTATACATCAATCAGCACAGCACGCTTATTTTCCGAAAGTTCTATTTTAGATAGCGGCGTAGGCGCAGGAATAGTTTCACCATCTTCTTCAAGGCCATTAAGGACGTAGCCGAGCTGTATCTTTTAAATCATCGAGAGTAATCAGTTCAGATGCCTCTAAGGTAACTGGCGACATATCTGATAGTGAATAGCATTGTCCTATATTTAATGTGGTGCCAGGCTGGATATCTTTCATGTAGTTGCTCATTGCTTCATTTTCCTCCATGAAAATGGCTGTTTCGCACTGTACACCATTCTGGAAAGCCTTCATGTGTACAGAAACGGCAGACGATGCATTTTCAAAACTATTATTTGTAAAATCATAATATACAATCAGGCATGGATTTCCTTCATAATCATTTCCAACAGCATGACCAGTATATTTCACTGTATAATCACCTGTATTAAGGTCTATCATATTGTCATCTGCAGGCTGTTCGGGTTCAGAATTGGCAGATTCTTCTTTTGATTCCGATGATTTTTTGGAGCTTTTTTTATCTCTTTTAGCAGGCTCCTTCTTGTCCTGCTTTTCTGAAATAAGTCCCCGTTCCTCTAAAACGCTGTTAACCGCTGTGCCTGTAATCAATATGGCGGCTGCAATAATTATCCCTATCAGTGATGTGACCAAACCTGCTATAGCCATTCCCTTGTGGCGATGAGTCGCAAGTGCGATTATTGCAATTACAAATCCAATATTTGATTTATCATCTAATTCGGCATATGACTTCATTATTTCTATAATCATATCGTAAAAGGGATTGTCTTTGAAGTCTTCTAACAATTCTTCCACAAAGTATCCGACTTCATTTCTCAATGGGGATTCTTTAAACATTTCCCCGTTTCCCGTGCGAAGCCAATCTTCATTGACGTTAAATTCTCTGCAGATAGATATTATAACTGAGTTAGAAGGGTTTCTATTCCCATTTTGTTTTAGAGATAAAGCAATTCGCTGCTTTTCCTATTTTAAGTAAGAAAGGCAGTCATGTATCTTATGTAGCTTCCTGTAGGGAATCATAGAATTGCTGTCGTTTGACCATCGGAGGAAGTCCTCCATTGGAAGAGCAGATCCTCCGCTTATTCCAGCAGCTGATGAAATATCTCCAGATGACGGTCCTGAGCTCATCTGTGGTCATTTTCTATGTGTCATAACGGCCATACAGCAGCTCTGATTTCATTCCCGTCCACATGCTCTCACTGCGGGCGTTGTCATGGCATCTCCCGCCTGCGCTGTTCATGCTTTGTCTTATGCCATATCTGCAGACCGCATCCCGGCAGATCCGGCTGGTATACTGGCTCCCTCTGCCACTGTGGATGACCGCTCCCCCGGATGTCTGGATCCGCTTTAACGGTGTTTTCCAGCGTCTGTACACATAATGCAGCTTTCATGAAAGTCGTTTTCCTTCTTTAAACGGCGGATCTCTCTTTCATGCTCCTTTACCTGCTGACGGAGCCAGATGAGTTCTTCATTAAGTGACAAGGTCTTTGAGGGCTTTGTGAGCCTGCACCCAGATCAAGACTGCCCAGCCGGCTGGCTCGTACCCATCCATCCATACATACATGGTGTTCTTGGGGCTCCCCAGTTCTCCGGCAGCCTCCGCTTGTCCGGTCTCTTTTGCGGGCTTGACTGCCTGTACTTTGTATTCGTGGTCATATTGTCTGTTTTCTGCCATTTTCGTCCACTCCTTATTCTATTGATTATATACCTAATCCTTGAGAATGGGGTGTCAACTTTTTTTATACCACATCACCGTCCTTAAAAGCCCGCCTTGCGGAGAAAAAGGTGCAGGTGGCAGGGCGAGGGAATGAAGAAAACATAAAAAATAAGCAGAGGGAGATGTAAGGATATGGATGCAATGTTTACCGTGGAAGAAAGCAATTTGACCTGCATTTTTGCAGGAGAGGGAAAGAATAAAGTTATAGAAGGTATAGAGAAAGCATTGGCACACCTCGATGATGCGGATTTGGAGGAATTATCTCTTAGAGTGATTGGAAAGATGCGGGATATGACAGAGGAAGAATTTGAACAGTTGGAGTTGATAGAAGCAGAATAAAAAATGATGTCAGAATTATGAATAGGGCTATCCTTTCCGTTTTTATTGCGGATAGGATAGTTTTTTTCTGTTACCTATATTTTTGTGTAGAAGGAAATTTTTCCTATTGCTATGATAGCATCACAGCAAACATCAAGAGCCTAGAGTTTCATTGGAGCAGTAGGAAACCAGTTTTGGGTAATCGGTAATTTCTATCCGTTTACGGTGCGAGACAATGACCTTTTCTTTGCGGAGCCTAGCCAGGTTATTTGTAACATTCACAAGACTAATTGTCAGAATATCGGCAATATCCTGTTGTGTCAGGTCAATCCGGTTTGGTGTTCCGGTAGGTGAATGGACAGAAAAAAGGTATAAGAGATTACAGATTTTTATGAAAGCATTATTGTAATCCTGGTGTGCCGATTCATAAATGAATAGGTTGATATACATGGAATAGGTTTCCAGTATACGGGCATTTAGAGCCATGTTTTCCTGGTACATTTGATAGAAATTTTCTCTGGTAAATTCCAGTGTTTCTACTTTGGATAGTGCTTGTGTTCCAATAGAAGACTCAATCTTGAATGCAGAGTTTTGGCATCCTGGATATACAGTTCCATCACTGTGAAAATGCAGGATTTTATGATAGCCATCTTCATGTTCTACAAAAGTTTTAGCAATACCGGATTCAATATAATATACATACCGGATTGTTTCGCCAATGTTCCAAATCATATCCCCTTTTTGGAATGTGCGGCGTCTGTAAGGTTTGGAGAGAAAGTAATCATAAAATTCTGTGTAATCACCGGAAAAGAAATAACGGGGAATCAGCATTTAGTTCACCTGCCTTTCATTGGATTGGTTTCAGTATACCATAAACTCGTAATTCTGCCCATATAAAAAGAGAAGGAGAATGGATTATGGATTATAAAGAATTAGCCACATTTATTATCGAGGCAGTTGGCGGAGAAGCAAATATTGTGAGTCTGACGCATTGTGCTACAAGGCTTCGGTTTGCATTGAAAGATGACAGCATACCAGACGAGAAAAAGATTAAGGCAAAAAAGGAGTATTGGGAGTATCCGTGAATGGTGGTCAGTATCAGATTATTATTGGGAATACTGTACCGAAGGTTTCTGCAGCTATCATGGAGCAGCAGCACTGGCTGGCGGTTGCGCTTCGCACCAAAAAGGATAAAGAGCTCAGGCAGATGTCTTTTAGTGCAGGTCTGACAGCAGTGCTTAGAATTACAGAACCAGCTATGTTCGGTGTGACGCTGAAAGTGAAGAAAGTACTTCCATGTGTCATGAGATGCCTTTAAAGAAAATAGAGTTTTCTATATCAAATAGGAGGATTAAGTAATGCAGCACAAAGTAAAAGTAACAGTAATAGATAAGAAGTTGTTTTCTGAATTGCAAACGGAATATTGTGCAGATCCGAATTCTGGAATGTGTCCTTGCTATAATGCAGGTGATGAGTTTATATTTGAACGTTATGGAATAGCCGATGATTTTTGGCATATGGGATTAAACACTTTGAAACAAACATCAAATGTGGCAGGGGAGATTGCAGGGGGAACAGGATTTCCCCATTGTTCTGAAGCATGGGATGCAATTTCAAGGTATATTTATGCGGGATTGCAAGGCGGTTCCATAATGCGGGGGTGGATGAACAACGAACGGGTGATGATTGCCTGCTGTTCGGATGGTACGCGCCCTGTTATTTTTAAGATTGAAAGATTAGATTACAAAGCACTTTATATTGATGGTATCTATCAGGATGCCAGCAGGAATGAAATTGTATCGGCTCTTAAACAAATCAATGGAGTGGAAGACATTGTTTTCAAAGAGCAGTATACAGAGATATATATGAAGGAAAATATATCTGATGATGTTATAAGAGAAGCTGTGAAAAAATGTGGGAAGTATCGTGTTATAAAAATTGATTAACATGGAGAAATAATCTAAAATCGAGGCGTCTATTGGAAGATACCAATAGACGCATTTAAGTTTTTTAGAGGAGAAGGAATGATTTACAGAGGGTATTTATTGCTAATACCCTCGCCAATGGGGAGCTTGCCGTCCTGTTATCTCTGCCGGAGAAAAAGAGGGAAGTCATTTATCTTTACTTTTTCAGGCATTGCATACAGCAGGAAATCGGGGATTTATACGGGTACTGCAGGAGTGCCATGCGGCATCGCATACATAGCGCGTTACACATGTTGCAGGAGGAAATGGAGGTGGTATTTGTCGGGAAAATAGTCATGCTTGGATAGGCTACAATAAACTGGATAGATTTTTTAAGGCCATATAATATAGAACCAACAAGCAAAGGAACAGCCAATATGATCGAAATATATGCGCAAAAGAGAGTTCCTGCCATTTAGCATAATTTTGTCTTTCAGACAGGCCCTTTTTTGGTGTATACTATTTTGGTAGAAACAGAGGTTTTTGAGGAGTAAGGAGTGTGATGGCTGATATGAATGAAAAAATTTTGATTGTTGATGATGAAAAGGAGATAGCAGACCTGATTGAACTTTATCTCAAAAATGATGGCTATACAGTATATAAGTTCTATAACGGTACAGATGCATTAAAATGTGTGGAATCAGAAAAGATGGACTTGGCAATATTAGATGTGATGCTGCCAGATGTGGATGGTTTTCACATTTGTCAGAAGATTAGAGAACAGTATTATTATCCCATTATTATGCTGACGGCAAAAACAGAAGATACTGACAAAATTATGGGGCTGACAATTGGGGCTGATGATTATATTACGAAACCATTCAATCCATTGGAGGTTACAGCAAGGGTAAAAACACAGATACGCCGTTATGTGTGCTATAATAATGCCGCAGGATTAGGAAAGAAAGATGTATCTGTTATAGAATACGATATCAATGGACTTATTATTAATAAGAATACACATAAATGTACATTATATGGCAAAACAGTCACACTAACTCCCATAGAGTTTTCTGTTTTGTGGTATTTGTGTGAAAATAGAGGGAGAGTGATTTCTTCAGAGGAATTGTTTGAGAATGTATGGGGTGAAAAGTTTCTGGATAACAATAATACGGTTATGGCGCATATCGGGAGGCTGAGGGAAAAGCTGAAGGAACCTGCCAGAAAGCCGAAATTTATTAAAACTGTGTGGGGAGTGGGGTATACCATTGAAGAATAAAAAGGAGAGGAAAATCAGCGGTGATTATACACAGCTTCAGACTAAAATACTGATAAGCACAGCGGCTGTACTATTTGCTGCATTTGCCCTGATTGCAGTGGCACTTCGTTTACTGAGCGGGCGTTTTTCACAGGCTGTCGTGGGTTTTCTGCAATTGTTTTATAAGGATTACGATAGAGCATTAATAGCATATACCTATGTATTTAGAGCCAACAGGGAATGGTTTGTTATGGCAGCTGCATTTGTGGTATTTTTGATTGTCTTACGGCTGTATTTGAAAGGGTTTACAAAATATTTTAATGAGATTAACAGAGGAATCAATGCTTTAAAAGAGGAAAATTCAGATGATATTGTGCTGTCTGCTGAGCTGGCAGCAGCTGAACAGGCAATCAATGCAATTAAGCATACCCTTGAGCAGAGAAAGGCAGCAGCAATGATTGCGGAACAGAGGAAAAATGACCTGGTAGTATATCTTGCCCACGATTTGAAGACACCTCTTACATCAGTGATTGGATATTTGGCATTGTTGAGAGATGAACATCAAATATCAGAAGAACTAAGACAAAAATATTTAACCATTGCACTGGAAAAGGCAGAACGTTTGGAAGATTTGATCAATGAATTTTTTGAAATTACCCGTTTCAATCTTTCCGACATTACGCTTGAATACAGCAGGGTAAATTTGACCCGTATGCTTGAGCAGCTAATTTATGAATTTAAGCCCATGCTCTTAGAAAAAAATTTGAGTTGTATTCTTGAGATAGCTCCCAATACGATGATACGCTGTGATGTAGATAAAATGCAGCGCGTGTTTGACAATTTGCTGCGAAATGCAGTGAATTACAGTTTTCATAACACGGAGATTTTTATCACTGCAGTGCAAAAAGAGGATGTTATCCATATTAAGTTTCGAAATCGTGGAAATACAATTCCTAAAGAAAAGCTGGAACGTATTTTTGAGCAGTTTTATCGTCTGGACGCTTCCAGAAGTACGAGAAGTGGTGGTGCAGGGCTGGGACTTGCCATTGCAAAAGAAATTGTATTGCTTCACGGAGGAACCATGACTGCGCGCAGTGAAAATGAAATCATTGAATTTGAAACAGTCATTTCTATGTCGTAGGAAAATCGTAAGAAATTCCATATAAAAAATTGAGAAGTCTGTTGGAGAAAACGGAAAAGCAGCACTTTTGTTTTTGATACAATCTTTGTGTCAAGGCAAGGGTGTTTTCATTTTTACAGGAGGAATGATGGAAATGAGTCAAAGAAAAATTTCGAAGAGACGGAGAAAAAACAGATGTATTCAATATTTTCTGCGGGCGGGTATTTTGTTTCTTATTGTGGTATATGCAGGTGTACTTTTAAAGGCTGGTTTTGAAAAAATGAAGGAAAGGGATGGCGCTATGGGAGAATTGCCTTTAACAGTTACCCAGAATGATGTGCAGGCAATGGAAAGAATAGAGACAACAGTGACAGAGACAGCTTATGGTGGATTGGAAAATGAGGCAGCAGATACGCCATGGAATTTGGTTCTTGTCAATAACAGCCACCCTGTTCCAGAAAACTACCATACAGATCTGGTTGCGGTGGCAGGGGGAGAATATGTGGATGAGCGTATTTATGAGCCCCTTATGGAAATGCTTGAGGACGCCAGAGAGGGGAATTTGGGAGAATTGCCGATGGTGGTATCGGGCTATCGAACCCAGGAAGTGCAGCAGAGACTGTTTGACGACAAGGCAGCTGAATTTAAGAAAGAGGGCTGTTCAGACAGTGAGGCATTGGATCAGGCGAAACAGTGGGTCTCTGTACCAGGTTACAGCGAACATCAGCTGGGGCTTGCAGTAGATATCAATGGGGCATCATATGATGTTTACTTATGGCTGCAGGAAAACTGCTATCAATATGGTTTTATTTTCCGATATCCCGGTAATAAAACAGATATTACCGGAGTGGCAGAAGAAGTGTGGCATTACAGATATGTAGGAACAGAAGCAGCCAGGGAAATTTACGAAAAGGGTATTTGTCTGGAGGAGTATCTGGAAGAACAAAATTTGAAATAATGGAAAATTTCTACAAGAAATGAATTTTTTCTGCAAGGATTTGGAGTGCTGGATCGTGTTATCTGTGTAGTGATAAAAAATAGTAGTAAAATTAGGGAGGGATTCCAGATGAAAAACTCAAAGAATTGGAAAAAAACGGTGGCAGCGATGATGTCAGCAGTTATGCTGTCAAGTAGTTTTGCCATGCCGGTCATGGCACACGGACATGGGAGCAGCCATCACAGCAGTCATCACAGCAGCCGGTATACAGGAGTTTATTGCGATTACCATGGTAAGACACATAAGAGCAGAAGTAAATGCAAACGGTACTGTGTGAAACATGAAACAACCCACAGGAATGGAAAACGGCATGCCGTCAGACACCATTAAAAGCATTTCCCATAGCAGATGCCTGATGTGAACAGAAACATTGCTATGAGAAACAGGGCAGGACGCAAAACGCCTGCCCTGTTTGCTGGAAATGTAAAAATCCAGTCAGTGGTGTCCGCCATGATGGTGGTGATTTTCTTGTTCATGGGCAGGGGAGACCGGAACCTCTATGTTATCTATATAGTTTTCTTCCATCTCCGGCTCTGGCTCATCTTCTTTTTCTTCCGGTTCTTCCGGGGGCTCTTCTTTCTGCTGGTATTTCCAGATTAATTCATGAATTTCAGACATGGTCATATCCCGGCACTGGTCAACGGTTATGGTATCGTCATATTCGTTCAGCAGCAGGTAAGCATTATATTTTCCAAGAGAAAGTCCGCTGTCATGGGCCAGGGCAGCTGTTTCAATATCTGTACAGACACTGTGGCAGTCATGGCCCATTTGTCTGGATGTGTCTGCGGCCCCTGTTTCCAGCAGGACTTCCCGGTTTTTGTCTGACGCCACGGTAAAAACAAGTTCAGGGTCAGCGCTCAGATACGTATTCATGGCACTGCTTTCCATGATTGTTTTAATAGCGTCAGTGTATTTTTTCCCTTTCAGAGACAGGCTGTCGAGAATCTCTGCCCCTTCTGTGTTGTATGGGTATGCAGATATCACCCGGTCCAGGCTGTTCAAGGCCAGTTCCATGGAAGGATTTACATCAATGCTTACATAGGACACAGGTGTCTGGAACCAGGAATATCCCCACATTCCCGCTGTGAAAGAGAGCACCATGCAGGCCAGGGCAAGTATCAGCCCTGTTTTTTTGCGGCTTTTTTTTCTGCGGGTTGCGTACAGAAATTGCCTGGTGGATTCTTTTAACTGGGTGTCTGCCTGGATGCTGTCAAATGCCTGTTGTATTTTATTGGCCAATCCCATCACCTCCCAGTTTCTCCTTCAAGATTCCCCTTCCTCTGGATAGGAGAGAATATACAGTGTTTTCTTTTTTTCCAAGAAGCCTTCCTATTTCAGCAGCGGTATATCCCTCATAATAATAGAGATAGACAGCATCTTTATATCTGTCTGGCAGGGAGAGCACAGCCTCCAGAACCTCTCTGTGGTCTTCCGGGACAACTGCAGCCATTTCACGGATCTGTTCAAGAGGAATGGTATTGCGACGGAAAAAACTCCGCAGCTGGTCTTTGCAGGCATTGATGGCCACACGGATCAGCCATGCTTTTTCGTGTTCGTCATCGAAAAACGGCTCATCATGCATCATATATTTCAAAAAGACATTCTGGAATACATCCTCTGTGTCCGCTGGGTTTTTCAGATGATAAAAGCAGATACGCTTTATCATATCAGCGTATGTTTCAATGGCAGCGGTTACCTTTTGCTCGCTCTGCATCTGCCCATTACCTCCTGTTGTCTGAGAAATGTTCCTGAAAAGTCCTTTGTATCTGGATTTCGGGAGCATTCTCACTGTTACATATATTTTAACACAATGGCGGGGCCGTGTGAACTCATCTTTGCTTAAAAATGTGTTGAGTTTTAAGGTATTTAACTGATTTGATCTGTCAGACATTTATACTGAAATACTTAGTTGAGCAATTTTCTACCATTCTACAGCTGTTTGCTATATTTACCCTGGGGATTACGAAAATGGTCTTTTTGGAAAAAAATAGCATTTACGGTTGTGTTTGTATCAAAACAGATGATATAATAAAAAAATAAAAATGATTTCATATTCAAGGCTGTTCTTTTTATTTCAAGGAGACAAATTTATGTGATAACAGGAGGGAACCAGGAAGGAGACAAAAGATGAAAAGGGAAGAGTTTGAGGATGTCTATCGTGAATATCATCATATGGTCATCCATCTGGCGTATGATGTGCTTCATGACTATGATCTGGCACAGGATGTCTGTCAGGAAGTTTTTATGAAAATGGATGAAAAGATAGAAAGTCTGGACAGAGACAGGATCAAAGGCTGGCTTTTACGGTGTGGAAAGAGAAAATCCATTGACTTTGTGAGAAGGGCTTACCGGAAAAATGAAGTCTCTGTGATTGCAGAGAAAATGGAAGAAGACTTTGTCGTAGAGTATTTATTGGAAATTGAAAACGAGAAAAACCGGAGGCAGTTCCGCAATTTTGTGCTTGATAAACTGAAACAGAAGAATCAGACATGGTATGAATTGATGATGAGAGTTGTAGTAGAGGGGGAGCCCGCTGCAATGGTAGCAGAAGAATACGGCATAACAGTGGTAAATCTGAGAATGAAAATCAGCCGTGCACGTCAGTGGCTGTATAAAAATTATCATCAGGGCTATCTGGAGCTGTAAAATGGGAAATTATCTGTTTTGCGGAAAAGACAGGAATTTGAAAATCTGTAAAAAATATTAAGTATTTTAAAAATTCAGTGCCGGACATCAGCATTGGATTTTTTTAAGACGTTTTTTACAAAAATATTTTGCCAATATAACCTGTTATATGGTATACTTATAATATGATTAGAGAGTCAAAAGTACATTTTTATTGGTGAGACTTTTTGACAGGCTGATCATTATAAATTTATTTAACAAAAGGTAAAAATGAGACTGAATGAAAATGGGAAAAAATTCTAAATTTGATAAACTGAACGAATGGATAAAAGCGGAATATGACCGGGAGACAGAGGAAATAGAAGAGAGCCTTAGCAACGATGGTTCTTTTGATCCGAATAGAATAGACAGCGAAGAACTATTTCAACGCATCCAATCCAGGATTAGAGAAAGAGAGGTGCATGAGACAGAAAACGGGATTCAGGGAAAGAAACGGAGAATAACTGTACAGAAAGCTGGAAAGTGGGCAGCCCTTTTTTTCGTGGCACTTACCGGTGTTTTCTTTGCAAGTATGACCAGTGAGGCAAACCGATCGTATTTTATATATAAGATGCAGTATTTGGTTGGGAACGAAATAACTTTGTATGAAGGTAATGAGGAAGGTAGTAATAATATCGAAAATAAAAAGCGAGAAGAAAAAATTGAAACGGAGATTAAAAATCAATTAGATGTATTAGTTCCGTATTTTGATTATAAGTTACAATTAGCTTCAGATGATGCATATAGTATTCCATATGGAAATACTGTTGCAATTCTTGAATATCAATATAACAAAAATATTATGAGTTTACGGATATTCAACAAAAATAGAGTAGATATATCAGGAAGGGAGTTTGAAGGAAAAATAATAAAAGAACTGAATCTTGAGGAAAAAGCACTTACTATAGTTATATTAGAAATGAAATCCTCAGAAGATAAAGAAGCTGCCTTAGCAGCACAATGGGAATATCAGGGTGGATTTTACCAATTAAGCGGTAAGGCAGATGAAAAGGAATTTATAAAAATTTTAGAGAGTATTATATATTAAGTGTTATATCTCCAACTTGCAAACGTATATTTAATGTAGCGTAAGTGTAGCAGAAAGAGGAGATACAATGCGGCATAAATTTTTTAGGAAGCTTGTTCTGTTTTGTGTGATGGTTATGGTGTCCACAACAATATTCTCATCTGGTACTTTGGTTTATGGTGCTGTTAATGGTAAATCTTTATATGAAGATGTTACAGAGATTTCAGACAAAAGCACGATTTTGACCAGAGGCAACTATTTAAACTATGGTGCGGTGACCTTGACTAAACTTGATTCCATGAAAATTCGAATATCTGGTGAAACTGCGGCTCATAGAGTATGTAATACATTAGGAGTAACTTTATATTTGTATCGAAGTTCAGACGGAGAGAATTATGAGAACTATCGGGAATGGTCTTTTACAAAAAGCGATGGAAGTTATTTCTGGAAAGTTCTAGAAGTTATAGTGCCTTCTGGATACTACTACGCTATAAGCGGTCATCATACTGCAGTTTATAATGGTGAAGCAGAAATGACCAGAACATATGCAGAGGGTCTTTGGGTTAATTAGCCGTTAGCTTTCTGTTGTATGTAATGACTCTTTTGATACCAACAATCCTTCTTGGTATCATCCATGACTTACATCCATTTGCGTGTGGATTTTTCTTTCAAATGACATGACAGCCTAAATATAAAAGTAAAGGCCATTAAAGAAAATGCAATGAACAACTTTCACAGTAAAAAACAAAAATACTTACGCTGCCAGCTGTGTCGGGAATGGTAAGTTTTTAAATTTACAAGTTCACTGTATATTTCGGCATTTACTTGCGAGGAGCCTGCTGGACGCAACCGGCAGGTTTTTTGTTTTTGGAAAATTAGAAGCTAGAATGTGTCTTAAAAATCATTCTTGCTATCTGCACGCCCCGCTTTGCGGCAGATCTGCCCCTTATTCGGTTGCTGTAGCCCGCTACAGCGCCCTCATGCGGAACAAATCTCCCACAAACTGTGACGCACGGTTGACATAAAGCAATTTTCAAACACACTCTAGAAAAATAGAAAAATTTTCTCTATTGACAGTATCTGTTAAATATGATAAGGTTATCAATAAATCTACCACCGGGTAGAGAATGCAGAGGCATTCGTCACACATCGTTAGGTCTTAGAAGATGTGTGAACGAATGCTTATTTTTTTGAACACTCTTTCATTTTTGGAGGTATTTAATTATGTTCAGAAAGTTAAAATCCCGATCCGGCTATTTTTCGAAAGGCGAAATCATGTTATGGAGTATATCAGTCCTGCTGATCACAGCCACTTTTTTTCTGTTTGACAGAGAAAACTATCTGACGCTGGCCGCGTCTCTGGTGGGTGTTACTGCACTGATTTTCAATGCCAAAGGGAATCCTTTCGGACAATTTCTGATGATTGTCTTCAGTATTTTATACGGAGTTATATCATTTACATTTGCCTATTATGGTGAGATGATTACATATCTTGGCATGACTGGACCAATGGCAGTTTTTGCTTTGATTTCCTGGTTGAAAAATCCATATAAAGGAAAGAAATCTGAAGTGGAAGTGAATCATTTAAAAGCCAGAGAACTTGCTTTTCTTATTATGTTGACAGGTGTTATGACTCTGATTTTTTATTTTATTCTGACTGCTTTCCACACAGCGAATCTGCTGCCCAGTACATTGTCTGTTGCAACCAGTTTTCTAGGAGTGTATTTTACATTCCGGAGAAGTGCTTTCTTCGGGATTGCTTATGCAGCCAATGACGTGGTGCTGATTATTTTGTGGACATTGGCGGCATTTTCTGACATATCCTATTTGTCGGTCATCGTCTGCTTTATGATCTTCTTTGTAAACGATATTTATGGTTTCATGAGCTGGTCCAGGATGCAGCAGAGGCAGAGGATGAATGGGTAATTACTTATGGGTGACCGCTTCTGCCAGAAGTCTTGCGGCAATTTCCGAGCCCTTTTCACTGGGATGGCATCCGTCTGATGCGTAAAGGCTGTGTTTTTCGGAAAGTTCATAAAAGGCTTTTCCCACATCAGCAATCAGTGCGTCATTATCTTCTGCAGCCTGGTGATAAGCGTCATACATGGCCTGATACATTTCATCATAACTCATACCCATGGAGGCCATTTTACTGCTGCCTTTCTGATAAGCCCATGTGGCATACAGAACCGGAACAGCTCCGGCATCGCGGATTTTCCCGCACAATGTGGAAATGCTTTTTAGAAACCTGGTCTTTGATACCACTGGACCGTTGCTCATTTCCTGCAAAACAACATAATCCCACTTTTCTTCTGTTAATGCCCGCAGGGTGGCCGCCCCCATTGTGGTGTTGGGGTTTAAATGCTCGGCAAGCCTGGCACCGCCCCGCGTGTGGGCAGTCACCTCTGCCCCGGTTATTTCTGCCAGCATCTCTGGCATATGATGATAAAAGGTAAAACTATTTCCAAGCATTAAAATCCGCATGATTCTCCCTCTCTATGGCAGAAAGTTTAGATGATAATTCCCTCCAGATGGTCGCATTCATGCTGAATGATCTGTGCAATCCACCCAGAGTATTTCTGTCTTTGTTTTTTGAAATCCATATCTTGATATTCTATTTCAATTTCCTGGTAACGGGTGCATGGCCGTACACCTGTCAGCGACAGACAGCCTTCCTCAGTGTCGTAGGGGCCGGACTTTTTTACAATTTTCGGGTTGAACATGGCGATATTTAAAAATCCCATATTGACGGCAATGATATTTTTCTTTACCCCGATCATATTTGCGGCCATTCCCACACATTCTTTTTCATGGGCTTTTAAAGTATCCAGCAGGTCCTGGGCTGTCTGTTTGTCTGTCTTGTACGCAGGTTCTGACTTTTGGTTCAGGAAAAATACGTCCTTCATAATTGGTCTAACCATCAGCATGACTCCTTTAACATTATAGTCCTGTTAAGAATAGCAATTTTTGTCAAATTATTCAACGATTTTTTAAAAAATCCTGACTATTTATTTGTACAAAATGCCAAACAGTGGAAATGTGATATGGTACAATCATAGGCACATATAATGATTCGAATATCATCAGGCCATCTTCAGGGTGAGAGCTTTTGAATATATGGTCTGTCTCCTAAAAAGAGAGAGGTGTCTGATACATGAAACATAGATCATTTATATATACAGGCGGGGCCATTCCAGAATGGAATCCAAAGGAACATCCGGCATTTTTTCTCAATATGCAGCGGGCAGTTCTGATGTCCCTGGAGAAGAAAAAGCTGCTGACATCTTCACAGAGGGAACGCTGTATGGAAATTCTGGAAAGCCAATATGGACAGAAATCCGTTGAGAGGGGGAACTTCAGATGGCAGTAGATAAATATGAAATGTTAAATCAAAAACGGAAACAGATGGATGCAAAGAAGCGGATTGCCGCTTACTGTCGTGTCTCCACTGATCACGAAGACCAGGCTGACTCGTTTGAAAGCCAGCAGCGGTATTTCAGGCAGTACATTGAGGCGAGAGCGGACTGGGAACTTTATGAGGTCTTTGCTGATAGGAAAGCCATATATCGGATACAGAAACTTGTGGAAAGGATAGGACAATGGCAAAAAGTGTGATCACCATACCAGCTACGAAGAAAAAAAATGCTGATGGCCCTGCAGACAGCTGGAAAAAACGCAGAGTTGCGGCTTATGCTCGTGTCAGCACGGACCACGAGGAGCAGCAGAGCAGTTATGGGGCGCAGGTAGATTATTATACAGAATATATTAAGAGGCGGGAGGACTGGGAGTTTGTCTGTGTGTATGCGGATGAAGGAATCACCGGCTGTAACACCAGAAAGCGGGAAGGATTCAACCAGATGGTGGCAGATGCCCTGAACGGGCGGATTGACCTGATTATTACCAAATCGGTGTCCCGGTTTGCAAGAAATACCGTGGACAGTCTGACCACCATCCGCAGATTGAAAGAACATGGGGTAGAATGTTATTTTGAGAAAGAGAATATCTGGACACTGGACGGCAAAGGAGAGCTGCTTCTCACTATCATGTCATCGCTGGCTCAGGAAGAGAGCCGGTCTATTTCCCAGAACTGTACATGGGGGCAGAGAAAGCGGTTCGCAGACGGAAAGGTTTCAGTGCCATTTGGACGGTTTCTGGGGTACGACAGGGGGGAGGACGGCAATCTGATTCTGAATGAACAGCAGGCCGTGGTGGTCCGCAGGATATATGGATTGTTCCTGCAGGGACGTTCCCCTTATGCCATTGCAAAAGTTCTGACCAGTGAGGGTATTCCTTCCCCAGGCGGTAAGGGGGTATGGGCACAGAGTACGGTGAGAAGCATCCTCTGCAATGAAAAGTATAAAGGAGATGCCCTTTTGCAAAAAGTGTATACGGTGGATTTCCTGTCAAAAAGGAAAAAGGTGAACGAAGGCGAAATCCCGCAGTATTATGTAGAGGGAAATCATGAGGCTATCATTTCCCCCGCTGTTTTTGACGCTGTGCAAAGACAGATGCAGCAGCGCCGCCAGGAGAGAAAACGCCAGAGCTGTGCGGGAGTTTTTTCCGGCAGAATCAAATGCGGCAGCTGCGGCGGATGGTATGGCCCGAAAGTGTGGCATTCTAATGATAAATACCGGAAAGTGGTCTGGCAGTGCAATGATAAATTTCAGGGCGGGGAAACATGCCCCACACCTCATCTGGATGAAAAGATGCTCAAAAGACTGTTTGTGAGAGCAGTGAATCTTATTTTCAACGGCAGGGAAGAAGTCATGGAAAGATACCGGATTCTGCTGGAAAATGTCCGCGGCGTTTTAAGAGAACAGGTGGATCAGTTCCTCGCCCAGCTGGAGCAGCTGGACGGTATCTATACAGAGTTTGATCAGGACAGCTGGTATGCTCTCGTGGAGTCTGTCACAGTCTTTCACAGGGAAGACATCCGGATTGTTTTTAAAAATGGAAAGGAAGTACGGTTACAGGACACCGAATAAAGAATCCACATTTCCCTCAATAATCCGGCTGCTAAAGTTCCCGGCATTTTCCAGCATGGTCTCCACCTTATTGGCTAGAGTGATGTCAATAAAGTGGTCCATATTGATTCCTCTCAGCTGGAAAAACAGAGCAGGGTCATTGTCCAGACGTACACCTACACCGTAAAGGGCAGCAGCCACATGCTTACACAGCAGTGCCCAGTCCGGGCAGCTGCAGTTAAAACTGATTTCCTTTGGCTCCGGAAACAGGCCGTTGTTGCCCTGGAACAGTTCTTTTAATTCTTCCGGAAATGTTCCAGACAGAAGGCTTTCCAGGTTTTCGATTTTCCGGCTGCATTTTTTGATGATTTCCTGGCATTTTTCTTCGGAGAGGGGGCTGATGCGGATTTCGACTTTGTAGGGAGTTTTCCGTGTTCCCTGGACTTTGGCGCGGATTTTCCCCTTTTCAATCTTTAAGTCCAGGACTGCCCCTGTCCGGATGTAGCGTTTCCCCCGGTCCAGCCTGCTGGCATAGTCCGCGTATTGCTCCAGATTGCGGCACCATGCCTGTCCCCACCAGTTTTTCGCAATGGTGCGCCCGGTTACAAAGACGGGTTCCAGAGCACTGCCTTTTTCCTTTTCTTTTTTGATACTTTCCGCCGACCTCTTTTTGAGTTCTGAGGTGGTGGGCTGGCTGTAGCGGATACCGCTGTTCCAGTAACTGCTCATAGTAGTCCTCCTATTCTAAACGCATCATGGCCATCAGTTCATCGTTGCCCAGTTCAGTGATCCAGCTTTCCCCGCCAGAGCCGATAACATTCTGGGCCAGTTGGCTTTTGGACTGGAGCATGGAGTCTATTTTTTCTTCAATGGTTCTTTCGCAGACCAGTTTGTGAACCATCACGTTTTTGGTCTGTCCAATGCGGTAGGCCCGGTCTGTGGCCTGGTTTTCCACAGCCGGATTCCACCACCGGTCAAAATGGATGACATGGCTGGCTTTTGTCAGGTTCAGCCCAGTCCCCGCGGCTTTCAGCGACAGTACGATAAACGGCACATATGCTTCTCCCTGGAAGGCTTCCACAATCTCCGTTCTCTTGGAGGTGCGGATGCCGCCGTGGAGAACGAAGCCTTTTGCGTGGAAAATATCCTCCAGGAATTCTGCCAGGTATTTTGTGATTTCTTTAAACTGGGTGAAGACCAGAACCCGCTCTCTCTTTTCATATATGGTCTGGCAGATCTCCCGCAGCATTGCGAATTTTCCGCTGTCTGATTCGGAAAATGCCTGCTGTCCCATATATTGGTCTGGATGGTTGCAGATTTGTTTCAGGTGAGTAATGGTGGAGAGCACCAGTCCTTTCCGCTTGATTCCCTCTGCGGTTTCCAGGTTTTTGGCCAGCTGGGCCACTGCCTTTCGGTAGAGAACCACCTGTTTTTTGGAAAGGCTTACATAATCAATCTGTTCTAATTTTTCCGGAAGGTCGGCGATAATGCTTTTATCTGTTTTTACCCTGCGCAGCATAAACGGGGTTACCATGGCTTTCAGTCTGGCATACCCTTCCGGGTTTTCGTCCAGACTTTTGCAGAATGTGCGGAATTCTTTGGAAGAGCCCAGCATACCTTTGTTTAAGAAATCGAATAGGGACCAGAGATTGGAAAGGTCATTTTCAATGGGCGTGCCGGTCATGGCGATTCGCATGGCGGCAGGGATTTTCTTGATTTCCCGGGTCTGTTTTGTGGAAGGGTTCTTGATGGCCTGGGCTTCATCCAGTATGACGGCGGACCAGGGTTCTTCCCGAAGAGCCTGAATTCTGGAGGCCATGCCATATGTAGTTACTGTCAAAAATGCGGGGTGTTCCAAAAAAAGCTGTTCCAGAGCTGTGGATGTCTTTCCGTGAAGGATGAACACGTCCATGGACGGGGCAAATTTCGCGGCTTCCTTCTGCCAGTTTCCCAGCAGGGAGGCGGGCACTACCAGCAGGACGCGGGAATGAGGATTGGTTGTCCGCAGTTTTTCCAGATAGGCCAATACCTGTACTGTTTTTCCAAGTCCCATGTCGTCAGCCAGACATGCGCCAAATCCCAAATGTGACATATAGTCAAGCCAGGCGAAACCATTCTTTTGATAGGGGCGCAGTACAGCCTGAAAACTTTCCGGCAGGCTGGACTTTTCTATGGTCTGGGGAGCGCGCAGGTTCTGAAGAAGGGAACTCAGCCATGTTCCGTTGGTGATTACAGGGCCCACGTCTTTGGATGGAGCTTTTGTCCCCATTTCCATCTGCAGGGCTTCCAGGAGAGTCACCTGGCCCTCCAGGGAATCCATTTCTTTTAAAAGCTGCTCCAGACGGGCGTGGTCTACTTCAATCCATTTTCCTTTTAAAAGGGCCAGGCCGTCAGTCTGGCTCAGCAGTTGGCGGATATCGTCATCGGTGAGCTCCTGCCCGTCCACCATCAGTTTTGGCTGCATGGAGACCAGCGCATGAAATCCCAGAACAGAAGGCCGTTCTTCTCCCATGCGCACTGCCAGGGAGACGGAGGAAGCTTTCTTCTTCCACCAGTTGGGAATTCTGCAGAGGATGCCCGTTTCCTCAATTTTTGCAATGTCTTTTAAAAAGGCATATGCTTCCTGGGCTGTCAGGCGGAGGGGATGAAACATCTCCCCGGTGGCCATAAAATCTCCGATCAGCGGGGACACATCTGCGGCCTGATTCAGACAGGACAGAAGGTTTAAGAGCTTTTCCCGGCTGCCTTTATATTCCGTCAGCGCATATTCCAGGGGCATATGACGCACCTTGCCATCCTCCCCTTTCGTGGCGTAGGTGGCCAGGAAGGCGAAGGGAAAGTCCGTTTCCGGATTCTCCACCAGATGGAAGAAAACTCGTTCCGGTACGCGCAGGTGCTGGCTTTTTTCCGTCAGGTACATTTCCACTGTTCCGTCGTACCCGGTGATTTCCTGGGAGAAAATAGATAAAAGCCGGTCAAATATTTGGTCCATCCAATCCCTTGTGATATATTCCGCGCCGATTGCAAAGGGAACGGCTCGTTCCAGTCCTGCATAGGTTTCTTCCCCAATCTGCATCTGTGCCTTGTCCCTTGCAAGCTCCAGCTCGGGGAGATTGGTGAGAGATTTGAAAAAGGTATCAGCCATCAGATACAGGAATGAGGCTGAGACGCTGAGATTATCCGGTTTGTCTTCCAGCCCCATCTGATAGAGGGCAGCATAGCGGTCTTTTTCAAAAGGGCTTTGCTTTTTTCTGGTTTTGGTGTCTGAGGCATTGTCAGGGATATCCAGGCAGAATCCCTCTGGCAAAAAGATAAACTGTAGTGTTTCGCTGTTGCTTTTTTTCATAATTAGACAACTTTCTTTTGAATTTGATTTTAAACTTATTATAAATGTTTGCAGGCTGTCTTACAAGTTTTCTTTTAAATATGATGTTTTTCTGTTATACTGTTTACAGCAGCATACGGGAGGCGGAAAAAGGGGGTGGCATACACATGGAAGAACTGCCCAATAAATACACGCTGAGGCACAAAGATATTCCTGTGGCCGGGATAATGGTGGACCCCGCTTTGGGCGCGGTGATATCGATTGGCAGAGTCTATGAACAGTCTCATGTGCCGGTGGGGATTCCGGTCAGAGATGGAAAGATGGACAGGGGCGCATTCAACCAATGGTGGCGGGGGCGGGCGATTCCCGCAAGCCGTATGGGGATTCAGGAGGCACTGGCCAGACTGCAGATACCGGATACCCAGCTTCTGGTGGAAAAATCCTTTGCTCTGAGTCTGTCCGACCAGTATTGGATTTGTCCTGAGGGGAGGAATCTCACCTGGGGGCAGGTGAATTTTTTTGAAAATCCTTTTTCTGAAGACATGGGAAATATCTTATTCGGAAAAAATTCTAGAGGCAGGCATATCAGCCTTTTGTCTCCGGATAATACATCAGATGGATGGCTGAGGAAAAAGTGGGTGATTATAGATGGAGCCCGTTGTCTGTTGAAAGGCGGAAGCGGAGCTATCCGCCAGGAACCATATAATGAAGTGGCAGCGTGCCGGATCATGGAGCGTCTGCAGATTCCCCATGTGCCCTATACACTATTGATGGAGGACGATTATCCGTACAGTGTGTGCGAAGATTTTATCACACCAGATACAGAATTGATCAGCGCGTGGCACATTATGCAGACGGCAAAGAAGCCCAATCATGTGTCCGTGTACCGGCATTATCTGGACTGCTGCCAGCGGCTGGGAATTCCCGGTATAGAAGCAGCTCTGGACCGGATGCTGGTGCTGGACTATCTGATTGTCAATGAGGACAGGCATCAGAATAACTTTGGGGTGGTGCGCAGGGCAGATACTTTGGAATATCTGGGGGCGGCCCCTATTTACGACAGCGGCACCTCTCTGTGGTTTGATAAGCCCGCTGGATTCATCCGCGCCGGAGGGAAGACAGCGGCCAAGCCTTTTAAGAGCAGCCACGAAGAACAGATAAAGCTGGTAAAAGATTTCAGCTGGCTGGATTTTTCTGCCCTGGAGGGAATCGACGAAGAGCTTAGGGAGATTGTGAGAGGCTCGCTGTTTATTGACCAGGTCCGCTGTGATGCGCTGGTCAGAGGTCTGAAGGGCAGAGTGGAAATGCTGGAAAAGGCAGTGCTGTCTGCGGGAAAAGCGTTTTATGTGGACAGCGTACAGGGGGATCTGAAAGAGGATCGGGCGTACAGTGCAGGGGAAGAATAGATGACTGTAAAGATTTAGGTTTACAATTGTCTAATTATAGAAGAAAAAGGAGAGGAAAAGTATGTTAAACAGAGTAGATTTATACTATTTCAGCCCCACAGGGGGAACGAAGAAAACCGGGGAGATTCTGGCAGGAGAAATGGCTGGTAAGATAGAGCCTGTCAATCTGGGGGAGAAAAAGGAGCTGAGGGCTCCTGACGGCGAAGCTGCAGTCTTTGCCGTTCCGGTATTCGGCGGCAGGATTCCGGCGGTGACTGCAGAAAAGCTGCAAAAATTAGAGGGCGGCGGGAAAAAAGCAGTGACGATTGTGGTCTATGGAACCCGTGCCTATGAGGATGCCCTTTTGGAACTGAATGATATCATCTTGGGGTGCGGTTTCCAGGTGATTGCCTCTGGTGCTTTTGTGGCTCAGCATTCCATGGTGCCGGAAGTGGGAGCAGGAAGGCCGGATGAGAAAGATGCGGCTGAAATTAAGGAATTTGCCGCAAAGGTTTTGGAGAAACTGGAAAAAGGAGAGACAAAAGCGGTTCAGGTGCCGGGAAATCATCCATACAAGGAGTGGCCAGGTATGCCGGCAGCACCAGTGTCTCTGCCGGAATGTAAATTATGTGGAAAGTGTGCCTCTATCTGTCCCACAGGTGCCATCACCATGGGGGAACATGTTTTGGCAGACGCATCCGTCTGCACGCTCTGTATGGCCTGTGTGGTTGCCTGTCCGGAGCATGCCCGCATTCTGCCGCCTCCGCTGAAAGAAACATTAAATCAGAAGCTGGGGGCGCTGAAAGATGTCCGCAGAGAAAATGAGACATTTTTGTAAAAAATTGTGTTAAATATGGCGCTTACATAGAGGAAAAAGCCCGCAGATTAATACCATGAGAAAGAATTTTGCACCCTTTTTGTATTGGAGATGAGAAAATGAAACAATGTATGGATTCCGCGAATCTGCACCGCAGGTTGAGTAAAATATTGGGACAGATCAAGGCCATCGACAGAATGGTGGATGAAGATGTGCCCTGTGAAGATGTTCTTTCGCAGATCAATGCCGCAAAGTCAGCTTTGCACAAATGCGGACAGGTGGTATTGGAAGGGCATATACAGCACTGTGTCCGTGATGGGATCGAACATGGGGATGCAGAGAAGACAATTGAAAATTTTACGAAAGCAGTGGAAAGATTTGCTAATATGACGTAATATATTTTATTACAGTAAATGGAATCAGCGGTCTTCTAAAGCAAGAAGACATTAGTATACTGCAGTGCTTGATTCCGTTTACGGGAGTGATTTGAAAAGAAAACTTGTGTTTTTATTTACTGATGAACCAGGACAGACTATTTTTGATGCGATTAGAAAAAACAAAAGTGATATACGGTTTTCAATCACTGATGTAGAAAAGTATTATAAAGATGTCTATCCTCAAATGCCGCAAAATAAAAAGGAAAGAAAATTATACCAAAATCAGCAATGGTATCACATATATCACCAATATAGAGAGATAGAAATGGTCATAACTTCAGCACTGGTTTCTTATTGGTTATGATTATTATATCAAATATTGCCACAAGAAATAAAGGGAAAAGATGGGTTTATAATGTGGTCGCACATGATATTTCTGAAAAAATAGCTGACAGTAATTGAAAATCAGAAAATAATGAACCGACAAACTGGTGAGAAAATCACAGTTTGTCGGTTTTTATTGACAACCAATACCCCTATACGTATAATAAAGATATACCAATACCCCATATGGTATAAAAGTTCCAGACATGCAAAGTGAAAGGAGAGGAAGAATGAAAAAATTGGCGGAAAGATTAGAGTATCTGCTGGAGCTGGGAGGGGTCAAAAAGGACATTCTGCTGCTGTCCCTTTCCGGCGCAGCGCTTATCATCAGTCTATTTGACCTGGTATCACTGCCTTTCGATGCGGCGTGGGCAGCGGTCATACTGTGCGGTATTCCCATTATATTGGAGGCATTTATCGGTCTGGTGACAAAGTTTGATATTAAGGCGGATGTACTGGTTTCTCTGGCCCTCATCGCATCCATATGCATCGGCGAAGACTTTGCTGCCGGTGAAGTGGCTTTTATTATGCAGCTGGGGGCACTCTTTGAAGATCTGACAGTAGCGAAAGCCCGTGCGGGAATTGAGAGATTGGTGCATCTGACACCCCAGACAGCCAGAGTGCTGGAGAGGGGAACAGAAAAGGTTATTCCGGCCCAGCAGGTGCAGGTGGGAGATTTGCTGCGGGTTCTCCCGGGTGAGACAGTTCCGGTGGATGGCGTCATTGTCTCTGGCTTAACTTCCGTGAATCAGGCGGTGATGACAGGAGAATCCCTGCCAGTGGATAAATCAGCCGGGGACGAAGTCTCCAGCGGCACAGTCAACCAGTTCGGAGTTTTTGAGATGAAAGCGTTCAAGGTGGGGGAGGACAGTTCTATCCAGCGGATGATTGGGCTGGTGCAGTCAGCGGATGCAGATAAGGCAGAGATCGTAGGCATTGCCGACCGATGGGCCACATGGATTGTGGCTGCCGCACTGACCGCCGCTGTCCTCACCTGGCTGGTGAGCGGCGAAATCATCCGCGCTGTGACTGTACTGGTTGTTTTCTGTCCCTGTGCGCTGGTGCTGGCCACCCCCACAGCAGTCATGGCGGCTATTGGAAATGCAGCAAAACACGGGTTTCTTGTGAAAGAGGGAGATGCCCTGGAACGTCTGGCGAAAGTATCAAAAATTACCTTTGATAAGACAGGGACCCTTACATACGGCGCGGCACAGGTGATTCGTGCAGTGAGTGTCCTGCCGGACATTCAGGGGAGTGAGGTGTACGCTCTCTGCGCTGCGGCAGAGCAGTTTTCCGAACACCCCCTGGGAAAAGCGGTGGCCCGCTGCTACTGGCAGGAAACAGGCAAGGAGATTCTGCAGGCGGAGAATTTCCAGATGATTCCAGGCCGGGGGGTTCTGGCTGTTGTGGAGGGGAAGGAGATACTGGCAGGAAACAGGCAGATGATGGAGGAACAGAAGGACAAAATGTCAGAACAGGTATTTGCACAGGCGCAGCAGTATCTTAACCAGGGCTGTACCGTGATTTATGTAATGGCAGAGCAGGTTCTGGCAGGGTATCTTGTTCTTTCCGACACCGTGAGAAAAGAAGGCCCAGGGATGGTTGAACATCTGGCAAAGCTGAAAGTACGGCCTGTTCTGCTTACCGGAGACAACGAAAATGCTGCCGGTGCCATTGCAGGTCAGCTGCATATAGAAGAAGTCCATGGGGACTGTCTGCCGGAGGATAAGCTCCAGTGGATTGCTTCTTATCAAAAAAATCAGGAAGGGGTCTGTATGATCGGCGATGGAATCAACGATGCTCCCGCATTGAAAAAAGCCGACGTGGGCATTGCAATGGGCGGAATCGGAAGTGATATCGCAGTAGACGCGGCAGACATTGCACTGGTGGATGATGAGGTAAGAGAACTTCCCCATCTGCTTGCATTGTCCAGGCATATGATGACCACCATAAAATGTAATTTGAGTTTTTCCATGGGTTTGAACTTTCTTGCAGTTACCCTGGCAGTGACAGGTATCTTAAATCCTATTATGGGTGCTCTGGTCCACAATGCAGGGTCGGTGCTGGTCATCGTCAATTCTGCACTGTTGTTGAAATGGAAAATGTGAAGAATACAGAGAATACGTTACAAAGATTTTGGCAGGCTTCATTTATCCTCAGACGGATAAATAGAGCTTGCCATTTTTGGCATATCAGTCGGAAAAACGTGTGGAATTGTGGTAAAATAGAGATGCTTGTAATAATTTTATAAAGAAAAGAGGTAAAAAAATTATGAAACACAAACAAATAGTTTCCTTGATTCTCAGTACAGCTCTCGCATTGACGGCGCTTTTCACCGGATGCGCAAGGGAAGAACAGCCAAAGCAGCCTTTAACAGAGACCAGCCAGGAGACAGAAAGTGAAGGAGCTTTCAGTAATCTGAATCATTTTGAGGCAGAAACGCTGGATGGTGCTGCTTTTACACAGGATAATCTTTCGGATAAAGATGTGACAGTGATTAATTTCTGGTCTGTGACGTGCGGCCCGTGTATTGCGGAAATGCCCGCATTAGCCAGACTTTCAGAGTCGCTGCCTGACAATGTACAGGTATTGACGGTCTGCCTGGATGGCGGGGATTACCAGGATGATGCCAAAGAGATCTTAAGTCAGTCGGGATTCGGGGGGACCACACTGCTGTCAGGAGACGGGGATTTCGAGCAGGTATGCAGGGAGATTCAGTATACACCCACAACAATTTTCGTAGATAAGGATGGAAATACTTCGTCAGAGGTGATCATCGGCGGCCAGGAAGACCTGGCAGAGTCGTACACAGATGCCATTAACAGCATTTTGAAATCAATGGGAAAGGAAAAAATCAGCGTTGAAAAAGATTGATGGGAACTATCCAGCACTGCGTCTTGGAATATTGGGTGCGGCCGTTATTTTTATAGTCATTGGACTTATGAGAAGGGAAATGCTGGAGGTGCTGGGAAAGGCGGTGAAAATATGTCTGGAATGCATCGGAATTGGATAAGCAGACAGCGGTTCATCCAGCTTGCGGCTGCGGTTTTGTTTAACGGGTACGCGGCGGGATTTCAAAAAGGCAGGATTTTCACGGGAAACAGTAAGGGCATATGTGTCCCTGTGCTGAACTGCTATTCCTGCCCAGGTGCTCTGGGAGCCTGTCCCATTGGATCCCTTCAGACTGCCCTGGGGGGTATCCGGCGTCATTTTCCATTTTATGTGCTGGGAATGCTTATGCTCTTCGGCGTGGCGCTGGGACGGGTCATCTGCGGGCTGCTGTGTCCCTTCGGACTGGTGCAGGACCTGCTGTATAAAATTCCGTTTTGGAAGAAAAAGGTGCCGGAAAAGATTGACAGACCGGCCCGACATGTGAAATATGTAATTCTCCTGGTTATGGTATGTATACTCCCTGCATTCATGGTGACAGAGACAGGAATCACGCCGCCTTATTTTTGTAAGTATATCTGCCCGGCCGGGACACTGGGCGGCGGGATTCCCCATCTGATGGCCAATCCCCAGCTTCGGCAGGCAGCCGGTGCGCTGTTTGGCTGGAAAACGCTGGTACTGATATTGATTGCAGCAGCCGGGATGGTCATCCCCCGTCCATTCTGCAGGTACTTATGTCCCCTGGGAGCGTTTTACAGCGTCTTTAACCGATTCAGTTTTTATCAGATGCACCTGGATTTGGACAGATGTACTGGATGTAAAACCTGTGAGCAGGTCTGTCCCATGGCTGTGGAAGCAGCAAAGGACAGTAACAGTCCGGAATGCATACGATGCGGCAGATGCAAAAATGTGTGTCCGGCCCATGCCATATCGTCCGGATTTTCTTATAAACAGACAGCGGACAGACAGGCATAGGCACAAGAGTTTAGATACCTTCCAAAGCCTGCATCAAATCGGTGATAATATCTCTCACGTCTTCAATACCCACAGAGAGGCGTACCAGGTCAGCGGATACGCCGGCTGCGGCCAGTTCTTCGTCATTCATCTGACGGTGGGTGGAGGAGGCAGGGTGGAGAATACAGCTTTGGGCATCCGCCACATGGGTGGCAATGGATATCAGCTTCAATCTGCCCATAAATCTCTCAGCTGCCGCTCTGCCGCCTCTGACTCCGAACACAATCACGCCGCAGGTGCCCTGGGGCATATATTTTTTCGCCCTGTCATAGTACTTATCTCCAGGCAGTCCCGCATACTGCACCCATGCGGTCTGTTCATGCTTGTCCAGAAATTCTGCCACAGCCTGCGCATTTTCACAGTGCTTTTTCATACGCAGAGGCAGTGTTTCTAATCCCACATTCAGCAGAAAACAGTTATGGGGGGAAGGAATGGAGCCCAGATCACGCATCAGCTGGACTGTGGCCTTGGTGATATAGGCGCCTTCCAGCCCAAAACGCTGGGTGTAGGTGACGCCATGGTAGCTTTCATCCGGGGTGGTGAGCCCAGGGAATTTTTCAGCATAGGCATTCCAGTCAAATTTTCCGCTGTCCACAATCGCGCCGCCTACAGTGAGCGCATGGCCGTCCATATATTTTGTAGTGGAGTGGGTGACAATATCACACCCCCATTCGAAGGGACGGCAGTTGACAGGAGTGGGAAACGTATTATCCAAAATCAACGGAACCCCATGGGCGTGGGCGGCCTTGGCAAATTTCTCAATATCCAGGACAGTGAGTGCCGGGTTGGCAATCACCTCGCCGAATACTACCTTGGTATTTGGCAGAAAAGCAGCAGCCAGCTCTTCTTCAGAACAATCCGGGTCCACAAAAGTAACCTGGATGCCCATCCGTTTCATGGTAACAGCAAACAGATTATAAGTGCCCCCGTAGATGGCGGCGGAGGAGATGATGTGGTCACCACACCCTGCAATGTTGAAAACAGCATAAAAATTTGCCGCCTGTCCAGAGGACAGAAGCATGGCGGCAGAACCGCCTTCCAGACGGCATATTTTCGCAGCCACCATGTCGTTGGTGGGGTTTTGCAGACGGGTATAGAAGTATCCGCTTTTCTCCAGGTCAAACAGCATTCCCATTTCCTCGCTGGAATCATAGCGGAATGTGGTGGACTGAATGACAGGTATGTTCCGCGGTCCTCCGTTTTCAGGGCGGTAGCCGGCACGCAGACAATCGGTTGAGATATGATAATCGCTCATAGAAAACCTTCCTTTTTTATTTTTATTATACCGCAGGTTTGGGATGTTGGCAATCATGCTGACAGAGGAATGCTTTGTAAAATCATAAACCTGAGAATATTGACAAGCCCGTGACACATAGGATGTGATAGGGCAAATGCAGCTGGGAGGTATTTATGGGAGAAGAAGAATTTGAAGCAGAACTGATGTATCGGGTGTCTCTATCCGTGGCAGGCCTTATGTTGAGAGAATCATTGATCACCCAGGAGAATTATCATCAGATTGACAGCATTCTGCTGGAAACATACCATCCGGTTCTGGGCACATTATTGGCTGGAAGGCCGCTGAGACAGGAGAGGCGTCCATGAGAAAAATCAGTAAAATCGAACCTGTGGTTTTACCAGCAGAGAAACGAAAAAAAGCGGCCGTTTATGCCCGGGTTTCCAGAGATACCAGGCGGCTGCAGCATTCAGTCTCTGCCCAGATCGGCTATTACCGTGAATTGATTTCAAAAAATCCAGACTGGGAATATGCAGGAGTATACGCTGACTGCGGGGTGACAGGCACCCTTACTGTAAAGCGCAGTGAGTTTCAAAGAATGCTGGCAGATTGTGAAGCGGGAAAAATTGACATAATTTTGACCAAAAGCATTTCCAGATTTGCGAGAAATACGGTGGATCTGCTGGAGACGGTCAGACATTTGAAATTACTTGGAATTGAGGTGAGATTTGAGAAAGAGCAGATTCATTCCCTTTCTGCGGAAGGTGAGCTGATGCTCTCCCTTCTGGCCTCATTTGCCCAGGAGGAAAGTCGTTCTATCAGCGAAAATATAAAATGGGGGCTTCAAAAGAGATTCCAGTCCGGGGAAATCAAAGCGTCCAACAAACATATTCTGGGCTATCAGTACGACGAGGAACAGAAAAAATATGTGGTCGTTCCAGAGGAGGCAGAGACAGTACGCCGGATGTTTCAGCTATACCTGCAGGGGATATCCCTTCGGAAAATCGCCAGTACATTGAACCAGGCGGGACAGCGTACAGTAAATGGATGCAGATTCACAGAAGTCTCTGTCAATAGCACGATACACAATGAAATCTATGCCGGTGATTTGAGGCGCCAGAAATATTTTGTGGAAGATCCCATTTCCAAGCGTAAAATGCCCAACAGGGGATATCTCCCCCAGTACTATATCCAGGATTGCCATGAGGCAGTCCTGGACAGAGAAACTTATACAAAAGTGCAGGATGAAATTGCCCGCCGGGCGGCTCTGGCCCGCCGGACCTGCTGTTTTTCCGGGAAAATCAGATGCGGGATATGCGGGAATCGTTATATAAGGAAGAAAAGTACAGTGAAAGGCAGAACCTATGTGTACTGGGTCTGCCGCGGAAAAAAAGCGGCGGGCATGACTTGCGCCAACATAAATTTAAAGGAAGAAGAATTGAAGCAGAATTATATGCGGGAATTTGGCCGGGAAGCATTTGATGAAAAGGACTTTGAGAACCAGGTCAGGGAAATATTGGTTTTGAGGGGTGGCGCGCTGGAATTCTGTTGTTGAAAATCCTAATCATTTTCATGGGCATGGTCATAAAATGCCTGTATATCCTCTGGCAGCCCGTCCGGGAGCATTGCATGGATGCGTTCTTCATTGCCGTCTTTTATTGCCTGCTCATAGTACCAGCATTTAAAACGGATCATGTCAAGGGTTTTCTCCATTTTCTGAATTTCCCCTTCAATTGCTTCTTTTTGTCTCTGAAAGAGTTCGTATCTTTGGGGATAGGTTTCACTTCCCTGAGAACACCACTGTATAAACTGTTTAATATCTTTGATTTCCAGACCGGATTTCTTGAGGCATTCGATTACATGAAGCGCCTCAATCTCTTTTTCATCAAATTTTCGTATGCCGGAATCTCGTTTTATTCCTGGGAATAGTCCCTCTTTGTCATAATAACGAAGCGTAGAAACCGGTAGATGAAACATTTTGGATATCTGTCCTATGGTATACATGGCAATCCTCCTGAAAAATATTGGGAATTAAAAAAAGATTGAGTTAAAGCTAAGTTTAGGTGTTGATATAATTTTATCACTGAATCACAGGAACGTCAATGAAAAAACTGGACAGTTTTTGTAAAATATATATCTGCTGATAAAAAAGAAATATATAAAAAATCATAGAATAATTGTCTGAAAATTATGGTTGAAAAACGTCGGAATATGAGATACAATACCTTTATCAAAGGAGCCGGAAAGTGAGCATGGTCACCGGGCCCGGCGGAAGATTAAGGAACTGTAAAAAAACAGCCGTCTGCTTTGTCAGGAGCAGAGCGGCTGTTTTTTATGGGAATCAAATATGATGATCAGACTGTCAAAAGTTCATTTTTATTGGTGCGGCATTTTGACGGGCTGATCATATGATAGGAGAAAATCAAAAATGGCAAAAGTGAAAGCTGGTAAGGTTGAATTAGAATATGAATATTTTGGGCAGGATACAAATCCTGTTGTTGTACTTGTGGCAGGCAGTGGCGCGCAGATGGGGTTCTGGGAGACTAAATTCTGTGAAATGCTGGCTGAAAAAGGATTTTATGTGCTTCGTTTTGATAATCGGGATGCCGGATTGTCTACGAAATTTGACAAAGTGGCTGACCGCTGCCCGTATACTCTGGAGGATATGGCAGATGATGTCAGTGGACTGTTGGATGCGCTGGGCATTGAGACCGCCCATATCTGCGGAGCCTCTATGGGTGGGATGATCGCGCAGATATTTGCCTGCCGTTATCCACTTAAGGCATTGGCTCTGACTTCCATTATGTCTTCTACTGGTAATCCTGAGCTGCCTGTGATATCAGAGGAAGCCCTGAAGATGGTTACAGAGGTCCCGCCCAGTGACAGAGAAGGCTATATTGCTCATACTGCGGCCATGTGGCGGGCACTTTGGAGCAAGGGGTTTCCCTTTGAAGAAGAACGGGCCCGACGGTACATAGAAGAAAGCTTTGACCGCTGCTATTATCCTCTTGGTGCTGTACATCATAATATGGCAGTGGCAGATGCCGGTGACCGAAGGGCTGAACTGGCAAAACTCAATATCCCCACCCTTGTTATCCATGGTACCGCAGACCCCATGTTTCCAGTTGAGGCGGGAATGGATACGGCAGCCGTGATTCCGAACGCTGAACTGCTTTTGATCGAAGGAATGGGACATGACATGCCCATTGGAACCTGGGAGCAGATCGTGGATGGTATCACAGAAAATGCAGGACGGCTGTATACGGAAAGGAAAGACTATGATTAATACCATGTATTACGATTCCCCTGTAGGCCGTCTTCTGCTGGCCGAAAAAGAAGATGCGCTGGCAGGTCTCTGGATGGAAGGACAGAAATATTTTCTCGGTTCTATGAGGGAAGACATGGGGGAAAATCCTGATTCTGCAGTTTTAAATCTGGCGGGAAAGTGGCTTGACCGTTATTTTCGAGGAGAGAACCCCTCTATCAGTGAAATCCCCCTGGCCCCGGAAGGCAGTGAATTCCGTCAAAATGTCTGGAAAATCCTCTGCGAAATTCCCTATGGACAGGTAACAACCTATGGGGAGATTTCGAAAAAAATTGCCGCCAGCCGGGGGCTCGACCGGATGTCTGCCCAGGCCGTGGGCGGCGCCGTCAGCCATAATCCCATTTCCATCATCATCCCCTGCCACCGGGTAGTGGGAGCAGATGGAAGCCTGACAGGATATGCGGGTGGGATTCAAAAGAAGATCGAACTTCTCACTTTAGAAGGTACGGATCTGAGTCAATTATTCGTTCCTAATTAGATATATACCAAAGTTTTCCGTTGCTATATGATAGAGATATAAAAAATCACGTGAAAGTATTACATATAACAGGGGGAAAACGGACATGACGGGAACAGAAAAATTTACAGACATTTCAGGACTTTTTGCAAATACGACAGAGATGA
Organism: uncultured Lachnospiraceae bacterium; assembly: GCA_910587105.1. GTDB lineage: Bacteria > Bacillota > Clostridia > Lachnospirales > Lachnospiraceae > MGBC164599. Next base: position 31,625 of record CAJUMB010000041.1, read on the forward strand.
TAGCGGCATGTGGGGGAACGGTATATGGCTATCTGCGGGTTTCGACGGCTGCACAATCCCATGAACGGCAGGTGGATGCCATGGAGGAGCTTGGTGTCAAAGAAGAAAACATGTTTTTTGATAAACAATCCGGTAAGGATTTTGACCGTCCCGCGTACCAGGAATTGACAGGCCGTCTTCAGGAGGGGGACCTTCTGGTGATTAAAAGTCTGGACAGGTTGGGAAGGAATACCACAGAGGCAAAAGAACAATGGAGGATTCTGACAAGGGAAAAGAAAGTCAGCATTGTAGTCATCGACACACCAATTCTCAACGCGGGAAAAGAACTGGGCCCCCTGGGCCAGGCTGTCTCAGATATTATTTTTACCATTTTTTCCTTAATTTCAGACTTTGACCGGCATTCTATCTGGCAGAGAATGCATGAGGGGATGATAGTGGCAATGAGAGAGCGGGGAGTAAAGCCAGGGCGCAAGGCACTGCCAATTCCCCCAGAGTTTGAGACTATCAGAAATGAGATTACAGCCGGAGAAATCTCCCAGAGGGTTGCTGCCAAAAAGCTGGGGGTGGACAGAAAAACAATTAAAAAGTGGATGAATCAGATAAATACCATGGAGCAGAAAGAGGCACATCTCGCGGAGAACCTGGCAGATGATATGTGCAGTGCTATGGATGCGGTGGATGAAAATAAAGGAGCAGAAGCCGGATATGTGGAGCAGGTGAAACTGGATGAGGCTGGAAAATTGGAAAATGCTCGGAAGCGGAAGGTGAAAGATGAGGTTAAAATTGAGCGGGCAGTGGAAAGAGAGGAATGTGTGGAAAAATTTCTGGATTTGCAGATGCCTGAGGGTATAGAATGTGATGCGGGGATGGAGGCCGCCGGGAATGTGGAGAATACTGTAGCTTTGGAAAGGGCTGAGAATGTGGAAAGCGGCGTAAATTTGGAAAAGGCTGAGAGTGTGGAAAGCAGCGTAAATTTGGAAAGAGATGAAGGTGCGGAACATGATATGGATTTGGAAAACATTGAAATTACTTGTTTGGGAGGAATAGAGATGGGGATGAATTCTTGAAAAAATCACCGGCACCTGTTGACATGCCAAAAAAGATATGTTATTCTCA
>CAJUMB010000042.1 GCA_910587105.1 uncultured Lachnospiraceae bacterium
TTGGGATTGATTACAATATGAATATTTACAAGGGCTGCTGCCACGGCTGTATCTATTGTGACAGCCGTTCAGACTGTTATGGAGTGGAGCACTTTGACAGGGTGCGGGCAAAAGAGGATGCCCTGCGGATTATCCGGGACGACCTGCGCAGGAAGACCAGGAGCGGAGTGGTGGGAACCGGCGCTATGAGTGATCCTTATAATCCTTTTGAGCGGGAGCTTCTGCTTTCCCGCCATGCATTGGAATTATGCGATGCTTTTGGATTTGGCACAGCCATTGCGACGAAAAGTGACCTGCTGGTGCGGGATATGGATGTTCTGCAGAGCATTGCCAGGTATTCTCCCGTACTGTTGAAGATTACCGTGACAACCGCTGATGATCACCTGGCGGCAAAGATCGAACCTGGTGTTTCCAGTCCATCCCAGAGGCTGGCCATGATTGGGAAGCTGAGCCGGGCAGGGCTTTATACAGGCATCCTGCTCATGCCGGTTCTGCCATTTATTGAGGATAATCAGGAGAATGTGGGAGAGATTATCCGCAGGGCAGAAGATGCCGGAGCCAGATTTATCTATCCGGCATTTGGCATGACCCTGCGGGGAAATCAAAGGGCCTGGTATTATCAGAAGCTGGAAGAATTATTTCCCGGAGAAGGGCTGGCAGCAGCTTATGGGAAGAAATACGGGGAATCCTATCAATGTGTCAGCCCCCGGGCGAAAAAACTGTGGGAGTACTTTGCTTCCCAATGCGAAAAAAGGCAGATTGCATACCGCATGGCGGATATTATCAGTCAGTATAAGCGTCCTTACAGGACACAGCAGATGTCACTGCCGTTTTTGTAAAGCATGGGCAGCAGTTTTTTAATGGTCCATGCCGCAGGCCGCCGCTGATTTAACCAGACACTGGTCATTGGTTACTGTGTCATAGAACCGGAAGCCGCCGGAGAAATTGTAGACATCGTAACCGTTTCCGGCCAGAATCCGTGCTGCGATATAGCTTCTGAGGCCGCTCTGGCAGATCACGTAGACGGGACTGTCTTTTTCGATTTCCTCCAGCTTTTCCCGGAGCTCGTCCACAGGAATATTTTTGAAGCCTTCCATATGTCCACGGCTGTATTCCGCTTTTGTTCTCACATCCAGTAAAGTCACATTATCTTTTTTGCACACGTCTGGTACATCTTCCAGGAACCACTGTTTCAGAATTCCCCGGGCAATATTGTCAATCATAAAACCTGCCATATTTACAGGATCTTTGGCAGAGGAATAGGGCGGTGCATAGGCCAGGTCCAGGTCTTTTAACTGAGCAGCCGTCATCCCTGCATGAATGGCTGTGGACAGCACGTCAATGCGCTTGTCTACTCCTTCATAGCCCACAATCTGCGCACCCAGAAGGCGGTATGTCTCCTTTTCGAACACTACTTTCATTGTCATCAGCCTGCCGCCGGGATAATAACCGGCATGATTCATGGGAGACAGGATGACTTTGTCTACGTCAAGCCCTGCTTTTTTTGCATTGGTTTCATTGACGCCGGTGCTGGCTGCTGTCATTTCAAAGACTTTTATCACAGAGCTTCCCTGTGAACCCAGATACTTGCTGTCTCCTTTGCAGATATTATCAGCGGCTATGCGGCCTTGCTTGTTCGCCGGGCCTGCCAGGGCAATCAGCGCATCCTCCTTTGTGACATAGTGTGTTACCTGAACAGCGTCTCCTACGGCATAGATATCCGGCTCTGAGGTTTCCATCCGGCTGTTTACCAGGATACTGTCTTTGAGGCCCAGTTTTAGACCGGCTTCTTTTGCCAGATGGGTATCCGGCGTGACGCCTATGGCCATGACCACCATGTCAGCGTGCAGGGGCGGCTCGTCTTTCAGCAGTACATCCACGCCTCCGTCCTTTTCTTCGAAGCCTTCTACTGTATGGCCCAGAGCCAGTTTCACGCCGTTTCTGCGCATTTCTGCATGGATAAAAGCGGCCATGTCCGGGTCAAAGGGATTCATCAGCTGTCTGGGCCGCTGGACGATGGTCACTTCCATACCCAGTTCTCTCAGGTTTTCTGCTGTCTCCAGGCTGATGAAACCTCCCCCTGCCAATACGGCAGATTTGGGATGATGCTTGTCTATATATTCTTTGACAGCAAGTGTGTCTTCCACTGTGCGCAGGGTAAAAAGCTTATCCATGTCTGTGCCGGGAAGCCGGGGCCGGGCGGGTTTTGCTCCGGGAGACAACAGGAGTTTGTCATAGCTTTCTTCAAATTCTTCACCGGTTTCCAGATTCCGGACAGAAGTTGACTTTTTGTCCGGGAAAATGGCTGTAGCTTCATGGTGTACGCGGATATCTATCCGGAACCGCTGGAAAAAATTCTCCGGGGTCTGCAAAGTGAGATCCTGTGGGTCTGTGATGACACCGCCAATATAATAGGGAAGGCCGCAGTTGGCATAGGAGATATACCCTGACCGTTCAAATATGATAATTTCCGCATTTTCATCTAATCTTCGGATTCTTGCCGCCGCAGTGGCACCGCCGGCAACTCCGCCTATGATAACAACTTTCATTTTGGTAGTCCTCCTTGTTTTTCTTTTGAATTGTACATTTATACTCAACAGTATACGTATTTGCCAAATGATTTGCTATTTTGCTTGAAACAGTGAAAGCCTGCTGGCAAATCATTTGACTCACGGGTATATTATAGCAGGTTCCCGTTACTTTTTCTGTGATTTCGTCACAGAAATTCGGATACTTTTTGAAATATATCCGCAGAGGGAACCTTGCATGTGGTTTGACAAGTAAACGGTACCTATGTAAAATATATGAAAAGCGTATATTCACAGTGAAGGGGGATAGATATGGGAGGGTATGAACATGCAGTCCTGCCAAGAAGAGCCAGGACCACAGGGATCGGAATCCAGGATTTTGAGCAGGTGATTGACGGAAGCAATCTCTATATTGACAAGACTCTGTTCATCAAAGAATGGTGGGAGAATCAGGATGCGGTGACCTTAATTACCCGCCCGCGGAGATTCGGGAAAACACTCACCATGGATATGGTTAGGAGATTTTTTTCCACAGAATATGCAGGAAAAGGGGAGCTGTTTGAGGGGCTTGCCATCTGGAAAGAAGAGAAATACCGCAGGATTCAGGGAACTTTTCCGGTGATTTTTTTAAGTTTTGTGGGGATAAAGGCGCGTTCGTTCCAGGAGGCAAAAGAGAGCATTTGTTATGAGATAGAACGCTTATATAACCGTTGCTGTTTCTTATTAGAGGGGAACTGCCTGAATCATAAGGAGAAGCAGTTTTTCGAAAATATCTCGGCGAAAATGGAAGGCTACGCGGCTGCTGCCTCTGTGGGGGCGATTTCGGAGTATCTGTGCCGTTATTTCGGAAAAAAGTGATTATTCTTCTGGATGAATATGACACGCCCATGCAGGAAGCTTATATGAATGGATATTGGGAGGAATTGACAGAGTTTATCTGCAGGCTGTTTAATGCTTCTTTTAAGTCGAATCCTTATATGGAGCGGGCGATTTTGACGGGAATCACCCGGATAGGGAAGAAATCTATCTTTTCTGATCTGAATAATCCGGAGGTGGTGACCACCACTTCAGAAAAATACGAAACCTCATTCGGTTTTACCCAGCAGGAGGTATGGGAGGTTCTGGAAGAGTATGGACTGCAGGATCAAAAGCAGGCAGTGCAGGAATGGTATGACGGATTTACTTTTGGAAAACGGCGGGATATTTACAATCCCTGGTCTATTCTGAATTATCTGGACAAACGCCGTTTTGCCCCTTACTGGGCAAACACCAGCGAAAACAGGCTGGTGAGCAGATTGGTACGTGAAGGCGGCAGAGATATCAAGATGGCTGTGGAAGAGTTTCTAAGGGGCCGGACGCTGAAGACCAGCATGGATGAGCAGATTGTGTTTGGCCAGCTGGATAACCGCAGTGACGCAGTATGGAGTCTTCTGCTGGCTGGCGGATATCTGAAAGTTGAGTCCTATACCGTTGATGGTGAGTGGGGCGAAGCAGAGTATGAGCTTTCTTTAACAAACAAGGAGATTTTTCTGGCTTTTCGGCAGATGATTGAAGAGTGGTTTTCCAAAAGTGTTCCTGTTTACAATGATTTTATCCAGGCACTGCTCTGCGGCGATGTGAGACGAATGAACCGCTATATGAATGAAGTGGCGTTTTTGGTATTCAGTTATTTCGACACAGGCAGGCATCCGTCAAAATCTGAACCGGAGCGGTTTTACCATGGTTTTGTTCTGGGGCTGATGGTAGACCTTGCGGACCGGTATATCATTACTTCAAATAGAGAAAGTGGGTTCGGGAGGTATGATGTGGTCATGGAACCGCGGAAAACCCAGGACCCGGCATTTATTCTGGAATTTAAAGTTTACGACCCGGATGAGGAAGAGAGTCTGGAAGATACCGTGAACGCCGCGCAAAAACAGATAGATGAGAAAGGATATGCCGCGGTTTTGGAGGCAAAAGGGATTGCAGAGGAAAGGATCAGGAAATACGGGTTTGCGTTCGAAGGGAAAAAGGTGTTGATTGGCTCTGGTTGAAATATTCTGCGTTATATTCCAAAAAACATAACGAATGCACAAAAAAATCTGAAAAAATAGTTGATTTTGTGACAATCTGCCTATATAATAAATTGATAGATGGATGTAATTTTCGTATGACACTGGTTTTCGTATTCACGGGTTCAGATGCCTTGACTGAAAGAATTCTGCTGACTGGATTTCCAATAGCTATAAAAGGCGTTGGAGAAACAGGCGGCAGACTATTATTTACCGCATATCATTAATATTTTAAATGATATCATTAAAAATATTAATGATTATGGCGGGTCATGCGGCATTGATGCAGGGTTGGAGAAGATGGAGTGCATCTGTTGAATGTTACTTTTCAAGAAATGGTCAGTACGCTGATCATACAAAGTATTTCGTAGGAGGATGATTATGATTCATTTAAAGATTGACGGCATCCCTGTGGAAGTGGAAAAGGATACCACAATTCTGCAGGCTGCCAGGCAGGTTGGCATTGAGATACCGACCCTTTGTCATCTGGAGCATGTATTGCCCAACGGTTCCTGCCGCCTTTGTGTGGTGGAAGTTACCAATAATGGCAGGACAAGGCTGATCACATCTTGTACCATGCCCTGTTCAGAAGGGGATGAAGTACAGACCATGTCGGAAGAAGTCATCGAGAGCCGCAGAGGCATTCTGGATCTTCTGCTTTCCGACCACCGTGCGGACTGCTTCTCCTGTGAGGCTAACGGCGATTGTAAACTTCAGGAATACTGCTTCGAATATGGCATTGAGACCACAAGCTATGAGGGAGCGGTGAACGACACCTGTATGGATGATTCTAATAAATTCTTTACATATGACCAGAGCAAATGTATTTTGTGCCACAGATGTGTGAATACCTGCCATGAAATCGTAGGCCGGGGTGCTATTGACACTTTGAACAGAGGATTCAATTCTGTCATCGGCGCTCACTATGAGTATGACTGGGATCAGGGAACCTGTGAATCCTGCGGTAACTGTGTTCAGGCCTGTCCCACAGGCGCTTTGTCCATGAAACGAAGAAAGAAATACCGCTCCTGGCAGGTAGAGAAGAAAGTACTCACCACCTGTCCCCACTGTGCAACCGGATGTCAGTATTATCTGGTTATCAAAGACGGGAAAATCGTGGATACAGAAGCCTACAATGGACCGTCCAATAAAGGACTGCTCTGTGTGAAAGGCCGCAGCGGTTCCTTTGACTTTGTACATTCACCGGACCGTATTAAATATCCATTGATCAAGAACAAAGAGACTGGTGAATTTGAGCGTGCTTCCTGGGATGAAGCTCTGGATTTGGTGGCTTCCAAATTTATGGAGATTAAGAAAGAATATGGCCCGGATTCTCTTGCGGGATTCGCATGTTCCCGTTCTCCCAACGAAGATATTTACATGGTGCAGAAGATGGTCCGTACCTGCTTTGGCACTAATAACACCGATAATTGCGCCCGTGTCTGCCACTCCGCTTCAGTAGCAGGCCTTGCCATGACACTGGGTTCCGGTGCCATGACCAACCCCATTGAGGATATCACCCGCAACTGTGAATTAATCATGCTGGTGGGTTCTAACCCAGAAGAAGCACACCCGGTGGTAGGTATGCAGATACGTCAGGCTCTGAAACGGGGCTGTAAGCTCATTGTTGCCGACCCCAGGGATATCGGTCTTGCCAAGAAAGCAGATATCCACCTGAAGCTAAAACCAGGTACAAACGTGGCATTCGCAAACGGCATTATGCATATCATCATCAAGGAAGGCCTCCAGGACGAGAAGTTTATTGCAGAGCGCACCGAAGGATATGAAAAGATCCGGGATATCGTAAAAGAATACACACCGGAAAAAGTAGCTGAAATCTGCCACATTGACGCAGAGGATCTGCGCAGAGCGGCAATCATGTACGCCAAAGCAGAAACTGCGCCGATTATTTATTGTCTGGGTGTTACAGAGCATTCCACTGGTACAGAGGGCGTTATGTCCATGTCCAATATGGCTCTGTTAGTAGGAAAACTTGGCCGCCCGGGATGCGGTGTGAATCCTCTCAGGGGACAGAACAACGTACAGGGTGCCTGTGATATGGGCGCGGTTCCCACAGACTTCCCAGGATATCAGAAGATTACCGCTCCTGGTGTGGTTGAGAAGTTTGAGAAGGCATGGGGTGTGCCGCTGAACCATGAAGTGGGTACTCATGCAACCGACGTATTCCCGAAAGCGATCAGCAAAGAGATCCGCGGACTTTACATATACGGTGAAGATCCGGTGGTCACAGACCCGGATACCACCCATGTGATCAAAGCTCTGGAAAGCCTGGATTTCTTCGTTATGCAGGAATTGTTTATGACAGAAACCGCCCAGTACGCAGACGTGATCCTTCCCGGCGTGAGCTACGCGGAAAAAGAGGGAACCTTCAGCAATACAGAACGCCGTGTACAAAGAGTGCGCAAAGCTGTGACTGTAGAAGGGGACATGAGACTGGATACCGATATTATCATCGACCTGATGAACCGCATGGGTTACAAACAGCCCCATCTCACATCCGCTGAGATTATGGATGAAATCGCCTCTGTAACTCCCAGCTTTGCGGGAATCAGCCATGAGCGCCTGGACAGCGAAGAAGTGGGTGGAAAAGGCTTACAGTGGCCATGTACCTCCAAAGACCATCCCGGAACGCCCATCATGCATGTGGGCAAATTCACCCGTGGCCTTGGCTGGTTCTATCCGGCAGAATATGTACCGTCCGCAGAGCTTCCGGATGATGAATATCCCATTATCCTCATGACCGGACGTATCCTGTATCATTACACCACAAGGGCCATGACAGGAAGAACACCGGAACTTATGGAAATCGAAGGAAAATCCTTCATAGAGATGAATATTGTGGATGCGGAAAAACTTGGCATTGTAAACGGAGATAAAGTAAAAGTGTCTTCCAGACGCGGTTCTATTGAATCCACCGCCCGTGTGGGAACCAAGACATCCCCAGGAGAGACATGGATGCCATTCCACTTCCCGGATGGAAACGCAAACTGGCTCACCAACGCGGCACTTGACAAATATGCAAGAATACCGGAATACAAGGTATGTGCCATCAAGATTGAGAAAGCATAAGAAGGAGGGTAATTCGAATGAGTTCTGGTAAGAAGACAGTTCCTTTCCAGGGGACAAAAGAGCAGGAAGAACAACTCCAGAAGGTCATTGCCGCTCATAAAGGGCAGAGGGGCGCACTGATGCCCGTGCTTCAGGAGGCGCAGGAAATATACGGATATCTGCCTGTGGAAGTACAGCAGATGATCTCTGACGAAATGCAGATTCCCATGAGTAAAATATGTGGTGTAGTTACTTTTTATTCATTCTATTCCCTGTATCCCAAGGGCAAATACAGAATCTCTGTATGTCTGGGAACTGCATGTTACGTAAAAGGTTCCAGCCAGGTTTATGAAAAACTCCAGCAGGTACTGGAGATTGGCGAAGGAGAATGTACTCCGGACGGGAAATTTTCACTGGAGGCATGCCGCTGTGTAGGAGCGTGCGGTCTGGCACCTGTTATGATGATTAACGACGATGTCCATGGACGTCTGACACCGGATAGAGTGGAAGACATTCTGGCCAAATACGAATAGGGGGATAGGCGGATGATTAAAACGATTGAGGAATTAAGGGCAATCAGCAGCCAGAAAAAGGCATCTGTGGAATTTCGCCATCCGGGCAGCAAAGAAAAAGACAGCTATGAGCGTCATGTACTGGTCTGCGCAGGTACCGGATGTACGTCATCTGGCAGTGTGAAGATTGCGGCGAAACTGGAAGAGGAAATCCAGGCAAAAGGCCTGAAGGATAAAGTGCGTGTGATAAAAACAGGATGCCACGGCCTCTGCGCACTGGGCCCGGTTATGATTATTTATCCGGAAGCCGCGTTCTATTCCAATATGACTCTGGAACATATTGAAAAAGTCGTGGATGAACACTTAATCAAAGGCAATATTGTTACAGAATATCTGTATCAGGAAACCGTGACAGACGCAGGTGTGATTCCTATGAATGATACGGATTTCTACAAGAAACAGCATCGTGTCGCTTTGAAAAACTGCGGTGTCATTGACCCGGAAAACATTGACGAGTACATTGCTACAGGCGGTTACGAAGCACTTTACAAAGCACTGACCACCATGAGCCGTGAAGATGTGGTGGGTGTTCTGGAAAAATCCGGACTGAGAGGCCGCGGGGGCGCAGGATTCCCCACAGGAACCAAATGGAAATTTGCCATGGGCAGTGAAGGACAGAAATATGTGTGCTGTAACGCGGACGAAGGCGACCCCGGCGCGTTCATGGACCGTTCTGTGCTGGAAGGGGATCCCCATGTGGTATTCGAGGCTATGGCCATCGCCGGTTATGTAATCGGTTCCAATCAGGGGTACATTTATGTGCGGGCGGAGTATCCCATCGCCATCCATCGTCTGGAAATTGCTTTGAAACAGGCGAGAGAGTACGGACTGCTGGGAAAAGACATTTTTGGAACCGGATTCGACTTCGATATCGACCTGCGTCTCGGCGCTGGAGCATTCGTATGCGGTGAGGAGACGGCGCTGATGACTTCCATCGAGGGCAACCGTGGAGAACCAAGGCCCCGCCCTCCGTTCCCGGCAGTGAAAGGTTTGTTCGGAAAACCAACTATTTTGAACAATGTGGAGACATGGGCAAACATTCCCCGGATTATCATGAACGGCGCAGACTGGTTCGCAGGCATGGGAACCGAAAAGAGCAAGGGAACGAAAGTATTTGCCCTCGGCGGAAAGATCCAGAATGTGGGTCTTGTGGAAATCCCCATGGGAACCACTCTTCGGGAGATCGTAGAAGAAATCGGCGGCGGCGTGCCCAACGGAAAGAAATTCAAAGCAGCCCAGACCGGCGGTCCCTCCGGCGGATGTATTCCGGCCTCCAACTTTGATGTGCAGATTGATTATGATAATCTGGTAGCCATCGGCTCTATGATGGGCTCCGGCGGACTGATTGTTATGGATGAAGACGACTGTATGGTGGATATTGCAAAATTCTTCTTGGAATTTACAGTTGACGAGTCCTGCGGTAAATGTACTCCCTGCCGTATTGGCAATAAGAGACTTCTGGAGATTCTGGAAAAGATCACAGAAGGCAAAGCCACCATGGAAGATCTGGATAAGCTGGAGAAACTGGCGAACTTAATCAAGAAAAATTCCCTGTGTGCTCTTGGACAGACAGCTCCTAACCCGGTATTGTCTACATTGAAACATTTTCGCGATGAGTATATAGCCCATATTCAGGATAAGAAATGTCCGGCTGGCAAATGTAAAGCGCTTCTCAGCTATAATATTGACCCAGAGAAATGTATCGGCTGCGGACTGTGCGCGAAGAACTGTCCTGCAGATGCCATCAGCGGAGAAAAGAAGAAACCTTATACCATTGACACCAGCAAGTGTGTGAAATGCGGTGCTTGTATGGAAAAATGTAAGAAAGAAGCTATCTACAAAAAATAGAAGGAAAAGCCCTGGCGGTTCCCGGTGGACTGCCGGGGCTTTTTGGACGTGAAAAGCTGAATGTGGACGGCCCATCTATTGATAAAATGGCTGGTATTTGATATACTAAAAAAGACTGAAGAAAAAGTATGAAGCTAATAAAAGGAGATACCTATGAGACGCAGTGACAGAGAAATCAAAGACATAGAAGGCATCATCCAGGTGATGGAAAAGTGTGACGTGTGCCGGCTGGCATTTTATGACGGCGGATACCCGTATATTCTTCCGCTGAATTTTGGCATGCAGGTCCATGAAGATCAGATTACACTGTATTTTCATGGGGCTGATGAGGGGAAGAAATATGAATTGATGGAAAAAGATAACCGTGTGGGGTTTGAGATGGATTGTTCCCACAAATTGGTTATGACTGGTGCGAAAGACAGTTGCAGCTGTACCATGGAATACGAGAGTGTGGTTGGCAGGGGCAGGGTTGAGAAAGTTTTGGATGAGGAAAAGTTTCAGGCATTGTGTCTGTTGATGAAGCATTATCACAAGGAAGAATGTATGTTTGACAAATCTGTTATGCCAAGGACAACGGTGTGGAAGCTTACTGTGGAGCAGGTCAGCGGGAAAATCCGTAAGAAAAAAAAGAAATAAAAAATTTATGTACATAATTTTTGTGTTTGGGTGTATAATGGGATTGTGAAACTGATTTCAGATTTAACGAGTTTGGGCGAAAGAAACAAAAACGGAGCTCAAAACTTATGGGAGGAAATGATTATGAAATACGTATGCAGTGTCTGCGGCTGGGAATACGACGAGGAAAAAGGATATCCGGAAGGGGGAATTGCCCCTGGTACACCGTGGAGTGAAGTGCCGGAAGATTTTGAATGCCCCTTGTGCAGTGTGGGGAAAGATGAGTTTGAGGAGTCATAACGACTCCTCTTTTCTTGTCGTATAGGAAACTTTGTCCCTATACGGCGAAAACTCTCAAGATCAGGATTCTTTTTCACTGTCATTATGACGAAAAAAAACATGCAAATGTCCGCATATATGTGAAAATCGGAATAGTGGTATCAAAAAAAACGATAATAGTATTGACAAAATGAATAGAATGAAGGTAAAATGATACAAAATCAGACAAAAGATTTTAGATAATTTCATCAAATGTTGAGAGGAAGAAAAATGGATTTTAAGCAGCTACAATCTTATATTGCAATTGTGAAATACAAAAGTTTTACCATTGCAGCTGAAAAACTAGGAATTTCCCAGCCGACTATCAGTACTCATATCCGTATTCTGGAGGAGGAACTGGATTCTCAGCTGGTGACCCGTACCGCTAAAAATTTTGAAATTACTCCCAGGGGATGGGAATTGTATGACTGTGCCCAGAGTATTCTGAAATTGCGGGATGATATGGTTGACCGGTGGAATGGCAATGAGCCGAAAGTAATCCGTATCGGAGTGTCCACCATTCCGTCAGCCTATATTCTGCCGGAAGTTCTGCCGGAGTTTGAAAAACAGCATAAGGATGTATGTTTTGTTGTGAGCCAGTGCGACAGCCGGGGAATTATCCAGGCTGTACAAAAGGGCAGTTTTGATATGGGGCTGGTGGGAATGAAGACCGACGACGAGACACTGGAATTCCGCCAGTTTTATCAGGACCGGATGGTACTCATCGCGCCGGCTTCAGAGCGCTATGTGTCCATGAAAGAGCAAGGAGTTTCTCTGCAGGAACTGTTGAAAGAGCCCATGATCTGGCGGGAAGAAGGCAGCGGCAGTGGGAAAAGCGCGGAACAGCTGTTGAAGAAACTGGGAATTTCGGAGGATGATATCTCAGTGACTGCCAGAATCAATGACCAGGAGGCCATTAAGAATCTGGTTTCCGGAGGGCTGGGAGTATCTATTATCTCAGAAAAGGCGGTGCAGAATGATTTAGAATCCAAGCATCTGCTGCAGTTTGAACTTCCGGAAGAACTGGCGGGAAGACAGTTTTATATTATTTATCAAAAGGGGTATATACTGAAAGACTATGTAGAGGAATTCGCCAATTACTTGTTGAATTTCTATCAATAAGATTCAGTATTTGATAAAAAGTGATGGAAGAGAACTATTATATTGGAATTGACATAGGGTCCACTGCATCGAAGACAGTAGTTATGAAAGAGCATCAGGTGGTGGACTCTTTTACACTGCCCACCGGGTGGAACGGGCGGGAGACAGCCGCTGATATTTATACCCGGCTGGAGGAAAAACAGTATGTCCCTGGCAGGGGCTGTGTGGCCACCGGGTATGGACGGGTCTGCGTGGACTATGCAGACAAAGTGGTGACGGAGATCACATGCCACGGCAGAGGCGGCTGGCAGCTGTTCGGGAAAAATGTAACCATAATCGACGTGGGCGGGCAGGATACGAAAGTGATTAAAGTGGCGGACGGCCAGGTGGTGGATTTCCTTATGAACGATAAATGTGCGGCAGGAACCGGCAAGTTTATTGAGGTAATGGCCACGCGGCTGGGAGCTTCCCTAGAGGAGCTGTACCAGCTGGCGGAACATGGAGAGCCTTTGTCCATCAGTGCTATGTGTACGGTTTTCGCAGAGTCCGAGGTGATCAGCCATATTGGTTCCGGAGAAAAACGGGAGGATATTGCCGCAGGAGTGATAGATTCTGTGGCCTCCCGGGTGGCCAGCCTGGCTTCCCGTTTCGGAATCAGCGGGGACGCGGCGCTGACGGGAGGATTGTGCGACAGCCCTTATTTTATCAAAGTGCTGTCTGAAAAACTGCGATGTCCAGTGGAAACCCATGAGTTTGGCAGGTATGCCGGGGCACTTGGGGCAGCTTTGACTGCGGAGGAAAAGTTATGATTTATATGGATTCCTCCGCAACTTCGTTTTTAAAACCGCCGCAGGTGGAGGAGGCGGTGTGCAGGGCGTTTCATACTATGGGTAATGCAGGGCGGGGAGCCCATGCGGCCACTTTAGGCGCGGCCCGCATGATTTATGATACCAGGGAAAAGCTGGCAGAACTTTTTCATATCAGAGAGCCTTTTCGGATTGCCTTTACCAGCAATGCCACAGAGTCCCTGAATATTGCCATCGGCGGACTGGTTCGTCCCGGGGATCATGCGATTACCACTGCCTGTGAACATAATTCCGTTCTGCGGCCCTTGTATGTAAAAGAATCTCAGGGCGCCAGTCTCACCATTTTGGATGCAGACGAAAAGGGGCGGATTGCCTATGAGAAACTGGAACAGGTGCGCCAGGAACATACCAGAGCCGTGGTGATTACCCACGCCTCCAATCTCACCGGAAATGTGACAGATCTTGCCAGGGTGTCTGCATTTACCCGGAAATATGGGATTCTTTTGATTGTGGACGCTTCCCAGACAGCAGGTTCCATTCCCATTGATGTGGAGAAGATGGGAGTGGATGTTCTCTGCTTTACCGGCCATAAAGGCCTGATGGGGCCCCAGGGAACGGGAGGGATCTATGTGCGGGAAGGGATTTCTATCACACCGCTGAAAGTGGGCGGAAGCGGCATCCATAGTTTTGACAAAACCCATCCGGCAGACATGCCCACAGCTTTGGAAGCGGGGACAGCCAACGGCCACGGGATTGCGGGGCTGAATGCTGCGCTGGATTTTCTGAAAGAGACGGGTGTGGAAGCCGTCCATCAAAAGGAGATGGAGCTGGCCGGGCGGTTTGCCGAAAACGTGGGAAAAATCCCAGGTGTAACCATTTATGGAGATCTTTCGGGAAAGCTCCGGGCGCCCATTGTGTCTTTGAATATTGGAGAACTGGACTCTGCTGTTGTCAGCGATATTTTGTGGGACGATTATGAGATCTGTGTCCGCGCCGGAGCCCACTGTGCGCCGCTGATGCACCAGGCGCTGGGAACCGTGGAGCAGGGGGCTGTGCGGTTTAGTTTTTCCTATTTTAATACAGAAGAAGAAGTGGACACTGCGGTGCAGGCTGTCCGTGAGATTGCAGAAGAACAATGATTCGCTGATAAGGAACTGTTCAGAAATGAAAGGAAATTATGCGGGAAAAGAAAAAATATGTTATTTTATCGTTTCATACCACCACAGAGGCCATGTCTTTTGAAAAACAATGCATGAGCAATGAGATTCCCGGACGTCTGATTCCCATTCCCAGGGAGATCACTGCCGGATGCGGACTGGCCTGGCGGATTGGTGCTGAGGAGTATCCGGACTGCAGGCAGAAAATCCAGGATCTGCAGATGAAGTATCAGGACGCTGTGGAATTGCTGTTGTGACCATAGGAGGGGAAATTTGGAGGTATCAATTGAACATGTAAAGTTTTCCTATAACAAGGAAGATGTGATACTGGGTGATATTAATCTGGAGGCTTTGGCAGGCTCATTTATCTGTCTGCTGGGACAGTCGGGCTGTGGCAAGAGCACCCTGCTGAGATTGATCGCCGGGCTTGAGAGACCGGACGAAGGCTCGTTGACGGTGGAAGGAAAGCCTGTGGCATCCGCAGGTCTGGACCGGGGTGTGGTATTTCAGGATTACGGTCTGTTTCCGTGGATGACTGCGGGGAAAAATATTACGGCTGCCCTGAAAAAGAGATTTCCGGATATGGGCAAGGGGGACAGAGAAGCCCTTGCCATGGAATGGATGAAAAAAGTGGGAATGGACGAATCTCTGTTTAAAAAACTTCCAGGGGAATTATCCGGCGGGCAGAAGCAGCGCTGCGGCATTGCCAGGGCTTTTGCCATTGACCCGCCCATACTGCTGATGGATGAGCCGTTCGGATCTCTGGACGCCATCACGAAGGCAAAGCTTCAGGATCTGATACTGGAATTGTGGGAACAGGGAGGAGACCATAAAAAGACGATTTTTTTCGTCACCCATGAAGTGGATGAGGCTCTTTTGCTGGCAAGCGACATCTGCGTGCTGAGCCAGTCCCCTGCGGAGATTATGTACAGGCATTCCTTTGAAAAGGAAACCCATCCCACCCGGTCCAATATGTACACGGACCCAGATATCCAGAAGTTAAGAAATTACTTAATCCAGTTAATACACGAAGATGCCGCCGAACGGGCGTCTTTAATATAAATAAAGTTAAAGGAAGTAGAAAATCATGAAGAAAAAGGTAATTAGTGCACTGCTCTGTGCAGCATTGGCCACAGCATTTTGTACGGGATGCGGGTCATCCGGCGGACAGGGGGAGAGCCAAACGGCGAAAGAAAACGTGGAAACTGCCCAGGTAAAAACCCAGGGAGCATCTGAGGATGTGCTGAAGGTCAGGGTGGGAGCCCAGCCCACTTCCGGACAGGTGTTCCAGTTCGTGGCCGATGACCAGGGCTTCAATGAAGAAGAAGGAGTGGAAGTGGAGATGGTATGGCTCAGCAATCTCTCAGACGCTGCTGCTGCGCTGATGGCTGACCAGGTGGACGTGCTTTCTACATATGGAACCGGAGGCCCGCTGATTCAGGTGGCCAATGGGCAGGACTTTAATCTTTTCGGCGGGTATATGATTATCGGAGAGACGCCGGTATTTGCCAAACCGGAGACAGTATTCGAGGATCTGGACAGTCTAAAAGGAAAGACCATCGGCATTACCAGGGGAGGGACGCCGGATATTGTGCTGAAGGGCATTCTCTACGATGCAGGGATTCCGTTTAAATATGGGGACGACACCTATATCGGCGGTGAAAAGGATGACCCGGACTTGGTTACATTCCTGGAATATAAGAAAAATACAGACGTGCTCCAGGCAATCACTAAAGACGAAGTGGATTTCGGCGCCACAGCAACCGGATATGAGATCCAGGCCGCTGATTTAGGGCTGGAAGTGAAGATGTGGCCTGATGAATACTGGCCCAACCACTCCTGCTGCCGTATGTTCGGCATGAATGATTATGTACAAAACAATGAAGAGGTGCTGTACCGCCTGCTCCGTTCCTATCTGCGGGCAGAGGAGTATATGCAGGATAACATGGAGTATGTGTCTGATCTTTGTGTGGAAAATCTGGACCTGACTAAAGAGACGGCAGATAGTTTTGTACTCAGCGAGCATATGAAATATGACACAGACCCCTTTACCGACAGTGTGACTACCATGTGGAATAAAATGGCGGATTACGGATATCTGACAAAAGGGGATATTGATATCAATGACCATTTGAATTCTTCTATTTACAGAAAGGCGCTGGAATCTCTCATCAAGGATTATCCAGACAGTGAATTTTTCCAGGATAAGATGGAACAGTTCGCAGGCAACAATACGGGAACATTAGAATAGGAAACAGTTCCAACGATGAGACAGACTTAACGAACAGGAGGACGCCATGACAGGTTTTATAAAGAAAAGATTGGGGATTGTCCTTATCTTCATTGGCATCATTGCCGGGTATGTGCTCTTGACAGATGTGTTTCATGTGCTGAATACCTTTCTCTTTTACAGTATCACCATAATGCCGGGGATTTTTAAAGAGTATCTGCCCCAGCTGATAGAAGGATTTAAAAGCTCTATGTATATGCTGGGAATTGCCTACTTTCTGGCAGTGGTTCTTGGGATTGCCCTGGGGTCTTTTATTGGGCTTCATAAGCTTGTGAGGCTGAATGTAACCCCTTATATCAATGCATTCAGTGCAGTTCCGGTTACGCTTTTGACACCTTACGCCATCAATATATTCCCGTCCTTTAAGGTGGCTTCCATTTTCATTATCTTCCTGGGGTCTTTCTGGATTATCCTGGGGACCACCATCACGGCGGTGATGACCATTGACAAAAGATATCTGGAAAATGCGGCTACACTGGAATTCAAAGGCATGGAGCGTCTGTTTACCATTGTGCTTCCCGCGGCCTCACCGGGGATTCTTGCCGGATGTACCATTGCTCTTAAGCTGGCATTTATGCTTCTGGCGGTGGCGGAAATGTTCGGCGCTACCTCAGGTATGGGTTATTTTATACAGTATTATTCTGACTTCGGACGGTTTGATGTGGTGGGAGTGGGATTCATTTTCCTCGCCATTGTGCTGGTAATTATCATGTACTTATTCGACAGACTGAAGGCTGGAATTTTGCATTGGACCATTAATAATTAGAATATATATATCTGAAAATTTTATGAAAGAGGTAAAAAGATATGATGGATCAAATGACACCTGCCCAGCGTGCGGCGGCCATTGCCAATGGACAGGACGCTGACCGGCTTCCCTGTAATCCCAATGTGGCCAATGGGACTGCGCGGATTTATGGCTGTAAGATTTCAGAATTCAATACCAATCCCAAGGCTCTGGCACAGGCGCAGATTGCGGCTTACAGGCGGTTTGGATATGACAGTCTGCGGATTTTTACAGATTTGTTTCCATGGGCAGAAGCTATGGGGGCAAAGGTGAATTTCCCGGAGGACAATACTGCTGACCTGGATAAACCTGCCATTACAGATGTGAGCATGATTGACAGACTGGAACCTGCAGACCCCTATAAGGACGGACGGCTTCCCATTCAGGTGGAGGCCATGAAATATCTGGTAGATGAAGTGGGCGGTGAAATTGGCTGTTCTGTGGGAGTGGTAGGACCCTTTACCAACGCGTTTTTCCTCATCGGGGTGGAAAACACCATGAGGCTGATTTTGAAAGACCCGGAATCCATACATAAGTTATGTAAGGTTTCTCTGGAGACTTCCAAAGCCTATGCGGCGGCGGCTATTGACGCAGGACTGACTCCAGCAATTTCCGAGCCCATGTCGTCCTGCACTGTGGTGAGCCCCAGGGTTTTCAGGAAATACTCTCTGCCCTATCTGAAAGAGCTGGTGGATTTCATTAAGAGCAAAGGAAAAGGGACGGTGATCCATGTGTGTGGACAGACCAACAAAATCTGGGAAGATCTGGCAGATATGGGAATCGCAGGGCTGAGCATTGATAATGTGGCCAGCATTTCCGAGTGCAAGAAAATGGTAGGCCATAAGACAAAAATCATGGGAAATGTAGACCCAGGCGGAGTGATGTATACTGGAACACCACTGGAAGTGCGTCTGAAAACACTGGAGTGTATCCGCGACGGATATGACAATCCCAAAGGATTCATGGTGATGTCAGGCTGCAGTCTTCCGGTGGAAACTCCCCTTGAAAATATTCAGGCTATGATGGACACGGTGAGAGAAGTGGGTTATCCGGTGGAACTTTCCAAAGTGGAAGATCTGATGGAAGACTGTAAGAAAAAGATGCAGTAAGGAGAGAAAAATGGCAGATAAAGAATCATTATTAAAAGAACTATCCCGTTGTGTCCTGGAAATGGAAGACGAAGAAGTCATTCCTGTGGCACAGGAATATGCAGACAATGGATTTGATGCGGCGGAAGGCATTATGCAGGGGCTGGTTCCAGGCATGAATCAGGCTGCGGACCTTTATGAACAGGAAGAATATTTTATCCCGGAGCTGATGGTATGCTCAGCTGCCATGTACAATGGGCTGGATGTATTAAAACCGCTGATTCCCAAGGAAAATACAGCCTCGAAGGGAAAAGCGGTGATCGGAGTAGTGGAAGGAGATACCCACGATATCGGGAAGAATCTGGTGAAGGTCATGATGGAGGCCGCCGGATATGAGATGATCGATCTGGGCAAAGACGTGCCTGTAGAGGAATTTGTGGAGAAAGTCCGGGCGGAACAGGCAGATTTTGTGTGTATGTCCACATTGATGACTACTTCCATGAATAATATGCAGAGAGTCATCGAAAGCCTGAAAGAGCAGGGGCTGCGGGAGCAGGTGAAAATCATGGTGGGAGGCGGCCCCATTTCTCAGAATTTTGCCGATAAAATCGGGGCGGACGGTTACTCTGTCACAGCGGTAGAGGCTGTGAAGCTGGCGGACCGGCTCAGTGGCGTGTGAGAAAATCCAGCATTTATGATGAAGCGGTAAAGGAATAATCAGGAGATAACTTTCGAACAGTTTTCAATACAATGAATAAAGGAGAATATACCATGGAATTAAGAAAAAATTTACCGGAAATTTTTGAAGATTTTGCAGAGGGAAGAAGAAATGCATTTTTAAATGTAAAGAAAATCAAAGACCAGAACAAACCTGTTGTGGGGATTTTCTGTACGTACTTTCCCCAGGAACTGGCAGTGGCCATGAATGCAGCAGTGGTTTCCCTGTGCGCAACATCCGACGAGACTATTCCGGCGGCAGAGGCCGACCTGCCCAAGAATCTCTGCCCTTTAATTAAGTCCAGCTATGGATTTGGAAAGACTGATAAGTGTCCGTTTTTCTTCTTCTCCGACCTGGTAGTTGGGGAGACCACCTGCGACGGAAAAAAGAAAATGTATGAATATATGGCAGAGTTTAAGCCAGTACATATTATGGAGCTGCCCAACTGCGTCAGTGAGAGAGGTGTCCAGATGTACCGGGGAGAGATCATCCGCATGAAAGAAAAACTGGAGGAAGTGTTCGGCGTGACAATCACAGAAGATGACATCCGCCGGGGAATCCAGGTGAAAAATGCGGAGAGAGATGCGCTGAAAAGGCTGTATTCTGTTATGAAGGCAGACCCGGCTCCCATTACCGGCACCGACTTGATGAATACATTGGTTGCCACCACATTTAACTTTGAGCGCGAAAAAATCCCGGCACAGATGGATGCTCTGATTGAGAAAATTGAAAAAGAGGGAAAAGCAGGGGAGAAGAAACCGAGAATTTTGATCACCGGATGTCCCATGGGCGGCGCAACCATGAAAGTGGTAGAGGCTGTGGAGACAAACGGCGCGTCCGTGGTGGCTTTTGAGAACTGCTCCGGCGCAAAATCGGTGGAAGAAAATGTAGACACTTCTAATCCGGACGTATACGAGGCACTGGCGAGAAAATATATGAACATCGGCTGTTCCTGTATGACCCCCAATGACAACCGGATTAAACTGCTGGACAGCATGATTGACGAATACCATGTGGACGGTGTGATTGATATGGAACTGCAGGCCTGCCATACTTATGCGGTGGAGGCTCTGCGCATCAAACGCTTTGTCAATGACGAGAAGAAGATTCCCTATATGAATCTTGAGACAGATTATTCTCAGGCAGACGTGGGCCAGTTGAAGACCAGAGTTGCCGCGTTTATTGAGATGCTGTAAAGACAGGCAGTAAATATCGGGAATTGGAATTATAAGATTGGAAACGATAATGCAGGAGAATCAGACCAGAGGAGAGCAAAAATGCTGACAGAAAAAGAACGTCTGAATCAAGTATTCCGGCATGAAAAACCAGACAGGCCCCCGTGTATCTGTCCAGGGGGAATGATGAATATGATTACCACAGAATTGATGGATACCTGCGGGGCAGTCTGGCCCCAGGCCCACACGGATGCCGGGATGATGGCGCAGCTGGCCCTTGCCAATTATGAGCAGGGATGCTTTGAAAATGTGGGTGTGCCTTTTTGCATGACTGTGGAGGCAGAGGCCCTGGGAGCACAGGTGTCCATGGGGTCAAAGGCTGTGGAGCCCCATGTGGCCCAATATGTGATTGATTCTGTGGCAGAGTGGAGAAAGCTGAAACCGCTGAATGTGAATGAGGGACGGGCAAAGGTGGTGCTGGATGCCATCCGCATCCTGAAATCAAAAAATCTTTCCGTTCCCATTATCGGAAATATTACCGGGCCAGTCAGCACTGCAGGGTCGGTGCTGGAGCCGGTTGTTTTCTACAAGGAATTGAGAAAACGCAATCAAGAAGCCCATGAATTTATGGGATTTGTGACAGAGCAGATCTTAAATTTTGCCAGAGCGCAGATTGAGGCCGGTGCGGATGTGATTGCCATATCTGACCCCAGTGGCACAGGGGAAATTCTGGGACCCCGTTTTTTCCAGGAATTTGCAGTCACTTATTTGAATCAGCTGCTGGACGGCCTTCAAAGTGAGAAAATGGGAACCATTGTCCATATCTGCGGACAGATGAGGAGCGTGTATGAGCAGGTGAACCAGATACACAGCGACGCCCTCAGCTTTGACTCCATTGTTCCTATGAAGAAAGCCCGCGAAAATCTGGGCGGGAGGATTCTCATGGGGAATGTGAGCACCTACGCACTGGAGTTCGGAAGCCCCAAACAGATTGAGAAGATGACCAAAAATTGTGCGGCAGACGGGTCAGATATTTTGTCTCCCGCCTGCGGCCTGGGGACAAAGTCACCCCTGAAAAATGTCCAGGCCATTCTTCAGACACTGAAAAAAGATGAGGTTTTAGCCAATGCCTGAGATCAGAGTACAGTCGTCAGGGAAATGTTATGCCTATACGCCGGGAGAAAGTCTTCTGGAAATTCTTCTGGCAGCGGAAGTTTTTGTGGAAAATCCCTGTAACGGAAAAGGAGTCTGTGGCAAATGCCGGGTAAAAATTTTAAAAGGCGCTCTCTCAGAACCATGTGCCACAGAGCAGGAAACGATCAAAGAAAAAGAACTGGCCCGGGGAATCCGGCTTTCCTGTATGGTGCGGCCAAAGGGAGACTTAGAGATTGAACTTCTGGGCCGTGAGAAAAAGCATGAGGTGCTGGCGTCGGGATATGTCCCGGAGTTTGCCTTTGACTGCGGCATCCACAAACATCTGGTGGAAATTCAAAAACCTGCACTCCATGACCAGACTCCCCTGGAAGATCAAATAAAGAATCAGCTGAAAGAACAGACAGGGGGGGAGATTCTGGCCAAAAGCCTGCGTCTGGAGACTCTCCAGTCCGTGAGCTTTCAGCCTGGCCTGGCAACTGTGGTGCGCCGGGGAAACCATGTGATGCACATAGAAGAAGGGGATACCGTGGATATTCTGTACGGTATCGCAATTGATATCGGCACCACCACGGTAGTCTGTGCCTTGGTGGATATGCACACAGGGGAAGACCTGGCCCATGCTTCTATGATTAACGCCCAGAAGCATTTCGGTCTGGATGTGCTCACCAGAATCACTTACGAAATGGAACATCCCCAGGACGGAATCAAAAACCTCCAGGACGCTATGGTGAAATCCATCAATGACATGATAGGAGACGTCTGTGTCCAGGCAGGCGTATTGCGGGAGCATATCTATGAGATCACCGTGGGAGCCAACTGTACTATGATGCATATGCTGTTGGGGGTGGACGCGGTACCCATTGGGAAAGCCCCCTATGCCCCTATGTTTGTGAGGGCAAAGGATCTTCCGGCGGCCTGGGCGGGAATCCATGCCGCGCCCGGGGCCAGGCTTTACTGTCTGCCGTCCGTGTCCGCCTATATCGGTGCGGATATTGTGGCGGGGGCGTATGTCTGCCAGCTGCGAAAAGAAAAGGGGAATGTTCTGTTCATTGACATCGGTACAAACGGGGAAATTGTGCTGGCTCATCAGGGTCGTCTGCTGTGCTGCTCCTGTGCCGCAGGGCCTGCCCTGGAAGGGATGAATATCAGTTCCGGTATGCGGGCGGCTCAGGGGGCTGTGGAGGATGTGAAAATCACCCCTCAGGGTGTTCATCTGAAAGTAATCGGAGAGGAGCCAGCAGCGGGTATCTGTGGCAGCGGGATTCTGGCCGCGGTAAAAGAGCTTTTGAAAACGGGACTGATTAGTAAAAGCGGCGTATTTATCAAAAAGGAGAAACTGGACGAAACGGATTACCGATATCCCATGATCGGGACAGACGGGGCAAGAAGGGAATTTATTCTGGCCAGCCATCCTGAGAAAATACAGATTACCCAGCAGGATATTCGACAGGTGCAGCTGGCCAAAGGCGCCATATTGTCAGGATTTCTCGCTTTGCTCAATGAGGCGGGCATAGGAATGGAAGAACTGGACAAGGTGCTCATTGCCGGTCAGTTCGGCGCCCACCTTCCTGTGGACAGTATGACGGGAATCGGCATTTTACCCCGCGAAGTGGCAGATAAGATTGTCTATGTGGGCAATACTTCCAAGACAGGCGCGTATATGGCTCTCATGTCCGGGAAAGTGAAGCGGGAGATGGAAGAACTGGCTCACTATATGGATTATATGGAACTGGGAGCCACGAAAGGATACGAGCGGCTGTTTGCCGACTGTCTGATCTTCCCGGATTTTTCCGATGTTCAGGGAGAAGGAGAGGAATAATGGGGAAAATTCTTGATTATCAATGCACTTACGACAATGCGGTGGGAATCAGCAGTGAGATTACCGAAAAACTGGACCTGACATTTCCAGACGCATATCTCCATTGGGATACCATGGTGAAAATTGCCCTGGAGATAAAGAAGCAGGAAGGGGCCTCCTTTTGCGAGCTTCCCTTCTGCCATACTCTGGAGGCGGAGGCCATGGGCGGCATTGTGAATTTCGGCAATGCCATGGCAGGCCCCAGGGCAAAAGAATATATCTGCGAGACGCCGGATGAGGTGCTGGCTCTTCCAGAAATTGATTATGAAAAAGGCCGGATTTTTGAGACGCTGAAGGCCTGTAAATATTTGAGGGAACAGGGAGAAAATGTCGCTTTGATGATTTCAGGGCCTTTCACAATTCTCAATGTGCTGATGGACGCTGGACTGGTATTCCGCTTTCTGAGAAAACAGCCGGAGAAGATGCAGCAGATTTTTGATAAATTTGCGGAGGAACTGCTGCGCTTTATCAAAAAAGCCCTGGAATACCAGGTAAATATCATCAGCTATGCAGATTCTTCCGGAGGTCTTAATATTTTAGGACCCAAAAACACACAATATGTGATGGAACATTTTTCATATCCATTTTTGAAACGTGCCCAGGAGGCTGTGGAAGGAAAAGCACAGATTTTCCTGTGTCCCAAGACTTCCTATGCCCTGCTGGGGACGGATAAGATGATATGGGAAGAAATTCCGATTCCAGAGCCCATGAAATATGTGGACGGGGCACTGCTGGTGAAAGACCATGCGCCCATTGTGGGACAGATGTGTATTAAAAATATCGATTATATGGTACAAAAGGAAATAAAAGCAGTAAAATTGGTTTAGAGCGTGTTTGAAAACTATTTGAAAATTCAGGAGGAAGTAAATGATTCAGGTAAATGCAATAGGAGATGCCTGCCCCATTCCAGTAGTGAAGACAAAAAATGCAATCCGGGAGCTGGCAGGACCGGGGATTGTGGAGACATTGGTTGACAATGAAATCGCTGTACAGAACCTTACAAAAATGGCCAATCAAAAGGGGTACGGCGTAAAGTCAGAAAAGCTGGGAGAAAACCAGTACAAAGTTGCCATGACCATAGGCGAAGGGGCAGAGATACCAGAGGAAAATGAGGAAGAAGCCTGCCTGGTACAGCCTGGACCAAGAAAGAAGAAAATTGTGGCAGTGATCTCGTCCTCAGAAATGGGCGGCGGCTCCGAAGAGCTGGGAAAGGCGCTGATGAAAGGATTTATCTATGCCCTGGGCCAGCAGGATGTTCTGCCGGAAACCATTTTATTCTATAATGGAGGAGCGGCCATGAGCTGCGAGGGCTCCCCGGCGCTGGAGGATTTAAAAAGCATGGAGGCACAGGGAGTGGAGATTCTCACCTGCGGCACCTGCCTTGATTTCTATCATCTGAAGGAAAAACTCCAGGTGGGAGAGGTCACCAATATGTATGTGATTGTGGAGAAGATGACTGGGGCGGATTTGATTGTGAAACCGTAGGTTTGTTTCAAAATATATTCGAAAATATAGATGGAGGACTGATAACATGAAAAAGAAATTAATCGGAATGATGCTGTGTGCCGCCATGGCGGCTTCCCTGCTGGCAGGCTGTGGAAGTTCAGGGAGTTCAGGAAGCGATACGGCAGGCCAGACGGAGGACTCTGCCGGACAAGAAGACAAAGAGGACGCCCAGGAGCAGACCAAAGATACTGGCGACGCAGGGGATGAAGAAAGCGGCAGTGATTCCCTGGTAATCCCTGTATCGGCCACGGTGACAAATTTAAACCCCCTGCTGGAGTCTATGGCGGAAGGCGCTATGCAGCTGTCACCCTATGCAGACGAACTGTACTATGTAGATCAGGATGAGACAAGGTATTATCTGGCAGAGAGCTGTGAGGTTTCCGAAGATGGATTGACTTATACATTGAAACTGAAAGACAATCTGAAGTGGCATGACGGAGAGGCCATCACTGCGGACGACGTGATTTTTACCGCGGATTGTAATGTGAATACAGACAACGGGGCCGGTTATACCAACACAGTATTTATCGGAGAAGAACAGGTGAAATATGAAAAGGTAGATGACCTGACCGTGAATTTTACCATTCCACAGCCCTCAGCTTCCTATATGGCAGTTCTGGGCCACCTGCAGCTCATCCCTGCCCATGCTTTTGACGGGAATACAGATATTGCTTCTGCTGAGGCCAATCTGACAGATATCGGTTCCGGCCCCTATCAGTTATCCGAATTCCGAGACGGAGAGGCTCTGGTTCTTGAGAAATTTGAGGATTATTATGGGGATGCGCCGCAGATTGACAGCGTGGTATTCCAAGTGATTTCCGACCCCAGCGCACAGGAAGTGGCATTCAAAAACGGCGAGATTAATTTCCTGCCTGCAGCATCTGACGCCACAGCGAAAGAATTCAAAAGCGCTAAGGGCGCAGAGCTTCACCAGCTGGGTGAGGGCCGTGTGAAATATCTGGCATGGAATAAATTCTGTGATACATGGAAAGACAAAGATGCTGTGAAAGCAGTCTTTGCTGCATTGAATCAGGAAGAGATCGTGGCGGGAGCTTACGGCGCGTCCATGGGCATTTTGGCAAATACCATTTTCAGCAACCAGAACCTGTTTTACGATGACAGCATCAAAGGTTATGAACAGGATGTGGATGCCGCGAAGGAATTGGCTGAGAAATCCGGTCTGGCAGGAAAAACCATTAAACTGCACTATAATACAGACCGGACTTATATGGAAGAAACGGCACTTATGATTCAGCAGCAGTTAAAAGAAATTAATGTGAATGTGGAACTGGAAGGGATTGACGCCAACGGCTTCTTTGATGTGGTGTTCACCGACCAGGCAGATTATGAACTGTATCTGAATGAATATGCGGCCATCGGCGACCCGGACTCTGTTGTGGCAGGTATGTATGACGGAACATGGGGCATCAATGTGGACACCAGCCAGGAGATTCTGGACCTCTTCCAAAAGGGACGGGAAACAACAGATATGGATGAGCGCGGGGTGATTTACACAGAACTGCAGCAAAAAGCAGTGGACGAATATCTGGTATACCCCATCGCCTATCCAAACTATTGTTTTGTCACCAGTGACAGCCTTCAGGGGGCAGAGCACTATACCACAACACCAGTATTTGAAGATTATACGAAACTTTCATTTAAATGATAGAAATTATAGGGGCTGTCGGAAAATGGGATTTGCACATTCCGGCAGCCCCTGCTGGATTGGAGCGTTAAGATGAGTCATTTTATAGGAAAGCGTCTGGTTCAGATGGCTGTGGTATTCGTATTTGTGTCCATGTTTGCGTTTTCGATTATCTATTTTTCACCTGGGGACCCTCTGTATCTCTATACATCACCTTCCGTATCTGTCTATAAGATGACAGATGAGCAGCTGGAGGATATGCGGGAGTCCCTGGGGCTTACCGGAAATGCGGCACAGCGCTACCTGAACTGGGCGGGAAAGATGCTTCATGGAGACTGGGGGCTGTCTGTCAGTAACCACCAGCCAGTGAAAAAGCAGATTATGGATAAACTTCCCAACACCATAGGGCTTATGGGGGCGGCGCTTTTGTTGTCTGTTATCCTGGCCATTCCCCTGGGGCTTTTGGCAGGCTCCTATAAGAATAAATGGGTGGATAACATCATCAGCGGCATCTCGTATCTGGGCATCTCCCTTCCGGCCTTCTGGTTTGGGATTATGCTCATTATTGTGTTTTCTCTGAAATTGGGATGGTTCCCCAGTTCGGGCATGCGCACCATCGGTGTAAATTCTGCCGCAGATGTGGTCCGCCACGGGGTCCTGCCGGTGATTGTGCTCAGTGTAAATAACACGGCGGTGTTTGTCCGGTATATCCGTTCTAATACCATAGAGCAGAGAGAAGAAGAATATGTGATGACCGCCATTTCCAAAGGAGTGCCTAAAATACAGGTGATGTACCGCCATGTGCTGAAGAACTGCCTTCTTCCTATTATTACTATGGTGGGAATGAACTTCGGAACTTTGATTACCGGTTCTTTCATTGTGGAATCGGTGTTTGGCTGGCCGGGACTGGGAACTTTGTGTATGGATGCCATTAACAGCCGGGATTATACCATGATTATGGGAATCACCATGCTGGCATGTATAGTACTTTTGATCGGGAATTTTCTGGCAGATATTCTGTATGGATTTGCCGATCCCAGAATCAAACGGGGAGAGGAAAAGGAAAATGGATAGGAAAGTGATGAAAAAGGTATTCTTCTCCAATAAGATGACAGTTCTGTGCACAGGACTTCTGCTGGCTGTTATGGCGGCTTCTCTGCTGGCGCCCCTGTCGCCTTACGACCCGGACGCAGTGAATGTGGCAGAGAAACTGCAGGGGATGAGCAGTAAGCATATCTTTGGCACGGACAGTCTGGGGCGGGATACCTTTACCAGGGCCCTGTATGGCGGGAGAGTATCTCTGCTGGTGGGATTCGCAGCTATGTGTGTGGCGGTTTTTATCGGCACATTCATCGGGACAGTGAGCGGATATAAAGGCGGTAAAGTGGATAGTATCTGTATGCGGGTGGTGGATGTATTTTTGTCCGTGCCCAGCCTGCTGTTTATTATTGTGGTGTATGCTTTCATGCCGAGAAATATGGTAACGCTGGTATTGATGCTGGCCTCATTCTCGTGGACGAAAGTGGCCAGAGTGGTGAGAGCACAGACACTGACACTAAAAGAGCGTGATTTTGTAACAGCTGCCAAGGCACTGGGGGTTGGGCAGAGCACTGTCATCTGGAGACATATCATCCCTAATCTGATGCCTCAGATTATTGTTGCCTCCAGCTTAAGCATTGCCAATGCCATTTTGGACGAGTCGGCATTGAGCTTTCTGGGCTATGGCATACAGCTTCCCATGGCATCCTGGGGGAGTATGCTGCAGAGCGCCCAGCAGTATATATTGTATAATCCCATTTGTGCGGTGATTCCCGGGTCGCTGATTTTGATTACTGTATTGTGTTTTAATGTGATGGGGGATATGCTTCAGCAGATTCTGGACCCCAAACTGGTGAAATAGGATGACGGATTACTTTGGAGGAAAAAGCGGTGGGTAACATATTACAAGTAGAAAATCTCTCTGTCACATACGGGACCCATACAGGGGAAATACAGGCAGTGAGAGATGTTTCCTTTACGATAGAAGAAGGGGCTGTCACTGCCATTGTGGGAGAGTCCGGCTGTGGAAAATCTGTCACGTCCAAATCCATTATGGGACTGATCCAGAAACCGGGAATGGTGGCAGGAGAAAGCAAAATTCTATTCCGGGGTGAAAACATATTAGCTTATACAAAGAAACAGTGGGATAGTTACCGGGGACAGAAATGTTCTATGATTTTTCAGGATGCTCTGACTGCATTAAATCCCACCATGAACATTGGCAGGCAGGTCACGGAGAAAATCATGGCTCATGAAAAAATCAGCAGACAAAAGGCCTGGCAGGAGGGGATCCGCATGCTGAAGCTGGTGGGGATTCCCAATGCCCCCATGCGCATGAAACAATATCCCCATGAGTTTTCCGGGGGTATGCGCCAGAGGGTGATGATTGCCATTGCGCTGACGCTGAATCCCCAGCTTCTCATCGCCGATGAGCCCACCACGGCTCTTGACGTGACAGTGCAGGCGGATATTTTGGACATGATGAAGGGGATTCAGCAGGAGCATGGGATGACAGTCATTCTGATTACCCATGATCTGGGGATTGTGGCAGACTGTGCCCGGCATATTATCGTCATGTATGCGGGAAAAGTGGTGGAGACAGGCAGCGCTGAGGATATTTTCTATCGCCCGGCCCATCCTTATACCAAGGCTCTGCTCTCGGCAGTGCCCAGGCTGGACCTGGAGCAGGGACATCTTGAGACCATTGAAGGAGCGCCGCCCAACATGGCCAATCCCCCCAAAGGGTGTCCTTTTGCTGACAGATGCCCCAGGCGGCTTCCTGTCTGCGGGAAGGAATTTCCCCAAAATACCAGATTAAGCGAAAGCCATCAGGTCTGCTGCTGGCTGCAAAGGGGGAGCGAATGATGAACCAGACCGATTATCTATTGGAAGTCAAAGGACTGAAGAAATATTTCAAAGTGGGAGGAAGGAAAACGCTTAAGGCCGTAGACGGGGTATCCTTCTATATCCGAAAGGGAGAAACCCTGGGTGTGGTGGGAGAGTCTGGATGCGGAAAGACCACCTGCGGGCGCACCTGTCTGGGAATTTATGATAAGACAGACGGGCAGGTCTTATACCGGGGAGCTGACGTTCATTGCCTGAGCCGGACAGAAAAACAAAAATTCACCAAACAGGCGCAGATTATCTTCCAGGACCCTTACGCATCCCTGGACCCGAAAATGAAAATTCAAAATATCATTGCGGAGGGAATCCGGGCCCATAAAATGGCCTCCGGCAGGGATGAGATTCAGGAGCGGGTAAGCTCTCTTCTGGAGACAGTGGGCCTTGACCCTGGGTATGGAAGCCGCTATGTACATGAATTTTCCGGCGGTCAGAGACAGCGCATAGGAATTGCCAGGGCTCTGGCTGTGGAACCGGAATTCATCGTCTGTGACGAGCCTATTTCCGCTCTGGATGTTTCCATCCAGGCCCAGATTGTAAACCTGCTGGATAAACTTCAGGAAGAACGGGGGCTCACCTATCTGTTCATCGCCCACGATCTTTCCATGGTGAAATATATTTCCGACAGGGTCATGGTCATGTATCTAGGCAAAATTATGGAGATTACCACATCAAAAGCCCTTTACCACTCTCCCAGACATCCGTATACCAGGGCGCTTTTGTCAGCGATTCCCATTCCTGATCCCGCCATGGCAAAAAAGAAGGTGAGAATTCCCATGGAAGGGGAAATGCCCAGTCCGGTGAATCCGCCCAGAGGCTGCCGTTTTCAGAACAGATGTCCTTATGCGGAGGAAATCTGCAGGGAGGCGGAGCCTGCCCTGGAGGAGATAGAAAACGAACATTATGTTGCCTGCCACAGACGGATAGAGATATAATGGCTATAAAGAATCAAAGAGAAAGGTGGAGATAATTATGGAAGAAAAAATTGTTTTCTGTAAAGGCGGCGGCTGTACGGCCAAACTGGGAGCAGGGGTTCTGGAACATATTCTGGAGCGGCTTCCGGCAGGAAATCAGGACGACCGGCTGCTGGCGGGATTTCAGGGAAAAGAGGATGCGGCAGTGTATCAGGTGAGCGATGAGGAGGCTCTGGTGCAGACCCTTGATTTCTTTCCGCCCATGGTGGACGACCCGTATACATTCGGACAGATTGCGGCGGCCAACGCCCTCAGCGATATTTACGCCATGGGCGGAGAGGTGAAGCTGGCGCTGAATATTGTCTGTTTTCCGGAAAAAATGGATTTGAATATTTTAGGCGAGATCATGCGCGGCGGCGCGGAAAAGGTGAAAGAAGCCGGGGGTATGCTGGGCGGCGGACATTCCATCGTGGACAGTGACGTGAAGTACGGCCTTTCGGTTACCGGACTTGTACACCCGAAAAAGTATTATCGAAACAACACGGGACAGCCAGGGGATAAATTGATTCTCACCAAGAAACTGGGTGTGGGGATTGTCTGCACCGCGGCAAGAGTGGGTGAGGCGTCCCAGGAGGCACTGGATCAGGCCATGAAGTCTATGACCACATTGAATAAAAGAGCTTCGGAAATCTGCAGAAACTATCCGGTACACGCCTGTACAGATGTGACAGGGTTTAGTTTTCTGGGCCATCTCCATGAGATGATGGGGGGAAACTATTCCTGTATCGTTCACGTGCCCAGTGTGCCGGTGATTGAGGAGGCGAAAGCCTATGCAGATGAATTCCTGCTGACAGCTGCAGGGCAGAAAAACCGGAATCATCTGGAGAAAATTGTGACATTTGAGAATGTTCCCTTTGCCATGGAGGAAGTGCTGCTGGACCCTCAGACTTCCGGGGGGCTTTTGATTGCTGTGGAGCCTTCGTCTTCGGAAACTATGGTAAAAGAACTGCAGGAGGCCGGGCTTCCGGCTGCAGTTGTGGGGGAGATTGTGGAAAAGAGTGACAGGGAGATTCTCTGCAGGATGTGATTTTTAGGGTTAGAGACGTTATCAGTCATGAGTTTGGAAAGCTGCTTGAAGATTTGGAAATGCCGCATATTCGTTTCCATGATTTAAGGCATCCGTATGTCAAGTCCACGACAAAAAAATATTCCTGCAAAAGCAAAAATCCTGGCTCCAATATTCTTTGATAGCCGGGGATTTCTGTACTCACTCAATTGAAAAAGTGAATGAGTATTTTCCGCATGGTCCAATACCATCCCTTAAGCAGCAGTGGGGAAGGACCAGAGGAGACCACAGATCCTGGAATGATGCAGACATTCGGTTAAGGTGGATGTATTGATTTTCGGGGGCTGACTGCATATAATTTAAGGAAATAATAATCTGTAATAAGCTATGGTTGATGTAACGGCAAAGGAAGATTTTGATATTGCGATGACAAAGACATTGGAGAGTGAGGTATTGGCTATGTGTAACCTAAGTAAAGGGGTAGAGGAAAGAGGAATTGCGATTGGTCTGGAGCGAGGTATAGAAACAACATCAGATTCTTCCCAAGTTATCTTGTGCGGCAGCTGATGCTAAAGCTATAGCCGAAAAGCTGGGACATCTTGGTTTTGATGTTGATACGGCACTTAATCTTGGGAGAGATGAATTGAACAGCAAGATTGTAAGCCTTTCAGATAAAGCGGATGAATATGATGCTGTATTACGATATATAATTATTCTTGATGCTTGTAGGAGTACATTGGGAATCAGAGGAAGAGGAAATAACTTCTTTCCAATGATTGCCCCACAAGGGTCGGTAGTGTAAGTTTGTGTTTTTGGAAATAAATGGCTCCTTTTTGGTAAGAATTAGGATATG
>CAJUMB010000043.1 GCA_910587105.1 uncultured Lachnospiraceae bacterium
GCCGAATTTGCCCGTCTGACCTTTTCCAGCAGCTCCATGATGGCCTGCTCCTGTTTCTTCCGGGTTACCATAATCTCTGTGATGTCCTGATGGTAACCATTCAGACAGGCACCAGGCTTTTTAAATGTTTTGTCCGGCACACCGCCGCAGCGGACATAAATTTTTCCAAGCTCTGGATGATTCCAGGGGTAGATGACCTCGGAACGCCCGGTTTCCAACATCTCCGTCACCGATTCCTTTACCATCTCCACATAGTCAGGCACAATGTTTTCAAACCAGTGCTTATAACACTCCTCTGGCTGGATATCATCCGCTACTCCCAAGAGGAGCCGCATAGTCCGGTCTGTATACATCCGTGGCTGACAGCCCTCCTCCAGTTCAATGGTCCAGATGCCGGTTCTGGCTCCCTCCAGAATGTCCTCCAAGCTCTGTCTTGCCTTCAATTTGTATTTCTCTTCCTGCTCCACCACAGCATTCACATCCCGCTGGGCAAAAATCACACAGTTCTCTTCCTCCGTTTTCTCTGTAGCGGAAAAATGCAGTTCCAAGTGTTTCAGGCCATAGAAACTATCGTTCACTTGATACCGTACATAGAACTTCTTCCTGGATCTGAGCTGAGCCAGCAGATAATCCTTTTTTGTCACAGCACGGAGCCGTTCCTGGTCCCGGGGGACCACATACCGGGAAATATACCGCTCCATAGCTGTCTGATAGCCGTCCTTAAAATGAACGGCCCAATCCATACTCATCCGTTCGCTGTCCCGGTATATTTCGCATTCGCCTGTATCCAAATTCACCTGATAGATGCCCAGATAATCCACGCTGAGAGAATGGAGAACATTATAGCTCCGCTTTTGAAGCTCACGGACTAAGTTGCGCCGTTTCAGAGAGGAGACGATAAAATATGCTGCAGTCTGGAGCATATTCGATGCATATTCCAGTGAGTTCACCGGCGGATTGTCCACTCCGTAAAAGCCGATAAGATTCTTGCCGTCGTAAAGAGGAATCACTACAAGAGAGTGGATGCTCTGCCGCTTCAGATTCTCATATTGCAGGGGATTGGTCTCCCGTATATCTTCCAGGCTCTCAATGACGATATGTCTGCCAATGCCGAAATTCTGATACCAGCTGGCGCACACCTCCGGGGGAACATTTTGAAGATTCTCCTTTTCCGGTTTCACCCCGTCGGCGGTCCACTCATAAGTATTGTCATCGCCCCCTGACTCGTTCTGTTCAAAAATATAGGTCCGCTCCCCATTCAGTGCTTTTCCCAGGTGTTCCAGCAGCACGTCCAGGGACTGGTCCGGGGTTTCCTCCAGCAAGGCGACCCGAAGGCCCTCATTGATAATAGACTCCAGATTCTGAACGCTTTGTATATCACTGTGCTGTCCACGGCCCGCGGCGGCCGGCGCACCTTCGCTGGTCCCTTGAAAAAGCTCCCTTGAATAATCCATACCCCTTCCCTCCATATAGACCGCTTTGCGGCCATAGTCACTGCACCCGCGAATTCTGTCACAGAGAGGGCCCTCCCTCGGAAAACTGTGTTTTCAAATATTGGTACAGTTCCATTTTGTTCCTATGTATTTCAACAGCTTTGCCACAAAAAGCGGCCGCTCCTGAGTCATAATACCATGTGTCCCCAATCACGTCAATATAGAGGGCGGCTGTCCCTATAGATAATCTCATGGGCCTGCTGAATCTTCCATTAAATGAAAAATAGTTTTGTGGTAACTTCGGCAGTTTCACTAATTTGGGGTAAGGCCGGAGCGCAATGCTAAGATACTATATTACTGTTTATAAGATTGCAATTTTTGCGTATTTATCAAAGAATCACAAAAATGATAAAGATAATTTGTCAATAATATCAATAGACAGTATAAACGGAATTCAGTATACTGATTCCAATGTAACGAGCACGAGCTCGCAAACAGACCGCGGCAAAGTAGAGTATAAGATACAATATAAACTATATTTCATTAAAGAGGATTTTTGTAAAGTATAAGAGTAAAAAAAGATTGGTATCATCATAAAAACTAGGGAGGAAAATGCATTGAGTACAGAATTAAAGATCGGGGTTGTTGGGACTGGTGCAATCGGCAGAACACATATGGAGCGCATCAATGAGAGATTGAAAGGGGCGAAAGTCACTGCCTGCTCGGATGCAAATGAGGATTTTGGCAGATCAGCTGCCGAAAAGTATGGATGTAAATTTTATGCAGACGGAGAAGCAATGATTGCTTCTGACCATGTGGATGCTGTGGTGGTTACGACTCTTGACCCTTACCATGAACAGTATGTTATGGCGGCAGTGAAAGCCGGCAAATATGTATTCTGTGAGAAACCGCTGGCGCCGGAGCCAGAGGCGTGCAGAAGGATTGTGGATGCAGAGATTGCAGGGGGAAAGAAGCTGGTTCAGGTGGGCTTCATGAGAAGATACGACCCGGGCTACCGTCAGTTAAAAGAGGTCATACATAACCGTACTTACGGGGAACCGCTGATGCTTCACTGTGCGCACCGGAATGCTTCTGTGGATGAAAGCTATACAACGCCCATGGCCGTGGAGAATTCCATGATTCATGAAATTGATGTATTGAGATGGCTTTTGGACGAAGAATACGATACGGCGGAAGTGGTATTTGCAAAAAATACAAAGCGTGCCCATAAAAATCTTATGGACCCGCAGATTATGATTCTGACTACAAAATCCGGGGTGAGGATTGATGTGGAGGCATTTGTCAATACAGGGCACTGTTA
This sequence comes from uncultured Lachnospiraceae bacterium, assembly GCA_910587105.1. GTDB lineage: Bacteria > Bacillota > Clostridia > Lachnospirales > Lachnospiraceae > MGBC164599. The sequence continues at coordinate 2,755 of CAJUMB010000043.1, forward strand.
TGACATTAAGTGTGAGGTATGCTGCGAAGATGCAATCTTAAATCTCCCGGAACCGGCAAGTATTCAGGTATGCGCTGACGCACATAGGGGACATGCCATTGACAGTGACTGGTCCACGCGGTTTGTGGAAGCGTATAATATAGAATTTCAGGAATGGATCAACGGGGTAAAAGCGGGGCGGGTTGACGGCCCCACTGCCTGGGACGGATATGTGGGACAGGTAACTGCAGCAGCGGCTTCAAAGGCCAGGGATACCCAGACTGTGGTAAAGATTGAGATGGATGAAATGCCGGAGTTTTATAGGCAGGATATAGGCAGATAAAGAGATGGGAGGATGAAAGGTATGAAGATAGCATTTGATGTGGATGTACTGGCGAAGCAGATGGACATTAACAGGATGGTTCATCAGGTGTCAGACTGGGGGTACAAGTATATTGAGCAGTCTCCCCATCCCAGGATTAATCCTTTTTATAAACACCCTTTGTTTTCAGAGGAGTGTGAGAAAGAATACAGGAAAGCACTGAAAGAAACAGGAGTGGAGATATCTTCTTTTATTGTGGTATACCGCTGGTCAGGGCCTTCGGAGGAGCAGAGAAGGTTTGCAGTGGCCAACTGGAAGAGGATGATTCAGATTGCCGCGGATATGGGGGTTACGGTGATTAATACGGAATTATCCGGCGACCCCAATCAGCAGGAAATCTGCAATGGCATGTGGTTCCAGTCCATGGAAGAATTGCTGCCGCTGATTGAACGGGAAGGAATCCGGGTGGAGATCCAGTCCCATCCTTATGATTTCTGTGAATGGAACAATGAGACCTGCGATATGGTGAAGTCTTTCCGGTCGCCATATCTGGGGTATGTGTATTCCGCTCCCCATGGGTTCTTCTATGATGAGGGAAAAGGGGATGTACGTTCCATGCTTCGGTATGCAGGAGATGAGCTGACACACGTGTTGTTTGCAGATACTTTCAATCAGACGCTGGACTGCCGGTACATTGCCAACCCGCCCTGGCTGAATGCAAGAGGAAAGGCGGATGTGACCATCCATCAGCATCTGGCTATGGGAGAAGGGGATGTGGACTTTGAGGGCATCTTTCAGACATTGAGAGAGATGGACTTTGCTAATAAGCAGCTGAGGGCAGATGCGCCAAAGAAAGGCGGAGACAACATTGCCTGTGTGTCCATGTTTGGATTTCCTGAAAAAATGGACCGTCAGGCACCGGAGGCACGGGAACGGATAGAGAAAGAGCTTTTACAATTATCTGTAACAGACTGATAAAACGAGAGGAGAATGGAGAATGAAACTTGCAATTTGTACAGATGTATTTGCAGATTTGTCTTATACAGAAATGCTTGATAAAGTTAAGTCTTTGGGAATTGACGCAGTGGAGATGACTGCGGGGGGCTGGGGAGCCAGGAAACATTGCAATACAAAGGAACTGCTGGCCGATGGGGATAAGCTGGCGGCTTTTCAGGAGGAGCTTGATAAACGGGGGATGAGAATCTCGGCGCTGAATACTTCCTGCAACCCTTTGTGGCCGTCCAAGACAGGGGAAGAGTTTAGGGCCTCCATGTATGACTGCGCAGAGCTGGCCAAAAAGCTGGGTGTGAAAAAGATTGTGGCTATGGCAGGGCTTCCTGCGGGAAATGAGACAGATACCACGCCCAACTGGATTACCTCTACGGTTTCCTGGCCGGATTTTATGGCTCCGGCATATGAGTATCAGTGGAAGGTTACCATTGAATTCTGGAAAGAATATGCAGCACACTGTAAAAAATGCGGCGTGGAAAAAATTGCAATCGAGGAATTTCCGGGGACCATGGTGTGGTCGGTGGAGACTATGCTGAAGCTGAGAAATGCCACAGACCCCATGGTGGGCATCAATCTGGACCCGTCCCATATGATCATACTTGGGGCAGATCCCATTGCCGCAGCCCGGGCGCTGAAAGGCTGCATCTTCCATGTCCACGGCAAAGATGCCCGCATTGAGAGGGGATTGGCAGATTTGAATGGCCTGCCGGAACCGAAACCGGTAACCGAGACAGGGGACCGTGTGTGGAATTATGTGGCTGTGGGATGTGGTAAAGACCTTCAGTGGTGGAAAGAATTTTTCTCTGTGCTGAGCATGATGGGTTATGACGGGGACGTGTCGCTGGAGATGGAGGACATGACCATGTCTGTGGATGCAGGGGTACAGACATCTGTCAATGCGCTGGAACAGACAATCAGTAAATAGGGAAAATACCAAAAAGGTTAGACTCAGGGTCTAACCTTTTTTGCACGAATACTTATTCGGAAGGCTGGATTTCATTGACAATTGTATGTTCTGTCAGTTCAGATAGAACTTTTATTCTTTTATTTAGAATGGGCCGCATACAATTGGGGACATGTTCCTGATGGGCCCGGTGAATCGCCACGCATTCTTTGCAGTTTCCGTGATAAGGACAGGCTTCCTGACAGGGACAGTGGTCTTTATCTTTATACTCATTTCTGAATTCTGTAATGAATTCTTCCTGCAGGCGGGCACCTTCTTCCTGGTTTCCTTTATGCATTTCTGCCACAGCCTGTAATTCTTTTTCGTTGCAGTCAATAGTCATATGTATGAAACTCCTATATCTTTGGTTTTCAATGTTTCTATCACTATACTATCATAATGAGCGATATATTTCCAGCACTTTCTGCAGGGATGCTGCTGCTTATTTTGCTGCTGTTTCGGCTTATCGGCCCCGGTGTATATTGCGGTACTGGCCGGGAGAATAGTTGATTTTTCTCGTAAAAATATTGGTCAGGCTGCTTGCAGATGAGTACCCTACTTCATAAGCAATTTCCTCGACAGATTTGGTGGTATGTACCAATAGAACTTTTGCCTGGTCCAGCCGTGCATTAATGACAAATTCAATGGGCGAAAAACCAGTCTGCTCTTTGAAGATATGGGCGAAATAGTAAGTGCTCAGATTGGTCTCACCGGCAAGGGTCTCCAGAGAGATAGTTTCCGCTAGGTGGGAGCGGATATAACGGATGGCCTGGTCTACAGGATTGTCCTTTTCATACTGCTGGCTGTCGGGAGCCAGAAGGTATTCGAATACATGGTAAATCCGCATGGAGCTCTGAAACATGGTTTCCACCCCTCCGGATTGATAAAAGTATACCATATTATAGAGAAGGTTTCCGATCAGAATATTATTTTCATGGCGGATTAGGGGGCCCTGCTGACTCAGAATATACTGGCAGATTTCATGGGAGTTGGACCCGTCAAAGTGCATATAGACGAATTCCAGTCCATCATGGGCGCGGTAATAATGGGGTTCGTAACAATCCAAAAGGACCACGTCGCCTTTTTTTGCATCAAAGACTTCGTTTCGGTATTCCACATGAAACAATCCTTCCCGGACATAGACCACCAGCAGAGGGGGATAAGTCTTCCGTTTCATGAAGTAGGCACTGGTGCAGAAAAAGTGTCCACACCAGGTAGGATAGAAATAAAGTTTTTTGGCCAGTTCCGACGGCGTGAAAGAAAAGCAGACCGAGTTTGACAGCGTACCCACATCTACAGATTTCATAAGTGAACCTCCCAAAATGTAAAACAAGAATGATGAAGATTTTGACAAGACAGGTTATTTACTGTTTCATGTCCTTATCATATAATATAACTGTCATCAAGGAAATAACCGCTTATACCAAAGTTTAGCAACGGTTTTTGTGGAATATTACAAATATTCTTGTATGGCAAAAATGGGCAAGCTGTCTTAGCTTTTGCGTGTGTTTGAAAATCACCTCCTTCATTCTCAGATATAGATTTTCAAACACATTCTGGAAAAGTTCTCTTTATTGGGAGAGTTCTGCGTGTTATGATAAAATGATATGTATGGAACTGGAATAAGGAAGGGAAAAGATAGCATGGGCATTACAATCAAAGAGATTGCTGCCAAAGCCGGGGTGCATCGGTCTACAGTAGACAAAGTCCTGCACAATCGGCCGGGAGTCAGCGATGGGGTGAGGGAGAAAATACAGAAAATCATTGATGAAAGCAATTACCAGATTAATCCCATAGGGAAGGCATTGAAAATGCAGGAGCGCAGGCTGAGAATCAAAGTGATTCTGCTGGAAGTGGACGCGCGGCCTTATCTGCAGAAGGGGATGGAAGATGCGCTGAAAGATTTCGGGTCTTTTCAGGTGGACGCAGAGTATTGTACCATCTCTTATCCAGATGTGTCAGGCCAGGAAGAGCTGCTGGGAAGATGCATAGAAGAAAAAGCAGACGGGATTATCTTAAGTCCCATCAATTCACTGGAAATTGCAGGCAGAATTAATGAGTGTGCGGGACATGACATACCGGTTATCACGGTCAACACAGATATTAAGGGAAGTCAGCGGCTTTGTTATATCGGCCAGGAAGCGTTTAAGGCCGGCCGGGTGGCCGGGCGGCTGATGGGTGAATTTCTAAACGGCAGAGGAAAAGCGGCGGTTTTTACCAGTGACGGCGATGACTATCAGTCTTTTCCTTTTGGGACAAGGGAGAGCGGATTTCGTCAGCTTATGGAAGAAGAATATCCCCAAGTGGAAATCCTGCCAAGTATTTATACCCAGGAAAGTGAACAGACCATTCAAAAAGAAATGTACAGTCTGTGCGAAAGAGAGCCGGAACTGGCTGGAATTTTCATCACCTGCGGCGGAGTAAAAGCCGTGGGCAGTGTTTTGGAAGAATACAAGCAAAGACATGTCCGTCTGGTGTGTTATGAAGATTATCCGGAAATTTTGAGATTGATGGAGAAAGGGATTGTGACGGCCACGCTGGACAGTGAGATTGTATCCCAGGGAAGACAGGCAATGGAAATTCTCATGAATTATCTGATTTATGACAAAAAGCCCCCGAGAAAGCATTTATATTCCAAAATCAATATTCTGCTGAGGGAAAGTTTGTAAAAGTTTTAGATACAAGAAATAAAAGAACAGGAGGCAGTGCAATGATTACATCAACAGAACGGGAGATTATCCGAGAATTAGCAAAACAGGTAAGGGACGCTTCACAGAGACCGGAAATGAAACAAAGAGAGGAACTGTGGTATAACCATAATGATCTGAAAACCACAGATCCCGTAGTCGCCGTATTTCCAGAAATGTCCTGGAGAGAGATTATCACACCGGAATCTTTAAAGTGTGAGTGTGAAGAAGCCAGGGAGATGGAGTGGCTCCTGCGGGCCAGATTGTTCCGGGCAAATGTTATTGACGACGATGTGCCGGTGACCAATATCTGGGAAGTAAGAAAAATCATTACAGATACAGGCTGGGACAAATTAAATCCCAACCACACAAATTCTGCATTTGCCAATGTAAGCTTCCGTGACAATTGTCTGGGGGATGTGCCGCTGGCGTGGAAGAAAGACTTTATGTTTGACGATGGGGCAAAGCACTTTGAGCCGATCCTGGAAGAACCCAGCCAGCTGTCCAGACTGGGTACGCCGGAAGTTATTTATCATGAGAAAGAGACCATGGAAAAACTGAAACTGCATCAGGACATTCTGGGAGATATTCTGGATGTGCGGCTGGTGGGGCTGAAATATCTCTATATTGCCATGATGGAAACTTATTCTGACTTCCGCGGTCTGGAACAGGTCATGTATGATATTTATGAAGAACCAGAGATGCTTCACGAGGCCATGCAGATTATGGAAGACGGCTACAATGGCCTGCTGGATCAGTATCTGGAGCAGGGGCTTTTGACCTGTAACGGCAATCAGGCATACAGCGGCTCTGGCGGACAGAGCTTTACCCATGAACTGCCAAATGACGACAGGGTGTGCACAGACCTGAAGGATTTCTTCGGATTCACAGAGTCGCAGGAATTCACCATGGTAGGGCCGGAACAGCACTGGGAATTCGTGATGCAGCATGAAAAGAAAGTGGCAGACCGGTTCGGACTCACCGCCTACGGATGCTGTGAGCCTGCGGATAATAAACTGCCGTACATCTTCAAGATTGAGCCTATCAGACGCATCTCCGTATCCCCCTGGGCAGATGTGGAGAAATGTTCTGCTGGCATTGGCAGAAAGGCAGTGTATTCCTGGAAGCCCAATCCTTCCTATTATCTGAACAATTATCTTCCGGATAATACAGAATTCATGGAAGGGTATGTGAAACATATGCTGAATAATACGAAAGAAAACTGCGCGGAGATTATCCTGAAAGATACCCATACCTGTCAGAACGATCCCGGCCGGTTTGGCTCCTGGGTGAAAGATGTGCGCAGGTGGATTCGGGAAACACGTTAGAGGAGGGCTGGAGCTCTAGGGGCTTTTTTCCTGTCTTACCATTTTTCGGAACTGGCTGGGAGAATATCCGGTCTTTTTGGTGAAAACGTTGGTGAAACTTCCACCGCTTTCGTATCCCACTTCCCGGGCGATACTGGTTATGGAACGGCTGGAGCCAGACAGCAGAACTTTTGCCTGATTCATCCTGACGTTAATAATGTATTCAAAAAGAGACATCCCCGTTTCCCGCTTGAACATATGAGAAAAGTAGTATTGATTCAAATTTACCAGGTCTGCCAGTTGTTGTAGTGAAAATTTTTCTCTAATATGATTATATATATAGTTTTGAACAGTATCAACCGGGGTGTTTTTCGCTGTTTCTGTTAAATACTTATGATTGAAGATGAGATGGATTGCTTTATATACCCGCATGGATGTGTCGATGATGCTTTCGTACTTATCTTCACTGTAAAAAGATACGGTGCTGACCAGAAAATTTCGAATCAGCAGGTTTATATCAGCTTTAATCAGCGGCGGTTCTGATTCAAGGTAGTATCGGCACAATTCATGGGCGTCGGAACCGCTGAAATGCATGTAATAGAATTCCAGGCCATTGTGTGCGCAGTAATAGTGTGGCTCTCCGCAGTCCAGCAGAATTACATCGCCGGATACGGCAAGAAAAGAATGCCCCCGGTATCTGACAGACAGGGCTCCTTGCTGAATATAGATCAGAAGGCAATAGGGGTAGTTCTGCCTGTTAAAACAATATTCTTTGGTACAGTAGAAGTGGCCGCACCAGGGGATATAATAGAATAATTCACATTCCCGCTCGGTGAGCGGCGCTGCAAAGAAAAAGTTTTCAGATTCAGGCAGTACTCCCGGGTCAAATTTGTGAGGTGGGATTTGCATAATGAAGTCCTCCTTTTAATTTACGAAACCATTTTGGAGAACAGCCGATTCGATTGGTAAACACATTGGCAAAACTGGAGGCGCTGGCATATCCTGTTTCCACTGCAATTTCTTCAATGGTTTTGTCAGTGCTGATTAACATAATTTTTGCCTGGTTCATCCTCACGTTGAGAATGTATTCGGTGGGCGGCAGTCCCGTTTCTTTCTTAAACAAATGAGAAAAATAGGAGACACTGAAATGCATCATCTGCGCAAGTTTTTCAATGGAAAGCTTTTCAGAAATATGTGCATGAATAAAGGATAAAATTTTCTCAATGTCATTGTTTTCATCAGCAATGCCGATATCATCATGGGAAAAGAGCAGATGGAAGCATTTATACACCCGCATGGAAGTATCCATGATATTTTCGTGCTGTTTTATTTCGTAAAAATTGATGGTATTGAATAGGAAATTTTTGATTAACTGGTTTCTCTGTGACTGCAGCAGAGGCCCTTCTTTTGAGAGATAATGCTGGGTCAGATCATGGGCATTGGAACCGTCGAAACAAATATACAGAAACTCCAATCCGTTGTAGGCAGAATAATAGTGTGGCTCTGTACAATCTAGAACAACCACATCACCAGCCTGGGCATCGAACACATAATCCCGGTATTCGATGTGGAATTTGCCGCTTTGTACATAGATCATGAGACAAAATGGATAGTATTTTCGTTTTTGGCAATATTGCTCTGTGCAGAAAAAGCGGCCGCACCATGAGATGTAGTAAAACAGTTTTCGCTGGCGGCTTGAAGCAGGTGCCGCAAAGAAAAAATTTTGTGACTGGGGCAGAACCCCCTTTTCTAATCCCTGGGGTGATATTTTCATAGTAGTCCCTCCATATAATCTGTCAGATCTTAGAAAGCAAAAGAGGGTGCCTGCTCTGCACCCTCTCGGTCTGGCTTGTCTGATTACATTATTGCTCTAATGTATCTACATTATCCGGGGTAATTACCTGTACTTCTGTATAAACGTTATCTTCCACAGTCTCCCCTTTGGCCAGGGAGAGCGCTGTATCGAATGCCAGGGCAGCCCATTCTTTTGTGGGGTATCTTAATGTGGCACAAAGCTTTCCGTCTTTGATCGCTTTCACATCGTCTGCTTCACAGTCAAAATCATATACGTCTATTTGGCCTGACAGATTCATGTCTTCGATCGCCTGGATGGCGCCCATGCCCATGGTACTGCTGACGGCCCAGACAATAGAAATATCAGGATTTGCGGTTAAAATATTCTGCATTACATTGTAGGCTTCGTTCTTATCCCAATCGGCTGGCTGTGAGGCAGCCACTTCAAAATCATCTGTCAGAGCCGACTGGAATCCTTCTACACGTTCTGTGGAAGCCACAACTCCAGACATACCTTCAATGATGGCCACCTTACCCGGCTTTGAGTTTTCCACACAATATTCGCCGACTTTTTTGGATGCTTCTACAGAATTTAATCCCACATAGGAATCAATGCGGCCTCCCAAGGTTTCCAGGTCATCCATATCTACAGTATCATTATACAATACCACCGGAATATCCGCATCGTTGGCTTTTTTGATTGAAGAGTTAAGAGCCGCATTATCAGATGCATCCAGCACTATGGCATCCACACCTTTAATGATGCTGTCCTCCACCAGCTGTACTTCTCCTTCAATATCGGCCTGCCCTCCGGCTGGGGCCAAAAATGTAAGATTTACCCCCAGTTCCTCAGCTCTTGCTTCAGCCCCTTCCTGTGTGTCGGTAAAAAATTGGTTTTCCAGCGACTTTACAATGAAAGCAATTGTGATATTGTCCTCCTTTTTCCCCGCCTCTGATTCCGCTGCAGTTTCATTTGCGTTTGATTTTTCCCCATTTTTGGAACACCCGCACATTGTGGCTGCCAATACAGCTGCAAGCAGCATAGCCATTACCTTTTTCATCTGTTTTCTCCTTTCACTTTATAAATTTTTTGGTTATATTGATTTATTTGAAACGCTGTTTTTCAATGTATCTGCCAGAACTGCTGCGATTACGATCAGTCCGGTGACTACCTGCTGCAGATAGGACGATACATTTAACAGGTTCAAACCATTTTTTATCACGCCGATAATCATAGCGCCCATGAGAGTTCCCCATACACTTCCCACACCACCGGTAAGACTGATTCCACCGATTACGCTGGAAGCCACAGCATCCAATTCATATCCCTCTCCGGCGGTTGGCACGGCAGAATTCAGCTTGGCGGTCATTACAATAGAAGCGATGGCGGCTGTTACTCCGCAGAGCACATAGGCCAGAATTTTATAAACATTTACGCTGACCCCGGACAAGCGGGCTGCTTCTTCGTTTCCCCCAATGGAATAAATAAAACGGCCGAATCGGCGGTATCGCAGGAGAAAGAATATTAATATGTAAAGAGCGATCATCAAAATAATCTGGATGGGTACGGTGGTGCCTGGAATGTTGGCCACGCCGAAGCTTCTGAAAAATGGTTTAAAGCCGCTGACAGTCCGTCCCTGTGCCAGTGTCAGATCCAGACCCCGTGTCACCTGCATCATGCCCAGAGTGGCAATCATTGGCTGAAGCTTGAATTTCGCAATTAATATTCCATTGATCAGTCCGATAACCGCTCCAATCAAAAGTCCTGTTAGTATGGAAATACCGGAGCTTATATCTTTATCAACCATCAGTTTAGCCATCACCATGCCGGATAGGGCAATGATAGATCCCACTGACAAATCAATGCCGCCTGTGAGAATTACCACAGTCATACCGATGGCTACAATGGCGTTGACCGTAACCTGCTGCATAATGTTGATCAGGTTTGCGGATTTTAAAAATGCTGGCGACAGGATTGATAATACAATCAATAACAGCACAAGTACAGCAAAAGATGCTATATTATTCAGATTGATTCTGGGTTTTTTCATTGTCTGTGTCTCCTTCTTCATTCACTGAGCCGGTGGCATATTTCATAATATCTTCTTCAGTAATTTTTTTGATCTCACCAGGTTCAATACATCCTGTAATTTCTCCCTCATGCATCACATACATCCGGTCGCTGATGCCCATACATTCTGTCAGTTCCGAGGAAACCATGATCACAGCTTTATCCTCCAGCTTTAGTTCATTCATCAGTTTGTAAATTTCAATTTTAGATCCCACGTCAATTCCCCGGGTGGGCTCATCAAATATAATTACAGAGGATTCTGAATTCAGCCATTTTGCAATGACGACTTTCTGTTGATTTCCACCGCTCAAATTTTTGACTTTTTGTTTTAAAGACGGTGTTTTTACATTGACGGTTTCGATTAGTTTCTGACTGTTTTCAGCCTCTTTTCTCTGGCTGATTCCCAGGCGGTTCATGATTTTTGAAAGGTTGGTGATAGAGATGTTATCATTCAGGTCAAATTCCAGAATCAGCCCCTGGTGCTTTCTGTCCTCTGTTAAAAGTGCAATTCCGCAGGATTTGCCTTGCCTGCAGTTCTTGATTTGCTTTGGAGCTCCATCAATATAAATTTCGCCTTCATCGATAGGGTCGGCTCCGAAAACTGAACGCATCAGTTCAGTTCTTCCAGCGCCCATCAAGCCATAGAATCCAGTAATCTCTCCGGCTCGGGCATAGAAGGAAATGTTTTTCAGAATGTTTCCCCGGGAGATGTTACGGGCTTCCAGCCGTATTCTGCCGGGTACTTTTTCAATCCGGGGATAGTAATCTTTCAGTTCCCGGCCCACCATCAATGCGATAATTTCGCCTATGGAAGTTTCACTTTTATTTTTTGTGGCAATATATTTTCCGTCTCGGAAAATGGTGATGCGGTCACTGATTTTCATAATTTCTTCCATTCGGTGGGAAATATATACAATTGCAACGCCCTTTTCTTTGAGTTTACGGATAATTGCAAATAGATGTTCCACTTCTTTTTCCGTCAGGGCGGAAGTAGGTTCATCCATAATAATGATGTCGGATTCAAAAGAAAGAGCTTTCGCTATTTCCACCATCTGCATCTGGCCTACACTCAGCGAACTTACCAGCGCCTTTTCGGAAATATCAGATCCTATGGAATCCAAAAGTTCTCGCGCTTTTTGCTGCATTTTTTTCCAGTCAATATTTCCCATTTTGGTCAGAGGCCGTTGTGCCATGAAAATATTCTCTGCCGTTGTGAGATTTTTTAAAAGATTCATCTCCTGGAAAATCATGCTGATTCCCCGCTTTTTCTGTTCCTGGATATGATTGCATGAAATGGCACTGCCTTTGTAATACACAGTCCCGGTATAGCTGGGGTTGATACCTGCCAGGATTTTCATAATCGTGGATTTCCCGGCTCCGTTTTCTCCTAATAATACGTGTACCTCGCCCCGGTTCAGGTCAAACCTTGCATGGTCCAGTGCCAGCACACCGGGAAAACGGATAGAAATATCTTCCATTTTCAAAATACATTCCTGTGATTCTGCCATGGTAGTTCCTTTCGTTTGGATATAGTCTTTGTCTTCAATGGCTATATGGTAGCATTTGTTTTTATAAAACTACATACATCCGTTTGCTCTATTTTTCACCGATATTGCTCTTTGGCGGGGGGTATGGGGAATTGTGGGATTTGTGGTGATGAAATAAAAAAACAGATCCGCTTGTTAAAACAGATCTGTTTTCTAGAGCGTGTTTGAAAATTCATTCACGCCACCCATACGCCCCACTTTGCGGCAGATTTGCCCCTTATTCGGTTGCTGTAGCCCGCTACAGCGCCCTCATGCGGAACAAATCTCCCACAAATTGTGACGCACGGTTGACATAAAGCAATTTTCAAACACGCTCTAGAAGTGATATTAGACTTCTTCTCCTCGTGCTCTTTTCACGGCTTTTATAAATGCCAGTATATTTTCTACAGGCACATTGTTCATAACCTCCTGGGAGGGTGCGATAATCAATCCGCCGCCTTTTCCCAGAATATCAATGGTTCTGAGTGTTTCTTCATAAATGTGTTCCGGCGTGTCGAAGGTCAGAAGCTGCTGGGTATCAATACCTCCATAGAATGTCAGGTATTTTCCGTATTCATCTTTCAAAAACTGGATGTCCATGCAGGTTTGAACTGGTTCCAATACATCCAGTCCGGCGTCGATGAGATGGGGAATAAAGGGGGTGATTTTCCCGCAGGAATGCATTTGTACAGGAATTCCGCCATCTTTGAACACACGGAATACTTTTTTGATTCTGGGAAGAAAGTATTTTACGAACATGTCTTCAGACACAAAAGTGCTGATCTGTGTGCCCAGATCATCTCCGTAATGGCCGATAGGGAATCCTCTTTTCACAGTTTCTTTTGCGATTTCAACTTTATATTCGCAGATAATATCCATGAGGCGGCAGGCTTTTTCTGGTTCCGCTGCCAGCAGATACATGAATTGTTCGATCTCAGTCAATTGATATGCTTTTTCCCAGATGCCGTTATAGCCGCTTAATTCCACGAGAAAGTCAGCGCCATACAGCTTCAGATCTTCCTCTGCAATGGAAAACAGGGAATCCATATGGGTTATGTCCGGAGCATGATAATTGTCCAGAAGGGAGTCGTCTTCGTCGCAGTTATGCAGGGGGTGGCAGTAATTAAAGTAGCCTCCGTCGTTGACGTTATACTTCATTCCCCATAGGTCGTATATCATACCATCTTCCCCGGGAACATCCAAGTACCGTCCTGCCTCCCGTGCAGCCTTCATTCTGTGGGGGTCCAGTTTGTCCACCTGAATAATATCGTCGAGTATGGCCGTAAATTTAATGTGGTTGCCCAGATAAACATCCACTTCATCTTCTGTCAGGCCCAGACATTCGGCGGTCTCCATCTTTTTTGATCTGGAAGAAAATGTACATTGACTTGGAAGGTATGAAGTATTTTTCTTATTGATGACGTCCAGTATCAATTGTGATCTGGTCATAGTAATGTCCTCCTTTGTTTGTCGTTGGATTTTTCAGTTGGCCTTTCGTAATCTTACTATTGTATTCCGCAGAAATCCATACTGTCATCTGCTGAAAATTTCACTTATATTGTCATTTACTCATATAACAAAAATAGCAGAAGACGGGGGTATATCCCGTCTCCTGCCCAAAAGTACATATCTGTCTATTAAACTTTCTGAGAAGAGTCTGTAATCAAAATTCCCCGCATCAGGGTTTCTTCTGTCACTTCGTCACCCACCAGCTCTCCGGTGAGCCGTCCCGCTGCAATGGTGATCACCCGGTTGCTGATGCCCATTACCTCGGGCATTTCTGAGGAAATGATAATTACTGCCTTTCCTTCGTCTTCTGCCATCTTTGCAATCAATTTGTAAATTTCGGATTTGGCACCTACGTCGATACCCCGGGTAGGTTCATCTAGAATCAACAGTTTCGGTCCGATGCACAGCCATTTGCCCAGCACCACTTTCTGCTGGTTGCCGCCGGAAAGGTTTCCCACTTCCTGCTCTGAACTGGGTGTGGCAATCTGCAGCTTATCGTGATACTCTTTGTAGATTTCATGGGTTGCTTTCTCATCCACAAACCCCCATTTGGAGAGCCACGGTAATTTTGCAAGAATCGTATTTTCTCTGCAGGACTGTTCCAGCACCAGTCCCTGTTCTTTTCGATTCTCTGTAACAAATCCGATCTTTGCCTTTACCGCATCCACACTGCTGTGTATCTTCTGCTCTTTTCCCTCCAGGAAGATTTTACCGGAATCTGCTTTTCGGATACCGAAAATGGTCTCCATGATTTCGGTGCGGCCTGCCCCCACCAGCCCGTAGAATCCAACTACTTCGCCGGCATGGACATTAAAGGAAATATCCTTAAAGTACCCTTTCAGACTGAGATTTTCCACTCTCAGAATCTCTTCTTTGGGGGCCCATCTGCATTTATAATAGTAGTCGTCCAGAGAACGTCCGATCATGGCGTTTACAATGTCATCCAGTCCGATGTCTTTTGTGTTGAATTCACCGGTGGGCTGTCCGTCCCTCATGACCAGCACCCTGTCACTGATTTCAAAGATTTCGTCCATTTTATGGCTGATGTATACCATGCCAACACCCTGAGCTTTCAGTTTGTTGATGATTTTAAACAGAGAATTTTTCTCCTTTTCTGTGAGAGAAGATGTGGGCTCATCTAATACCAGGATTTTTGCTCCCAGAGCGATTCCCCGCGCAATTTCCACCATCTGCTGCTGGGCAATGGGCAGAGAGGAGATCACATCCTGTGGTTTGGCGGGGCATTCCAGTTCGTCCAAAACCTTCTGCGCATCCTCGTTCATCTTCTTCCAGTCAATCCGGCCGCCTTTTTTCGGCAGACTGCCCAGATACAGGTTCTCTGCAACTGTTAAATCCATAACCAGGGATAATTCCTGGAAAATCAGCACTACACCTTCTTTTTTTGCCTCAATGGGGCTGTTATAGCGAACGGGTTTTCCCTGGTATATAATCTCGCCGGAGCCCTCATCTGCGTGATAAACTCCGGAGAGTACTTTCATCAGCGTGGACTTTTCCGCGCCGTTTTCACCGCACAATGCCAGAACTTCTCCGTATTTCAAGTCCAGAGATGCATTGTTCAGAGCTTTTACGCCGGGAAATGTCTTGCTGATATTTTTCATCTGCAAAACATACTCATTACTCATTGACATTTCCTCCAGTTTTCATCGAAATGAATCATTGTTTCAGAAAGCCGCTTTGCGCGGCTTTCTGTAAGGCAGTTATTCAGCTGTTCATCTAACGATTTTTACCATTCCTCACCCAAATCCAGACTGTCGGCATTGTCTGGTGTTGCAACAGGCGTATCTATGTAATTGTAGAATTCTTCCGGTTCTTTGCCGTCTGCCAGCTTAACAGCCATCTCCAATGCAGATTCTGCATCAAAATGGGGAGACTGCATAGCAGTGGCCTGAATCTTACCGTCTTTTACATAATTAATGGTTCCGTAGCTTCCAGACGCTGCTGCAAAGATCTTTACATCATCCTGACGTCCTGCGGCTTCGATGGCATTCCATGCACCGTAAGCGGCATTGTCGTCGAATGTGTAAACAGCATCAATTTCACCCTTTCCATATTTTACCAGGTAGTTTTCCATTACCTGCTGGCATTTTTCCCGGTTTCCTTCGCCAGTCTGGGAATCCAGGACTTCAATCTTGGTTCCTTCAATGGCCTCTTTCATGCCCTGAGAACGTTCCAGAGAGGTAGAATATCCTGCAGGGCCTGCAATTTCAACAATTTTGGCATCTTCGCCCATAGCCTCGATCATCGCCTCAGCGGTCTGTTTTCCCTCTTCCACATTGGAAGGTCCTACATAACATTTGATAAATTCTTCGCCGTCTGCAGATACGTTGGTATTTGCCGTCATGCAGGGGATGCCTGCCTTTTGTACAGCTCTTGCCGAGGCCACGGCTGTCTCAGAGTTTACCGGCCAGATAATGATGGCGTCACACTTCATATTTATCAGGTCCTGTACCTGATTTGCCTGTGTGGTGGCATCGCCAACCGGGTCGAGCAGCTGCAGATTGATATTCATTTCTTTCGCTTTGTCTTTGATGGTATTGTAATATGCGGTCTGATAGGGATCTTGTCCCCCGTTATTTACAACCATGCCAATCAGATGGTCCCCGCTGCCGCCGGCGGAATCATCTGCAGTATCATCGTCTGTGCCGGCCGCCGAATCACCTGCCGCTGCATTGTCTGTGGATGACGACGAGTTTCCTCCGTTTCCAATACACCCTGTCATAAGCATGGATGCTGTGAGTGTCAGACTGATCATTGCCAATAACTTTTTCTTCATCTCTCTTCCTCCTGTTTTTGAAATGTAATGGTATTTCTTTTTATTATCACGTACATGGATGTACGAATAATACACTGCGATGGTTTGGTTATAAAGATTATTCAAGGTTTGCTTTTTCTGTTCTCTTG
Source organism: uncultured Lachnospiraceae bacterium (assembly GCA_910587105.1). GTDB lineage: Bacteria > Bacillota > Clostridia > Lachnospirales > Lachnospiraceae > MGBC164599. The sequence goes on from CAJUMB010000043.1 coordinate 18,826, forward strand.
TTCATCATGACTTTATCCAGATACAGGACGCCGATCATGATCATACCGGTTACCATGGTACAGATATAGGTCTGTACATTCAGCAGATTCATAATGTTGTCAATGACACCCAGCAGCATGACACCGCCCAGTGTGTACCAGATATTTCCCACACCGCCGGTGAGCTTGCTGCCGCCCAGCACAACGCCTGCGATTACCAGCATGTGCATATCCGGCCACCCCAGTGTGGGGGTAGAGGCCCCTGCAAACGATGCATATAAAACGCCCCCCAGTCCGCCTAAAAATCCACAGATTACAAAATTGATAAAAGTAACTCTTTGTGTGTTAATGCCTGCATTAAATGCAGAGTTTTCACTGCCGCCCACTGCGTAGGTATTGCGTCCATGTGTGGTATATTTCAGTATATAGTGGGCAATCAGAAGCAGAATAATAAAAATAATGCTGATATAAGATAACAGGCCGATTTTTCCGGCGCCGAAATCAATGAATGCCCATCCGCCGTCTGTCTTATTGGGAATAATGGACTGCTCTTTATGATACAGATATGCAGCTCCGCGGCATCCCAGCATCATGGCCAATGTAACTACAAATGCATTGATTTTGGCATAAGCCACCAGAACTCCGTTGATACATCCCACCAGTGTGCCTGCCAGCAGGGCTGCGATGATGGCCGGAACAATTCCGATGGAGCCTTCCAGTCCGCAGGCCAGAGCTGCGGTGAGACTGACTGCCGTACACAGTGACATGTCGAAATAGCCGTTGATGATTACGAAAGTCATTCCGATAGCCATAATCCCCTTCATGGCATTCTGATTGAATACATTAAACAGATTGTTTACTCCCAGAAATCCGTTGACAATGATAGAGGCAAGTACGAAGAAAACAATCCAGATTGGAATAATCGTATTGTTGGATAAATATGTTTTAATTTTTTTAAAATCCATTTATGCACCCTTCTTTCTTTTTGCCCTGATGTCTATGTAAACAGCGATTAAGATTACCACACACTGTGCAGCCCACTGGAGATAGTAGGGAAGTCCGATAATGACAAATCCGTTATCCAGGATGGTCAGAATCAGGATGCCAACCATTGTCTTATATACATTGCCGCTTCCGCCATTCAAGGAAGCGCCCCCAAGGATTACACCTGCGATTACATCGAATTCGTAGCTTTCACCCAGAGTCGGCTGTGCCGCCGCGCCCCGGGAGCACAAAAGCATGGCCCCGATTGCAGTACAGAAACCGGAGATAACAAAACTTTTCAGCACTACCATTTTGCTGTTGATGCCGCTGTAACGGCAGGCTTCGTCATTGCCGCCTACAGCCATGATTTGATGGCCATATACGGTTTTCATCAAAAGGACGGCCATAATGACTACAAAAATAACCATGATTATTGTGGAAACCGGAATGGGGCCAATGCTTCCCTTCCCCAGTTTGGTAAACCATGCGTTGCTGTCTCTCAGCTCCACAAATTTGCCGTTGGTCCACATGAGTGCTGCCGCCTGCAGTACATTCATCATACCCAGAGTAACGATCATGGAATTCAGTTTGAGATATCCAACCAGATATCCACTGAGAATTCCAGATGCGCATCCCACTAAAATGGTGGCAATCATCGCCGGAACCGGACCAATACTGTCGTGTAAAGAGATACATACAACGCTGCACAGAGACAGCAGTGAGCCCACAGACAGGTCAAAATTTCCTCCTATGATTACATAGGTCATACCTGCGCCCATGATGGCCAGTGTGGCCGCCTGTCTCAAAATCAGGATGAAATTGTTAAAGGTACGAAACTGTGCCGATATTACCACAAATACCAGATACACCAGAATCATAGCCAGCACAATTCCCTGCTTTTTGAGCGCGGCTGTAAAATTGTTTTGTGACTGCATAAAAAACCTCCCACTTCCTTTAATTTTTTCTATATCATCACGCACATGGCGTGTTAGAAACTTCAGTTGTATTTACAGTGTTTTCCAAGAACAGATCTTAAAAATTTAAAATCAGCATAAATGACTGACTGGGATTGATTTCATTAGGTGGGAGAAGTCAGTTCGTAATTTTTAAAACGGAAGTTTATTGCAGATGTCTTTTCAGCAGAACATTTTGATTTCTCCTGAAGACGATTCCATTATAGGATGGATTGGTGCAGTAGTAAATAATCTGTCTTGTTTAAATCTTCATCATTCTTGTTATAATAGAACGGCAGAGGGATTCTTGTATTCGTGTATGAGCTCGAACTCGCAAAGCGGATTCTGTATATTTCAGTTCATTTTATGCTGTCTATTGGTATGATAAATCCTATTATTTAAGGCGTATTTCTGCAAACGCAGTGTTGTGGCATATGAGACAATAAAAGAAAAGGTACATCGTAATATATACGGTGCACCTTTCCTGTTTACAAATTATATTTGGTTTTAATCCGGATATCGGTAAAACAGTATTCACTTTCCGGCGGCTGGCCTTTTTTCAGCAGATTGGCCAAAATATATGCCGGACGATATCCCTGGAGATATCCGTCCTGCTCGATGAGAAAGTCCACGATATCGTTGGACAGCATCTGTTCATTTGCCGGTGTCTGGTCATAGATGATGACATAAGGCCGTTTTTTGAGTTCCAGATTTTTGAAGGCCTGCATGATTCCTTCCTGTCCGCTGGAAACCACCAGAATGCCGGTGATATCTGGAATGTTATGCAGAGCATCTTTGATAATCTTTTCGACTTCTTCTGCTTCGTCAAGGCTGCCCTGTATGGCGGCGATGGTCAGACCGGAGCCGCTGTGCTTGAGTTCTTCCAGGAAACCGTCTACCCGGCGGCTGTTCACCTGATTACTGAGGAATCCTGTGATGATTAAAATCTTTCCTGTTCCCCGTGTCATCATATGCATCAGTCCGGCGGCTGTGAAGCCGCTTCTGTGATTATCCATACCTACAAAACACAGACGTTTTGTTCCCACAATATCAGAATTAAATGTGACTACAGGAATCTTTTTTTCCTCAATGAGCCAATTGATTTTCTTGCAGACAGCGTTGCTGTTTACTGGCATAATGGCAAGACCGTGGATACCTTCTTCTGCCAGTGAGTCAATGGCAGCCAGCTGTTCTCTCTCGTCTACAGAATTGCTGCTGCGTTCCAGAACTTCAATTCCCCAGATTGACAGTTCCTCTACGGCCTGGCGGATTCCTTTATAAATCTCAATCATGAAGGGAGACTGGGCCAGCTGTGTTATAATACCGATTTTCAGTCTTTCGTCTCCAGGTGTTTTTTTCCTTTTGCTTTTCGGAATGTAGTCAAGTTCATTGGCAATACTGAGAATTCTTGCTGCTACATCAGCATTGACACGGCCTCTGCCATTCAGTGCCCGGTCTACTGTGCCTCTGGATACACCGGCGAGATCGGCAATTTTTTGAATGGTCACTGCCATTATATAGAAACCTCCTTTACTTCATTATGTACTTTCGGAAGCTCTCCTGCACCTGCCTTTGCGGCTGATTTTCTGTCATGCACACATAAATTTGATCAACGGACACACCGTGTACGCCTCATATTTATGAATAAATGACAAAAAATCGTCTCACAAAATCGGGAACAAAGAGACTCCGGGAGTACATAGTTTTTGCTGCATGTAAATTTTCGTCACTATCCACAGAAAAATTATAGAAAAAGGCTGTGAGTAGTGACATATTTTAGGGAATTATATCACAGAAATGGTTTGAGGGCAATTATATTTATTGCACGCATTTGGCATATTGGGGATAGATAATCAGTATCAGGAAGTGATGCTGTATGGATTTTAGCGCAGAAAAACGTGTGTTTTGAATTATACGCACATTTACAGATGGTAAAAACACACAATTTTCAGCGTGCAAATTTGTGAAAAGTACTGATTATATAGATTTCTTGCCAAACAAACTGCGTTTTGTGCTAATTTAATATAATTTTGTGCTAATAAAATGGATATGGATAGTGTATAATGAATGCAACGTGACAAAGCTGAGGCTTCCATATGTTTTCGTGAAGCGTGCTTTTTATGTATGTACATACTTTAAGTAAAATAGACGGTGAGAGAAAACAGTTAAGGAGGTTTCCAACACGTTCTGGATGCTGTGTGATGAAAAAAGAAGTGGGAGTCTTTTTCATGCAGCTGCGAAACAACAGTGTTCGTAATTTTTAAAAAATGTAAAAGCGGAGGTAAAGGTTTTATGAAAAAGAAAGTTATTGCAAGTATTCTCGCGGGTGTACTGGCTTTGGGCATGCTGACCGGATGCGGCGGGGGAAGTGCATCATCATCTTCAGACAGCGGCGCATCATCAGAGACATCAGCAGAGGGTACAGAAGGAGAAACTGCTTCGGATTCTGAGGGCGGTGCAAACGTGACATTAATTATGTCATCCCGTGACGAATTCCTTTCCACACTGGAAGCCGGTGCTCTGTCAGCAGCGGAAGAAGCTGGAATTTCATTGACAACTCAGGATGCACAGAATGACCAGAGTAAACTGCTTCAATATGTGGAAACTGCAAAAAATAACGGCAATGATGCTGTTATCATCAACCTGGTAGATGCAGATGCGGCAGATGCGGCCGTAGAGGCAGCAGGTGATATGAAAGTGGTATTTGTAAACAGAAGACCCTCTGATGCCGGCATTCTGAATGAGAATGTTGTATATGTAGGTTCTGACGAAATGCAGTCCGGTGGATATCAGGGAGAGTATCTGGCCAAATACTTTAATGATCAGAAAAAGACAGATATCAGTTATCTGCTGTTAAAGGGAACAGAAGGTCTGGTACATACAGAACAGCGTACAGAATCTGTACTGAAAGGATTAGAGGACGGCGGTATCAACGCACAGGAAGCATCTGCACCATTGGTAGCAGATTATGACCGTGCGACTGCACAGGATATGATCACACCTCTGATCACAACAAAAGAGTACGACTGTATTATTGCCAACAACGATGCGATGGCTCTGGGAGCAATCGAAGCTCTGAAAGCAGCTAATATTGATCCTTCTACTATTCCTGTTGTGGGAATTGACGCTACTGTTGACGGTGTTCAGGCTGTCGAAAACGGTGAGCTTTATATGACAGTATTCCAGGATGCAGACGGACAAGGATACGGTGCATGTATGGCAGTTTCCAATATGCTGCAAGGCAAAGCAATTAATGAAGGAACTGATTTTGAACTTGCTGAGGACAATGAATTTATCTCATGGGTTCCCTTTGAGCCGGTAACCGCAGATAATTATACCGATTATCAGTAAATAGAATTAATCAGTAAACAGAAATTTGTAAGCGGGCTCCTGTCTGTACAGGAGCCCGTCAACATGGAGAAGGGAAGAGGTGACTAAAGTTTGAGCGAAGAATATGTTCTGGAGATGCATGATATTGTCAAAGAATTTCCCGGTGTTAAGGCATTGAAAGGCGTGAAACTGCAGGTACGTCCCGGCACGGTACACACTCTGATGGGAGAAAACGGAGCAGGTAAGTCAACGCTTATGAAATGTCTGATCGGTATCCAGCCGGTAACGTCAGGAAAGGTTATTTTTAAAGGACAGGAAGTAAACTTTAAATCCACCCGTGAGGCGCTGGATGCCGGGATTTCCATGATATTCCAGGAACTGTCTCCTGTACTGGAACGCACTGTGAGTGACAATGTATGGCTGGGACGGGAACCGAAGAAGGGGATCTTTACTGACCACAAGAAAATGCGGGAAGACTGCCTGGAGCTGTTCCAGAGAATGGGCCTTGAGCTGGATCCCGATGAAAAAATGAAAAATCTCACCGTTGCTAAAATGCAGATGGTGGAAATTATAAAAGCAGTATCTTACAATGCCTCTATTGTAATCATGGACGAACCAACATCCGCTTTGACAGAATCAGAGGTGGAGGATTTATTCAAGATCATTGGTGACCTGAAGGCAAAAGGTGTTGCGATTATCTATATTTCCCATAAGATGGATGAGATTTTCCGTATCAGCGATGATATCTCTATCTACCGTGATGGGGAATACATAACAACAGAGAGGGCAGAAAATCTGACCCAGGACGAGGTTATCAAACTGATGGTGGGCCGTGAGATCACCAATATGTTCCCGAAGGTGGAATGCCCCATTGGGGATGTGGTTTTTAAAGTTGAGGATTTGTGCGCGGGCCGCATGGTGCGTCATGTGTCTTTTGACCTGAGAAAAGGCGAGATTCTTGGTTTTGCAGGTCTGGTGGGCGCCGGACGTACAGAAATTATGGAGACCATTTTTGGAATGCGTCACAAGGAATCCGGAAGAATTATCAAAGACGGCAAAGAGCTGAATATAAAAAGCCCGAAACAGGCCATTGAGAATCATATTGGTCTTCTGACTGAGGACCGCCGTGGAAATGGTATCGTAGGTCTTCTGAGTATCCGGGAAAATATGTGCATTGCCAAGTTGAATCTGGGCCAGTATGGAATGCCCTTAAATCAGAAGCAGATGGTTAAGGACACTCAGCAGTATATTGACAGTATCCGTGTAAAGACGCCCACCCAGGAGACGCCGATTATGAATCTCTCTGGGGGTAATCAGCAGAAAGTGCTGGTGGGAAGGTGGCTTTTGACAGAGCCGGATATTCTGATTGTAGACGAACCCACCAGGGGTATTGACGTAGGTGCAAAAGCTGAGATCCACTCCCTTCTCTCAGAACTGGCAGGCCAGGGAAAGTCAATTATCGTTGTTTCCTCAGAGCTGCCGGAGGTTATGGGGGTAGCGGACCGGATTGTGATTATGCATGAAGGTTATGTGAGCGGAGTACTGGATCGTTCGGAATTTTCACAGGAAATTATCATGAAATATGCGACTTCTCATAAAGAGGAAGCGGCGGGATAAGGAGATGATCAAATGAGTGCGAATACAAAGAAAATGATTTCAGATAATATGATATGGGGAGTGCTGGTTCTTTTGATCATTATCATGAGTATCGGTAATAAGAACTTTCTCTCTCTGGCAAACTTTAAGACACTGCTCACCGGTGAGGCCATCAAAGGCGTTATGGCTTTCGGCGTTGCATTCGCTATTCTGACAAAAGGTATTGACCTGTCAATTGGAGCATCTGCGGCGTTGATTGCCTGTGTGACTGGTGCGCTGGTGCAGTCGGCAGATTATTCTTCTAAGATCCTTCCGGGTGTGGGACAATTTCCGGCAGTTGCAGCAATTCTTGTAGGTCTTTTGATGGGGGCAGCCATCGGGCTGATTCAGGGCTCCATTATTGCGTATACCATGATGCCCGCTTTCATTGCTACGCTGGGCGGACAGCTGGTCTGCCGTGCGGCGGCTAAGATCTTTACTGCAAGACCGGTATCCAATCTGTCAGATGGATTCCGTTTCCTTGGAAGTGCACAGATTGGGCCGCTTCCGGTGATTGTACTGGTGTTTGTGGTTATTTTTGCTCTGGCTGCGTTTATCCTTGGACAGACCCGCTTTGGCAAGAGCTTATATGCTATCGGCGGCAATGACCAGGCAGCGCGTGTGGCTGGTATCAATGTACAGAGAAACTTGGTTCTTACTTATGTATGGTGTGGTACACTGGCAGCACTGGCAGGTATTATGCTGGCAGGCCGTGCAGGGTCGGCAGACCCGGCAAGTTCCGGTTTGAACTATGAGCTGGATGCCATTGCGGCAGCTACGGTAGGCGGAACATCCCATACAGGTGGTGTATGTCGTGTAAGCGGTGTTTTATGCGGTGTCCTGATTATGGGTGTTATCAACAATGGTCTTGTACTGCTGGGTGTGGACGATAACTTCACGAATATCATCAAAGGTGTGATCATTGTGGTGACAGTTGCATTTGATATGAAGAAAAATACAAAGAAAGCATAAATTTTATATTTGTCTGAACAGGCAGCCAAAAAAGCCGGGAGCAGAAACGCTTCCGGCCTTTTTGGCTACCTTGCTTTTTTGAAATATCTGGGGGAATAGCCCATGATTTTTTTGAAAAGGCGGGAATAATAATTGGAGTCGTAGATTCCCACCTTGCCTGCAGCCTCCGCGATGGACAGGTCTTCCCGCTCCAGGTATTCCAAAGAGCGGATGACCCGCAGGCGGTTTAAATAGTTGGTGGGTGTCATTCCAGTTATATCCTTGAAAAGTGAGCGGAAATAGGCTGGGCTCAGAAAAAGTTTTTCGGCAATTTCCGTAGAGCTGGTGATTTCTTCCAGATGGTTTTCCATGTATGCCTTGGCAGTGTTGATCAGTTTTTTCTTGCGGTCTGAATAATCGTTCAGACGGGAGAGCTTTCTTGTCTGAAGCCTCCCAAGAAGAACCAGTATAATCTGAAGAAGGCCGGATTTCATATAAAGTTTTCCGAATTTATTGTGTTCCTGTTCTTCGATTAAGTTGTGCATTAAAGAAATCACATGGGTATATTCACTTCCGTCCAGATGAATCAGGCCCTGCAGTTCCGGAGCATTGGCGGCAGGTCCTGCAAGTCCCCGGGTGTCCGGGTCAAAAATGGCATCCTGCCAGTGATTGTCCAGGGCGTGTTCAGATGAAAGCGATGGGGAAATATTTTGTTCAGGGGAAATACTTTTTAATATATTATGCCAGTCAGCGTTTATTTTCTCCGGGATGAAACAGCAGTTGATAATCGAAACTTCGGACAGACTTTTATAACAATGAACTTGATGGGGCGGAATAATCGAGACATCTCCAGGTACGGCGAGGACGGTTACGCCTTTAAAGATATGTCTGCAGGAACCCTTTGTGATTAAAGCTAATTCATAGAATTCATGACAGTGGGGTTCCAGGGATATGCTGTTTTCAGTCAGCTGGCTGATGGAAATTGGGGTTCCGTCAATATCTGGAAAATCATAATACGTGTTCAATGAAAATCCTCCTTGCAGATATCCAAGGTGTTGAAGATACCAGGTTTCAAATTTATTTTGTGTGTGAATGCGTGCGAAAATAAAAATAAAAGTATTGAGCCTATTCTATCATAAATATGCACATAGCAGGGATGGGAAAAATAGCAGAAAAACTCCTTTAAAAATTAGTGATAGTGACAGAAATTGAAAAAATAAAATACACGCTGTTGACAAACAGACGCGTGCGTAATAAGATGAATACATGAAACATTTTCAGATTGAATGCACGCAATAAGACTGCAATGCACGCACAATAACATAACAAATGACCAGCGGTTCATTTCCTAAAATTATGAATCCCCAATTCCACGCTGCTGGCCAGAAGTGAACAATAATGATTCCCATGCCGGGGTAACAGGCAGAAAGGAGAACATATGGAAAAAACAGTGCAGATGACAGTGGCACAGGCCATTGTAAAGTTTTTGGATAATCAGTATGTATCCATGGACGGCGTAGAGACAAAGTTTGTAGAAGGATTTTTCACTATTTTTGGACATGGCATTGCTGTGGGGCTTGGGGAGGCTCTTGACAGTGATCCCGGCCAGCTGCGTGTGATGCAGGGAAGAAACGAGCAGGGAATGTGCCATGCTGCCATCGCTTTTGCAAAACAGAATAACCGCAGGAGGATTATCCCCTGTGCATCTTCTGTGGGACCTGGAGCAGCAAATATGGTAGTAGCCTGTGCCACTGCAACGGTGAATAACATTCCCCTTCTGGTATTCCCGGCAGACAGCTTCGCCTCCCGGCAGCCAGACCCGGTACTGCAGCAGCTGGAGCAGAGCAGCAGCCTGGCAGTTACCACCAACGATGCGTTCAGACCTGTCTGCAAATACTGGGACCGTATCACAAGACCGGAAATGATTATGACTGCATTGATCAATGCCATGCGTGTGCTCACAGACCCGGCGGAGACAGGAGCCTGCTGTATTGGACTCTGCCAGGACGTAGAGGGCGAGTCTTATGATTTCCCGGAATATTTCTTCAAGAAGAGAGTACACCGCATCACAAGACCGGCAGCAGTGGAAGAGGAGCTGGAAGATGTGGCAGAGATTCTGGCAGGAGCAGAAAAACCACTGGTGATTGTGGGCGGCGGCGTGCGCTATTCAGAAGCCGGAGAGACAGTTGAGAAGTTCTGTGAAGAATTCGGTATTCCCTTCGGTGAAAGCCAGGCAGGAAAGAGTGCCTGTAAGTCCAGCCATCCGTACTGCCTGGGCGGTATCGGCGTAACCGGAACGTATGCTTCCAATATTATTGCAAAAGACGCAGATGTGGTTCTGGCTGTCGGCTCCCGTATGTCCGATTTCACCACCAGCTCCAAGCATCTGTTCAGAAATCCACAAGTGAAGTTCGTTTCTATTAATAACTGCCGGTTCCATGCATATAAGATGGATGCAGTGAAGGCAGTGGGAGATGCCAAAGTGACAATTGAGGCACTGGCAGAGAAGCTGAGAGCGAGAAATTATAAATCTGCATATAAGAACGAGATCGTGGAAGCAAAGAAGGTGTGGGACGAAGAAATGGCCCGCCTGGCAGGGATTGAATATACAGGAGACGATTTTGAGCCTATTATCAAAGCCAGAGATCCCAGAACAGTACCTGAGTTTGTGAAACTGACAAACGGAAAAATCACACAGACAGCAGCTCTGGCAGCTATCCGCAGGGTGATTGATGAGGACGCCACGATTATTACGGCAGGAGGTTCCCTCCCCAGCTGTATGCAGAGAATGTGGACCACAGATAAGAGAGGCGGCTACCATGCGGAGTATGGATATTCCTGTATGGGTTATGAAGTGGCAGCGACTCTCGGTGTGAAGTTTGCGGAACCGGATAATGAAGTGTATTGCGTAGTGGGCGATTCCAGCTTCCAGATGCTCCACAGCGAGATCATGACTATTATGCAGGAACAGAAGAAAGTAAATATTCTCATCTTTGATAACTGTGGTTTCGGCTGTATCAACAACCTGGAGATGAATCACGGAATCGGAAGCCTGGCCACTGAATTCCGTTACACAGACGGCAAGAAGCCAACAGGAGACTTGATTCCTGTGGATTATGCCAAGATCGGTGAGGGATATGGACTGAAAACTTATACCTGTCGGACAATTGCAGAATTGGAAGCAGCGCTTGAGGACGCCAAGAAACAGGATATAGCATGTCTCTTTGACCTGAAAGTCATTCCGAAAACCATGACAGACGGATACGAGTCCTGGTGGGATGTGGGCATTGCCATGACTTCCACGAAGGAATCTGTAAGAAAGGCTGCTGAGGGAGTGCTGGAAGGCCGTAGAGAGGCAAGAAAATATTAATAGAATTAGGGAGGCCGAAAGTCCATTTTGCGGTGGACTTTTGGCATCCTGATGACCAGTATACCATTTCATAGATACTCAAACACTAAGCACCCGCTATTTGAGCCATTGCCGCGTTGGCTTCAAGCGGCGATGTCACCGCATCGCCTCATTCGGCCGCCTTGCACTGACACAAATATCAGGTACTTAGTATCCAAGTATCTGCGAAACGGTGACTAGAGTGTGTCTTAAAAATGCTTTTTGTCAGATGTGCGTCACACTTGGTGGGA
>CAJUMB010000044.1 GCA_910587105.1 uncultured Lachnospiraceae bacterium
TGAGGGTTTGACCAGGAAATGAGGCAGATCGTATATGCGGTTTTGAGGGTACGTTGCAATATTTGTAAAAATTCGTTTTAGAAAAGTTTAAGGTGATTAGCGAAACGCTGATTGCCTTTTTTTGTCGTATTGGAAACTTCGTCTCCTATACGATAAAGACCCTTTAGGGGATCGCACTGCGGCGGAGTGGAATATGCCGTCCGTGACGGCCCGCCGCAGGCGGAGAATCCTGCGAAGCAGGATTCCTTCTTACATTTATATCTTAAAATATGGATTAAAATAGTATAATTTATTGCTTTTACTGGCAAGATGAATTATAATAAGGATAAAAGTTGTGGCAGTTTTGTTCAGCAGGTGTAGTGACTGTGACAGGAGGTGAGAACGTGAAAAATTATTATGAAATATTAGGGGTAAAGCCAGACGCAACACAGGAAGAAATTAAGAAAGCCTATCGGAAACTGGCAAAGCAGTATCATCCCGATTCCAAAGACTGCGATTCGGAGGATAATGTCAGGTTTCAAGAAATATCAGAAGCTTATGCCGTTCTGTCAGATACGGAGCAGCGCAGGAAATATGATTATATGGGCCATGAGGCTTATGCAGGCAGCAGCCGCAGGAGCAGTTCAACAAATTATGAGACAGAAGACGGGCATTGTGGAGCTTGTGAACATGGCAGAAAGAAGAAAGACGAGGATGAAGGGCCGCCGCCCCAGAGTATTCGTATAGCTGTACATTTAACATTAAAGGAAACTCTGAAAGAGGTGGTCAAACCAGTTAGTTTTAATATAAAAGAAGACTGCCCGCGATGCCAAGGGGAAAATGCTGAAATTTCTTATGCACAATGTCCGGTTTGCAATGGGACGGGAAGACGCATCCAATATGTATCCAATTGGGGACATAAGGTAGGCCGGGAGGTTTTCTGCAATACCTGCCGCGGTAAAGGAAAGATACCCAGAGAAATATGTCCGGACTGTCATGGACTGGGGTATGTAGAGAAAAAGTGGGAATTTCAGGTGAAAGTACCGCCAGGTTCTTATGAACGTCAGTATTTTTTTCTGAAAGATATTGTCTATGGTGATAAAGAAGACGTGGACAAAGTACCCTGCGGCGATAAAAACTTGATTGTGGTAGTTCTTGTGAAAGACGACCCAATGTTTGAAAGAAAAGGGTATCATCTGTACACTACCTGTGAAGTAGATTATACCACTTTGGTCTTAGGCGGCAAAATAAAGATTATGACCATTGAGGGGGACATATGGTATGAAATACCCGAAGGAATGCAGACCAGCGGCCGCCTGCAGCTTTTGAACAGAGGTCTTATCAGGCCGAAGAAAATCGGAGGACGGGGCGATCAGTATGTGAATTTAAGTGTACGCATTCCCAGAAACTTAACACCCCGTCAAAAGCAGGCTTTAGAAGAATTTCGAAAAACTATGAATGAAAACTATTCACAGGAGCAGATAAAGGAGTGATATGCCTCTATGCATGCCTGTGTCATGGGTCCAAGAGGATAGGTTTTTTGTTCTAAAGTGTGTACAGGCATAACACCCATCAGTGAATTGGTAATGAAACATTCCTGCATGTGAAGAACATCCTCTTTCCGGAGGATTTGTTCTTTCACAGGATATTGCTCTATAATAAATCGGCGCAGAATGCCTGGAAGCAGCCCACTCTCCACAGGCGGTGTATAAATCTGCCCGTCGTAAACGAAAAAAATATTTGAAGCAGTTCCTTCACAAATCTCCCCCCGGCTGTTGCAGAAAATAAGTTCGTCAGCTCCTGCTTCCTTTGCACGGCGTTTTTCCAGGATACAATCGCCATAGTTTAAAGTTTTGTGGTGCACCAGGGGAGAAGTCTCATTTCTGTATACATTGCTGTATGACAGGCAGAACCCCTCCTGGATCTGTCCAGGGGTATAGGGATTGGGGCGCATGGTCACAATCAGATTTTTATCGGAAACGATAAGTTTCAGGGCCTGGTGTTCTCCAGGATGGGCCGAGAGCCAGGAGAACACATAAGACTCATCCACTGTCTGCTGGATGCCCAGGGTTTTCAGCGAACGGTGGAGGCGTTCCAGATGCCAGGAAAGCAATATAGGAACATTATGCTCCACACTGATTGTCTCGAAAACACCCAGCCCGAATTGATAGCCTTCATCCAATGCAATCTGCATAGATATCCCCTCCCAGTGCCTCCAGCAGTGCCTTTGCTTTCTGCAGAGTTTCTTCGTATTCGAATGCCAGATCGGATTCGAAGGTAATTCCGCCGCCCACTCCTAAATGGTAGATGCCATTTTTGTATAAGGCAGTGCGGATTACAATGTTAAAGTCGCAGCTGCCGTCTAATGAAAGATAGCCCATAGAACCGGTATACAGATTTCGTCTGCTGTGTTCCAGTTCGTCAATCAATTCCATGGCCCGCAGCTTGGGTGCGCCGGTGATGGAGCCGCCTGGAAACGCAGCTTCCAGCAAGTCCATAATAGTCAGCTCTGGGCGCAGTGTTCCAGTCACATTTGCAATCAGGTGGAAGACCGTAGCATAGGTTTCCACAGAAAAGAGTTCATCCACCTTTACGCTGCCAGGAATACAGACACGATTTAAATCATTGCGCTCCAAGTCCACGATCATCAAAAGTTCGCTCTTATCCTTGCCAGATTGTTCTAGTTCCTGTTTTAAAACGGCATCTTCTTCTGGTGTGATGCCTCGTTTTCTGGTGCCCTTGATGGGGCGCGTCTGAACCATTCCATCTGTCATTTTCAAAAAACGTTCTGGAGATGCAGAAACCACCTGGAAATCACCGTAGTTAAAATAGCCTCCGAAGGGAGAGGGATTGTTCTGCCTCAACTGGTTAAAAAACTCGAAAGGAGGCATAGGACTGGCAATCTGCAGCTGCTGAGTCATATTTGCAATGTAGATATCTCCTTCGATGATGTAATGAATCATACGCTGTACGGCATCCATATAATCTTCTTTTGAAAAATCAGCAGTCATTTTGGGTGCCGGATATGTAGATTTTACAAAAGGAACCGTTTCTGTTTCCGCATCTTTCAGAAGTTTTATCATCTGATTTATTCCATCAGCCGCGTCCTGTCCATGGCTGTTGGCGGCCAGATAGAGTTTATGTGCCAGATGATCTTCAATGATAAAATTGTCATAGAATACCAGTATGCAGTCCGGGATATGAAGTTTTTGTTCGTGGCGGGATTGTACCTTTTCTTTTTGTCTTCCATAATCATAAGAAAAATAGCCGATAGCACCGGAAACCAGTGGAAGTCCGGTGTTATTTTTTTCATTATGGGTCTTCAAATATTTTTTTACCCAAGTTTCAAATTTTTCGCTGCATATCTGGCCGTTGATAGTGAACTGTTCTCCTTTGACTAATTTCAGGTAGGGATTCAGTCCAATGATGGAATATCTTCCCAGCTGGTTCTTCAGGGAAGAATCTAAAAACACAGCATCCTCCATATTGTGGACCAGAGAGAAAATCCGGTCAATAGATGGATAGTGATTAAACTCCTGCACAAGCTGCATGTGATTGATTCCGCCTTTCGCATATTTTATGAAAATTCAAAAGTAATTCATGGCCGAACTGGGTTAATACAGCTTCCGGGTGAAACTGGACACTGTAGATAGGCATGGTGCGGTGCTGCATTCCCATAATGACACCATCATCGCTCCAGGCATTGACCAGAAAGCATGAAGGCAGCTGCTGGCTGGATACCACCAGAGAGTGATATCGGGTTACGGCGAAGGAAGATGGAAGCGCCAAGAAAAGTCCGCTGTTATCGTGGTGCAGCGCCGTGATTTTTCCATGCATAGGCGTCTGGCCTTTGCACACCTTTGCACCAAAGGCATGTCCAATGACCTGATGTCCCAGACAGACACCGAGAATGGGGATTTTATTTTGAAATTCTTCTAAAACCAGCAGAGACTCCACCGCATCGGCGGGCCGCTTTGGACCAGGGGACAAGATGATACCGTCTGGCTGAAGGGCGTAAATTTCGGACAGAGAAACTTCATCTGCACGCCGCACCAGCACTTCCTGACCGGCTTCTCTTAGATAAGCAGACAGATTGTAAACAAAAGAATCGTAATTATCAATCATATAATACACGAAAAAAAGACCTCCTCACTTGGTAAAATTGTAAACAGTAACGAAATGATACAGTCGTTATCCCAAAGTGATTTAGGTCCGTAACCTGTAATAAAATATTTTGATCATTGTACAATTTTTCGGACAGGATGTCAAATTATTTTTTGTGAAATAGGGAACCGGGGGTATTGGCAGCAGGTATGCTGACAGGCTGTGGAGGTTCTGGAGATAATGCGGCTTCAGACAGCGATGAGGCAGACAGCAGCGGCTGCAAATCTGACAGACGTTGTTGTTGTAGGCTTCGACGGTACGTTCAACGCCATGGACTCTATCTCTAATGGGGAAATGTCCGCTTCTGTGGCACAGCTTCCTGTAGAGGAAGGTTATCAGGGTGTCATCAACGCAGTGAAGATTCTGGACGGTGAGACAGTAGAGAAAGAGCAGCCACTGGATGTTGTTGTTCTGAATGAAGAAAATGTGGCAGATTTCCGCACAGACCTTGAAGCGCGTATTGCAGAATCCGGCGTTAAGCTTGGCAATTAGGGGATTTGCTGAACAGTTATAATCATTATATATTTAGGAGGTTCAGGTTTTATGAAAAAAACACTTGGAGTGGGCGTGATCGGCCTTGGCCGTCTTGGCTATCAGCATACTGTTAATGTTACCCGTACTATGGGGGCACGTCTGGCGGCAGTATCAGACCCGGTTCCCGCAGCGCTGGAACGCGCCACGGAAGACTTTGGCGTAACAGGTTATACAGATTATAAAGATTATAAAGAGATGCTGAAAGACCCTGAGGTAGAAGCAGTTGTGGTTGCAACCCCTACCCAGACCCATTATGATGTGCTGATGGATGTGATCGCGGCAGGAAAGCCGATTTTCGTTGAAAAGCCCATTACCTTTACGGTAGAAGAAGCGGAGAAAATCATGGACGCTGTGGAAAAAGAGGGATTATATCTTCAGGTTGGATTCATGCGCCGTTTTGATCCAGGTCATGTTGCCGCAAAGGAGAAGATTGCCTCCGGCAGCTGTGGAAAGCCCATCTATATTCATGACTGCCAGCGTGACCCCAATGGCCCGCCGCCGGCATATGTACCCCAGTCGGGAGGACTGTTTGTGGATATGGGAATTCATGATCTCGATGTTGCCCGCTGGCTTATGGGCTGTGAGATTACAGAAATTTATGCACAGGGGGCAGTTCTCAAACATGAATTTCTGAAAGATCTGGGCGATGTGGATGACGGCCAGATGCTGCTTAAATTCCAGAACGGCGGTCTGGGGATGATTGAGATCAGCCGTAATGCAAACGATGTTTATGATACCCGTACAGAGGTAATTGGTCTGGAAAAGAGTGTATTTGTGGGACAGGAACAGCTGACTCCGTTTAAAATGGTTGGAGGCCAGGAGATTACATATGATATGGCAAACTGGTGTCTGGGACGTTTCAAAGATGCTTATGAGCTGGAAATGGAAGCGTTTGTACAGAATGTTCTGGAAGGGAAACCTTCACCAGTTACGGCATATGACGGCATGATGGGAATTAAGCTGGCGCTGACAGCTACAGCTTCCCACCGGGAAGGAAAGGCTATGAAGCTGACATATTAATAAAAGAAATACGAGAAAAGACCATCGGCTTAAACGATGGTCTTTTCTCTGTGTACGTTCATTACTTTTTCGACTGCTTTGCTTTCGCTGAGAGTTGCTTAAACTGCTTTTTAAACTGCGTGCTAAACTGTTTCTTAAACTGGGAATTAAATTGCGCGTCAAAGGTTTTACTGAACTGATTTCCCAGCTTCTTTCCAAATTTCTGCTTAAATTGCGGCTTTAACTTGGTTTTTAGCTGCTTTTTGAGTTTTGTTCTCAAATTTGCCTTCAGATTAGCTTTGCGTTTCGCACTTACTGGCTTTTTCAGCTTGGGCTTCAGCTGTTTTTTCAACTGTGGTTTGATTTGCTTTTTCAGCTTCGCCGTAAGCTGCGTCTTCAACTGCTTTTTCGCAACGGAAAGGTTTTTCGAACTGTCGGGGCGGCTGGGCTTATTCGTGTTACCGGAGCTGTCGGAATCATTGGGCTTATCGCTGGGTTTACCGGGTTCATTTGGATCATTTCCCGAACCGCTGTCTGCTGGAATGCTGGCAGTCTCACGATATTGGCAAACCGTACATTCTCTGTGCTTACTACCCTCCTGAGAAGCAGTTGCTTCCACATCGATTATCCAGTCGCCATAGCTGTGTTCTCCGTAGCCGTTTTTCTGGCTGTCGTCCGTTATGGGGCAGTTTGCAGCCTGGCATAAATGCCAATGAGAGCTTTCATTGGAAGTCCAATCCACAGACCAGCTATGTTCGTGCACGGCAGGTTCCACCGGCGTAGGGGTGATTATGGGTGTAGGTTCTGGAGGGGTCGGACTGGGGTCTACAGGAGTCGGGTCTACAGGAGTCGGGTCCACAGGAGTCGGGTCTATAGGAGTAGGCTCCACCGACTCACCGCCTGCTGGAATGTCCGCAGTATCGCGATAGTCACAGATGCTGCAGTCTCTATATTTGCTTCCGCTTTGACCGTCAGTTGCTTCCACATCGATTATCCAGTCGCCATAGCTGTGCTCTGCGTAACCGTTTTTTTCGCTGTTGTCGGTTGTGGGGCAGTCTGCAGCTTGGCATTGGTGCCAATGGGAAGTTTTATCAGAAGTCCAATCGGTAGACCAGTTATGTTGGTGGTCGGTAGGTTCCACGGGAGAATCATCAGTCTTGTCGAAACCATCTCCGGGGTCATCTGGGAGATCAGCAAAGGGATCGTCGAATTTGGCATTACATATTATCTGTTTTCCTTGGAATGTAGGTTTTATGTAGGGGGTTAACAGGCTTTCCCATTCTGTTTCACTGCCGCCAAAATAAATAGTAGACAGAAAATCACACTCGTTAAACGCCATGTCTCCAATTTTCGTTACGCTTTTCGGGATATATAGCTCTGGGAGCAACTTGCAGGACGAGAACATTCCATTGCTAATACAGGTTGCTCCTTGCGGTAGTGTAACACTCATTAAGCCCCAGCACTGTGAGAAAACATCGTCGCCGATTTCGGCTGGTTCGCTGCTGGGCATAAACCTGACGCTTTTCATATTTTTGCAGCTCGTGAACGCTCCCGCGCCCACCGAGGTAATGCTGGCGGGGAAATCCATGTAGGTCAGCGATGTACAACCTTGAAATGCCCGTTCCCCGATGGTCATTACCCCTTTGGTGACAGTCGCAGAAACAAGGTTCTCAGCTCCATGAAAGGCATCATTGCCGATGTCAGTAACGCTGCCGGGAATGGTTACGTTGATCAATTTGGAGCTGCGGAATGCACTATCACCAATAGTCTGTACACTGTCGGGGATATATACGCTGAGTGCTGTACTTTCATAGAACGAATACGCTCCGATTCCGGTAATGCCATCAGTGAGCACGATTGTGCTGATGGAAGCGCCACTTTGTTGTTCCTCCCATGACGGTCTATTGGACGGTGCGTAATTCGGGATGTTGCCATTGCCGGAGATGGTGAGCGTACCGCCGTTGGTCAGCGTCCAACTCAAATCACCTTCCGTTTGCAGCCTCCTGGCCAGCCGTGGCATCATCAGCAGGACTCCAACTTTCGGGATAGCGGGTAATGATGAAAGTAGAGTCCATAACTTCATCTCTACTAATCGTGCGTCCCCAATGAACGGATTTGTTGTAATTGCCTTCTGCAACGACCACACCTGCCTCGCTTTTCTGCAGTACAATTACGAAATGGGAGCCGCCGTTGGTGCGCAGGATGTCACCGACTCTTATGTCCTCGAACGAAAACTTGCCTCGGTCTGTTGCTCTTGCACGCCAGTCGCCAAAGGCTGCATCGCTGAGGATAAAAACAAAAGCGGCGCAGCCCACCCCATTGTCGCTGTTTTTCACCGCTCCGCCTTTCCAGCGGTAAGTGGGTGCCACACAATTGGGCCCGGTTCCATAGGGTGTAAAATTAGTCCAAGTCATTCCTTCGGGATATTCCTTCTTGAGAGCAATCATCTTCTCATAGGCGTCTTGATAAGTTGCTGGACCGTTAGTTCCCGTTTCAGCCGCCGTGGCATTCGGCTGTTCATCCGTGGCGGCTTCTGTGACCACAGCCTGGTTGTTTGGCTCATTGGGTTCTGCCATTGCCGTTGCGCCCATGGTGGAGAACGGTATGGTGAAGGCAGTCAATAGCGATATCACCAATTTCGCCCTGTTTTTCAGTTTCATAATAAACTCCCTCCTTCCTTAAGGGGCAGATTGACCCTGTGATAGGGCCGTTTGGGTTGCGTTCTCTTGCGAGAACAGTTAATAGCTGCTGATACCACGGGTATAAAAAGCCGTGATATGCGGGAATTTGCGGTTTATAACCGCAAATGGTACTGCTATATTATACCGTGTCTTTCCAGGAAAATCAAGAATATGTAAAGTCTGACGGCATGTGAGGAGAGCCGCCGTTACTGCGGCCAAGACCCATGACTTCTCTCAGACTGCTGACGCCCAGGAGACGTATGCCTTTGACGCCTTCCAGCGTTTTCAGAGACACTTTCGGCAGAATGACAGTGCGAAATCCAAGCTTTTTCGCTTCTGCCACCCGTTGCTCGGACATATTCACAGCCCGGATTTCTCCGCTTAAGCCCACTTCGCCAAAGGCGATTACATGGTCTGGTATGGCCCTGTTTTGGTGGCTGGAGATGACTGCCAGAACGATACCTAAGTCGATGGCGGGTTCGCTGATTTTGATTCCACCGGCAATGTTCACATAGGCGTCACAGTTAGACAGGTGCATGCCCAGCCGCTTTTCCAGCACAGCCATCAGCAGATTGACCCGGTTAAAGTCGGTTCCGGCGGCAGTTCTTCTGGGAATTCCGAAATTGGTATTACACACAAGTGCCTGTATCTCAATCAGAATGGGGCGGGTTCCCTCCATGGAGCATGCCACAATGGAGCCGGAGGCGTCCTCAGGTCTGCCGTCCAGGAGGAATTCCGATGGATTTTTCACTTCCTCCAGTCCGCTTTCCCGCATCTCAAACACGCCGATCTCGTTGGTGGAGCCGAAGCGGTTTTTTACGGCTCTTAAAATGCGGTAGGAAGCGTGTCTGTCCCCCTCAAAGTAGAGGACCGTGTCCACCATATGTTCCAGCACCCGGGGGCCGGCTACATTTCCTTCTTTTGTCACGTGTCCCACAATGAATATGGTCACACCCTTACCTTTTGCAGTCTGCAGAAGAACGCTGGTGGACTCCCGCACCTGGGATACACTGCCGGGCGGAGATGAAACTTCTTCATTATATAATGTCTGGATCGAATCAATGATCACCAGCTGCGGCGCCTGGTTCTCAATGACATGTTCGATCATCTGCAGGTTGGTCTCGCATAAAAGCAGAAGGTCATCGGTGAAATCACCGATTCTCCTGGCCCGCAGTTTGATCTGCCGCAGGGATTCTTCTCCGGATATATAAAGGGCCTTTATATGTTTTTGGGACAGATACCGGCACATCTGTAAAAGCAGTGTGGATTTTCCGATGCCGGGGTCACCGCCCACCAGCACCAGGGAGCCCTGTACGATTCCGCCCCCCAGTACCCGGTCCAGTTCTTCCAGTCCGCTGCCAAGCCGGGTGTCCTCCTGGATATCAATCTGATTCAGGCTGACGGGTTTGTTTTCTGTTTTTCTGACAGTGGAGCCTCTGCCGGAGGTTTTGGGAAGAACGGTTTCCTCCACAAATGTATTCCATTCCTTACAGCCAGGGCATTGACCCATCCACTTGGCAGATTCATAGCCGCAGTTCTGGCAGAAAAACACGGTTTTTTTCGCTTTTGCCATGAATTGTTTCCTTTCTGAACAGTCAGATGTACAATTGTAAAACTCTCATCTAATCTGTAAACATTCAAACAAAGAGGGGGTGTTACAAATCTGTAACACCCCGTTATTTTCAAATACGGTTTACAATTTCACAATTTTAATCCTGGCTGTGGCTCCGTCTTCCAGCTGCGCACTGAAAGAAAGCTTTCCGCCCAGATTCGTCTTCATTTTTCCGATACTTTCCTGGTTGATAAAGATTTCATAATCCATGTTTTCTTCCAATTCAACAGTGATTTGTGTGTCTTCATAGCCTTCTACCTGGAAATCCATGCTGCCGTCTGTCTGTTCCAGCTCAAATACCGCCGTTCCAGGAACAGATTCGTAGACAAAAACACCATTTCTCTCTAATTTTGTGATTTCTTTAAAAGTCTTCACTTTATACATATCACCCTGGTGTTCAAAGTCTGATAATTTTGACTTGGCAGGCAATTCAAAATTTCCAAAACTGATACTCCCATTACCCTCTGTGCGTATTAATTCTTTTACTACTGCCATCTCGCATCCTCCCACGGTTATATCTGTTGTAGTAGTTGTTTGGTTTTGTGACAAATACAACTTATATGAGTTATTATATAATACTTTTTGCCAAGATACCAGTAGATAAAAAAATTTAATATCTTTTTTATAGTTTGTTTTAATGATACAATGTTACGATAGAATGAAGGAGGAGCGAAACAAATGGCCAAAAAAGTATATGCGGTTTTAAAAGGACGCCGTCCCGGCATTTATCACACATGGACCCAGTGCCAGGAGCAGATTCACGGGTTTTCGGGTGCTCAGTACAAAAGTTTTCCCACGCTTGCCCAGGCAGAAGCGTACATGAATGGAGGAAAATCAGGCCAGGATGCAGGTGGTGAAGAAGTCCGGACAGAGGCAGCAGCCTATGTGGATGGCAGTTACCAGGCGGAAACCGGAAAGTTTTCCTGCGGAGTGGTATTCTTTCACAAGGGAATAGAAGAACATTTTTCCCAATTATATGATGACTGTGAGCTGGCACAGATGCACAATGTGGCGGGAGAAATTATGGGTTCCCGAAAAGCTATCGAGTATTGTCTGGATCAGGGGATAAAAAGTGTGACAATTTACCATGATTATGAGGGAATAGCAAAGTGGTGTACTGGGGAGTGGCAGGCGAAGAAGGCCGGAACCAGAGCATACAAAGATTTCTATGACCAGGCAAAAGAAAAAGTGGAGATTCATTTTATAAAAGTAAAAGGACATTCCGGGGATCAATACAATGACTTGGCAGATCAGCTTGCCAGAGAGGCTTTTCTCGCGAAATAAAAATAAGAAGAGTCACAAGACCATATTTTCAATAGCCACTGCGCCGGGAGGAATTTGCCGGCGCATGCAGATGTCTGATATTGTCAGGCTTCTCAAACATATTCAAAAAACCGTGAATATACTCATACATTGCTTGTGACTATGAAGGACGAAGTCCTGAATAGTTGTATTTATTATATACAAAAATTCGGTAAATTACAAGTCATTATCTAAAAAATATTTGCTAAATATTACAGTTCAGTTATATTCTTCGATTTCAGTCCGCTATGGCTTCTTTCAACACCCGGATGTCCTCTCTCATAATTTCAAAATAATCCGAATTCAGATGTCTCATAGGGGCCAATTCATATAAATTTTCCAAAATCAGCCATCCATCATAATTTTGCTCTGATAAATATTTGATAGAACCATAGAAGTCAGCCACTCCAGTCCCCAGCACGGCATTGGCGATACAGCCTTCGGTGCTGTCCTTTACGTGAAGCTGTTTTCCCATATAAGGATAAATCTCTTTTAACACATCAGTCTGTCTATAATCTGTAAAATAAGTAAAATTGTCACTGTCATAGAACAGGGTAAAGTTGCGGCGGTCCACCATCTGTGTCAGCTGAATCTGCTTTTGGGGGCTTAATGGGCATTCGCAGGAAATCTCGATTCCCTTCTCTCCGGCGTAATCACACAGATAGCGGTATCGTTCTGCTGTCTGCTCCAGTTTTTCCTCTGTATCAGCCAGGCTGGCGTTGAAGTTAGAGAAGAATACCATAGGAATCTTCATATAGGCCGCTGAATCCACCGCTTTTGTCACCCAGTACTGGACGGTGTCATACAGGGGGTCTCCTTTCGGTGTATAAAAAGGAATGTTATCCCCGTCGCTGCAGCCAATGTTCGGATAAGCAATGGCGTATTTCTGCTGGGCTTCCAGGTATAAATCCATAATCTTCTTCTGGCTCAGAGCCCAGCCGTGTTCACAGGAGCCGAATTCCAGCGACATTCCGTCCAGCCCCATCTCGGATACAATCTGCGGCGCGAATACACCTGTTCCCGGAACACAGAAATTACAAATTCCCAGTTTTACATTCATAATGTTGCTCCTTTCGCGTTTCTTTTTCTGTAAATTATAAAGGAATATGAGGAAAAAAGATACCCATCAAAATTATGAGTGCAAGAATTGAAAAGTTTATATCAAAATCCATTGAAAAAAGAAATTTTCATGAAAAACACAAGCAATATATCTATAGTTTGAAAATAGTTATTGGGATTATAATAATAGCGTCATCAGGAATCGAACAAAAATTCCTGTTTGGGAGGAGGTGGTAAGGTGAAAAGGTGGGATTATGCAGTGTCCTCTGCGGACGATGCACCTGCTTCCGCACCGATTCTGCTGAAGGGTTCTATCTGTGAGAATCTGAAGAAAGCAGCAGAGCTTGGCTATCGGGCCATTGAAGTACATACTAGACCTGACGAGCAATTTGATTATGAGGCGATCCGTCAGACAGAGGCAGCCTATGGAGTAAAAGCCGCCATGATCATCACAGGCAGGCTGAACACAGAAGGAATGTGCAGTCTCATTGACGACAGGCCCTATGTGGTCGATGCAGCCATGAAAGGAATGCGGGATTATGTAGACATTGCCTGTGAAATGAAAGCAGATCTGGTGATCGGATGGTTGAAAGGCAACGTTCCGGCTGGGGGAAACAGAGAAAAATATCTGAATCGTCTGGCAAGGAATCTGGAAATCCTCGCTGAATATGCCAAAGGACGCAATGTAAAGCTGAATTTGGAAGTGATCAACCGCTATGAGGTGAATATTTTTACCACGGCTGATGAGATTATGGAATTTCTGGAGAAATATCAGATAGACAATTTATATGTACATTTAGATGCCTTTCATATGGGGATTGATGAATGTGACCCGGTGGAAGCGATTCGAAGATGTAAAGGGAAGATTGGATATTTTCATCTGGCAGACAATTCCAGGCGGTATCCAGGAAGCGGTCAGTTTGACTTTACAAAAATCCTGAATGCCTTGGAAGAAGCAGGATATGAAGGGTATCTCTCTGTAGAATGTCTGCCCTGGCCCACAGAACTGGAAGCGGCCAAGCGGGCAATCGATTATATGCGGCAGATAGAATCTGGAGAGGAAATGAAAATAACAGCTTAGACTTAGCGCAATATCTGCGCCAAATTCGGTCAGCATAGCCCGAAAACGTAAGTTACTCGTAACAGTTAAAAGTACGGAACAGTTTTATGAAAAAGCAATGAAATGCAGATATAAGGAGGAAAAAACAATGTCAAAATGGCAGATCCCGGCAACAGGCGGCAATATGGAAGCCCCCAATGGTATTTATTACCAGAACATGACAAACAAAGAAGTGGCAGAGCGGCTGAAAAAGAATGATGTAATTCTGATTCCGGTGGGTTCCACAGAGAACCATGGACCATCGGCACCTTACGGGGAGGATACTTATCTGGATACCCGTCTGTGCGAACAGGTGGCAAAGGCCACAGGATGTACCGTAGCACAGCCCATCTGGTATGGCTCCCATCCCTATCATCACCTGGGACAAAAAGGAACCATCATGATTCCGGAAGAAATTCTGGCTGATTATCTCTGCTATGTATTTGCCGGATTCTGGAATACAGGATTCCGCAAAATGATCGTAGTAAACGGACACGGACAGGATTATGTAATTCCGCTGGCTATCCATAAATTTGGGAAGAAATTCCAGGTTCCGGGAATTATTCTTTACACCCATTTCTGGAACTGCGCCAAAGAGCAGCTGGATACAAAGGAAGGCGGCGGCCCGTACGAGACACCCTTCATTCATGCAGACGAAGTAGAGCAGTCCTGGTGTCTGGGTCTGTTCCCCGAATTAATAAAGAGAGGGGATGAAGTGGAGACAAAAGCCTATCCGCTGCTTCCTCCGGGACATATCAATAACTCTGCAGAGCGGGGCACAGGTCCCATTAAATGGTACAATGCTTTCGGTTCCTGTGCAATGGAATGTATCGTACAGCCGGAAGGGGTAATTGGAAATCCAAAACTGGCAGATGCTGAGAAAGCACGTGCGGGAATCGAGCGCACACTGGATTATCTGGAAAAACTGGTAAACGATATTCTGGAAAAATATCCGGCAGGAGAGCTTCCGCCAATTGATATGATGACTCAGAGAAAACGTGAGGACATTGAAGCAGTAATCAAAGGACCCAACGAGCCAGGCGGACGTCATATCTACACACTTGCATATTAATATACTGCCTGCATGGGCAGCGCTTTCCGATAAACAAATATAAATTAAAGAATAAATCATTTGGAGGATAAAACGATGAAATGTAAACAGGCATTTATGCATGGACCTTTTGATTTGAGAATTGAGGAAGTAGAGCTTCCCGATCTGAAACCCAATCAGGTATTGATTAAACTAAAAGCATGCGGCATCTGCGGATCAGACGTGGAGTGCTATGAAGGGAAATCAGCAGAGGGACGTTATGACATCGCACCCTATACACCAGGCCATGAGTGGGCAGGACAGGTGGCTGAGATCGGAAGCACTGTTACTTCCCTGAAGCCAGGCGACAAAGTGGTAGGTGACTGCGTGCTTCCCTGCTTCAACTGTGCAAACTGTAAAGACGGAAAGATGCCCTCCGCATGTTTAAATATGCGCGAAGTGGGATTCCGTCCGGATTCACCGGGAGGATTCGGGGAATACATGATTCTGGAAGAAGCTTATACCCACAAGATTCCCGATGACTGGGATTATGAGCTGGGCGCATGGGTAGAGACTTTCAACGTGGGATACTGGGGCGTATGGGGCAATGGATGTGCTCCGGATGCTTCTGACGATGTGGCAATTATCGGCGGAGGCCCCATCGGACTTACTGCAGCTATGGTGTGTAAAACTGCAGGCGCACATGTAATTGTAATCGATCCTCTGGAAGAACGCCGGAAGAATGCTCTGGAATACGGTGCAGATGACGTGGTAGATCCCACAGCCGGGGATGTGGAACAGTTGGTGAAAGATCTCACAGACGGCAGAGGCGCCTCTGTAGTCATTGAATGCTCCGGAAATGATATCGGTATTGCGTCTCTGTTCGACATTGCTGGACACAGTGCCAGAGTGGGCGTGGTAGGCCATTCCATCGGAAGAAAAGTTCCGGTAGAGATCGGTAAAACTATTTGGAAAACCCTTCATATTGCAGGAAGCGGGGGAACAGACAAATGGTTCCCGAGAACCATTCGTTTTATGAGCAAGATTAAAGACCAGTATGATTTTGCAGCATTAAATACTCATCACTTTAACTTTAAAGACCTGGACAAAGCCATGGATATGGCATGCAATCACAAAGACATTGCCCGCAAGGTTATGCTGACATTTGATGACTGATTGATCTGACCGGTCGGTCTGCGGCCGCTTGAGTAGTTATGAAATTGTGTATCAGGCGGCCGGGAACTGCCGGTTTTATGGAGAATCGGTATAGGAGAGAGAAGATTATGAGAGCGTTTTATGTAGAAGCAGATCATGTGCCGAGAGAGGGATATAAGTTATCAGAGAGGGAAGCCAGCACGGGACGTGCATTAAGAGGCAATCAGATCTGGAAAAATATCCGCGGCCATGTGACAGACCGTCCAGAACCGGTATGCGGCGATGACCAGGTAAAAATAAAAGTGGGCGCAGCAGGAATCTGCGGCACAGATGCCCATCTTCTGAAGCAGGACGAAGAAGGGTATTCCCTGTATGACGGACACAGCAAATATCCCATTATCACAGGCCATGAATTTGCAGGTGAGATTGTGGAAGTGGGCCAAAATGTGAAGAAGCTCGCAGCAGGGGACCTGGTATCAGTAGAATCTATGCACTGGTGCGGCGAGTGTGATGCCTGCCGCAGAGGAATGTTTAACCAGTGTAAAGAGCTGGAGGAGCCGGGCCTTACCTATGACGGCGGATTTGCAGAGTATGCGGTAGTCCATGCCAAATATTGTTATAAACTCAACGATATTATGAATTATTACGGCGGGGACAAGATGGCTGCGTTTGAAATGGGCGCTATGATTGAGCCCACCGGTGTTGCCTACAATGGGCTGTTTGTCCGCGGCGGCGGCATCCGTCCCGGCGGCCATGTGGCGGTCTTCGGGGCTGGCCCCATCGGTCTGGCAGCTATTTCCCTGATGAAGACGGCAGGGGCGGCAAAGTTAATCGCTTTTGAAAGTGTTCCGGAGCGTATAGAACTGGCGAAGGCATGCGGGGCAGATTATGTATACGACCCCACCAGTTTTGCCTCACCTGAGGATGAGGCGGAGCTTTTGATGGAGCTGACCAATGGTGCAGGTATCTCTTTGTTTGCAGAGTGTGCCGGTGCCACGAAGTTCACTTATCCGGTTATGGCGAAAGCACTGGCTATCGGCGGAAAGACAGTGCAGATTGGCCACACAGTGGGAATTACTCCTGTGGATATTTTTAACTGGCAGTGGAATGCAGCCAGCATTTCTGGCTCCAACGGCCAGTCAGGACAGGGGATTTATCCAGATGTAATCGCATTGATGGCAGCAGGGCGTATTGATATGCGTAAGATGGTGACAGGAAGATTTAACCTGGAAGACATAGAAGAAGGAATGAAAATTACGGCGGGTAAAGTTCTTGTATCCACCGAGTATCCAAGGATTTAATGGGTTCTGGCCGAGCGGCAGCTCCCGGTTTGCGGGATGTACCGCAAAACCGGGAAGAAAATCGGCTATTTGATTTTCTCGGAATCTGGAAGTGTGTATTTCTTTCGATAGGCCAGAGGAGAAAGACCCACATATTTTTTAAACTGTACATTGAAATGACTTACATTTTCGAATCCCACAGCAGTTGCGATGGAAGTGATTGACCTGGGAGTTGTAATCAATAAAGACTGTGCTTCGCCGATGCGTCTTCTTCCAATGTATTGGATGGGAGAATACCCAAGCTTTTTCTTGAAAAGATGGGACAGATGGGAAGGACTGATGAAGAATTCTCCGCTGATACTCTGCAGAGACAGATCTTCAGAATAATTTTCATCAATATAATGCAGAATATCTCGAAGCAGAGGGTCCTGCTTTTCCTGAGCTGTGCTGGGACGTCCTTCTTTCCGGCAGGCATGAACGATCAGGGAAAGCAGCGCCTGGGTCAGATACTGGTTTGTCTCCTGCTGCTGGTCATCTTCAAAAGCCAGGGAGTCGAAAATTTCCTGAAAAATGGCATCAATGAGAACGAAGCGTTTTTCAGTTTTTATAATAGGCTGGATATCAGATGGAATCAGGTGATTTTCCGGCAGTCCATCAATATGTACATGGTCTATGGCGATGGAGAGCATTGCCAGATTGCGGTTATACTGGGGAACTTCATCATGCAGTACATTGGCATTGGTAATGATGATGTTTCCTGGTTTTATTTCATATCGTTCGTTGTCTACCACATAATACCCGGAACCATTTCTGATAAACAGAAGTTCCAGCTTATCAGTATGCTTGTGCAGAATCCGGGGGTGCTGGCTGAATCCTACAGTAATATAGCTGGCTGATAGAAGACGTGGTGTGGTTCCTTTCTGGAAAGATGAGACGAAGGAGTCTTTTGCGAAACATTGGATCATATCGTTCATCCTTTCTGTTTTTTTAGATATTATACAAAAAAATTTTTGTGGAAGTCCATGGATTATTCGAAGATTTTCGGAAAATTGAGGCGTGTTCAGACGCGCTGTCAGGGGGTGATGAAGAGAGTATTTATCTGTGTTGATGTGAAAAACTATAGGAAGATAGAGGAGGGATTACGTGGAGAAAAAGAAAAAAGTTCTGGAACTAAAAAACATTTCCAAATCATTTCCGGGGGTAAAGGCGCTGGATGAAGTCACCTTCTCCGTGGAAGAAGGGACCGTACACGTGCTGGTGGGAGAAAACGGAGCCGGAAAGTCAACGCTTATCAAGATTATCAACGGTATGTATACTGCTGATGAAGGTGAGCTGTATGTCTTTGGAAAGAAAGTGACCATGCATAGTCCACGGCATATGAAAGAACTGGGCATTGCCACCATTCATCAGGAATTGAATCCGGTGCCAGATCTTACCATCGCGGAAAACATTTTTCTCGGCCGTCTGCCCACCCGTGGGCCGGGCATTGTGGCGAAAAAGCGCATGGTGGAAGAAGCGCAGAAACTTGTCAATGATTTGGGATTTTCCTATGATGTGAAACGGGTGATGCGGTCGCTCACTGTTTCGGATATGCAGATTATTGAGATTATCAAAGCCATTTCTGTCAATGCTAAAATCATAATCATGGATGAGCCCACATCTTCTATTACGGAAGGGGAGGTAGCTGTTCTTCATGAACAGATTCACCGTCTGAAAGAGAGAGGTATCAGCATCATCTATATTTCACACAAGCTGGATGAGCTGAAGCAGGTGGGAGACCAGCTGACGGTTCTCCGGGATGGGAAGACAATCTCAACCCACCATATCGATGAGCTGACAACAGATGAAATCATCACAAAGATGGTGGGCCGTAAAATGGACAATGTATATCCGGTCAAGGAGGCTGAAATCGGAGAGAAACTTCTGGAAATAAAAAATCTGACCCAGCCCAATGTATTTTCCAACATATCGTTTACCCTGCACAGAGGGGAAATCCTTGGCATGTCAGGCCTGGTGGGGGCAGGACGTACAGAAGTGGTGAGGGCCATATTTGGAATGGATTCGTATTCTTCAGGCGAGATTATCATTAATGGAAAGAGCGTGGAAATCAAGAAGGTTTCCGATGCTATCCAGGAAGGGATTATCATGCTGTCTGAAGACAGAAAACTGGAGGGGCTGGTTCTGATCCGGTCAATTTGTGAAAACATTGGACTTCCTAACCTGAAAAGGTATCGTGGATTTCTTTTAAATAAAAAGCGGGAGAGAGAAGATGCCCTGGAGATGAAAGAAAAGCTGGCAATCAAAGCGCCCACCATTGGGACAGAGGCGCAGAATCTCTCTGGCGGAAACCAGCAGAAAGTAGTAATTGCCAAGTGGCTTCTTCAAAATCCGGTGGTGTTTATTATGGATGAACCCACCCGGGGAATTGATGTGGGAGCCAAATATGAAATATACAAAATTATGTGTGATCTGGCTGCTCAGGGGGCAGGTGTAATCATGATTTCATCGGAACTTCCGGAAATTATCGGTATCTGTGACAGGACACTGGTTATGGCTGAAGGGAGAATCACCGGTGAGGTAACCCGGGAAGACTTCTCGCAGGAGAGAATTATGAGTTTCGCGTTAGGAGGGAAAGCAGTCAATGACGAAAAGTAAAGAAAACGGTAAATTTAATTTTGGAGAGATTTATAATAAATTTGGAATATTTCTGGTATTTTTGTTAATGTTTGTGATTTTTTCTGTCTGGAACCAGTCATTTCTTTCAGGCATGAATGTGAGAAATATTCTCAGGCAGATTGTGGTTATTACCATCATGGCCTGCGGTGAGCAGCTGATGATCATCTGCGGAATGATCGACCTTTCTGCCTCCCGGGTGCTGGCCTGTGCAGGTACGCTTTCGGCTTATACGGTGCTGGCCACAGGCAATCTCTTTGCAGCTATATTGGTGGGCCTTGGTGTTGCATTAATATTTGGTGCTTTTAACGGTATTGTAATTGTGACCTTTGACATACCGCCGTTTATTGCCACACTGGCATCTATGATGGTAGCAGAAGGAGCCATTATGACGTTTACAGGTGGACAGAACTACTCCAATCTTGGAGCGGCTTTCCAGTTTATTGGACAGGGGTACATCGGGCCGATTCCGTTCCCGGTATTTATCATGGCATTTATACTTTTGGTGACCTATTATATTCTTTCCTGGACGCCCATCGGACGGGCCATGTATGCAGTAGGCGGAAATACTGCTGCGGCAAGGGCTTCCGGTATCAACGTGAAATTTACGAAATTTTTTGCGGCAGCTTATGCAGGTCTTATGTCTGGTATTGCAGGTATCGTTCTCATGTCCCGTATGAACTCTGGCCAGCCAGCGGCAGCGGTGAGCTATGAAATGGATGCCATCACAGCAGTTATCATCGGCGGAACCAGTATGTCAGGCGGGACGGGAACCGTTGTGAATACCATTGTGGGTTCCATGATTATCGGTATTATCAAAAACTTCATGAATCTGCAGAATATCAATGCTTCTCTGCAGAAAGTTGTTCTGGGTCTTTTGGTTATGGTAGCGGTAATTTTGGACATTCAGGTGCGCAAATCAAGATCAAAAGGTTGATCTGATTGATAAATGAAACTTTATTAACAAGCACACAAAAGGAGAAAAGGAGAACAACATGAAAAGAAAGTTAATGGCGGTGATTTTAGCAGCAGGTCTGGCAGTCAGCATGGCAGGATGTTCTGGCGGCGCACCGGCTCCCCAGGGAAGCAGTGACAGTGCAGAAGGAGAAACAGTGGAGGATACTGCGGAAATGGGAGAAGAGTCTGGAGGAGGAGTGGAGACAGATATCGTAGTTTCCGACAAAGAGATTCAGGCGGCTGCAGAGAACAGCAAAGACTGGGAAAAAGAATTTGCAGAAGAGTATGATATCAGTGGAGACGAGGAATTCACCTGGGGCTACATTGATATGGGGTTTGAAGACACATTCACCACAAAGATCAGAAATACATTTGTAAAATACTGTAAACAGAATTTCCCCAATGTAAAAGTTCTGGAGGCAGACGGGGAGATGGACGCCAATATCCAGCTTCAGCTGGCTGAGAACTTTATTGCCCAGGGCGTAGACTGTATCATTCTGGACCCTACAGATGCAGACGGATGTGTGGGTATTGTGGATACCTGTATGGCAGAAGGAGTGCCTCTGGTTGCTGTAAACGCGGTGATTCATTCTGACCACCTGGAAAAAGAAGTGGGATTCGTAGGTTCTTCCAACTATGAAGCCGGAGAGATTCAGGGCCAGTGGCTGATTGACAATGTGGACGATTCGGAAACGGTAAATCTCTGCTATCAGAGAGGTACAGAAGGATACGATCATACCACCCAGCGTTACAATGGACTGTTTGATACTCTGGATGACGCCAAGTATAACTATGAATTGAAAGCCGATCTGATTGGTGATTACATGAGAGATATTGCCATGACCAATGCAGAAGACTGGGTAACATCCTTCGGAAATGAGATTCAAGTGGTTGCGTGTGCAAATGATGAAATGGCTATGGGAAGCCTTCAGGCTTATCAGGCAGCTGATCTGGCGAAAGAAATCAAGTTCCTTGGCATTGACGCCAATCAGGATTGTCTGCAGGAAGTGAAAAACGGTAATGTGGCATGTACCGTATTCCAGAATGCAATGGGTCAGGCAAAATGGACGGCAGTTTCCGCATACGATGCCTGTATAAACGGCAGTAAAGAAACCGCAAGTTTTTCGATTCCTTTTGAGAAAGTTGATCAGTCAAATGTGGATGATTATCTGGACTAATTGGTATAATTGTAAAGTGAGGGATATACTACTATAAGGTATATGATAGAGAACAGACAGCTTGTGGTGTGCGGACAACACAGGCTGTCTGTGTTTGTGTGAGACATTCTCAGTTTTGGCAGAGGTGAAAAGAATATGAACGTACACGATGAAAATGGGTGGATGGTGCCCTGCCATGACGGATATCTGGAATTCCCCCGGCAGGATCACAGCGGGATTGCAGTAACAGTCTGGAATCACAGAATTTCCGTACAGCCCCACCGTCATAAGTTTCAGGAGTTTGCACTGATCACAAAAGGATATTGTATTCACTCTTATCGGGGAACGGAAGTGCCTCTGCTTCCCGGTGATGTATTTCTCATTGAAACGGATGAGGAACACAGTTACCAGCTGCATGCCCCCATTGAATTGGTCAACTGTCAGTTTTTCCCGGACAAAATGAGCGAAGAATTCAATTGCATGTTAAGAGAGGCTGAACAGGATGGAGATGCTGTCTGTCAAAGGCAGGAGATGATCGCTGGCTTATCAGATGAAGAATGCGGCGGTCTGGAGTCACGCCAGAGTATTTTGAATAAGCAGGGAGTCATACATCTGAATATTGAAGAACGTAAAATCATTGAGTCACTTCTGGATCAGATGATGGAAGAACAAAGAAATGGAGAGATCGGTCTGGAGCTGGTGAAGATGGCCTGTCTGCAGATGATTCTTGTAAAGTTTTACAGAATACAGAGACGGCAGACGGAGCAGAGCAGTACACACAGAGACCACAGGAAGGAAAGGGTCTATGAAATTCTTGCCTATATGGAGGAACATCTGAGGGAACGGCTGGACTATGACAAGCTGGCAGAGCGGGTGTACTGGAGTGCAGGCCATTTCCGTTCGGTATTTAAAGAGGTGACAGGGCTGGCGCCCACAGAATATATGAACCGTTTGAGGATTATTAAGTCGCTGGAATATATGCAGAGGGAACATTTGAATGTGTCTCAGGCGGCAGAGCGTGTGGGGTTTGATGACCCTGGGTACTACAGCCGGCTGTTCAAAAAGATTATGGGGTATTCGCCCAAATATTTTAGAAGTTCCACAGATATTACTTCTTTATAAAAAGTTTACCAAATCTGCATTTTGTCCATGTTTGGGGTTCCACAGTCCTAACATTTGTCCGGGCAGATATGGTATGCTTAAAGCATAGGGGGAAGATGATTTGGTGTCCGGACAGAGCGCAGATGCAGAAGAATCAGGTTACGAAATAAAGGAGGAAAAGCGATGTTAAAAAATGACATTCAGGTATTGAGAAAACTGGCCAATCAGCTGGCAGAACTGTCAGCCCTTCCAATTATGAAAGAGAGAAAACAGCAGTGGTACAACCTTAACGCCAGGAAAGTGGACAAACCCATGTTTCTCATGGGAGAGTTTCCATGGAACGAGATGAATATTGACAATGAACTGACATTGCAGTGCCAGGACCCCTTTTACAGAGAAATGGAGACAACCCTGCGGCAGCTTCTCTACAGACATAAACATATTCAGGATGACTGGGTGTATGAACCATTTCTTTATGTTCCAAAAGTGGTCCGTGGTTTGAACTATGGACTGGATATCATAGAGGATAAACTGACGAGGGATGACGGCAATGTGGTAGAGGCCCACTCTTATGTGAGCCAGCTGAAAACGTGGGAGGATCTTGAGAAAATCCAGGTGCCGGATCTGTATCTGGATGAGGAGGAAACCAACCGCAGAGAGGATATGGCGAAAGAGGCAGTAGGGGATATCCTGCAGGTATTCATGGACGGACCTGAGGTGGATTACCGTCCGTGGGACCATTTTATGGAATGGTCAGATGTGAACACCCTGTATGACAAAATGATGTTTGACGAGGACTGGGTACATGCTCTGATGAGAAAGAGCCTGGATGTACAGCTTGCGATTATTTATAAACTCCGGGATATGGATTGTCTCATGCGCCAGCAGCAGGTGGTTCACTGCACAGGGGGGTGGACTGATCTGCTTCCGGAAAATCCGGAAAAACCGGATTTAAAAGATGTGTGGACTTATGGAATGGCCCAGATTCTCTACACAGTATCTCCGGAAATGCACGATGAATTTGAATTCCAATATGCCAGTGAATGGTACGATAAATTCGGCCTGGGGTATTATGGATGCTGCGAACCCCTGGACGACAGAATGGAGTATGTGAAGCAGATCAAAGGAATCCATAAAATTTCAGTCAG
This sequence comes from uncultured Lachnospiraceae bacterium, assembly GCA_910587105.1. Taxonomy (GTDB): domain Bacteria; phylum Bacillota; class Clostridia; order Lachnospirales; family Lachnospiraceae; genus MGBC164599. Next base: position 23,931 of record CAJUMB010000044.1, read on the forward strand.
TGCGTGGGTAAAAGACTTTGAGGGTATGGCGGAGGCTATGGAAGGAAAATTTGTATATTCCAACAAACCGGCACCAGCCCTTGTGGCAGCGCCCAGCTGGAATCCCGAAGTAGTGGAAGCAGACCTGCGGACACGTCTGAATGCCGCACAGAAATATAATTGTCCAGTGGAGTTTACATTAAAAGATATCTCAACCATCTGTTATGAGCCCCAGAGATTGACTAAATGGTCTGAGGTTATGCGGAAAGTGATTGGGTGATTAATAGAAAAAAGGTTTTCGGCAGAGCTGAGTCTGTCGGAAACCTTTTTTATTGATACATAGGTGATTGCGAAACAGGGCAATGATTCGTCTCAAAAGGACGGGATAACAGAACTGGATTGTCGTAATTATGGGCTTTTGCGTAAGCTTTTAAATGAGATTTTATGCGGGATATAGAGTTTCGCAATCGCCTATATTAGTCCTTATGGCAGAGGTGGCAAATAATGAATATACACGAAGAAAATAGCGGGGAAGTGCCGTGTCAGAATGTATGGTGGGACAAACGTGTGGCTGCTTCCCAGCGATGTCTGCCCGAAGTCCCGCCAGAGTGCACTGGACAAGCAGGGTATTATAGCAAATTGTTTAAAAAAATTATAGGATATTCCCTTAAATATTTCAAATTTGACTAATACAGTAAAAGTAAAGTCTCCAAAAAGGTAGAAAGCAGGAAATTTAAATTTTTAGAGAAAAATGCAAATTTAAGAAGAAAATACAGCAATAAATCGAAAGTATTTTATATATTAATGTGTTAACATTTGAAGTGGAAAACAGTTTTAGTTTTTATAGTTTTGAAACAAAAATTTGAAACGAAAGAATTACATAAATAAAATATAGAAAGAAGGATGATATGGAAATTTTGCGAATTGGTCTCGTGGGAACCGGTGGAATCGGCAGAACTCATATTACCAGAATTAATGAAACCCTTCAGGGCGGGCGAGTAACGGCATGTGCTGATGTTAATTCAGATTTTGGCCTTACAATTGCAGAACAGTTCGGTATGAAAGGTTACGCGGATCCTTTAGAAATGATTATATCTGATGACATAGACGCGATTATAGTTGCAACTTCAGATCCCCATCATGAAGAGTTTGTTACAAAATCTGTAGAAGCAGGGAAGCATGTTTTTTGTGAAAAACCTCTGGCGCCGACACCGGAAGCATGTAAGCGTATTATTGATGCTGAAGTCAAAAGCGGGAAACATTTAGTCCAAGTGGGCTTTATGAGACGTTATGATCCGGGATATGTTCAGCTAAAGAAACTTCTGGACAGCGGCGAATACGGAGCCCCTTTGGCGCTTCATTGTTACCATCATAATTATGATGATGGCGGTGTGGGATGGTCAACAGAAAAATCTGTGGCGAACTCTCTGATTCACGAAATCGATGTTCTGAGATGGCTGCTGGGTGAAAATTATGTGAAGACAGACGTAGTATTTCCCAGGACAAGCAGGCATGCAGGAGAAGGCATCAAAGACCCTCAGATTATGCATCTTACAACAGAATCTGGAGTTTACATCTCGGTGGAGTCTTTTGTGTTTTCTCATTATGGATATGATGTCCGCTGCGAGATTGTCTGTGAGGAAGGCATTCTTAATCTTCCAGAACCGGCATATGCAATGGTTCGGACAAATAATGCGAGGGTTACGCCTATTTGCCATGATTGGTCAGAGCGTTTTCCGGATGCTTATAATATTGAGTTCCAACAGTGGATTAACGCATGCAAAGAAAACAGGGTGGATGGGCCCACAGCATGGGATGGTTATGTGGCTCAGATCACTGCGGGCTGCGCTGGAGAGGCACGTGATAAACAGGTATCCGTTGATATCAAACTTCCAGAGATGCCCGATTTTTACAAATGATCAGAACACTGGGCAAAAGGCCAGTGTTTGATATAAAAAATTATTTAAATTAAAGGGAGGAAACATTTATGAAGAGAAAACTGGCAGCAGTCTTAATGGCTGTAGCAATGACGATGACGTTTGGGGCATGTGGCAGTTCAGGAAGTTCTGATTCCACAGACGCGGCTTCCAGTGAACCCACAGCAGAAGCCACAGAAGAGGCAGCAGATGAAACGGCTGAGGACACATCGTCTGCTGACACAAGCGAGGATGCTTCTTCTGAAAGTGAAGTTGAGCTTTTTGCGGAGGATCTTGATGGAAGTGACGTAAAAGTAGGTTTTGTAGTTAAATCACTTGCTGACCAATATTGGACTCTGGTTAAAGCCGGTGCTGAAGAAGCTGCTGACAAATATGGCACTGATCTTACTTTTATTGCGCCGAATTCTGAGTCTGATGTACAAAAACAGGTTGAGAATATAGAGACTCTTACTTCTGCAGGGGTTGATGTTATCTGTGTAGCTCCTTCAAATGATGAGACTGTACTTCCGGCACTGCAAAATGCAGTAGATTCCGGTATTCAGGTTATTGCGGTTGATACAGATTCAACGCTTCCCGACAAAGCAAGCTTCATTGGTACTGGTAACAAAGAGGCTGCTAAGATCGGCGCTGTCTGGGCAGGAGAGCAGGTAGGTGAAGGGGCTAAGGCTATTGTTCTCAGAGGACGTCTTGGTGACGCGACTCATGACGCCCGTGAAGAAGGTATTACAGAAGGGCTTACAGAAGCTGGCGTAGAGGTACTTGAGGTTCAGGCTGCCGATTCCACTGAAGAGAAAGGTATGCAGGTCGCAGAAAATCTCCTTAATAAATATGAAGATGTCAGCCTTATTATAACAACTGCTGACAGCATGGCAACAGGCGCTATGAATGCAGTTGCGCAGGGTGGATATTCTGATGTTAATGTTATGGGATTTGACGGAACAATTCCGGGTGTTCAGTATGTAACAGAGGGCAAATGGCTTGGGACAACTGCGCAGTCACCATATGCAATGGGTGTCCTTGGTGTGGAAAATGCGATTAAGCTGGCTCATGGGGAAGAGATTCCCGTAAATATCAATTCTGGACAGACTGTAGTTGGACCAGACAATTGTGATGATTTCCTTGCAGATCTTAAAGCTAAGGTAGGCGAATAGTTTATTAGCCGCTGACCACATATTTTTTGATTCCGGACTCCTAAGGGGGTCCGGGAATTTGCATATATTGAAGATATAGAAAGGATAGGTGAGACGAGTGGGCGATGTAATAATGGAATTAAAACATATTACAAAATATTTTCCCGGAGTTATTGCTTTGAAAGATATGTCTTTTGAAGTGAGATCCAGTGAAGTACACGGCCTGATCGGAGAAAACGGTGCTGGAAAATCCACATTGATCAAGGTACTCACCGGCGTAAATATACCAGAAAAGGGCGAGATTGTTGTAGATGGAAAACCTGTGAAATTTAAGGATCCTAATGTTGCGAAAAGGTATGGTGTCGGTTGTATTTATCAGGAACTGAATATCTGTCCCGATATGAACGTAACAGATAATCTTTTTATGAATTATTATCCTAAAAAGAAGAACGGATTTCTTCTTGATTACGCATGGATGGATAAACGCGCGAAAGAGATTATGTTACAGCTGGGGGTTGATGTAGATGTGCATACACCTGCAGGAACACTTGGTCTTGGCGTGCAGCAGATGATTGAGATCGGCAAATCTGTTTTAGCTGAGGCTCGGGTCATTATCATGGATGAACCGACTTCATCTCTTTCAAATGCAGAAGTAAGACAGTTGATGAAGACGACCAGAGAGCTAAAAGAAAAAGGGATTGCGATTATCTTTATTTCCCATAAACTTGAGGAAATGTTCGAAATCTGTGATGTGATCACAGTTATGCGGGATGGTGAGCACATCAGTACCAGACCTGTTGCGGAGGTTACAGAAGATAGTTTGATTGCTGATATGGTTGGCAGATCCCTGGATGACCTTTTCCCAAAAGAAGTTTATCCCCAGGGAGAGGAAGCTCTCCGTGTAGAACATTTGAAAGAAACAGGCGTGCTTAATGACGTAAGTTTTACAGCCTACAATGGACAGGTACTTGGCTTTGCCGGTCTGGTGGGAGCTGGCCGTACAGAGACCATGCGCGCGATTTTTGGCGCGGATACTCTTGATTCTGGAGATATTTACATCCATGGGAAAAAAGTGAAAATCAGGCGGCCTATGGATGCTATTCATAACAAGATAGCCTTTCTTACAGAGGATAGAAAAGGTGAAGGGCTCATTCTTGATGCAAGCGTAAAAGATAATCTATTCTTAGCATCTATCGATAAGGACTCTGAGCATGGTTTCCTGAATCAGGCCAAGTACGCAAAAGTAGGCATTGAGAATATAGAGACATATTCGATTAAGACACCCAGCCTTATGACGCCCGCAGGATCCCTCTCAGGCGGAAATCAGCAGAAGGTCGTAATCGCTAAATGGGTAAATACAGATGCGGATATTTATATTTTTGATGAACCCACTAGAGGCATTGATGTAGGCGCCAAAATTGAGGTTTACCAGGTTATCAACAAACTATGCCGTGAAGGGAAGTGTGTAATTATGGTCTCTTCTGAGCTTCCAGAAGTTCTCGGCATGAGCGACCGGGTTATTGTTATGCGTGGCGGAAGGATTATGGGTGAAATGAGCAGAGAAGACGATCATTTCAATTCGGAAGACATTATGAAAGCTGCTTGGGGAGGTAGATTAGGATGAAAAAGCAAAATACTATTTTAAGCCGCATCGGCGTGCTTTTGGCATTGATTATTGTAATTGTCATCATGACAGCTTTAACTGGCGGTAAATTCATGACTTTTAATAACATCATGAATGTATTCCGTCAGACACCAATGATTGCCTTGATGGGTGTTGGTGAACTTTGTGTTATTCTGCTTGGAGGTATCGATCTTTCAGTAGGTGCGGCTCTTGCGTTTTCCACTTGTGTTGCTGGTATTGCTTATACTGCGGGCTGTCAGAATTCATTTATACTTATTTTGATTTGTCTTGTATGCGGAGCCCTGTTCGGCGCCTGTAATGGGCTTTTGCTTACCAAATTACATTTGCCGCATCCTTTTATTGCCACATTGGGCACAAAGAATATTTACCGGGGCCTTGCTCTCTTGATTACAGGCGCCGCAGCCGTTCCTTTTGCGGCGGATACTGTTTCAGGTGTAAAATTCCTGGGTTCTGTTTCTATCGGTGGAAAGTTCCCGGTATCCATGATTTTTGTTGTTATTGTATTTGTTATCATGCATATTTTCTTATCTAGGACTGCTCTTGGAAGAAAAATCTATTCCTTTGGCGGCAACTCGGAGGCCGCAAGACTTGCGGGTGTCAATACGGATCGTGTGCAGGTCATCTGTTATGCGCTTTCCGGTTTCTTCTGCGCATGTGCAGGTATTATCTATATGGGGCGTCTGAATTCAGCAGTGCCCCTGGCATATCTTGAGGGTGATTCAGACGCAATCGCTTCTTGTATTATCGGTGGTGCATCATTCCTTGGCGGTAAAGGTAATGTCTGGGGAACACTTGTGGGCGCTTTCATGATTGCGATTATCCGTAACGGCTGCGACCTTATGGGGATTTCTTCTGATCTTCAGCAGATCGTAATTGGAGCCATTATCATTGGAGCGGTTGCTGTTGATGTGTTCAGATCTCGTGCAGACGCAAAAGCAAAAAGACTTGCTGTCGCTCAGGCGAATGCTGAAGCAAAATAATCATCCGCTTAAGATACCTCTGCTTTCTTAGATTTGGTTGTCTAGACCATTATCTATCATACAGCAGAGGTTTTTTATTTGGTACTCTTGGGCAATCCATAAAGCAAAATAAATCCCAATCACGGAAGTGGAGAAGAAGCCGGAGATGGCAACAGTGGATAAAATTGTTATTCTCTCCAATAATCTCTCGTTTCCTGTGTCGTTGTTTTAACACCAAACAATTTCCACATAAAGTCTTCTCTCTCATGAAAGATATCTGTGATTCGCACTGCATCTTCCTCAATCCGATAAAAAGCATAATTATGCTGTACATACAGCATTCTGTAGTCACAGAATATCCCTCTAAAATTTTCTACAGATGGTCCTTTTTTTAAACTGTTGCAGGCTGCGAAATTACGCTTCCTCTGCAGAAAGCCAGCTTTCTTTGTCCGCACGTTCCGCTGCTTTCTTCAGTTTGGAGGCTAGAGCGTGTTTGAAAATTCATTCACGCCACCCATACGCCCCACTTTGCGGCA
>CAJUMB010000045.1 GCA_910587105.1 uncultured Lachnospiraceae bacterium
AGCGCGCGGCTGTTAACCGCGTTGTCGTAGGTTCGAGTCCTACTCGGGGAGTTAATAAGAAGAACCTATAGAGAAAATCTATAGGTTCTTTATTGTCATATGTATAGATGTATGCAGATTATACAAGATTTTGGTAAAATATCCTTAATCTTTTCCAAAAATGTACGATATAAATATTAGGAAAGGAGGCGGATTATGAAACCACTTATACAGATTACAACCATACCGATTGCTTATGAAGTGAGGACGGAAAAAGCCAGATATGAACGCCATGAGGGAACTGCTAAGCTGGAGATCAGTGGCAGCCAGAACGGCAAAATGCAGATTAAAAGTCAGGCTATTAAGTTGAATCTGGATACTTATGAGCCGGGGAACGCAGCATTTCATACAGCCTTAGGGACTGGTGAGAATGGAAAGATATCGCCAGTGACATATCAGGCGACAGTTTCCATGGATCAGAATGGAAAACTGTTGTTAAAAGGCGAGCTGAATGATAATCTGAACAATGCAAAAATTGCCCAGGCATCTTCATCTGCAGGCAGTCCTCAGGCGAACCAGACAAACCAAGCGGATTTAACAATTTGGTATGAGATGGATAGAATGAATTTTGACATGAAAGTGGCAAATGGAAATTTTGAATTCATACCGGGCAATATTAATATAGAAATTACCCAGTATCCGGATGTGCAGATTGAATATGTGGGAGGACCCATCTATGTTCCGCCCAGCGCAGATCCAAATTATGAGAGTGTAGATGTAAAAGCATAATTTAGAGCGTGTTTGAAAATTGTTTTCATGAACTTTCAAACACGCTCTAAATTATTACTCCATAAGATAACAGCTTGTATAAGCCAGAGTGTTGGGACCGTAGTAATATAACATATTATTTGCGGTACATGTTTTGTTTACCAATATCCCAAAGGCTTCCATAGATGAGACGCATTTTTCAGGAAAACGGCAAGGGGCATCAGGATAAGCGCATTCTTTGCATATAGAACATGCTCCCGCACCTAATGCCAGGAGTTTTGGATAAAATTCTGTTAATCTAACCCGAAAGTCCAGAAAATTTTTTTTATGGCGTTCTTCCAATTCCATCATGGTCTCAAAGTCCATGCTGTCTTCCAGTTCTCCCATGGTCTGAACAAGAATTCCTTTTTTGTATGTAGAGATTTTTTCACGACATTCTTCCAGAGTTCCACAGGCGGGAGGGCAGGCCCAGTTTTTGTCATATTTTCCGCAAGAATTGTCTGCACACATATCACGGACTTCAGGCAGAAGTTCCAATGTGCCAGGGTCCAAAGGGACAGCATGGGTAAAACCTTGCTCTAAGGCCAGCTCCAGAATTTTCTGTTCTGTCATTTCTCATACCTCCTGTGCAAAACTTAATTCATCTACAAATGTATCCTGGAACTCGGGGCGATTAGCCAGTTCCAAGAATTCCACACCAGAGGCTAATTGACAAGAGCGTTCAAATTCTTGTTTGTTGAGAACTGCCAGTTTTGCACCTTCTCCAGCGGCATTTCCAATTAAGCTTACCTTATTCAGGAATTCTCTGGGGAGCAGTCCAATGGCACAGGCACTGGCAGGATTCATATAGTTTCCAAAGGCGCCTGCAATTAGCACATCTTCAATATCCTCCAGATTTATTTCCCAGATATCGCACATGATGTTAATTCCTGCCGCAATTGCCGCCTTTGCCAGCTGAACTTCCCGGACATCCCGTTTTGTTAAGGAGACCCGGTCAGAGATCTTGTAATCTTCTTCCATAAAGCCTGATTCATCTATGATACCCAGCTTCAGCAGACAGGCAGTTAAGTCCAGCAGGCCGGAACCGCAGATGCCTTTTGGTTCTCCCCCACCGATGACAGAATATGCCAGATTTTTGTTTTCATCTAGAGTCACATGGTCAATAGCTCCAGTACCACCGCGCATTCCGCAGCTGATCTTTGCGCCCTCCAGTGCCGGGCCGGCGGCTGTGGAACAAGTGAGCAGTCTTCCGCCTTTCGCCAGAACCAGCTCGCCGTTAGTGCCAATGTCAATCATCAGGGTCAGCTTTTCCCGTTTTTCCAATCCCGCGGACATGATACAGGCCAGGGTATCTGCCCCCACAAAGCTTTCTATGACAGGCAGCACCCAGATCTTTCCTTCTGAATGAATATGAATGCCATATTCAGAGGCCAAGCCGCATACGGATTCTTTCGAATGGGGAAGGTAGGGTGCGGCAGCCAGCGAATTCACTGGCCAATGCAGGAACAGATGCTGCATACAACTGTTTCCCGCCAATGAGATTCCAGCGATCTGTTCTCTGGATATACCTGTCTCCTGTACCATTTCCTGGATTAACTGGTCAATACTCTGGCGTACACACTCTGCCAGTATATCTTCTCCGCCGTTCAATGCGTACTCGCACCGGTTGATTACATCTGCACCATAAGGAGCTTGTGGATTGAGACAGAGACTTACGGCGATATTGTGTCCGCTTTTGGCATCCAGCAGATAGGCGGCGATTGTTGTGGTCCCCAGATCTACAGCAGCCAGATAGACATTAGAAGTCTCTTTCAATTCCTCGGGCAGCCAGGGATCTGCGTCTACTGTGCGGCTGCGTCCTTCAGCCAGAATTTGGTTCTTTGCGGTCAGATCAGGAAGACGGACCGTCAGGTCACTTTTTATGTAAAAAGTACAGGATTTCTGCCGGCCCGGAACGGCTCCGTCTACAATTTCTACCGTGCATTTGCCGCATTTTCCCCGTCCGCCGCAGGGGGCATCCGGAATATAGCCAGCCCGCCGCTGCGCTTCCAATAAAGTAGCGCCTGCTTCAATTTCGATTGTTTTATGGTCTGGCAAAAAGGTTATGGTGTATGTATTCAAAATATAATCCTCCTTCGCATTTTTTTAGGGAGAATCCCGGACTTTTTCAGGCTTCTCCCTAGTACGCCATCCGGACAGAAATTACAGTTTGGCCCCGTCTGCTCTGCACCATTGCGTCGTTAAAATTTCTAATCGATGCCACCGCATCGCCGTCGAAATTTTGCCTAGCACTGGCACAGACCAGGCAAAGCCAAACTACAATTTTTGTCCGGATGGAGTACTAGAGCGTGTCTTAAAAATCATTCCTGCCATCTGCACGCCCCACTTTGCGTGAGATTTGCGCCAAATTCAGGTTACATAGCCCGCTATGCGCCCTTCATTTGGCACAAATCTCCCACCAAGTGTGACGCACATCTGACAAAAAGCATTTTTAAGACACGCTCTAGAGCGTGTTTGAAAAATGTTTTATGTCAACCGTGTGCCCCAGAGTGGGGCGTGCAGATGGCGGGAATGAATTTTCAGACACGCTCTAACTTTGTTAAATTATGCGGCGTTTACATGGACCCGGTTCTTTCTGGCTAAAGCAATATCAATACGGAATCGCTCTGTGACCGCGCATATTTTATCTGCGAAAGATATAATCCAGGCTTCTTTGCTGGCAGGTACAGGTCCCAGAGGAAACATGTGAGATAAAATTGCCTGCCGTTCTTTGGCACTGATCTGGAAATGAATCTGGCTGGTCTGGGCCGCTATTTTGGGATGATGGAAAACCTGGGCTTCTTCTGCTTTTTCGCGAAAATCATATAAGCAGAAATCATGGAGCATTCCGCCGCGGGCGGCTGTCCGGGAATCACATCCGGTCATTCGTGCAAACTTCCAGGAAATATAGGCCACATTCATACTATGCATTAAACGAGTTGTATTTTTATGTTGTACATAATTAGAAAGTTTCTTATAATCAGTATTTGTAAGAATAGATTCTATCTCCCGCAGAAACTCAGCCTCAACATCATTGGAGACTGTAATATCCATGGGCATCACCACCTTTTATATTAATAAGTCTATTATCCCCCATTTTATAGAGATTCGCAAGAACTTTTTCACATACAATTTAGATTACTGCATTATGATATTACAGAAATTTTAATTTTTTTAATAATTATAAATTAAAAATTACGTTTATAAAAATAATACTTTTCAAATATACGGAAATAAGTTATGCTATAATTAGCTTTTGCAAAAGTGAGGGTTCTGGGCATATCGACGTCTCTGTCCGCCTGTTCTGGCTTGCCTGGAAGCGTGAAAAAGAGGGCCTGCTGTGTGAATCTACAGGGGCTCTTTTTTTGTACGTAAAGTGTCAAGGGGTATTATTTTTTATATTTCTATGGCTTTTGAATAAAGAAAGTGCGATTTGAGAAAAATTTACTAATAGAAAAGTAACTTTGGCAAGTAGTCAGGAGGATTCTTAAAATGGCACTTAATAAAGTAGAAATATGTGGTGTAAATACATCAAAACTTCCGGTTCTCACAAATGAAGAAAAAGATGAGCTGTTTAAAAGGATCAAGCAGGGAGACCAGGAGGCAAGAGAGCTGTATATTAAAGGAAATCTGCGGCTGGTGTTAAGTGTAATCAAAAAATTTTCTAACAGCAATGAAAATGCAGATGATCTATTTCAAATAGGATGTATCGGGCTGATCAAGGCCATCGATAATTTTAAATTGGAGCTGGACGTGAAATTTTCTACTTATGCGGTTCCTATGATCATCGGAGAAATCCGCCGTTATCTCAGGGATTATAATTCTATACGTGTCAGCCGGTCTTTAAGAGACATTGCTTATAAGGCTATATATATGAAAGAAAATTATATGAAACAGCATTCAAAGGAGCCCACAATCAATGAAATTTCCGAGGAAATAGGCATTGCGAAGGAAATGATTGTCTATGCCTTAGATGCCATTCAAAATCCGGTTAGTCTATATGAACCGGTTTATACGGAGGGAGGAGATACCCTTTATGTGATGGACCAGATTAGTGATAAAAAGAATAAAGAGGAGCATTGGATCGAAAGCCTTTCGCTGCAGGATGCCATGAACCGGCTGGGGGAACGGGAGAAGTCGATTATAAACATGCGTTATTTTCAAGGAAAGACACAGATGGAAGTGTCGTCGGAAATAGGTATCTCCCAAGCTCAGGTCAGCCGCCTGGAAAAGAACGCCTTAAAGACTATGCGCAATTATCTACGCCAGTAATGAAACACTGGAACAGCCGGGATTTTATGGTAGCCAATACTGTGATTTTGTGGTAAAGTGTTACCGTAATGATAAAGACTATTTTACCTGTAAATAGCTGCGAAAGTCTACATAGTGTCTTGTAATGGGGCGCTTTACGTGGAGACGTGAATTCCGGTTGAAAGTCAAGGAGAGGGGAATGTGCAATGAAAAAAATAAAGAAAGAAAAGCAGTGTAAGAAAAAAAATATGGAAGCAGAGATGGTCTATAAAACACGGTTTGACAAACATTTTGATGAACTGCGCTGGCTCTATATGGAGTTGTATGGAAATGATTCTATGTTTGCAGAACTGTGTAATCAGATGGAGAGCTTTTATAAAGAGAGGAAGAAAAAGCTGAAATCACTGGATGTGCAGAGGGAGGCAGATCCGGGCTGGTATAAGCGCAACGATATGCTGGGAATGATGTTTTACATCGACAATTTTGCCGGAAATATAGAGGGGGTAAAGTCCAGGCTGGATTATATTGAACAGTGTAACGTGAATTATATCCATCTAATGCCGTTTCTAGAGACTCCTGAAGGACGTTCGGACGGCGGGTATGCTGTTTCAGATTTTCGAAAGGTGCAGGAAAAGCTGGGGTCCATGGAAGACCTGGAAAGTCTCACAGCAGCCTGCCATAAGAGGGGCATTCATGTCTGTATGGACTTTGTGATGAATCATACTTCAGAAGACCATGAGTGGGCGAAGCGTGCCAGACAAGGCGACGGAGAGTACATGAGCCGTTATTTCTTTTTTGACAATTCTTATATGCCGGCTCTGTATGAGAAGACGGTACCCCAGGTTTTTCCCACTACGGCACCAGGGAACTTTACCTGGATTCCAGAGGCAGGCCATTTTGTCATGACCACGTTCTATCCCTACCAATGGGATTTAAACTACAAGAACCCCAGGGTTTTCAATGAGATGATGTACAATTTTCTGTATCTGGCCAACAGGGGTATTGATATTATCCGTATCGATGCGGTTCCCTATATTTGGAAAGAATTAAATACACCCTGCAGGAATCTGAAGCAGGTGCATACCATTGTGCGTATGATGCGCATGATCAGTGAGATTGTCTGTCCCAGTGTGCTTCTGCTGGGAGAGGTGGTGATGGAGCCGGAGCGGGTGGTTCCCTATTTTGGTACAGTGGATAAACCGGAGTGCCATATGCTCTATAATGTGACCACCATGGCCACTACCTGGCACACGGTAGCATCCAGGGATGTGCGCCTTTTGAAAAGGCAGCTGGATATTGTAAATGCTCTGCCAAAAGAATATACATTTCTGAATTATCTCCGCTGTCATGACGATATTGGCTGGGGGCTGGATTACGAATTCCTGATGACAGAGGGAATCGGGGAACGGGCCCACAAGCAGTACTTAAATGATTATTTCCAGGGGTATGCAGGCGAGAGCAACAGCCGTGGGGAGCTCTATAATGCAGATCCGGTCTCAGGGGATGCCAGATTCTGCGGAACCACTGCCTCTATGTGCGGCATTGAAAAGGCCGGTTTTGAGGGAGATGAGGAAGCTATGGAGCGGGCGGTCCGTCTGGATGTGATGCTTCACGCCTATATGTTTATGCAGTCGGGGATTCCGGTGCTGTACAGCGGCGACGAGACAGCGCAGGTCAATGATTATACTTATAAGGAAGACCCGCTGAAAGCAGATGACTCCAGATATATCCACAGGGGCGCCATGAACTGGGAGCTGGCAGAAAACCGCTCTGATCCGGAGACAGTGGAAGGAAAAGTATTCCAGGCACTGGGACGTCTGGAGAAGATTCGCAAAAGTGAGAAAGTATTCATGGCAGATGCGGATACCTGGACCATTGACACCTGGGACCAGGCGGTGCTGTGTATGGGAAGGTGTTATGAAGGCGAGAAAATCATCGGTCTGTTTAATTTCAGTGAGAGCGACAGAATCGCCTGGATCAATGAGACAGACGGAGATTATGTGGAGCTGATTTCTGGGGAGGAGATGAAGCCCATCGGAGTTTCAGTGCCTGCTTATGGATTTTATTACTTAAAAAAGAAGGCTTAATGACTTAAATTTCTCATTAAATTGATTTAGGATTGACTAAGTCAGATTTCCTTGCTAAATTGCTATTATACTGCTGATTTCGCATATATTTACATTTTGATGTGCGGACGGCAGTCAGAGTTATACTCAAGAGCATACGTATTTGCCAAATGATTTGCGGTTTATTTTAGAATTATGAGAAGATACTGACAAATCATTTTGCTGACGGGTATGGTTACAGAGTCAATTTGTTTGAAACAGGAGGGAGGCAGTAGTGAAGAACCACAGATTTTGGGCATGGGCGGCTTTCATCTGCTTTGCCATGACAATGTACACAGGCTATAAACACAAATAGGGAGGAAACTGACATGATGGGTATTTTTAAGGCAGAGAAAATCGGAATTTTTGCAGGCGGCGTATTATTTGGGACTGCGGGGGTGAAGCTCCTTTCCAGCAAAGATGCGAAGAAAGTCTATACCAACTGCACAGCGGCTGTTCTGAGAGCAAAGGACTGCATTATGAAGACAGTCACTACAGTACAGGAGAATGCGGAAGACGTACTGGCCGAGGCAAAAGAGATCAATGAAGAACGTTATGCAAAAGAAGCGGCCAGTGTAGAAGAAGACCACCTGGAAGATGATGTTTAGGAGGGTATAATTGTGAAGTTTTATATCAGGCATGAGGCAAAAGGATATTTGCGCGTTCATATGAACCAGGCATTTATGACCTGCCGGGAAGCTGATATTCTGCACTATTATATCCAAACACAGCCAAATGTTGTGCAGGTGAAGATTTTCGAGCGGACGGCAGATGCAGTGATTACCTATGTAGGCAGCCGGGCTGATATCATCTGCGCATTGAAAAAATTTGGCTATGACCGGGTTGAAGCTCCGGCAGCTTTTCTGGAAAATTCCGGTAGAGAGCTGAACAGAGAATATAAGGAAAAACTGGTGCAAAAGGCGGTTCTGCGGGTGGCTGAGAAGATGTTTCTTCCATATCTAGTGCGGGCTTTTGTTACTGGAGTAAAGTCGATTCGGTATATCTCCCAAGGGCTGAGGACACTGCTTCAGGGGAAATTAGAAGTTGCAGTTCTGGATGCTGCCGCAATCGGTGTGTCCGTGGCCAGAGGGAACATGGAAACGGCCAGTTCCGTCATGTTTCTGCTGGGAGTGGGTGAACTGCTGGAACAGTGGACTCATAAGAAATCGGTGGGAGATCTGGCGCGCAGTATGTCTCTGAATGTGGAAAACGTGTGGCTGAAAAAGGACGGCCAGGAGGTGCTGGTGTCTGCCTCAGAGATTGGAGAGGGAGACGAAGTTGTGGTACATATGGGCAATGTGATTCCCTTTGACGGTGAAGTGTCAGCCGGAGAAGCTATGGTGAATCAGGCGTCTCTCACAGGAGAATCTCAGCCCGTGAAAAAAGAGACGGGCGGCTACGTTTATGCCGGCACTGTGCTGGAAGAAGGCTGGCTTGCCATACGGGTAAAGGAGACCGGCGGTTCTTCCCGGTATGAGAAGATTGTCACCATGATTGAGGAGTCAGAGAAGCTGAAGTCTGCCCTGGAGAGTAAAGCGGAGCATCTGGCAGACAGACTGGTTCCGTATACCTTCCTGGGAACCGGTCTGGTATGGCTTCTGACGAGAAATGCCACGAAGGCCATTACAGTTTTGATGGTGGACTTTTCCTGTGCCTTAAAGCTGGCCATGCCCATAGCGGTATTATCAGCCATCCGGGAGGCCAGCTTGAACCATATTACGGTAAAAGGCGGCAAATATCTGGAGGCAGCAGCGGAGGCGTCCACAATAGTATTTGACAAAACCGGAACACTTACAAAGGCCAGGCCCACACTAAAAGAGGTGATTGCGTTCTGTGAGAAAGACCCGGATGAGCTGCTTCGCATCGCAGCCTGTCTGGAGGAACATTTCCCCCATTCCATGGCTAAGGCAGTGGTAAGAGGCGCTGCAAAGCGGGGATTAGAGCATGAGGAGATGCACACCAAAGTGGACTATATTGTGGCCCACGGCATTTCTTCTTACATAGACGGGCAAAAGGTCATTATCGGCAGTTATCATTTTGTCTTTGACGATGAAAAATGCACAGTTGACCAGCAGTATCAGGAGGCGTTTACCCAGCTTCCCGCGGATTGCTCCCATCTGTACCTGGCAGTGGAGCGCCGGCTGGCGGCTGTCATCTGCATTGAAGATCCCCTGCGGGAGGAAGCTGAACCGGTGATCAATTCTCTGCGGCGGACAGGTATAAAGAAAGTTGTTATGATGACTGGAGACAGCGGGCGGACAGCCGCGGCCATCGCCAGGCAGATCGGTGTAGATGAGTATTATTCAGAAGTTCTTCCAGAGGACAAGGCCGGTTTTATTGAAAAGGAGAGAAAGGCCGGGCGGAAAGTGATCATGATCGGAGACGGAATCAACGATTCACCGGCATTATCCGCAGCGGATGTGGGGATCGCCATCAGTGACGGGGCGGAGATCGCACGGGAAATTGCAGACATCACCATTTCATCCGACGATTTGTACGAGGTGGTCACCCTGCGTCTCTTAAGCACTGCGCTTATGAAACGAATCAGCAAAAACTATAAAATGATTGTAGGGGTCAATCTGGCTCTGATTGCCCTGGGCGTGGGCGGTATGGTGCAGCCCGCATCTGCAGCACTGTTCCATAATACGTCCACCCTGGCCATCAGTTTGAAAAGTATGCAGAACCTTTTATAAGCCTATATACCAAAAAAGCGATGAAACAGCGGCCGCTGCTTTACAGTTTTTTATTATGGGTATCGATGAACTGTCCATGAATAAAGCGGTCCAGCGGGACCTTTTGGTCATAGGAGGATATAATTTCTTTAAAAATAGGAAGATAGGGAGCAGAGTCTTTTTCCTTATGGTAAACCATGCGGAAATAACGGTTCCACTGGGAATCCTGGCTGGAAAATGCAATGAATTCGCCGCTCTTTAATTCCTGCTCCACAAGCCTTGCGGAAATCAGAGTCAGGCACTGATTAATCCGCAGGGCATTTTTTATGGAATCCGGTGTATGGGCTTCAAAGGCTACGGTGATATGGATGCCATGGGAGGCCAGAAAACGGTCCAGAAGTTCCCTGGTTCCACTGCCCGGTTCCCGTATGACAAATTCCTGTTCCTGCAGGTCTTCTATGTACAGGGCGTTTCGGCCGGCCAGGGGGTGGCTTTCGCTGCAGGCCAGTACCAGAGGGTCTTCCAGCAGGGGAATGGTAATGAGGTCGGTGCTTTTTACAAAACCCTCAATGATTCCCACGTCCAAATCCATGTTCAACAGCCGTTCCTCAATTTCCTGGGTATTTCCTACAAACGCATAGACATCAAGGTCCGGGAACTTCTGACGGAAATGTTTTACAACCGGGGAGAGAATGCTTCCGCCCACAGAGATGGTGGCCCCAATGCGGTACTTTTCCCGGCGGTTCTTGGTGAGCATGGTTTCCTCCATCCGTGCAAATTGTGAGGTCAGCTGTTTGGCATAGGTGTACAGAAGTTTTCCGTCCTCAGTGATATAGAGCTTTTTCGCATAACGCTTAAACAGCAGAGTTTGGTAATGGGCCTCCAGTTCATGGACTGCCTGGCTGACGGAGGGCTGGGCCATGTACAGATTCTTGGCAGCTGCACTCATCTTTCCGGTTTCTACCACTTCGATAAAAATTTTCATATGTCGTAACGTCATCGGAGGTATATTTCCTTTCTGATAGGAAAAAACTATTAATTACATAATATTATAATATTTTACATATAGATAAACAAGTGCTATGATAACAGAAGTGAAAACAATTCCATGGTAAAAGTCCAGGCAGACAGCAGATGGAAAAGCATACTAAACAATTTAAGGAGGAAGAATATGGCAGCATTAACAGTCAGCAAAGAAGATGAAAAAAGAGTAAAAGGGCTGGGATTTCTCAGCAATAAGAGAACAGACAACTTTTCCGGCCGTGTGATTACGGTAAACGGCAAACTCACTGCGGATGAGCATATTGCAATCGGCGAGGCAGCCAGAAAGTTTGGTAATGGTAATGTGGTATATACCACTCGAATGACAGTGGAAGTGCAGGGAATTCCCTATGAGAAAATTGATGAATTCCGGGCATTTATTGAGCAGGCAGGGATGAGCACCGGAGGAACCGGAGCGAAAGTGCGCCCTGTGGTTTCCTGTAAAGGAACTACCTGTCAGTATGGAAGGATTGATACCTTTGATTTATCTGAGAAAATTCACAAAGCATTTTACGAGGGCTACCGCCAGGTGAAACTGCCACACAAATTCAAAATTGCTGTGGGAGGCTGTCCCAATAACTGTGTAAAACCGGAATTGAACGACGTGGGTATTGTGGGGCAGCTAGTTCCCAATTATGACAAGGAAGGCTGTAAAGGGTGCAAAAAGTGTGCCATTGAAAAGGCATGTCCCATGGGAGCCGCCAAAATAAAGGACGGCGTTTTGGAAATCAACCAGGAAATATGCACCCACTGCGGGCGCTGTGTGGGAAACTGCCGCTTTGACGCCATCCCTGACGGTATGAATGGGTATAAAATGTATATCGGCGGAAGATGGGGAAAAAATATTTCCCACGGAAAACCACTGGGCAAAATCTTTGAATCGGAAGAGGAAGTGATGAAGGCAGTGGAAAAATGCATCCTGCTGTTCCGTGAAAAAGGCCAGCCTGGAGAGCGTTTCGCCCAGACCATTGAGAGAATCGGCTTTGAACAGGCAGAGGCGGAGATTCTGTCAGATGACATTTTGGGAAGAAAGCAGGAGATTTTGGACAAAGAGTAAGGGACTGTAGAGAGACGCTTTTAGTAAAGAGTACAATTTGTACAGGCAGTACGCCGTGAGAGGGCGGGAGTCAGCCGCTCCCGCCGCAGGCGGAGCCGCGCTCCGGCGCGGAAAATCCTGCGCAGCAGGATTCTATTTTTACTGTAAATTCCTATTTTCCCATTTCGTAATGATCCAAAAACCAAGATATCCAGCTGCAGTTCCCACCGCCATACCGCCTAAAATATCTGTGGGATAATGGACATACAGATATAGTCGTGTAAATGCGATTACGACAGCCAGCGCCAGAACTGGTTTCCACAATTTTTTCTCTCCTGCGAAGAAAAGTGCCGCAGCAGATGAAAAAGAAGCGGCAGTGTGGCCGGATGGGAAAGAGAAATCAGCCGGCTTTGGGATTAAAAGCTGAACGGAAGTATTTACATCAAATGGACGGACCCGGGCAAACAGATTTTTTAAAATCCCATTGCACAGAATAAGATCTACACATAAGGCGGCTGTCAATATGACGCCTGTTCTCCTGGTTTTTGGAATCAGCAATAAAACAGCGGCCAATAGAATCCAAATGATTCCTTTATCCCCCAGTTTTGTAATCAGTGGTATGACCGCATCACCGGCAGGTGTCCGGAAATTCTGTAAAAAGTCCAGGATTTGTATTTCTATTCCCATTTATGTCGCCTCCTTTGGCTATTTTTACTGGGTCAGCAGCTCATAGGGCAGCCGGACCACCCGTTTTTCCATACCAGGGATATTCTTCGGGGGTTCCCCCCGTCCCAGCTGCAGCGCCAGTTTTACTATGGCCTCCGCCTGTCCTTCGGCATCATTGATCACAGTCCCGATCATACGCTTTTCCTGTATGGCGATGCGGGCTTCTTCTATTCCGTCAAGGCCGATCACTGCTGCCTGAATTTTTGACCATTTCTGCTTTCCCAGCGCGTCTAACGCGCCAAGGGCCATAGCATCATTGTTGCTGATTACTGCCTCGATTTCATCGCCAAATTCCTGCAGCCAGGCTTCCATTTTCTCCTTTCCCTGATTCAGTTTCCAGTTGGCATTGGCCCCGGCCAGGCGTTCCATCCCTGCGCCGCCTTCCTTAATCCGCTTGATACAGGATTCTGTGCGGATGGCCGCATCCTGATGTCCCGGCTCCCCCTCCAGCAGTACATACTGGATGACTCCATCTCCGTTCTTATCCACAGTT
This sequence comes from uncultured Lachnospiraceae bacterium, assembly GCA_910587105.1. Classification (GTDB taxonomy): domain Bacteria; phylum Bacillota; class Clostridia; order Lachnospirales; family Lachnospiraceae; genus MGBC164599. The sequence goes on from CAJUMB010000045.1 coordinate 13,111, forward strand.
TCCCGATGCTTCTCATAATAGTCCAGAAAAATCTCCCCCTGGAGTTTTCCGCCTTCCGCCGCATCTGTTCCCACATAATAAATCCGGTCCCACCGTTCCAGGTCTGCGCTTACAGGTTCTCTGTTAAAAAATACAATGGGGACATTGGCGCTTTTCCCTTTATCAATAATTGTCGCTGCATCTGTACGGTCCACCAGATTCACACATAGGACATCATACCCATTCTCGATGAATGTGTCAATCTGTTCATTCTGCGTAAGCTGGCTTCCCATGGAGTCGAAGAAACTGACAGTAATCCGGCAGGACTCTTCTCTCTCTGTCTTCCGGAAGCACTCATCAAGTTCATCTCTCACGGACTGGATAAACAAGTCGTCCTGATTATAGACGAGGACGCCCACGCGCAGTTCTTCTGTATCCGTTTTTTCCTCTGCAATACAGCCACAGCACAGCACCATTGACAACATCAGCCCTAAAACACTGACTGCCCACTTTAATTTCATTGGCATATACCTCATTTCTTTATCTGACAAAAGGAAACAACACACGCTGATCCATATCATCGTACATATGATCCGAATTTGTAATGATATAACGGATATTTTCATTGCCTTTCGTGTCTTTTCCTTTTATGGCGGCTACTGCCTCCCTGACGCCCAGATAACCAATTGCATAATCATCCTGTACGGCAATGCTGACAATTTCTCCATTTTCCAGGCATTTTAGAATCTCACTGCTGCAGCCAATCCCGTAGATTTTCAGCTGATTTCGTTCATTCTGTCCCCGGTAAATCCTCCCGGCTTTTATAAGATTTTCCAGGATTCGGTCGTCCAGTGCGATAACTACCCGGGGATTCTCCCTGGCCAGAATTTCTGCCAGCGCTTCCGGCTGAAAGCTCCCGGCACTGACGATGATCGGTTGATTCCCGGTGTCTTCCATCACTTCCAGGAATCCTCTCTGACGCTGTGTGACACTGGAGCAGATTCCGTTTCCAGAAAAAACGATGGTTTTCTCTTTTGCATTTCCATGTCTGAGCACTGTCTCTGCCATATCCCGGCCCATCTGCTTGTTATCACAGCAGAATAAGAGGATATCATTTTCCCCGGATATTCCCGATTCAAACATTAAAACAGGGGTTTTCTTCTTGGCCAGCTCCAGCAGCGGTTCCTTCAGCAGAATACGGTTTACCGGGGAGATCAGGATGGCGTCGCTGACCCCCAGCTCTTTATTTAACAATTCCAATTGTTCCTCCGCCGTATTTCCCTCCAGGGATGCCGTAAAATGCAAGTCCGCTTTCAAATCTGCCGCAGCATCCTCTGCCCCCCGTTTCAAATTCTCCCAGCTCTGGTCCATATTGCCCCGGAAGATAATTGATACTTTATAGTTTTTCTCTTTTTTATCCGGCGGTGCACTGGCGATGCGCATCAGGCATACCAAAATCAGCATGGCAAGCAGCATGAACTGAATCTTCTTTTTCCATTTCATACACTCAGGCCTCCCTTTGTTTCCGCCGGTACCTTTTGGAGAGGCATCTTCATACGTATCAGCGTTCCCTCGTCCGGCTCGCTTATAATCTGTACCCCATATTCTTTTCCAAAGTGAATCCGGATGCGTTTGTCCACATTTCCCATTCCGATTCCGGTATTTATGCCCTTTTCATGCTTCTGACTGCAAAGAGCCTGGCTGATCTGATCCGGCGTCATACCGCATCCGTTGTCTTCTACCTCCAGAACCAGACATTCCTGGGTTGTATATGCCCGGACCCGGATTTCTCCTCCGTCGTCCTTTTCCATGTGGGCCATGCCATGATTAATGGAATTCTCTATCATTGGCTGTAAAATCAACTTCACAGTGGCATATTCCCTGACTTCCTCTGATGCCTCTATAAAATAATCGAATTTATTTTTATACCGGATATTCTGTATGGCCAGATAATAGTTAGCATGGGCAAGTTCATCCCCCACAGGCACAATACTTTTCCCGCGGATACTGATTCGGAACAGCCGCGCCAGGGATGTAACCATCTTGACAGCCCCTTCATTATTTTCGTTTTCAATCATCCAGACAATAGAATCCAGAGTATTATACAGAAAATGGGGGTTAATCTGGGTCTGGAGCGCCTCGAATTCCGTCTTCCTCTTCAATTCCTGCTCCACCACGATTTCCTCCATTAGATGTTTCATCTGGTCAACCATGGACTGAATGGAATGTCCCAGGTGACGGATTTCCTCTGAACCGCCAATGGCAATCTCTGTTTCCAGATTTCCGGCTTCCAGGCTCTCCACGGATTGTTCCAGATGGTCTATGGGGGTGGTGAGCTTTTCTGAAACAAGGGTGCTGGCCCTAATCAGGATAATAATCAGACAGATGGACAGAATCAGGATATAATATCTTAAATCCCGGTAGCTGGACACCACTTCGCCCATGGAGACCACTGCCGCCAGCTTCCATCCGGTATATCCCACTGTTTTGATGGTGTTCAGCCTTTTCTCCCCTTGGAATTCTGTCACATAGCCGCCGTCTTCGTAATCCTTCACCCTCCGGTTGTCTTCCTCAGCCAGCCCTGAATACAAAAACTGCTGCTGGGGATGATAGATGATTTCCCCGTCCCGGTCCATCAGATACAGATAGCCGGGGCTTCCCAGGTTTACATTTTTTAATACCTGTTCAATTCCGTTGAAATTCATGTCAACCAGTAAGACACCGTCCTCCACTTTCCCTTCCCGTTCAAATTCCACGTAACGGCTGAGTGATACCACCCATCGATAACTGATATCCGAAGTGTCGAAAATATTCTGCACATAGGGCAGTGAAAAGTGAAGATTCTCAATGTTGGAGACCGCATCCTGATACCATTTGGCATTTTGAGGATTGGAGTTTTTCTTTGCCGTGGAATTGGGCACGCCGTATACCACGGCCCCGTCTTTGTCAAACAAGGCGATATTTACCACTTTGTCCTGGTTGGCATTGTAGAGAAGTTCAATGGCTTTTTTTGCATCTGAACTGCTGATATCCTCCTGCTTTAAAATATGATAATAAATGGAATCAGATACCTGCATCATCTCTTTCAGATAATAATTCATGGACTGGTTTGTCTGGTCCACGATCTGGATATTTTCTCCTGTGATCATTTCCTTTGCCGTATTGGTAAACCGGATATATAGTCCAACCGCCAGAATCAGGATGGCGCAGACACCAATCAGCGTAAATGGTATCATAATAATTGTCTGCAGCTTATTATAATTCATCCAGTTTTTCCATGGAAGCACCTTTTTGCAAAACATAAAGCTGTTACCCCCTTTTGCGGTACTTCTGGGGAGACACCCCGTAATGCTTTTTGAATACATGGCTGAAATAATTGGGGTCGGAATATCCCACCTTTTCCGCAATCATATAGCTTTTATCATCTGTCTTATCCAGCAGTTCCACCGCCTTTTTCATACGGATATCTGTGAGATATGCAATGAAGGACACCTGCATTTCTTTCTTAAATAGAGATGAAAAATAATTGGGGCTCACATGGAGGATGCGGCTTACCTTTTCCACCGATAATTCTTCATCACCATAATTCTTCTGCATATATTCTTTTGCCCGCATGGTAATCATAGAACGGGAATTCATCCGGGTTTCTTTGATAATCCTGCTGATATCCAGACTTTTTTGTATCATCCAGTTTTCTGCTTCCTGAAAAGAGTGGATTTCATCTGCCACGCGGAAGTTTTCCATTTCCTTAAAAAGCTCCTCAGACTGGATTTCATAATACTGCAGCAGACGCATAAAAGCAATCTTCACTTCTGTAAAATATACCTCCAGCTGGCGGTTGCTCAGGATCTGTCCGCGTATTTTCTCGAAAATTCCTTTTACCTGTACGTCGATTTTATCTTCCCGTCCCAGTTTAACCGCCTCTATCAGCGCTGTCTCATCATTTTCCTGGAATCGCAGCACGGAGCTTTTCTGCGGTTCCACATCACCGAGATAGATAGCGTGTCCTCCGCCCAGGGACACCCGGTAGGTAAGAGCAGTCTGAGCTTCCTCTCTGGCCTGCCGCAGCTCCAGAGCGTCCTGGCACATCAAGCCAATCCCGCCTGTCACCACTACATTATAAACCTTCTGCATGGTCTTGCATACATGGTCCATCCCCTCAATCAGCTGAAAAATGTCTTCTTCCTTGTAAAAATTCGCTGCCACGCCAGCCATATCCCCATAATAAAATGTGGTCACTTTAACATAAGACGGTAGGATCTCATCGGCTGTCTGCTTCAAGGTTACAGGAATCAATGCTTCGTCATGGTTAGAAAAGATTTCCTTCACAGCTTTCCTCTGACTGGATTCCACCTCCAGAAGTCCCACCGTATATCCCCATGCCTCCAGGTCAATCTGGGCAATCCCGCATTTCTTTTCCAACTGCTTCCGGTCAAGTCTGCCCTCCACCAATGCAGCCATGGTCTGCTCACGGATGACTGGTATGCTGTCAATGTAATGCTCCCGGAGTGTTTCCAGATTCCGTTTTGCTTCATACTCTTTATCCAAAGTGTCTTTGATCTTTACCAAAGTATCCCGCAGTTCCTCAGCATTGATGGGTTTTAATATATATTCCACAGCCTGGATACGCAGTGCCTTCTGCGCATACTCAAACTCATCTGCACCTGAAAATATCAACAGCTTCACCTCTGGATTCATCCGGGCAATCTGCTCTCCCAGCTCCAGCCCATCCATAAAAGGCATCATGATATCTGTCATCACCACATCCGGCTGAATACTCTCAGCGATCTCCAGCGCGTCCTTTCCGTTGCCGGCACTGCCTGCAATCCGAAAGCCGTATTTTTCCCAGTCAATCTTACGTATGATACCTTCTCTGATTTCTTCTTCATCATCTACTAACAAGACTGTATACTGCATATTCAGCCCTTTCCTTTTCTCACTGATTTCACATCTGCTTTTAATTATAAACGTAAACCCTGTCACTCGTACAGTACTTCTATCTAAGATTTTTGCATAGAAGAAATAGTTTTCTATAAGAGAATAAAAGGGCAGCCATTCACTGCCCTTTCATACGTTCCAGAGTTCCTTTTATTTCTTTGCAATATATTTTCTGATATCCAGTGCGATTGCCACCACAATTACGATTCCCTGTGCAATGAACTGGTAGTTTGTGTTGACTCCCAAAAACTGCAGGGAGGATTTCAAAAGTTCAAACACAGCAACACCGATGATAACGCCGGACACCCGTCCGATACCTCCGTTTACTGACACACCGCCGATGGTACAGGCAGCGATTGCCTCCAGCTCATAGGACATGCCCAGATTCACAGACGCCCCGCCTGATTTTCCGCTGAATAAGAATCCTGCAATGGCGTACAGGCATGCCGCTGTCACATAAATGATGATTTTAGTTTTTTTCACATTTACACCAGAAACTTCCGCCGCCGATTCATTTCCGCCGATGGCGTACATGTACTTGCCATGGCGGGTATAGTTATATACGAACCAGATGATTGCGGCAGCAATAACCAGATAAATAAACAGATAAGGAACTCCTGCAATATTTCCCTGAGTAACTGTTGTAAAGTCCGCCCGGTAGCCGCCGATGGGAACCGCATTGGTAATGACAAGTGCAATTCCGTATACGATCATCTGCATTCCCAGAGTCCCGATAAATGCCGGAACATTCAGATAAGCAACTACAATGCCATTGATCAGCCCAAATACTGCACAGACTGCCATGCAGATCAGCAGTACCAGAAATACGTTGATCTGGGGAAACGCCGGCCAGATTTTATCTGCAGCGTCTGCTTTCTGCAGCATAATCCCTGCCAGGCATCCTGCCAGACCTACCATACGGCCTGCGGAAAGGTCGGTTCCTTTTGTGATCAGGCATCCGCTGACGCCCAATGCCACAATCACACGGGGAGCCGCATTAATTGCCAGATTCTTTAAATTAGAGATACTCCTAAACGTGGGCACATTGATACTTACATATACCACAAGAATCGCAAGCAGCAAAATGATACCATTATTGATTAATGTATCCTTAATATTAATTTTCTTACTCATCACATACTCCTCTCGACGGACTTTAAAACTTCGTTGCATATTCCATCACTTTTTCCTGTGTCGCTTCTTCTCTTGTCAGCTCACCGGCAATTCTCTTATTACACATTACTATAATACGATTGGAAACGCCCAGAAGCTCCGGCATTTCAGAAGAAATCATGATAATCCCTTTTCCCTGCTTTGCCAGCTCAATCATAATCTGGTAAATCTCATATTTGGCGCCTACATCGATACCCCTTGTAGGTTCGTCCATGATCAGAACGTCCGGGTTATTGGCCAGCCATCTGGAAATAATTACTTTCTGCTGGTTGCCCCCGGACAGATTCTGAATCAATTCTCTGCTGTCCGGCGTTTTAATGCTCAGCTTTCCCACATTGTCCTGTACAAGCTCTTCTATTTTTTTCTTACTCAGCTTAATCCCTGCCTCCAGATATTGGTCCAGAGATGCGATAGAGACATTGTCTGCAATTGACAGACATCCCAGAATGCCGGTTCCCCGCCGGTCCTCAGTGATCATTCCGATCCCATTTTTAATGGCGTCATGGGGACATTTTATGCTGATTGGTTTTCCATTTAGAATAATTTCGCCTGATTGGATATGCCGCATTCCGAAAACAGCTTCCATCAGCTCGGTTCTCTGGGCGCCTACCAGACCGCCGAAGCCCAGGATTTCCCCTTTTCTCAATGTGAAGGAACAATCCTGGAAGGAACGGTCGCTGATGCTGGTGTATCCCTTAACTTCCATTAAAACCTCTCCCGGAGTATTGTCCAGAGGGGGATACACATTGGTCAGCTCCCGGCCCACCATCTGCCGCACAATTTCACCGTCGGTGATGTCTTCCATACTCCAGCTTCCCACATAGGTACCGTCCCGCATAATGGTAATATCATCGGCGATCTGGCGGATTTCTGCCATTTTATGGGAAATATATACAAACGAAACCCCTCTGGACTTCAGGTCCCTTACAATTCGAAAAAGTGCCTCTACTTCATTGTCTGTCAAGGAAGATGTGGGCTCATCCAGAATAATCAGCTTTGCATCCTGGGAAACCGCTTTGGCAATTTCCACAGACTGCATCTGGGAGATGGATAATTCGCCCAGTTTTTTCTTCGGGTCGAAGGGCATCTTGACATTTTCCAGCCATTTGGCAGTTTCCTCATTCATCTTCTTATGGTCTATGGCTTTTAGAGGGCCGAAAGACTTCAGCGGATACCTTCCCAGATACATGTTTTCCGCAATGGTTCTGTCCGGCACCGGCTGCAGTTCCTGGTGAACCATGGCAAGTCCGTGATGCAGCGCTTCGTCCGGATTACTGATATTCATTCTCTGACCGTCAACAAATACTTCCCCTTCGTTCATCCGGTAAATGCCGAAAAGACATTTCATCAGTGTTGATTTTCCGGCCCCGTTTTCGCCCATCAGTGCATGAACCGTGCCTGGGCGGATCTGTAAGTTCACCTGATCCAGTGCCTTTACGCCTGGAAAACTTTTGCTGACTCCACGCATTTCCAGTCTATACTCTGCCATCTTCTCTCCTTTCCTGTCAGAGTGCTCCCTCTGTTTCTCAAAAAACACTCTGTCAAAAATCAGATGTATGCAGTGCACACATCTGATTTTTGAGCGATTCTTTGTTATTTAATCTTTTCAAGAATTTCCTCTGCATTTTCCCCGGTAACTTTGATGTAATCCACCATATTCACCGCATCTACTTCCTCGCCGTTCAAAAACTTCACTGCCAGGTCGGCTGCACCCTGTGCCTGGCCGAAATAGTCGTTGAATACTGTGCCTGTAAACTTACCGTCCACAATATTCTGCACTGCATCTGTCAGCGCATCTACTCCTACCAGATAAATATCCTCATTAACCTTCCTGTCTGCCGCCTGGATTGCCTGCAGAGCCCCAAGTGCCATGGCATCGTTATTGCAGAATACCACTTCAATCTTATCGCCGAACTGTGTCAGTGCATCCTGTGTAATCTGCTGTCCTTTCACCTGATCCCAGTCGCCCCTCTGAAGGAGAAGTTCTTCTGTCTTCATTCCGGCTTCTTCCAGGGCCTTGATGGAGTAATCGGTTCTGTTCTGGGCATCAATGTTCTCCGGGTCGCCCTGGATCATAATGTAGCTGACTTTGCCGTCCCCGTTAATATCCCCTTTGTTCTCTGTCTCAGCGATCTCCTCGCCCTGATAAATTCCGGACTGTTTCGCATCGGCACCGATGTAAGTGGCTTTAATACCTTCGGACTCCCACCGGTCTGATTCTGTCTCATCTGGCTGACGGTTAATGTACACAACCGGAATTCCCGCATCGTTGCACATATCTGTAATCTGCGGTGCAGAAGAGGACTGTACCAGGTTGAGAATCATCACGTTCACACCGCTGGTAATAAAATTATTGATCTGGTTTGTCTGCTCTGCCTGGTCGTTTTTACCATCCTGAACGGTAATGTTTCCCTCTGTGAATCCAAGCTCGTCAACCATGTAGCGTACCAGTTCTGTGCGGTACAAGGTCATAAAGTTGTCTGAAAACTGGTAAATGGAGATGCCGACTTTTGCATCTTTAACGTCCACGCCTGCCGCATCTGCCGCATCCGCCGCCGCATCGCCGGCAGCCTTTGAATCGGTTCCCTCTGATTTTGCTGAGCCGCTGTCTGAGGAACCACCGCCGCAGCCTGTTGTCATTGCAGCTACAAATGTCACACACATCAATACTGCAAATGCTTTTTTTAGTTTCTTTTTCATGATACCTACCTCCTGATTTTACACATTGTCTGTGCTTTCTTGATAGTTGAATTTTATCAAATAGGGAATTTGAAAAGAATAGAATATTCTCTGATGATTCTTTAAAATTTTATTATCTTTTTCCTTCTGTACGATTTTGGCTGAAGAGTTTTTAACATTTTTATGTTGCAATGTGTATATGACTGTAGTATAATCATCTGAAAATGGGGAGGCGGTAAGCCTGAGAGTAAACCGAATGGTTTTGACCCTTTGAACCTGATACAGATAATGCTGGCGCAGGAAAATATGACGTTCGTAAGATTTTAGGAGACACGATGAAAGTGTGCGGTGGATGCCAGGATGCATCGGACATTTTTACTTGGGTTTTCACAGAATTTTGCTAATAATGTCGGTGCGTCTGCATCGGCATTTTTTGTCGTACAGGAAACCTCGTTTTTGTGTCTGGTCCGGAAGAAATATTTGAAAGAGGAGCTGCTGATATGAAAAATATGACAAGAGCCGCACCGCTTCTGGTTATACTTATTTTGCTGGGAATCTGGGAGCTGACAGTGCGGGTGGGACAAATCCCTCTGTATGTACTGCCATCACCCAGCGCCACAGTTTTTACTTTGGCAGAGGAATTTCCCACGCTGCTGCGGCATACGGGGATTACAGTACTGGAGGCATTGACGGGAATGGGAATCTCTTTCGCCGTGGGAATCATAATCGGCATTTTGATTGATGCCATGCCCACGTTTAAGCGCTGTATCTATCCCATTTTAGTGGTGACCCAGACTGTGCCTGTGATTGTTCTGGCGCCGATTTTTATTATTTATATGGGATTTGGCTACGCTCCGAAGATTTTAACGGTGGTGTTGATGTGCTTTTTTCCCATTGTAGTCAGTTTCAGTGACGGGCTGGGGCAGATGGAAGAAGGCTATCTGAACCTGCTCCGGACTTATGGCGGGTCCAGATTCCAGCTGTACCGGATTGTGAAAATTCCCTCAGCTGTGATTTCCCTGCTGTCAGGGCTGAAAGTGGCGGCCACTTACAGTATCAGCGGTGCAGTGGTGGGGGAATGGATCGCGTCGCAGAGCGGGCTGGGTTATTATTTGATCCGGGCAAAAAACGGTTACATGCTGGATAAGGTATTCGCATGTGTGGTTATGATCATACTGCTGAGTCTGCTGATGAACGGTCTGGTAAAGTTATTTGGCTGTGCAGTACTGCCCATGAAGCGGCGAAGGCCGAAAGTGTAAGGCACTGTAGAAAAAGATCCGAAAAGGGAACATGGGAACTGTAAGAAAGGGGAACGACTATGACAAACAAGTGGAAGAAGAAATTGATAATTCTCACAGCCGCATCAATGGTATGGGGACTGGCCGCCTGTGGCAGCAGTCTGTCTGAAGAAAAGGCTGGGGCAGCAAAACAGACGGAGCAGGCAGAACAAACGGACGCCAAAGAGCAGGAAACTCCGGCAGAATTGGAAAAAGTAACTGTGATCCTGGACTATGTGCCAAACACCAATCATACGGGTATCTATACGGCGCTGGACAGGGGGTACTATGAAGAAGAGGGAATGGACGTGGAGGTCATCGAGCCTACAGACGGGGCGACGGCCACACTGGTTGCCCAGCAGAAAGGAAACTTCGGAATCAGCTACCAGGAGGATGTGACCATAGCCAAAAGTGCAGAAGACCCTCTGCCCATTAAGACAGTGGCTGCCATTATCCAGCACAATACTTCCGGATTCGTATCTCTGGCGGACAGCGGGATTGAGTCCCCGGCAGATTTTGAGGGAAAGACATACGCCGGATGGGGCGGGCCAGGTGAGTCGGCAGTCTTGGAGGCATGTATGGCCAAAGAGGGAGCGGATTTTTCTAAATTAGATATGGTGATCTCAGACGGAACCGGATTCGAGGCACTGGGGAAAAGCTGTGACATCATGTGGTTCTTCGAGGGCTGGGACAGCATAATGGCAGAAATGAATGACTGCAGGCTGAATTATATGGAATGCCGCCAGCTGGATGAACGTCTGGATTATTACACCCCTGTGATTATCACCAGCGACGGGCAGATTGAATCGGACCCCGAAATGGTTTCTGCCTTTTTACGGGCCACGCAGAAGGGTTACGCAGATGTGATAGAGGACCCGGAAGGCTGTGCAGAGATTCTGCATTCCTATGCGCCGGATTATGATGAAAAAATGCTGAAAAAGTCCCAGAAATATCTGGCGGGGAAATTTATGGAGGATACAGATACCTGGGGAGAGATGAAGGACGAAGTGTGGGACCGTTACAGCAGTTTCCTGCAGGAATACGGTGTAATTGAAAAAGCCCTTCCCCCATCGGATTATTATACCAATGAATTTCTGGATTAGAAAGAATAACTGCGGGGTACAGTATGAAGCTCAGTGTAAATAACCTGTATTTTTCTTATGGGGACCAGCATATTCTAAATGGCCTTACGTTTGAGGCGGCAGAAGGAGAGTTTATCAGTATTTTGGGTCCTTCTGGCTGTGGAAAATCCACTCTGCTGAATATACTGGCGGGTATTAGAAAGCCTCAGAGCGGCCAGGTGCAGATTGATGGAAAAGAGACAAAAGGGGTAAACGGCTGTTTTGCCTACATGCCTCAGAACGATCTGCTTCTGCCCTGGAGGACGATTCTGGACAATGTATGTCTATACGGGGAAATCCATCACCAAAAAGAGCAGATGAAGGAGACAGCCCAGGCACAGATGGCACGTTTCGGTCTTCAGGGATGTGAAGACAAATATCCAGATGAGCTGTCCGGCGGTATGCGCCAGAGGGCGGCTTTTCTGCGGACGGCTCTGTGTCAGGCAGAGATATACCTTTTGGATGAACCCTTTGGCGCGCTGGATGTGATCACCAGAAGCGGGATGCAGGACTGGCTCCGGGAATTGTACAGTAATTTAAAGAAAACAATTCTCCTGGTAACCCATGATACAGACGAGGCAATCTACCTCTCTGACAGAATCCTGATTCTTGGAAAGGCCGGTGAGGGGATACGGCGGGAAATCCAGGTGAAGGAGAAAAACCGCACCAGAGAGTGGCTGTATGAACAGGGAAAATTACGGGCAGAGATTTACAGGCTGATTCAGGAGGAAACCAAATGATCGATATGCACGCGCACCTGGCCTGTCTTTCGGAAGGATACGAGACACTTGATGGGGAAACAGAACTGAATTTCCGCCGGAAAAATGGCATCACCACTTGTTTCTCCACAGGAACACCTGGGGAATGGCAGGCGATGGAGTCGTTTCGCAGCCAGGGAGAAATCATAGTTAGTTTCGGTATCCATCCATGGTATACCCATTGTTATCAGGTGGAAGAATGCAGAGAATATCTGGAATTATGCAGCTTTGTGGGGGAAATCGGCATGGACAGTGTCTGGTGCGAGATCCCGCTAAAACTGCAGCAGAGACGGCTGGAGGAACAGCTTCAGATTGCCGCAGACCTGGGAAAGCCGGTTCTGCTCCACACGAAAGGGCAGGAGGAAAAAATTGCAGATATCATCAAAGGATTTCCAGGCAGCGTGTGTGTACATTGGTATTCAGGTCCAGAAAAAGATTTTGAAAAGTTTCTGGAGCAGGATTGTTACTTTACCTTGGGGCCGGACACATCCATGGTGTGGGGAGAGCACAGAGGGCTTATCGGGACTATGGTAAGGGAAATCCCGGCGGACAGGCTGTTTCTCGAGACCGACGGCCTGCCGGCAGTGGCCTGGGCTAAAGGCGTGGAACATGCAAAGCTGCAGGAAATACCCGAAGTGTTGAAACGCAGTCTGGAGTATACTGCTGTGGCGAAAGGGTGGAAAAAGGAAGCCCTGGCCTGTCAGATAGAGGAGAATCTGCAGCGGTGGCTGGTGTAGCTGTTATACGAGAAGGGAGCAGAAAAGGCAGGTCTGCTCCCGAGATTCCAGTATATGAAGCATAATTCAGCTTTCAATCCCCTGTTTGATGCGTTCTTTGATTCTACCGATTTTTTTCAGAGCGTCGTCTTTTTTACCACTGGCCAGCAAATCTTCGATTTCTTCCCAGTTTTCCAGCTGGATTCTTAGATTATCTTTCCATTGTTCATTTGTCATTCCCATTTCTTCCATGTTTACCTCTCTTTCAGCATTTCAGATTTGCCTGCCGCATCTGATAATCATATTATAATCTGTTTACGAACAAATGCAAATTAAAATACTATAAAAATATTAAAATATCTGCACGCACAGTCGGCCTAAAAGCTGATTGGATGATTAGAGCGTCAAAAGGTCTCATTTGACACTCTAATCATTATATATAATGGTAAATCTTTTTGAAAGTTTGTCAATGAATTTCTAGTCCATTTTTAAGACATGTTCTAGAGCGTGTTTGAAAATTGCTTTATGTCAACCGTGCGTCACAATTTGTGGGAGATTTGTTCCGCATGAGGGCGCTGTAGCGGGCTACAGCAACCGAATAAGAGGCGAATCTGCCGCAAAGTGGGGCGTATGGGTGGCGTGAATGAATTTTCAAATACACTCTAGTTTACAGCTCCTTACGATAGAGGATTCTTATAGAATTTAAAACACACAACATGGCCACGCCAGTGTCGGCGAATACAGCCAGCCACATATTGGCGTATCCCAGCAGGCCCAGAATCATCACAAAGATTTTTATAATCAGGGCAAATACTACGTTCTGCCATGCAATTCTTGATGCGGCTCTGGCGATGGCGATGGACTGTGGGATGGCCTCCATGCTGGAAGTCATAAATACAGTGTCAGCGGCTTCTATGGCGGCATCTGCTCCGCTTCCCATTGCCGCGCCAACATCTGCCCCCGCCAGTACTGGTGCGTCGTTGATTCCGTCGCCCACGAACATAACACTGCCGTATTGATTGCGGATTTTTGTCAGCTCGGTCAGTTTATCCTGGGGCAGAAGTTTTGCATGTACTTGGTCAATTTCCGTTTCTCTGGCAACCTCCTGGGCGCTGTCCTGGGAGTCGCCGGTGAGCATGGCAGTGGTGAGTCCCATTTTTTTCATTCTGCTTATGGCAGTTCTGGCATCCTTTTTCACAGTGTCAGCGATGATAAAGTATCCGGCAAATTTCCCATTTACTGCCAGGAATACTTCGGCCCCGAAGGAAGCAGTCTTTAACTGTTTCATATTGATGTGGAACTTATCCATCAGTTTTTTATTTCCGCACAGTACCGTTTTGTTTTCCAGAGAAGCCTGTATTCCGTGGCCGGCAATTTCCTGGAGAGATTGAGGCTTCTCCAGGGGCAGGCCCTTCTCCCTGGCGGCTGTCACAAGACTCCCTGCGATAGGATGTGTGGAAACCTGTTCACAGCTTGCCGCCATCTGCAGCAAATCATCTTCAGAGTGTTTTCCGGCGGGAACGATCTCCTGTAAGACAAAATTCCCCTCTGTGATGGTTCCGGTCTTATCCATAATGACAGCGTTGACACCTGCCATAGCCTCCAGGGAAACACCCCCCTTGAATAAAATGCCTTTCTTGGAACCGGCCCCAATTCCGGAAAAGAATGCCAATGGCACGCTGAGTACAAGGGCACAGGGACAGCTCATGACAAGGAAGGTGAGGGCCGTGTAGATCCAATAATCCCAGTTTCCTGTAAACAGGGAAGGAATCACGGCAGTTCCCAGCGCCAGCAGTACTACACAGGGAGTGTAGATTCTGGCAAATCTTGTGATAAAACGGTCGATTTTCGGTTTGCTGGCGGCTGCATTTTCCACGGAATCCAGAATCCGGGTAACCATGGATTCCTCTAAAACTTTCTCCACGCGGATTTTCAGCTGGCCGGAGGTGTTTACACAGCCGGAAGTGACTTCACTGCCGAACCCTGCGGACACAGGCACAGGTTCCCCGGTAACCGGTGAGGTGTCGATGCGGCTTTCACCTTCAATAACTACGCCGTCCAGAGGTATCCGGTCTCCAGGGCGGACCAGGAGAATGTCTCCCACCTGGGCGTCCTGTGCATCGATAACCTGAACTTCCTCACCTACCAGCAGATTGACCACTTCCGGGCGCATGTCTACCGTGTCCATAATCTGCCCCCGGCTTCGCTCCACAGCCCGGTGTTCAAAGTATTCACCGATACGGTAAAACAGCATTACACCCACAGCTTCTGGGTACTCCTGTATGGCAAAAGCGCCTAAAGTGGCAATACTCATCAGAAAATTTTCGTCAAAAATCTGTCCCTTGGGGATGTTTTTGATTGCTGTCAGGACAATTTTCCCGCCCAGTATTACGTAACCGATGATGAAAACAGGCAGCGTAAGCATAGCTGCGGCACCCATATGTTCCAGGATTTCCCCGGCGGCGAACAGGGCAATGCCGGCAAGAATAGCCAGCAGCTCCAGCTTTTCTCTGGAGGCGTGTGTTTTAGTGGAGGTGCGTGCCGTCTCAACAGGCAGGGTATCTCTGCTCTTGGGACGGGTATCCTTTTCTGTGACCACAACCTCAGATTCGATAGAGGTACAGATATTGCGGATCTCAGGGAGATAACGGTCAGGGCTTTTGGCGGTAATCCGGAGCTGTCTGGTGGCAAATGTGATGGATGCGCTGGTGATGCCCTCCAGCTCGCCGATGCGCTGCTCCATTTTGGCAGCACAGTTGGCGCAGCCCAGGTTTTCTAAAATATAGGTTTTTGTTTTGAAAGCGCCTGGGAGCGGCCCGCTTCGGGGAATTACTTTTACATCAGATTCTATGGAGGCGCAGATTTCCTGGACTTTCGGCAGTAGTGTCTGGTGGTCTTCTGCAGACAGGCGCAGCTGTTTGGTGGCAAATGTAATGGAGGCGTATTTTACACCTGGCAGCTCTTTGATTTTTTTCTCCATTTTGGCGGCACAGTTGGCACAGCCCAGATTTTCCAGGATATATACATGTTTTTCCATATCCTGGTCTGGCATATGGCAGGTACAGCTGGCCAGACTCTTACCGCACACGTCGCAGTATTCTACATGGGGGTTGCACTGGCCGCAGGTACAGTCCGCCGAATGGCCTGGAGTCTGGCGGTGTTCCACAATAAAATGGGTACGGCTTCTGGATGGGCAGGGCTGCTGGTGGTCGTGGCCGCATCCGCAGTCCTCGCTGTGTTCGTGGTGATGGTCGTGATGATCGTGGCCGCATCCGCAGTCCTCGCCATGTTCGTGGTGATGGTCGTGATGATCGTGGCCGCATCCGCAGTCCTCGCTGTGCTCATGGTGATGATCGCGATGATCGTGGCCGCACCCGCAGTCCTCACTGTGCTCGTGGTGATGCTCCTGGTGCTCATGGCCGCACCCGCAGTCCTCGCCGTATTCGTGATGGTGGTGGTCGTGGTCGTGGCCGCACCCACAGTCCTCGCTGTGCTCGTGGTGATGCTCCTGGTGCTTCTGGCCGCACCTGCAGTCCTCGCCGTGTTCGTGATGGTCGTGGCCGCACCCGCAGTCCTCACTGTGCTTGTGGTGATGCTGCTGGTGCTCGTGCCCACATCCGCAGGAATCGCCATGTTGGTGTGTATGTGTATGTGTATGTCCGGAGCTGGCGCTATGGGAATGATGACCTGCGCTGTTATCATTGTGCGCGTGTTCCGACGGCATAAATTTTATTTTCATTATGACATCTCCTCTCAATATATGAATGAATGTTCATATGTGTATTTAATCATATATATTCTATTATGTCAAGGGGGAAATTTAGGAAATGGAAAGAATAATGAAATTATCTCCCATATCATACCCTTGGGTACAAACGGTGACGCACGGTTGACATAAAGCAATTTTCAAACACGCTCTGGAGCGTGTCTTAAAAATCATTCCTGCCATCTGCACGCCCCACTTGGTGGGAGATTTGCGCCAAATTCAGGTTACATAGCCCGCTATGCGCCCTTCATCTGGCAC
>CAJUMB010000046.1 GCA_910587105.1 uncultured Lachnospiraceae bacterium
GGAAGGATTCCATGCAGGCATTATCGTATGGATTTCCCTTACGGCTAAAGGAATTCTTCCAAAAATTTCTCATCATTTTCCCCATAGATATCATGAAAGTGTTCCACAAATTTTTCCAGTACCCGGTACATATCCAGTCTGCCGCCGGACACAAACTGATTCCTGTCATGCTTTGCCGCCCTGCTCATTGCACTTGACAGTTCTTCTTCTGACAAAAAAAGATTATACAGACGCATTTCAAAAATACGGTTTGCCACCTGCACTCCCATGACACTGTTTTTCACATATCCAAACATATGTGCCAGTTCTATTGTCTCATTGTCAGGATTATAGGCGGCCTGTTCTCCCAAAAACAGCATGGCGTACAACAGTTTCTTCAAATCCGGATATTCGCTGATATGCCGCATCATACTGCCAAACAGCGGAATCTGTCTATCCATCAAGATTTTAACAGCCTCATCAATCCCTTTTGCTGTCCAGATGGCCTTCCTGTCTGCAAATGCTTCCTTATCCGGCAGTTTCTCGTCCATAATCTTGCAGATGGCAGAAACCAGATATGGATATCCTGATGTGTATTGATAAATATGGTTTCCAGCCGCCTCCACATCCATTCCCATATGATAATCTGCTTCATATTCCCTGAGCATCGACGCGATTTGTCTGGCAGAAAAACTCATGTCTATATCAAAATCAGCGGCAATATTCCATGGGCTGTTATACCGATGTTCCCTATCATCACGGAGTTTCAATTTTAAATTTTTAACGTCGTACACCCCAGCCAGGATAACTGAATGAAAAATCGGGTTATTTTCCCTGTTCAGGTAATATCCTCTCAGCTGTGCGAGAAAATCGATAAAGACCTGATTGTTTGATGCACTGTCTACCTCATCAATCATCAGGACAATGGGTTTTTCACATGTTTCACAGATCCTGCTCAGCCGGGCAAACAGCATATCCATGGAAATATTCTGCTTTTCTTTCAGGGAAGCCAGCTCCCCAAGAGCCTGCAGGTCAATACCATCTTTTTGTTCTTTTTTGGAAAACAGCTTTTCTATATATTCGGCAAATTTCACCGTAAAGGTCTGTTCATCCGCAAAATTTATACTGCTCATCATCTGGAAATCCATAAATAAAACCATATAGTCATTTTTCAGATATTCCGCCAATGCCATAAGCGTAGTGGTCTTGCCATACTGTCTCCCTCTGTTGATCACAAAATATTTTTTTCTGTCCACATACAGCCTCTTAATCTTATCCAGTCTGTCGTCCAGCGGCACCATGTAATGCTCCTCTGGCCTGCATCGTCCTTCTGTATTAAAATAGCGCATCCGTTTCTTCTCCTCCCGCTTGTACAAGCCTTATATCCAAATAAAAACGCCCATTTCATAACCAGAGTTTTGGAAATCATTTTCTGCCTTTCCATTATACCAAAAGTCCAGGAGTATGGAAACAGCCAGTTTTCCCCTTGTAAATCCCCCTATTTACAAGTATAATAAACTTATCTGTCACCCCCTTAAAAAGTGCTCTCAGAGTTTCCGGATCAGAACTTTCTGAAAGCACACAAAAAAGAAAGAGGTAATTTCTTATGAAAAACAAAAGAAAACCCCGTCTCGCTCTGGCAGCTGCCTCCCTATGCCTGCTGGCTGCATTCCCGGTACGCGCCCAGGCACTTTCTCAAAATGTCTTTGACCCTTTGGCGGAGGCTTCTGAGGATGTCAGCTATATTGTTGATTTTCTGGATTATGACGGAAGCATTCTAGATTCAAGGGTCTGTGAATACGGCGAAAAACTGGAAAATATTAAGAGCCCGGAACGCCTTTCCGATGAGGAATACAATTACCAATTTATTGGATGGGAGCCACAGCTTTCTGAAATTGTTACAGACTGTGCCTCCTATATGGCTGTCTACAAGAGGCAGGCTAAGTCCTCTGTAAGTGAAGAAGACAGCATCTTTGAGCCGGAAATCCATGAACAGTCAGAAGTTTCGCAAAAAGCATCCTCTAACGCATCCTCTTCAGAAGCAATCGATCAGATCCACGCCGTTTCCTTTGATGTAATTTCTTTTCAAATAGAAACCGAGGCAGAAAATCCGAAACCTCCAATTGAAAATGCAGAGGTTCTCCATGAACCCACTATCCCAGAAGATTCCTCTTTTGAAATGATTTCATCAGAAAGTGCCCGTGAAACAAACAAAAATGTTTCCCTGGATGAGAACGGCAATTCCCATCCGGCGTCTTCACTGGCCGCCGGGACAGACCATATGCCAAATACTCCGGAAACGTCTGCTGGCACGGACACAGACTCTTTCGCTGCGCAGATGGAGCAGCCGGATGATGCCGCTGTCCGTAAAAAGAAGCAGGTGCCAGCCCGTTCCATTCACAAGAAGAACAACCGGGTAGAAAAAGCGCCGAAAAAGGCATCCGGACAAGAAACTTCCCAGGAAGCCGTCAGAGACACCAGTACACCCACACCTGCACCTTCCCTGAAAAAATCCGGACAGATCTCCAGAACACAGCTTCCTGCTTCCCCGCGGACATGGATTTTTACCGGATGTATGTTAGGCATGCTTCATTTTGGTTTCCGTAAATACAGACGGCGATCATAATATCCGCAGGCTCTTTTGGGTCATCATGGTCCGATTCAAAAAATACAGAAAGGGGAAATCCTATCGTGGGATTTTATCTGAACAGTAAAAAGGCACGGAGCAGCTATCAGGAGATTGTAAATTCCACGTATTTTGTGGATAAAACTCTGTTGCTGAAAGAGCTGATTCCTATTGTGGGCCAAGGAAATACAACGGGACAAAGCAACAAATATGGTCACCGCATATTTTGTAAAAGGTGTGGACAGCCGCAGCCTGTTTGACGGATTTGCCATCAGTACCTGCAAAGGACAAGATGTACAAATGCATAATCGAGGAATTGGAATAACACTCTGCCCATGGCAGGCAATACCCATGATTCCGTGTGGGTATTCCTGCCAGACCAGAATAACCGCTCCTACAAAAACATCGTCATATAAATGGGCAGACAGAATATATCCCTGTCTTTTCTAATATCCTTTGTGTAAATCAGATATCTCCTCAAAACCCGCGCAGAAAACTTATGATAAAACGCGTCCAGCGAAGCATGTGTCCGATAACCAGAAGACTTTATTTCCAGCGGACAGATTTTATTTTTTCTTGCCAATAGAAAATCCGCTTCATAATTATGATTTGATGTCTCTTTGGGAAATGTATAATAGTACAATTCATTTCCCGATGCTTTCAGCATTTGTGCGGCCATGTTTTTGTAGAGATACCCTAAATCAGCTCCCAGTTTATCACTTAATAATTTCTCGTAAATCACATTCTCCGTAAAATCCCTGTCCTTAAAAGCCAGAGTTGTGAACAATCCAGTATCGCAGATATATAGTTTATACCTGCGGGGGTCTTTATGCAGAGTCAGGCCTGCATTTGGGTCATCGGCGTGATACGAGATATAGACGGTCATGGAGTCCTGCATATCTGCCAGTATCTCCCTCACCCGTTCCTCCTTCTCCCCTGCTATTACACTGGACACCTGGTATCGGGATGCATTTTTATTCAACTCGGCAGGTATGGCATCAAACAGCATCCCGGCCCTCCCGGAGGGGTCAATTTTCCTGTAATCGTCTTCATATAATTCTAAAATGTTACGTTTTACCTGATCCACAACACTCAGATTATTGGTTGAAATATACATATCTACAGCCTGGGGCATACCGCCCACAAGCATATACAGGCGAAAGTCCCGAAGCATCCGCCTATTGAGGTCATCCCCAAGGGGCATCATGTTCTCATAAGCATGTTTAAGCAGAGGAATAGTGGCCTGATCTCCCAATGCCCATCGGAATCCCTCATAATCCAGTGGATACAGCTGCAGTCTTGTTTCTTCACTGGGAATCACAATATCTTTTATATTCTTTTTGATTGATAACAGCGAACCTGTCTCGATATAGTCATACCGGCGGTCCTTCACCAGATGCTTCACTGCCTGCCTTGCCAGCGGCTGCATCTGCACTTCATCAAAAATAATTACTGACTTTCTCTCAATCAGATCCACATGATAAATCATTTGTAACCGCAGGAAAAGATAGTTTAAATCTGATAAATCATCAAATAGTCCCTTTAGCTCTTTGGAGGCAATGGAAAAATCGATCAGAATATAACTTTCATATTCATTTTTTGCAAATTCTTCCACAAGAGTTGACTTGCCAACCCTGCGTGCTCCCTTGATTAAGAGGGCAGTTCTGCCATCAAACTCTTTTTTCCAATCCAGCATTTTCTGATAAAGCTTTCTTTTAAAAATCACCATAGCAAATTCTCCACCATCTATGCATATACTCGGAAAATGATTATGCCGAAAATCCCCTTTTTTATACTGGCCAAATTGCCGAAAATCCCCTTTTTACAACCTTAGAAATTTTTCATTACGTTGAATTTGATAAAACATAACGAATCCACCAAAAATCTCGAAAAAACTATTGATTTTGTAACAATTTGTCTATATAATATAGTCTCAGATGTGGTATGTATGATATACATGCTGCGATGTATTTTTTATGGGGGTAGCTAGGTGCTGGTGTGCCTCTCGGTCTTCAAAACCGCTGTGAGGGGTTAGGAGCCTCTCAGGTGAGTTCGATTCTCACGTATCCCCGCCAAAAAAGCAAACAAAGGAATCCATTTATATGAATGATAAGAAAGAGAGTCTCCGTGCTCTCTACAAAGTCGACGAGGTGCTTCAGGATGAGTGCCTCATTTTTTTTAAGAAGCATTTGCCTTATTCACTGGTCGCAGACAGCGTCCGTGAAGAAATTCACATACTTAGAAACGCGATTTTAAGCGGGAAAGAACCCCCTCCTGCCCTCAACGACCGGAAACTTTTTTTAGACCAGGTGATAAAGCGGATTCAGGCGGAATCTGCTCCCAGCCTCCGCCGCGTCATCAACGCCACCGGCACCGTACTTCACACTAATCTGGGGCGCTCCCCCATCAGCAGGGAAGCCATGGAACATGTATCAGAGACAGCCTGCTCCTACTCTACCTTGGAATATGACCTGGAAAATGGAAAACGGGGTTCCCGCCACGACCATGTGGAATCCTTAATCTGTAAAGCCACAGGTGCCGAGGCCGCCATGGTAGTGAACAACAATGCAGCGGCCACCATGCTGGTGTTGTCCAGTATGGCCCATGGACGGGAAGTGGTTGTATCCCGGGGCGAACTGGTGGAAATCGGCGGCTCTTTTCGTATCCCGGATATTATGAACCTCAGCGGCGCTGTTTTAAAAGAAGTGGGAACTACCAATAAGACACACATTTCTGATTACCTTCGCGCCATTGACCCAGAACAGACTGCAGCTCTCATGAAAGTACATACCAGTAACTACCGCATTATTGGTTTTACCGAAGATGTACAGCTTTGGGACCTGAAAAAACTGGGGGAAAAGTTTTCCCTTCCAGTTATTTACGATATGGGAAACGGGCTCCTGGCAGATCTGAAAAAATACCGCATTTTTGAACCCACCGTTTTAGATGCCCAGAAAGCCGGAGCCGATGTGGTTCTATTCAGCGGCGACAAACTTCTTGGCGGCCCCCAGGCAGGTATTATAATAGGAAAGAAAACCTATATTGAGGCAATGAAATGCCATCCTCTGGCCAGGGTGGTGCGGGTGGACAAGATGACTCTTTCTGCATTGGAAACCGTATTCTTTGCTTACCAGGACATGGAAAAAGCCGCTCAGACAATCCCGGCACTGAAGATGTTGTCCTGCTCCAAAGAAACCCTTCTTCAGCGGGCCAATCAGCTGAAGTCCAGCATAGAACAGGCGTCAGATATGGTTCAGGTCTGTGTACAGCCATGTGAAGACTTCGTGGGCGGAGGTTCGGCCCCTGACGCCCGCCTGGAAGGATATGCGGCTGTACTGCACTCTGACAAGTTTACAACCGAATATATGGAGCGTTTTCTGCGTAAAAGTAAAATTCCCATTATCTCCCATATCAATCAGGATAAAATATGGCTTCATGTGCGCACACTTCTGGAAGGTGATATGGAGGACACCGTTTCTGCTGTTTCATTACTGAAAGGATAATTGTTGTTATGCAAAATATTGTGATCGGAACGGCCGGCCATATCGATCATGGAAAAACCTGCCTGATCAAAGCATTGACCGGCACAGATACAGACCGCTTAAAAGAAGAAAAAAAGCGGGGCATCACCATTGAGCTGGGTTTTGCCAAACTGGAAAGCGGCGACGCTGACACAAATATTGGCATCATCGATGTACCTGGCCATGAAAAATTTATTAAAAACATGCTGGCCGGCATTGGAGGCATTGACTTTGTACTGCTGGTGATTGCCGCCGACGAAGGCATCATGCCCCAAACCAGGGAGCACATGGATATCTTAAAACTGCTGGACATCCAGCAGGGATTTGTGGTGCTGACCAAGTGTGACCAATGTGAGGAAGACTGGCTGGAACTGGTAAAAGAAGAAATTTCTGAATATTTATCCGGCAGTTTTCTGGAACATGCCCCCATTTTCCAGGTATCTTCCCACACCGGATATGGCATTGATGCACTCCGTGCAGAGATTTTGAAAATGGTCAAGACACTGCCCGCCCACGATAACGACCCGGACAAGTTCCGTCTGCCTATCGACAGAGTTTTCACAATGAAAGGACACGGGACGGTTGTCACTGGAACACTGATTGAGGGAAGCTGTAAGGTGGACGATGAAGCAGTTTTGATGCCTGCGGGAATTCCTGCCAGAATCCGCAGCATCCAGGTCTACGGAAAGGACGCTCCCCAGGCTTTCGCGGGACAGCGGACAGCGCTGAATCTGACCGTGAAAACAGAAGTCATTGACCGGGGATTCGCAGCCGCGAAACCCGGCAGTATGATAAAAACTTTTATGGTAGATGTCCGTCTGCATCTTCTGGAACATACAGAACGCAAGGTGGTGAACAACAGCCGGGTACACTTCTACTACGGTTCAGACGAAGCCATAGGAAAGGTTGTACTGTTTGACAGAGAGGAACTCCTCCCAGGGGAAACTGCCTATGTACAGATTCGTTTTGAGCGTGAGATCGCTTTAAAACGCCGGGATTACTTTGCCATCCGCTTCTACTCTCCTCTGGAGACCATCGGCGGCGGCATTGTTCTGGATGCCAGCCCCAGGCGTCATAAACGCAGCCAGAAAACAGTGCTGGAGTCAATGCAGATCAAAGATACCGGAACGAAAGAAGAAGCAGCGGAAAAGTTTCTCGAGGAGGAAAGCCAGGTATTCCCCGATACCAGCCTGTTGGCGTTAAAGACGAATTTTTCCGTATCTGAAACCACTTCCCTTCTGAAAAAGTTAAAAGGTACCGGACGGGTCTTGGAAATCGGAAAAAATATATTTATCCACAAAACTTTTTTTGACGGCATCGTTCCTTTTATCACTGACACGCTGAAGGCATTCCATAAGTCTAACGCATTGACAGAAGGACTGTCCAAAGAAGAACTAAAAAGCCGTCTGACGCAGAAGCTGTACGGTGCAGAGGCCAAAAGTATTGATGTTTTCTACGATTATCTCATTGAGAAAAAAGTGATCAAGGAAAAAGAAGGCCTGACCTCTCTGTATTCTTTCACTCCAAAGCAAAACAGTGATAACAAACAGGAAGTACAGAACATCCTCAGCCTGTATAAAGAAGCCGGATTCGCCATGCCCAAAACCGACGATACCATCAACAAGAGTAAAAATGCAAAAACCACCCGGCAGCTACTGGAAAAACTGGTAAAGGACGGGGAACTGATTAAGATTACCCCTGCTTATTATATGCATAGAGAGTGTTATGAAAATGCTCTGGAACTTTTAAAAGATTTCATTCAGAAAAACGGAAGCATCACCTTGGCAGATTTCCGGACTCTTATGAACAGTTCTCGTAAGTACACGCAGATGATATTGGAATATTTTGACAGCAGACATATTACAAAACTGGCGGATGACAGGAGGACGTTACTTTAAGTACTATAATCGTCATATCATATTTTCTAATATAAAAAAAGAGATTATCGGACGATAATCTCTTTTTTATATTAGAAAACTTTAAATTTCGGCTATTCCACATCCAGTTGAGCTTTTAATGCTTCTTTTGCTCTCTCAATGTCCTTAGCCTCTAAGATCGCAATCTGTCCCGGTCTCTGAACATCATAGAACTCAAACCGGCCTTTATTACAAAGTCGTCCTTCATTGGCAGAGTCAGGATCAGCCACTACATCCAGAATCTTGTTGTCTTTCAACAGCAGGATACGTTTACATTCTTTCTTGCAGTTGTAGCAGGTGGATTCCACTCTCTTAACTTCCCATGGACGATACTGTGAACGATTCTTCGGTCTCAAAGCGCCCACTGGACATGCCTGGATACAGTTTCCGCAGAATTCACATTCCATGTTGTTGATCCACAGATCCTGGAAAGGAGCTGAAGAAACTTTTGTATTGAATCCCCTCTTGGAAAGCCCGATAGCACTGCGGCCTACCAAATGCTCACAGGTGTTCACACATCTGTGGCAGAGGATACATAAGTTTGGATCATATGTAAAATATGGATTGGAGTCATCAATGGGCTTTTTCACCATTTCCCCTTCATAAGAGGTCTTTTTCACACCATATTCATAACACAGAGACTGGAATTCACAGTCACCGTTGCCAGCACAGTCAAAGCAGTTGTTGGGATGGTTGGAAAGCATTAAATCCAGTACTCCCCTTCTCGCTTTTATGACTCTCTCGCTTTTAGTCAGGATTTCATTGCCGTTTGCAATTGGGAAAGAGCAGGCCGTTACCAATTTGGGCATACCAACGATTTCAACCATACACATCCGGCAGGATGCCTCTGGTGTCATAAATTTCAGGTAGCACAGCGTGGGGATTTTAATCCCCACACTTTCAGCTGCCTTTAAAATAGTTGTCCCAGGATCTACTACGACTTCTCTGCCATCTATTGTTGCACGAATTTTTTCTACGTAACTCAAGATATAACCTCCTGTACACAGTATTTCAAATTAGGCTTTATAAATAGCCTCCTTCTTACATTTAGACATACAAACACCACACTTCAGGCACTTAGATCCATCGATCTCATGAGGCTGTTTCTTCTCTCCGGTGATTGCGTCAGCAGGACAATTCTTAGCACAGAGAGTACAACCGATACATTTTTCAGGATCAATATGGTAAGAAACCAGGTTCTTACATTTGCCAGCCGGACATTTCTTATCCTTAACGTGGGCAATGTATTCATCTTTGAAATACTTATACGTAGACAATACAGGGTTCGGAGCTGTCTGTCCTAATGCACACAAGGAATTCTCTTTAATCAGATTACAAAGCTCAACCATACGGTCTAAGTCTTCCATCTCAGCCTTGCCTTCAGTAATCTTATTTAAGAGCTCAAGCAGTCTCTTTGTTCCAATACGGCACGGTGTACACTTACCGCAGGACTCATCTACTGTAAACTCTAAGAAGAATTTGGCAATATCTACCATACAGTCATCTTCATCCATTACGATCAGTCCGCCAGATCCCATCATGGAACCGATAGAGATCAAGTTATCGTAATCGATGGGCACATCGTAGTTCTCCATGGAGATACATCCACCGGAAGGACCGCCTGTCTGAGCAGCTTTAAACTTCTTGCCGCCAGGAATGCCGCCGCCGATATTCTCAACAACTTCACGAAGGGTAGTTCCCATAGGAATTTCCACCAGACCTACGTTATTGATCTTACCGCCAAGTGCGAATACTTTTGTACCTCTGGATTTTTCTGTACCCATGGAAGCAAACCATTCTGCTCCCCTGAGGATAATCTGAGGAATATTTGCCCATGTCTCAACGTTGTTCAGGATTGTAGGCTGTCCAAACAAACCTTTTACTGCAGGGAATGGAGGACGGGGTTTCGGCTCACCACGGTTTCCTTCGATGGAAGTCATAAGAGCTGTCTCCTCACCACATACGAACGCCCCTGCGCCCAGACGTAAGTCAATATCAAAGTCAAAGCCTGTGCCAAAGATATCTTTACCTAATACGCCATATTCCCTTGCCTGCTTCAGAGCGATATTCAAACGGTCTACCGCAATTGGATACTCAGCACGAACATAGATATAACCCTGATTTGCACCGATTACGTAACCGGCAATTGCCATAGCCTCGAATACTACATGGGGGTCACCCTCTAATACGGAACGGTCCATAAATGCACCTGGGTCACCTTCGTCGGCATTACAGCATACATATTTCTGTATGCCAGGTGCTCCACCCATTGCAAACTGCCATTTCTTTCCGGTGGGGAAGCCGCCGCCCCCGCGTCCACGCAGTCCAGAGTCTGTGATACATTTCACAACGTCTTCTCTTGACATGGTGGTCAACACTTTTGCCAGAGCCTGATATCCGTCGGTTCCAATGTATTCATCAATGCATTCCGGATTGATCACACCACAGTTTCTAAGAGCAACACGGTTCTGCGGTTTGTAGAAATTTGTCTGGTTCATGGAAATGATACCGTCTTCGGTAACTGTTTCCTGATACAGATATTTTGTTACCACATTGCCTTTTACTAAATGCTCGGAAACGATCTCAGGAATGTGCTCAATCTCCATATTGGAATAGAAAGCTGCTTCCGGATAAATGATCATAACGGGGCCCAGGGCACACAGTCCATGGCATCCGGTGCGGATTACACATACTTCTTCTTCCAGACCAGCTGCTTTGATTTCTTCTTCCAGTTTATCGGCGATTTTCGGGCTTCCTGACGATGTACATCCAGTACCTGCACATACTAATACGTGTGAACGGTATTTTCCAGTACCTTTTTCAGCGTGCTCTCTTCTAAAATTAACAACATCCTGATATTTTTCTTTAATTTCTTGTAATTGATCAATTGTAATCACTATGTACGCCCTCCTTAACTATTCATATTGCGCGAGAATATCATCAACCATGTCAGCAGTTAGACGTCCATGAACTTCTCCATTGACAGTCATAACTGGTGCCAAGCCACAAGCGCCGATGCAGCGGCAGGCTTCCAATGAGAATTTACCATCTGCTGTACACTGTCCTCCTGTGATTCCCAGGGCACTCTGTAATTTGTCGTAAATCTGTCCGGAGCCTTTTACATAGCAGGCTGTACCAAGACATACAGAAATGTTGTATTTTCCCTTGGGATACAGGGAGAAAAATGAATAGAATGTAACAACGCCATAGATTTTTGCTAACGAAATCTGTAATTCATCAGAGATAATTTTCAGCGCCTTCTCCGGAAGATAGCCAAAGATATCCTGCGCCTGCTCCAATACAGGGATCAAAGGGCTCTTAGTTCCCTTATATTTCGCAATCAGTTCAGCTAACTGGCTTTCCTGCTCTGGTGTTCCCCTATAAGGGATGTTGATTCTTTCGTCACTCATTTTATAATACCCTCCTTATTCCACATGACTTACTCCTGGAGTATTGCCTGATGTAAGAAGTCATGTCAACACTCCAGGATGATACTCTTCTTAAAACATTTTACTCTTTTTTTTGCGTACGATATTCGGAACTTCCTTATACCGGCAGCACTCCTTCTCTTCGACAGCTTTTTCTACATGGACAGCGGTTACTTTATACTCTGGTGTCTTTGAGAAATCATCCAGGTGGTCGCCAACCAGCCAGTTAGAGTTACCATCTAAGAAATGGAACGGCATCCAAACTTCGCCCTTACTTGTCTTTCCGGATACTCTTGCCCAGGATGCAATGCGTCCATGTGGGGAAGATACATATACTTTGTCGCCGTCGCTGATTCCCAGTTCTTTTGCATCTTCGGTATTAATCTCAATGAAAGAGCTGCTGGAAATTTCATTAATCTCAGGCGTCTTAGCGGTCATAGCACAGGCATTATAGTGATAGAGTATACGGCCTGTGATCATGATCAACGGATATTCTGCGGATACTTGCTGTGTAGACGGCTGATACTTCGCAGGATAGAAGTAACCTAAGCCCCTTGCAAATTTACCCACATGCATGATCGGAGTGCCGGGATGCTCTTTCGACGTACAAGGCCACTGTAATCCTCTGCCGCCAATTTCCGGGCTGTCAAGCCTTTCATGGCTGATACCGGCAAAAGATGGAGTAACGGAGGAAATTTCATCCATAATCTCAGCAGGAGTGAGAATCGGCTGATCGTAGCCCATTCTCTGCATAATTAAGGAGAAGATCTCTGTATCTGGTTTGGTACCAGGAATCTCAATTGCTTTACGCACTCTCTGAACACGGCGCTCGGTATTCGAGAACGTACCTTCTTTTTCCAGATAAGAACGTCCGGGCAGAATTACATCGGCATATTTGGCAGTCTCTGTCATGAACAATTCATCCACAACTAAGAAATCCAAGCTTTCCAAAGCTTTAATTACATGATTGGTATCCGGATCTGTCACAATCGGATCTTCACCGAAAATAAACAAACCTTTGATTTTCCCGTCAATCATGTCATGGAAACATTCCGTTGCCATTCTTCCGGGCTGCAAATGTTTCAGGTCAACGCCCCAGGCTTTTTCAAATTTTTCTACAACTGCCGGGTCTGCAACCTTCTGATAACCAGTAAATACATTAGGCTGAGCGCCCATATCACAGGCACCCTGAACATTGTTCTGTCCACGGATGGGGTTTACGCCACAGCCTGCTTTACCAAGTTTTCCAACCATCATCGCCATGTTGGACATAGACATAACGCCTTCTGTACCTGTATGGTGTTCTGTTACACCAAGGCAATACATGATCGGAGCACGGTCTGCTTTCGCATACAGACGAGCCGCCGCTCTCAAATCTTCCGGATCAATGTGGCAGATTTCGCCAACTTTCTCGGGTGTATAATCCTTCACGATTGCAGCAAGCTCTTCAAATCCTTCTGTTCTATTAGCAATAAATTCTTTATCAATTAAACCTTCTTCAATGAAGACGTTCATCATGCCATTTGCAAATGCAACGTTTGTACCTGGTTTCAACTTCAGGTGGATTGTCGCCTGTTTTGCAAGGCCGATTTCACGAGGGTCAACTACGATGAGCTTCGCGCCTCTTGCAACTGCCTGACGTACCTGCATACCAATAACCGGATGGGCTTCTTCAGGGTTGGAGCCGCACAGCAAGATTACATCGGAATCATGGGTAATATCTTCGATGGTGTTTGTCATAGCACCAGAACCTAACGTCATTGCCAGACCGGCAACAGTAGGTGCATGTCAAACGCGGGCACAGTTATCGGTATTGTTTGACTCAAACGCAACCCTTGTCATTTTCTGAAGCATATAAATATCTTCATTGGTTGAACGTGAGCAAGCAAAACCTGCCAGTGCCTGACCTCCATATGTATTTTTGATATCTTTAAATTTCGATGCTACCAGGTCCAGGGCTTCATCCCAGCCGGCTTCTTTAAATTCACCGGTCTCCCTGTCCTTGATCAGCGGGGTTGTGATTCTCTCATCACTCTGTGCAAAGTCAAAGGAAGCGGAGCGCCCCTTCACGCACAATAATCCTCTGTTGGAAGGACCATCTACTGCTTCCACATCCACAACCTTGTTGTCTTTTACATACACATAATACTGACATCCGGTTGCACAATGGGGGCAGGTGGTAAGAACCTTCTCCACATCCCAATGGCGGTACGTTTTCTGTTTCTTCATAGTCAGCGCGCCTGTAGGACATGCCTGTACACAGTTACCACAGGATTCACAATTTGAATCCGCCCAATCCATGCCGAATGCAGGGCTGATCACAGATCTGAATCCACGCTGTGTGGTATCAATGGAACCGCGGCATGTGCGTTTCTGACATGTATTTACACACCTGTGGCAGAGAATACATAAGTTTGGATCATAAGTAAAGAACTTATTTGAATCATCAATGGGTTTCTCAACTCCCTCAAATGGTACATCTTTTACTCCATACTCGAAGCAGAGATCCTGGAGTTTACACATACCATTCTGCGGGCAGGAGAAGCAGTCTGTCTTATGATTGCTCATCAACAGTTCCAGTACGCCTCTTCTGGCTTTTACAACTCTCTCACTCCTGGTATGCACCACATTTCCGTCAGCAGCTGGGAATGAACAAGCTGTGACTAATTTTGGCATACCTTCGATCTCAACCATACACATACGGCAGGATGCTTCCGGAGTGACATCTTTTAAATAACATAATGTTGGAATCTCTACGCCGGCAGCTTTAGCTGCTTCCAGAATCGTAGAACCCTGTTCGACTTCTACGGCGATTCCATCGATGGTCACTTTAATCATCGTATTTCCTCCTTACTTTTTTGGTAGACGCTAATAAAACATCAGAACATTAAGGGATAGACTCCCTTTCATAACGTTTGAACATGACAAAGGCCTCCTTTCAACACTTTTTGCTTATCTTGAAAGCACGTCGGTCCCCACCCACGGAACCAGCACTTTTGGTATTCTTATTGTCCTGTCTTCCATCTGATTCTGCTCCAGCACTGCTGCAAACAATCTGCTGGTGGCCAGTCCAGACCCATTTAAGGTATGTACATAATGTATTTTGCCGCCGCTGTCTTTATACCGGGTATTTGTCCTTCTCGTCTGAAAAGTTCTGGCGTTAGACACAGAACTGACTTCTATATATCTGCGCTCTGCCGGAAGCCATACTTCCAAATCATAAGTCACAGCCATGGCCGAACTGCATTCATCAGCCGCCAATCTCACTACCCTGTAATGCAGGCCAAGCAGCCGCATCAAATGCTCCGCCTGTGCCAAAACATGAAAAAAAGCTTCCTCAGACTGTTCTTCCGAGACAAATTGTACCAGCTCCACCTTGTTAAAATGATGCCCGCGGATCATTCCCTTCTCATCGGGCTTTTTACTGACTTCTCTGCGGAAACACGGGGTAAAAGCCGTATATTTCAAAGGCAGCTGCTTATTTTCTAATATTTTATTTAGATAAAAATTAACCAGGACCGTTTCTGCTGTCGGGATTAAAAACTGATCTTCATCCTGAACATTATAAACTTCATCCCGAAACTTTGGAAACTGTCCTGCCCCAAAACCGCAAATCTCCTTTGCTACAGGCGGAAATATCAGCATCTCATATCCGGCTTTCTGATTTTCTTCCAGACAAAAATTCAACAGAGCCCATTCCAGTCTGGCTCCCAGCCCTCTGTATATCCAGTACCCGCTGCCTATCAGGCTCCCGGCCGTTTCATAATCAATCAGGCCGTGCTCCCGGCACAATTCTATATGACTCACAGGAGTAAATGAATATACCTGCTGCTGTCCAGACATGTACAACACCTGAGAAACATCCGGCACATCATCTTCTAAAAGATTGGGCAGAACCATTAAAATATCTGCCAGCTTCTCTGCCTTTTCCCTCAAAGCGGTTTCCGTACAGTGGATTGTCCCGTCTATGCGGCGGATAGATTCCAGCAGATCCTCTGCATCTGCTCTCTGCTTCTTCCGCTGGGCCACTTCCTTTGACAACAGGCTTTTCTCATGTCGTGCCTCCTGCACCTCTGTCTGCAGCATCCTTTTTTCCCGGTCCAGTTTCAGAATCTCTTCTACAGAAATCTTAAAACCGCGTCTTTCGAAATTCTTCTGTATCTGTTTTGGATGTTTCCTGATCTGCTGTATATCCAACATAATAATCTTCCACAACAAAATAATTGAAAAAGCACAATGATATTTCAATTATCATATATTCTTATATCAATTTTAAATAACTATAACATAATTTTAATGATTTGTATATAGCAATTTCCACATTTCAAAAAATTTTCGCCAGTACTTTATTGTACTGCCGTGTGAAAAAGTTAAGAAAATAAACGTGGGATAAACGTCAAAATGAACTACAGCTATTTTTCAGAATTGACACCTTATTTCTTTATCGTGTATAATTTTTATAAAAAAATCAGTACATTCACTTTGTAAAGGAGAAGATAAATGTCAGAATTCACACACTTTAACCGGCATGGAGAAGCCGTCATGGTAGATGTGGGCGAAAAGAAGGAAACAAAAAGAGAAGCCGTCGCCGAAGGCCGTATTACCATGAGCCGGGAATGCTTTGAAAAGGTAAAAGACGGAACAATGGGAAAAGGAGATGTTCTGGCTGTGGCAAGAATTGCCGGGATTATGGGAGCCAAAAGGACATCTGACCTGATTCCCCTCTGCCATATTCTGAACTTAACCAAGGTAGAAATCCAATTTTCTCTGGAGGAAGAGTCCTGCGCCGTCCAGGCTGTATGCACTGTGAAAACCACTGGAAAGACCGGTGTGGAAATGGAAGCGCTTACAGGGGTAACCATCTCGCTTCTGACCATTTATGATATGTGCAAAGCAGTGGACAAAGCCATGGAACTGGGGGATATCCATCTGTGCAGAAAAAGCGGCGGCAAGAGCGGTGATTTTGTACGCCCGTGACAAATTGAAAGCTAAAAATAAAGAGGAATGGAGAAGAACAAATGACAGACAGAACCGATCAATACGGACGAACCATCGATTATATGCGGGTCTCCATCATAGACCGCTGTAATCTGCGATGCAGATATTGTATGCCCACAGATATTAAGTGGCTTCCGCCCAAAGAAATTCTGACTCTGGAAGAAATTACAGAAATCTGCCGTCAGGCCGCCCGGGCAGGTATCCGCAAAATTAAGATTACAGGCGGGGAGCCTTTGATTCGAAAAGGATGCATCGAATTGATCCATATGATTAAAGCTATTCCCGGTATCGAACAGGTTACTCTCACCACCAATGGAGTACTCCTGGCCAAATACGCCAGACAGCTTTGGGAAGAAGACATTAACGCGGTAAACGTCAGCCTGGATACGCTTGACCGTGAAAAATATAAAGAAATCACCGGTTTCGATGCTCTCTCTGATGTGTTAGATGGAATATCTGAGGCAGAGAAATATAAAATCCCGCTGAAAATAAACGTGGTGCCCCAGCGGGGAGTTAATGACGGCGACTGTCTGGAACTGGTGGAACTGGCCAGACACAGAGCCATCCATGTGCGTTTCATCGAGATGATGCCTATCGGACATGGAAAACAGTTTGAATCCATATCAAACAACGAGCTGCTGCTGAACATACAGAGGCGCTACGGCCAGGTGGAGGAGGGAAAAAAAATCTACGGGAATGGCCCGGCCACATACTGCCACATTCCTTGTTTTCGGGGAAGCATCGGTTTCATCAGCGCCATCCACGGTAAGTTCTGCAGTTCCTGCAACCGAATCCGACTGACTTCTACAGGCGAGATCAAACCCTGCCTGTGCTACGATGACCATATCTCATTAAAAGAAGCACTCCGCAGCGGCTGTAAAGACGAAGTATATCAGCTGCTGCTCAGGGCAATCAGGCAGAAACCGGCCCAGCATTGTTTTGATGAAGACCAGACAATGATTACCGAGAAAAAAGAAATGGCTCAGATAGGCGGATGACTATCTGGGCCGTTGTGCCTGTTTATTTGGATACACAGGCACTGCGGCTGAATCAGGCCAATACCATGATATCCCTGCCTTCTATCCATATCCACATCTCTTTTTGTGTTCCTTCCCGCCGGCAGAATTCTTTCCAGGCTTCTTTTGTCATTTCCACTCTGATTTTTCTGTTTTCCTCCTCTGCCTCCAGACCCTCCGCTCCTTTTGGCTGCAATAGAATAACAATGGAAAACACATCCTCCACCACCCGCATAATCTCACAGCAGAACGTGTTTTTCTTTCCAGCAGCGTCTTTGGATAATACCGGATAGATATAATGGCTGCGGACTCCAATATAATGAAACGGTTCTGGAGCATCCCCCTCATATTCCAGGGTAACCCCCCAGTCCTGGGCATAGACCCGGCCTTCTCCCGCCGGACAGGCCCGGGAATAATTTTTGCAGCCGGACAAAACCGCCGCCGCCCGGGAAACAGGCGTCTCAAAAAGCTGTTTTATAGGTATCACCGGGCTGGATTTTCCCTGCTCCATCACACACACGCGGTCACAGAGACGGTAAATCTCTTCCCTGCTGTGGGATACAAAAAGGGTACTTCCCGAAAATTCCTCCAGCAAATCGGACAGCTCCAGTTCCAGCTTCCATTTCAGAAAATCATCCAGTGCCGAAAAGGGTTCATCCAGCAGTAAGACCTGGGGTTTTGACAGAAAAATACGAGCCAGTGCCACCCTCTGCTGCTGTCCGCCGGAAAGCTGTCCCGGCTTTCTCTTTTCCAGTCCATCCAGGGCAAATTTCTTTATTACCAGACGGACAGAGGATGCTGCCCGGCTTTTTTCTTTTTCGTAAGGCAACAGAGCGGCCATGAGATTCTGCCACACTGTCATATTGGGAAACAGTGCATAATTCTGAAACAAAAGCCCCACATGACGCTGCTGGGGTTTCAGATTAATCTTTTTTTCTGAATCAAAGAAAACCCTTCCATCCAGTTCAATCCGTCCTGCATCCGGCTTCAAAATCCCGGCAATGCAGCGAAGCGTCATACTTTTCCCGCACCCAGATGCCCCTAGAATCCCAGTCACACCCCCATCTGCTTCAAATTTTGTCTCCAACACAAAACTTCCCAGATTCTTTTTAATATCCACATACAAAGACATATCAGTTCCTCCCGGACAGGTGAATGTGAGAACCCCCAGAGGTTTTCTCACGTTTCTCCAGCAGATTCACAATCAACAGGACAACGGCAGAGATTACCACATTTACCACAACCCACCGAAATGCCAGCGTGTCATTATTTGTCCGCCACAGCTGATACACCGTTGTGGAAATGGTAGCCGTTTTTCCCGGTGTATATCCGGCAATCATACTGGTGGCACCGTACTCACCCAGAGCTCTGGCAAATGCCAGCACCCCGCCTGCCATAATCCCCTGCCGGCATGCCGGCATCCGGATACGCCAGAAAATATACCGATTGGACAGCCCCAATGTCTGCCCAGAATAAGCCAGTGTCTCGTCAAAACTTTCAAATGCCCCCCGGGCTGTGCGGTACATCAAAGGAAACGCCACCACAGCGGCGGCAAAGATGCCCGAATACCAGGTCATTACCAGCCGTGTGTGAAATACCTCCAGGATCCACGCCCCCACACACCTTCTTGGTCCCAGAACCACCAAAAGGAAATAACCCACAACGGTGGGGGGAAGGACCAGCGGAAGTGTCAAAACCACATCTAGAATCCCTTTCAAAACAGGATGAAGTTTTGCAATATAATAGGCAGTAAAAATTCCAGAAAAAAATACAATCACACTGGAAATCAGCGCAATCCTAAGTGAATTATATAACGGATACCAGTCCATAGCCCCCTTCATCCCCCGTCAATGTGCTCTGATAAATCCAACTGTTTCAAATACTTTCATACATTCCTCTGTCTGCAGATAGTCCAAAAATGCCTGGGCTTCTTTCTGATGCTTGGAGGTGTTCAGAACCGCCGCTGGATAAACTGCTGGCTGGCACAGCTCATTTCCCGCCTCTGCCACGGTGGCCAGACCTGCCGAATACGCATCCGTAGCATAAATAATCCCTGCATCTGCCGAAGCTTCTGACACCTGGGTGGTAACTTCCTTCACATTGGACCCATAAGTAATTTTCCCCTCTTTTTCCAGGTCGTCCAGCAGTCCCAGATTGGTCAAAATCTCTGTGGAATACGCTCCCACCGGAACGTCTTCATTGCCAAGGGCCAGAATCTGGAGCTTGTCTGTACCCAGATCCTCAAAGGACTCAATTCCTGCCGGATTTCCTTTGGGAACTGCAAGCACCACCTGATTCTCCAGAAGGTCAACCCGGCTGCCCTCCAGCACAAAATCAAGATCTTCTTCATTCACGGAAGGGTCCGCCTGGCTGTCCATCTGGTCCATTTGCTTTTGGGCCGCTGAGATAAACAAATCGCAGTCTGCCCCCTCCTGAATCTGAGTTTTTAACGTGCCGGAAGAATCAAAGTTAAATACTAAAGCCACATCCGAAGATTCTTCCTCATACATCTTCTGAATCATTTCCAGCGTCTCCGTCATTGATGCAGCTGCAAATACATTCAGTGTTATACTTTCCCTGGTATCTTCCTGTGCTTTCCCCATCTGTTGGCCAGACGTTTTTTCCTGCTTCTCTGCGCTGCAGCCGGTCATACACACCAATGCTGCCGCAGCTGTCATAAACCATACTACCATTTTTCTTTTCATTTCCCTCAGACCTCCTATTTTCTCTTTCATCCCTCGTTATTTTTTTATAAAAATAACACTTGGTTTATTATACAAAAAATAAACCAGCCTGTCAACTGATTTCCACTGTTCAAATGTCATGGAATCTGATACAATAAATAGTGAATTCTGAAAACAGACCGAGAACACTCAGACCATAAAAGGAGGAGTAAAAAATGGCACAGATCAAATGCGTCTGTATCAGCACTCAGAGGAAAACCAGTGCCAAAAATATCCATCAATGCCAGGCTGCCTCAGACGGACTTGCAGGCGACATCCATCAGGGATGGGGAGAACGCCAGGTGAGTATGCTTCCCATGGATTGTGTGCAGGATTATTTTTCCACCCAGGGAAACCCCATAGAATATGGACATTTTGGAGAAAATCTGGTGATAGACGGCCTGGACTGGGAAACCCTTTCAGAAGGCCAGCTGCTGAGCGCGGGGACCGTAAAACTTCAGATTATACGAATTGGCGCGGGAGGTCCCAAGTCAGATGCCTACCATGGAAAAAAAGTATGCGCTCCCATGGAAGGCTTCTTTGTATTCTGTAAAATCCTGCAGGGAGGAACCCTTCAGGAAGGAATGGAAATTGTGAAGGAGGACAGGAAATGAAATGTATTAACACAACTGATGCCGTGGGACATGTATTGTGCCATGACATCACACGAATCGTAAAAGACGTAGTGAAAGACGCGGCATTCCGGAAAGGCCATATTGTCACAGAGGAAGACATTCCGGTTCTTCTTTCCCTGGGAAAAGACCATCTCTATGTATGGGAAAAAGACGAAAATACCCTCCATGAAGATGAGGCCGCTCAAATTCTCTATGAAGTCTGTAAAAACGACAACATGCACCCCACCCCGGTAAAAGAAGGCAAAATCGAGCTGGTGGCCGACTGCGACGGATTATTTCAGGTAGACATAGAAAGACTGAATGCCGTAAATGAACTGGATGATATTATGATTGCCACCCGCCACACCAACACAGCAGTAAAAAAAGGAGACCGTCTTCTGGGCACCCGCATCATCCCTCTTGTTATTCCCAGAGAAAAGATGGAACGGGTAAAAGAAACTGCAGGCAGCACTCCCCTGGTGTCCCTGACCCCATTTCAAACTATGAAAGCAGGCATTGTGACTACAGGAAACGAAGTTTACCACGGGAGAATCAAAGATACCTTCACACCTGTTATCATTGACAAACTGGCCTCTTATGGCATAGGAATCAGCGGCCAGCTCATCTGCGACGACGACCAGGAAAAAATCACAAACGCCATATTAAAGCTGAAAAAAGACGGCGCAGATATGATTCTATGTACCGGAGGCATGAGTGTGGACCCAGATGACCAAACCCCCGGCGCCATCAAAGCATCCGGTGTGCGCATTGTCACCTACGGC
Source organism: uncultured Lachnospiraceae bacterium (assembly GCA_910587105.1). Lineage (GTDB taxonomy): Bacteria > Bacillota > Clostridia > Lachnospirales > Lachnospiraceae > MGBC164599. The sequence continues at coordinate 21,604 of CAJUMB010000046.1, forward strand.
GCTCCCGTACTTCCAGGGGCCATGCTTCTGCTGGCCTATTTTGAGGACGGCACTCCGGTGCTGGGACTTCCTGGCTGTGTCATGTACGCAAAAGCAACTGCCTTTGACCTGGTGCTGCCCAGAATAGCCGCAGGCGTAGAGCTGACGAAAAAAGATTTCGCCCACATGGGTAACGGAGGTTTCTGTCTGGGATGCAGCACCTGCCATTATCCGTCCTGCGGGTTCGGCAAAGGCGTATAGGAGGTGGAACATGGAAAGCATTACATTAGAACAGGCTGTGGCGCTGCTGGAACAAAATACAGCTGTCATCACTGATATAGATAACATTCCCCTTCTACAGGTATCTGGACGCATCCTGGCCCAAGATATGAAAGCCTCTTTCGATAATCCTTCCTTTGACCGCTCGCCGGTTGACGGTTACGCGTGCAGAGCCGCTGATGTGGAGCATGCCTCCAAGGACGCTCCTGCCCGGCTGAAAGTTGTCCGTGAAATCGACGCAGGCCAGTATTCCACCGAAGAAGTCAAAAAAGGACAGGCTGTGCGCATCATGACAGGCGCCGCTGTTCCGCCCGGGTGTGACTGCTGTATCCGTCAGGAAGACACGGATTACGGGGAGGATCAGGTATGTATTTACCGTCCGGAAAAACCTTGGGGAAACTATTGTTTCAAAGGTGAAGATTTCAAAAAAGGAGAAATTCTTCTGAAAAAAGGAACCCGTCTCACCTTTGTGGAATCCGGAATCCTGGCCGGCATGGGCTGTACCCAGGCCCCTGTTTACCGTCGTCCCAGGGCTGCTGTTTTCACCACGGGAGATGAAGTGGTGCTCCCTGGACAGCCGCTGCCGCCGGGAAAAATTTACAACAGCAACCAAGCTCTGCTGACCGCCCGGCTTCTGGATTTCGGCGTGGAACTTATCTGTGTAAAATCCATACCGGACAATCCCCCTTCCATGGCAGAAGCCTTAAAAGAAGCGGCCCCAGAGGCCGACCTTATCATCACCACCGGGGCAGTCTCTGTGGGCAAAAAGGACATTATGCACGAGGCCCTTGCCCAGATTCAGGCAGAGCGGATATTCTGGCGGGTGCTGGCAAAACCGGGCATGCCCACACTGTTCTCTGTCTATCAGGGCGTCCCTATCCTCAGTTTGTCCGGCAATCCTTTCGGAGTGGCTGTGATGGCCGAGCTTATGGCCCGCCCCATGCTCCGGAAAATGAAACAGGACGATTCGCTGAAGCTGATACGGGTGAAAGGCACCCTGGCCGATGCTTTCGGAAAGCCCAGCAAAGGCCGCCGGTTTATCCGGGCATTCTGGGAACAGGGAACGTTCCATCTTCCCAGCGGCCTCCAGTCCAATGGTGTGCTGGCCTCCATGGCCGGATGTAACTGCTTGATCGATGTACCTGCCAAAACCCCTGCTCTTAACGAAGGGGATTCGGTGGAAGCTGTTTTATTATGAAAAAGCCACTGATTTTCGCCATCAGCGGAGTTAAAAATTCCGGTAAGACAACGTTGATTACCCAGCTTCTCCCCCTTTTATCCGCACAGGGGCTTGCTGCAGCAACCATCAAACACGATGGGCATGACTTCGACGCAGATATACCGGGAACAGATACTTACCGGCACTTTCATGCAGGTGCTTACGGCACGGCTATTTTTTCAGACTCTAAATTTATGGTGGTAAAGCGGCAGCCGCACATGACAGAAGAACAGCTGATCACATGGTTTCCGGAGGCAGATCTGATTCTTCTGGAAGGCTTCAAGACATGCCCTTATCCCAAAATTGAACTGGTCCGCAGGGGAAACTCAGTCAAAAGCGTATGCGGCGGATACCATCTGGCCGCCATTGCCACGAACCTTACCCCAAAAGAACTGGAGCGGGACAACCCGGAAATTCCCCTGCTGGATTTGAATCATCCCAGGGAAATTGCATCCTTTATCCTTGAAATGTACTCGATGAGTCAGGAGAAACTAAATGAAAACAGGCGCTTTAATCCTCGCCTCTTTTAATCACGAGGAAAAAAATAAAAGCAGTGAGGAATTTTCTTTATTCCTCCCCATGTATCCCCTGGACGGCGCAACAGTAATCAAACGGGAGATTGCAGCCCTCCGAAAGGCGGCTCTCTCTCCCATTGTGGTACTGGCCGGCTACCAAAAAGATATCCTGCAGAATCATCTCAGCCATAATCATGTACTTTTTGCAGATGACACACTATATCCGGATAAGAGCCTGGAAAAAGCCCTGGAGGCCGGACTGGAAATCTGCAGAGAGCATATGGACCGGGTAGCGGCAGTTCCAGTAGAATATCCCGCGTTCTCCCTCCAGACCCTTCAGCTGCTCCTGGAATGCAGACAGAGTGCCGTCCCCGTTTACAACGGGCAGACGGGCTGGCCCAGATTATTTGATCTTCGAAAAGACACCTCTGCAGAACCAGAAAAACTTTCGGTGGAAGATCCGGGAATCCTTATCTCCCTGCTGGAACAGGACGGAATCCAACAGGCACGCCGTCATCTGAAAATCCAGCGCAGTATTAACGAACTGCGCTGTAAGACCAAAGTGGTCATCACCCGGGAAGAAGATTTCTTCGGTCCAGGCGTCTGGCGCCTGTTCAACTATATCGACGAAACCGGGTCCATCCAGGCTGCATCAGCGAAAATGGAAATGTCTTATTCCAAAAGCTGGAAAATGGTCAATAAAGTTGAAAAAGAAATGGGCTTTCCTTTCCTGAACCGCTGCAACGGAGGAAAATCAGGGGGAAGCTCCACCCTCACAGAAGAAGGACGGCAGTTTATGGAACGGTATCATGCCATGATGAAAGACATGGAACGAATCAGCCAGAATTTTTTCGATACGTATTTTAGTGAATTTCAGTAAACTTTTAAAAAGTCTGCCCCCTTTGTGTCAGGATAAGGGATTGGCAGACTTTTTCAAAATAACTTCTTTACAAAAATACACAAAGGCTGTATAATTTTTCTGTAAATTATAATTATTTTAGGAGGATTAAAGAAATGAAAAGGAAAATTTTGTCCACAGCATTAATATTTACAATGATTTTATCTGCAATTTTAATGCTTACAGCCTGCGGCGGTTCTTCGGACGACAGCGCCGGCAGTACACCTGCCCCATCGGAAACACAGGCTGAGACAGAAGCACCGGAAGCATCCGAATCCGAGACGTCTTCGGACGACAATCAGATTTTATTTAACGGCTCTACCTCTCTGTCGCCGGTAATCACAGCCATCGCCACAGAATTCAACGAAACATACGGAACCTGGAACGCCTATGACTCCAGCCTTCCCGAAAAAGACATTGCCATCTACGTTTCAGCAGGAGGTTCCGGACAGGGGACTAAGGCTGTCATCGACGGGACCACCGATTTCGGTATGGTTGCCAGAAGTGTGAAGGATGAAGAAAAAGAAGCTATCCAGGACGAACAGGAATATCAAGTGGGCATTGACGCCCTCACGCTGGCCGTCAACCCGGAAAACCCTGTGACAGGTGTTCTGGATGACCTGAGTACAGAGCAGATTGTGGCACTGTTCTCCGGCGAATATGCCACATGGAAAGATTTAGACAGCTCCCTTCCGGAAGAAGAAGTGGTGGTAATCACCCGGGATATCAACGGCGGCGCCCACGAAGTGTTCCAGAAAAACATCATGGGCGATACGGAAGTAAAGGCTGAGGCAATCCAGGCATCTTCCATGGGTGAACTGGTACAGAATATTATTGACAATCAATGGGCAGTGGGATATGCTTCTTACGGCGTGGCAAACCAGAATGAAGGCAAAGTAATCCCACTGAAAGTAAACGGTGTAGCGCCTGTGGAAGAAAATATTCTGGACGGCTCATACATTATCCAGAGACCGCTGCTGTTAGTAGGTTCCGGAGACCTCACTCCCCAGCAGCAGGCATTCATCGACGTGATTCTCAGCGAAGAAGGACAGGCTACCGTAGAAGAAATGGGATTTATTCCCGTGAAATAATGTTTGATTGATTTCCTTGCCGGAGGCAGCCATGCGAAGAAAATTTTGTAATCTTATGGGGAAAAGCATCATACTTTTTACCGCATTTGGAGTGGTATTTCTCATGTTTCTCATGCTTTTTCACATCCTCAGTGAAAGTCTTATGGCTTTTACAGAAATCGGAATCCATATGTTCCTCCCAGATGCCCAGTGGCGGCCTGTCAGCGAAAACCCTCAGTACGGACTGATGCCTGTCATTGCAGGCACGCTGTATGTGTCCGGGCTTGCCGTATCCGCAGCCCTGGTTTTCGGCATCGGATGTGCAGTTTTTCTCAGTTTCTATGTTCCCAAACAGATTGCAAAAGTACTGCTTTCTTTCATCGAACTGGCTGCGGGAATTCCTTCTGTCATTTTCGGCTTTATAGGACTGACAGTACTTGTGAAATGGTTTGCCGGACATTTTGGCATGGCGGCCGGGCAGAGTGTTCTGGCCGCCTCCATTGTCTTGGGCATCATGCTGCTGCCTTTTGTGGTATCAACCTGCCAGGAATCCATTCAAAATGCCAGAAATACATATGAACTGGCGGCTCTGGCGCTGGGATTTTCCAGGGAAATGCTCATTGTCCGGATTATTCTTCCCGCCATCTCAAAGGGAATCGTGGCCTCTGCCATGATGGCCTTTGGAAGGGGACTGGGAGAAACCATGGCAGTCATGATGGTCATCGGCAACTCTCCCATTTACCCAAAACTTCTGGGCCGGGCCCAGACGCTTCCGGCTCTGACTGCTCTGGAAATGGGAAGTATTGAATACGGCAGCAGGCATCTCAGTGTCCTGTACGCGGCCAACGTGATTCTGCTTGTGATTTTGCTGCTCACCATGGTCTGTGGACATCTGCTTCATAGGAGGGCCCTGCAAAATGAAACGTAAGCTCAAACATATGCTGGCTGGCCTTGTCTTCTGCCTGCTGGGAATCTTCACAGCAGGAGTTACCCTGTTCCTTTTTCTCTATGTATTTTATAAAGGAAGGGACGTGATCAGCCTTTCCTTCCTCTTAGAGGAACCTGCCGGGGTTCCGGTGGGAACAGACGGAGGCATCTTCCCGGCGCTGGCGGGCTCCGTCTATCTGGGAGGGCTCTCAGCGCTGATGGGGGGATTGATGGGCATCGGCTGTGCTGTCTATCTGTCTTTTTATTCACCGAACGGCAGATTCCGCAGCATGGTGCAGGCATCCATCCAGGGGCTTTCCGGTATTCCCTCCATATTATTCGGTCTGGTTGCTTATACGTTTCTCATCTATCAGCTGGGAATGCCCAGAAGCCTGCTGTGTGCCTCTGTGGCAGTGGCAGCCATGATCGTCCCATTTACAGCCATCCGCGCCAAAAAGATATTGGATGAAAAAGGAAGGGAATATATGAGCAATTCCATCAGTCTGGGACTTTCCAGAGAGTACGCTCTGGGCAGGCTGATTCTGCCTGCATGTTTAGCAGAATTAATAGAAACCACAGCACTGGGGATGGCTTATGGCATGGGCGCTGTGGCTCCGATTCTCTATACCGGAGCAGTGATGCAGTCTAAGATTCCTGAGAAACTGACAGATCCATTTATGTCACTGCCCTACCACCTGTATATGCTGGTGAACAATGGATTTTCTCTGGAATATGCTTACGGAACAGCCTTTGTCCTCATGGCATTTTTACTCTGCATCCATCTGATATGTAAAGTTATCTCCTATTTCATGGACAAAAAGAATTGTAACCGGTATTCTTAGAAGAAAGTGTGAAGACAATGATTGATATCCAAGGTTTGAAAGCCGGGTTTGGCAAAAAGGAAATACTCCACAACATCCAGCTGCACATACCGGCAGACCAGATTACGGCCATTGTGGGACAGTCCGGCTGTGGGAAAACCACCTTTTTGAAAACCCTCAACCGGATTTTAGAAGACGAAGGCGGCTATATCCATGGCCAGATTCTGATTAAGGACAAAAATATTATGGGAATGCCGAAAGAACAGTTATGCAAGATGGTGGGGCTGGTATTCCAGCAGCCCATTGCCTTTCCCTTCAGCGTCAGGCGTAATTTGTCTTACGTGCTGAAATATCATAACCGGCTTACCAAAGAACAGCTGGATACACGCATTGTGGAAACCCTGAAAAAAGCCCGGCTGTACGATGAAGTGAAGGAGCATATGAATCAGTCCGCACTCAAATTGTCCGGGGGGCAGAAACAGCGGCTGGCCATTGCCAGAAGCCTGTGCGCAGAGCCCGAGGTTCTGCTGCTGGACGAGCCCTGCTCTGCACTTGACATGAAAAACACCATTGCCATCGAGGAGCTGCTGCTGGAACTGAAAAAGCAGTATACTATCATGGTGGTCACCCATAATCTGGCACAGGCCCAGCGGATTGCCGATTCTGTCATATTTATGGATCAGGGAAAAGTGCTGGAGATGACACCGAAAGAAATATTTTTCAGAGAACCCAAGACACAGCTGGCGAAAGAACAAATCGCGTATATGTAGAGGAGATACCTGATGATTATAGAAATACCCGGTTACCAAACCCTTGACTTAGAATATCTGGTTCTGGACTATAACGGAACCATCGCCATAGACGGAAAGATGCCGGATACCGTCAAACAGCGGCTTCGGACACTGGCAGAGCATCTGAAGATTTACATTTTAACGGCAGATACCCATGGAACGGCAAAAGAAAACTGCCAGGGTCTCCCTGTGCAGATTCAGACCTTTCCCGGAAGCAATGCCATGGCAGAAAAAATGAACATAGTGGGAAAACTTTCCCCCCATCGCTGTGCGGCAGTGGGAAACGGGCGAAATGACACCCTCATGCTCCAGGCCTGCGGGCTGGCCATCGCCGTGATGGAACGGGAAGGAATGTACGGGAAGCTGGCCGCAGACGCTGACATATGCGTGCATTCTATGGAGGATGCACTGGACCTTCTGTGCTGTCCCAAACGGGTGATTGCAACATTGAGGGGGTGATTTTTCCCCTTCAATGTACGGCGCCCAATAAATGACAGACATATACAGCGTGTCAATCACATAATTATACTCGCCAGCAAACCGCTTATCCCATCAACACCGCCTGCTCCTTTGTTTGATTTTACTTTCCTGTAGCATTATTTAGATTAGCCGGCTGTAAAATCTTCTCCAGCAGTCCGTACAAGGAACGTTTTGTTCCTTTTTGAAAGTCTGTGATGATGCGGTTGTTTTCAGTAATCCTCTGGCAGGCGGACACTTCTGCATACTCTTTCAATTTCGTCGATACCATTTGCAGATAAGATTGAAAACAGCCAGTTCTTCCTGATACGCTGTACAGATGTAAAGACTGAGAAGATTCTGGGCTTTCCACTGGATAAGGCCACGGAACTGGATTACCATGCTGACCGGGTCTTATCCAGGTTACAATCAAAGAAAAAACGCTCACATCCGGAACTGGCCTGGCAGTACCGATATGTCTGCAAGGACGTTCCTATGGACTACATTATAGAAGAACGGACGGAGTATGGCATATCCCTATCAAAGGCATATTCCAGTTCCAGCCCCAGCTCTATAGTTTCATTCAGCCTGTCCCGCTGCTCCTGCTCATCCAAATCCATAAACCGTTTCTCCATGTCCACCTGCCCCAGCAGCATGAAGTCCCCATAAGGGATTGTATCGATATAAACTGGCTCCCCTTTCTCCTTCATCCCTTCATAATAGGCAAGGGATTCCTTATTCAGGATGGTAAAACCCGGACCAATGGCATCCCCCTCCTGCACATAGGGTTTCCCCTCCCCGTCTGCGGTCTGGGCAAATACCGGGTGTTTGAACGGATTATATTTATTATCCAGTATCGGAT
>CAJUMB010000047.1 GCA_910587105.1 uncultured Lachnospiraceae bacterium
AATTCTGTCCATGCAGGAGTTGGACTTCGGCGTAAAAAACTGTTCCGATGGCGTGAAGTTTTATTTTTCTATTCCATCTGTCAGTTAGACTGTGCTTTCTATAAACGGCTCTGCCTTTACTCAAAGGCAGGGCCGTTTTATTTGAAGATTTCACGCCAATTTCACATTGGCCTCACACCGACTTCACCGCATTTTCATAAGTTTACCTCAACAAGAGGGCGGTCAGCCCTCACAGACAAAGGAGGTGATTTTTATGACGGTTTTAGGTTTGGAATGGTACTGGTGGCTGATGATCGTGGTGGTGCTGGCAATCTCTATCCCGTTCAAAATTAAGTTTATGAAGTGGTGGAGCAAGCGGGAGCAGGAAAAGAAAAAGGAGCAGCACGGGAAATGGGGTGATGATGAATGATTGAAGTAAAGGATTTGACTTTCTCCTACGGCAAAGACAAAAAAGCGCTGCACGGCCTGAACTTCACTGTGGAAGATGGGGAAATCTTTGGCTTTCTGGGGCCGAATGGCTCCGGGAAATCAACGACCCAAAAAATCCTGACCGGGATTTTGAAAGGACACGGCGGCAAGGTGTCGCTGTTCGGGCAGGATATTTCTGCGGCACACACGCAGGAGTTTTTTCAAAAGATCGGCGTCTTATTTGAGTTTCCCTATCTGTATGCCAATTTGAGCGCCGTTGACAATCTTAAATATTTTTCTTCGTTCTATCCGAAAGAACAAATACGCAGTATTGAGGAAGTTTTGGAGGAATTGGAATTTAAGCCAGACTTCTTGAAAAAGCCGGTTTCGTCCTACTCAAAGGGTATGCGGCAGAGGGCAAGCATGGCGCGGGCACTAATCAGCAATCCCAAGCTGCTGTTTCTGGACGAACCGACCAGCGGGCTTGACCCGTCCGGCGCTGTCCTGTTCCGTAAGATCATTGAGGAAGAACGTAAAAAAGGTACGACGGTATTTTTGACTACCCACAATATGCTGGATGCCGACCTGCTCTGTGATCGGGTGGCATTTATCGCGGACGGCGAGATCAAGGCACTGGACACTCCAAAAAACTTGAAAGAGCGCAACAGCAATCACCGCGTCGTGATCGACTATTTGTATCAGGGGAGGCGGGAAGAAAAGACGATTGAGGCCCCGGAATTAGAAGCAGGTATTCCTTTTGCGCATGACGAGATTATCAGTATCCATTCACAGGAACCAACATTGGAGGATATGTTTATCCAATATACGGGAAGGGGGCTGTCTTGATGTGGAAAAGTCTTTGTTCCCTGTTCAAAAAGGATTGCCGGATGATGGTTTCCGGGAAATTCTTCCTCATGTCGTTGGGCTTTTTGGTTCTTTACACTCTGTATGTGAACTTTGGATATATCAAATTCATGGATGCCAGTATATACAACGTGTACCTGTATGACCCGGCAGGAACACAGACAACGGTTTCCACGCTGGTTCAGCGCGTTTCATCGAAAGAAGCGCTGGACTCAGCTTTACTCGATGATACCAACGGTGTCGGCATTGATGCCAGCGCCGGAGAGCCACAGCTTGTATTCTATGAGGGAACAGAAAATGCTGACCGTCACCGTGCCGGCTATGCGCTTTCTCTCCTACAACCGTCAGGGCATTACAGCGCCGAGGTGATTGGCTCCAATACGCCGGAGCAAAAGGCAAGGAAAGAGATCACCTGTGAACTGCTGTTTTTTGAAATTGCCGCTGTCGGGTTTTTAGGGATTGCCGCTGTGTTGTTCAAGGAAAAAGGAATGGGCGTTATCCGTGTTCATGCCATTTTACCTTTGCAAAAAAATCTGTTTATCCTGTCCAAGCTGGCAATCTTTCTGCTGTCCGATCTGGTCTTTGCAATACTGCTCACCGTGTTGAATGTTGGAGTTTTGGATACCGCATCTATATTGCCTGCGGTGTTGCTTCAAACGGCACTTCTGTCCTTGATTATGGCCTTGACCGGTCTGATTTGCGCCCTGCTTCTAAAAGACTTCCGACAGTTTACATTGACCTATCTTCTGATTGCGATTTTTGTTGCAACTCCTGTGTTTTTGGCTGCAAATACGGCGGTAAAGTTGGATTGGATTTATTTCCATCCATTTTATCATATTTATATGGGTCTGAAAAACGCTTACTTTGGAACTTCCTCGAATAGCCTTGCCTATTATTTGGGGTGTCTGGCTGCAATCGTTGTATTATTTGCAGGCGTACAGCGCGTGTTCCACAGAGAAATGGGAAAGGAGGGCTGAATATGAAAGGTATACGTTACCAACTGAAAAGCGTATTGCATGACAAGTTCTGCCTGATGACCTTTCTTTTACCCATTGTCGTTGCGGCAGCTTTAAATTTTGTCGGTGCAATCGACCTTTCTACGCTGGGCGAGCTGCATTTTGGAGTTCTGAAAGGCGATTTGCCGACACAAACCATTACATGGCTGGAACGCTACGGCCCGGTGACAACTTATCCGACAGTGGAAGAGCTGACAGACGCAATAAAAGAGCCATCTACAAATCTAATTGGTGTGGAAGCTGATGGAAGCAGCATCAAAACAATTCTTTCCGGCGACGAGTTGGATATATTTCGCCAAACCGCTGACACGCTCCCTGACCTATACGAACAGCGAAATGTGGCTGGGCAGACGGAGGTTCACATTTTAGAGCGTCCCGATGTGATGGCTGGATTTCAAGATATGTTCATTGCTGTTACCTTGATTGTCGCTATGTTTATGGGATGCACCTTTAACGCAATGAACATGATTTCTGAAAAGGAGGACGGCGTTGCGTTTATCAACGAGATTTTGCCAATGACCCGCAGCCAATATATCATGCAAAAGCTCTTTGTTGGATTTATCTGCGGGTGTTTATCCTCTATTATTACGGTTTGTATCTGCTTCCGGCTTTCTCTGCAAAATGCGGCTCTCATGCTGGTGCTTATTGTGCTTTCCGCATTTGTGGCAGCATTGATAGGCTTATTCATTGGCAGAGCTTCCAATGGGCTGATGGTCGGCGTGGTTTATATCAAAATCGTTATGCTGCTATTTATGGCTGTACCAATCTTGAGCTTTCTTGTGGGAATAAGTCAGCCGCTTCTTTTCGCAGTTTGCTACCTTGTCCCTTCGCAGGCAACATTCGAGGGTATTATGGACTTATCAACAGGCAGCGGGACAGCAGCAGTAAAAGATATTTTTATTCTCTTAGTTCATTGTATTGGATGGTTCCTGTTATATATTGGCCTTTCGATGCATCAGAGGAAAAACTCATAAATGGTTCATAATAAGCCGCAGTTGTCTTTTTGAAAAAGATTTATGGAGGGTGTGATAACTGCACCCTTTTTTAGACCTCAACGACGGCAAAAGGGGGCTGCCGCCGTGAACCCCCGCGGCTATGGCGGGCGATGCCTCCGGGTTTTATAAAAAATTTATTTGCTGTATTTTAGAAAAAAAGGTATACTGTGATTACAAAGTCTCAAGAACTCTCGCCTGTTCGGGCAGAACAATCCTTATTTGTGGAAGCAGTTTTATATGTAAGATACGATTCATTTACAGTTTATGTGTGTGTACAGAGAGAAGGTATCTGTTTGGTTGGGAAAATGATAGGGGAAAAGTATATACTCCTGGAGAAAATAGGCCGGGGAGGGGGCGGCAGTGTCTATACGGCGCGGGATGTGAGGCTGGGAAAGCAGTGGGCGGTTAAGCTGCTGGGGACTGGAAAGGCAGGGGAAGCAGCAGTTTTAAAATCATTGGACCACCCTATGATTCCCCGGGTGGTGGATTATCTGGAGGAAGAGGGAAACCTGTGGCTGGTTATGGATTACATACCAGGGAAAAACTTAAGAGAACTGCACAGGGCGGGGGGAATATCCAGGCGGCTGCTGTTGGAATGGGCCCTTGATTTGTGCCAGGTGCTGTCTTATCTGCACAGTCTGACACCGCCCTGTGTTCATGGGGATTTGAAGCCGGAAAATCTTGTGGTCTCCCAGGATGAAAAGCTTTTTCTGGTGGATTTCGGTGCCGGGGCAGGAAGGCGCGGCGGCATCTGTGAGGGTACGCCGGGGTTCGCGCCGCCAGAACAGGAAATGGGGGTGGTCACTTGTCAATGTGATATTTATGCTTTTGGGAGAACCTGGGAATTACTTTTGGGACGCAGTGCAGGTTCAGACTGGAAGAAAGTGATAGAAAAGTGCTGCCGTCAGTCTCCGAAAAAACGATATCAGGAAATGGGGGAAGTGGAGAGGCGCCTGCGGAAAATGAAAAGACGCAGAGAGAGGGGGAGGTTTTTTGTGCTTTTGGCCGGGGCGCTGGCTGTATGCGCCGCCGCTGGGTACTCTGCGGGACTTGGGGAATCTGTGGACGGGATGTGGGGAGACAGGCAGGCTTCCGGCGCTTTTGAAAGGCAGGAAGAAAGAGAGACACAAAAAGGTGCACAGAGCGAGGAAATGAGATGGAGGGAACTGGGAAATCTTGCAGAGGAGCTGGGGCAGGCTGCAGAGATTCGAAAAGAACCGGACAGGCAGAACGGACTGCATGCGGCGGCGGAGAACTTAAAATTGTTTTATGAGGAAGAGCGGCAAAAAGGCCGGAAACTTCGCGCCGGGCTGATCCTGGCCCGGGGATACCGGGAAGATAACTGTAGGGACCTGGCGGAAAAAATATATCAGGAGTTGCTGCTTCTCTATCCGGATTCTGCTGAGTGCTACGGCAGTTATGGGTGTATGCTCTGGGCAATGGGAGCGGGAAAGACGCGTCTGAGAGCACTTTATCAGCAGGGAGAGCGGGCAGTATCGGATAAGAATGAATACAATTACCGGATTTGGGCAGAGCGGATGAAGGAAATGGGGGATTGATATGGCTTGGAGGAAATCATGGATATGCATGGGAATCCTGGCAGTGGGCATGACCACTTGTACCATACGGGCAGAAGTGGTGGATATGGGCGGATTCCAGATACAAATCGGACAGAAACCGGACAGCGGGATGGAACAGGAGAGAAAGGATACACAGCGAGAGGATGGGCAGATGCCAAAGACGGATCGGGAAAAGGTGGCGGAAGTTCCCAGGGAGAGCTCTGGGGGAATTTCTTATGAAGAATGGTACACAGAACCTGTACAGGAACCCCGGACAGTAGATTCTTCGGCGGAGAGGCAGGAATCGGTACAGGAGGAAATTGAGGATTTGCCGGGGCAGTCTTTACAGCAGGAGGAACTGTTCTATCCAGGGGCAGAGGGCATAGAGCAGGTTTATCTGTTCCCGGAGGGAGAATCAGGAACAGATGGGAGTGCTTTTTTGGATGAGAACCAAGGTCAGGGGCAAAGCATGCAGAGACAGGAAGAAACGGCAGGACAGGCGGGGAAACCTGCAGATGTCGAAAAGGGCGGTGCAGAATCCGGGAGCATTCAGGCGGATAACAGTGAAAAGGGGGATAGCAGGACGGCTGGAAGCAAGACAGCGGAAAAAAGACAGAAAACATTAGCTGGACAAATGAAAAAAGGCGGAGAAAAAGGAGACAGCCGCCATGAGATACAGTTTATCCACGATGAGTCTGCACGGCTGAAATCCGGAACAGTTCCATCTGTACAGCTGATAGGAAAGCAGGAGGTCTGCGTTATATCTTACGCAGTAAACCGGCAGGAATGTGCCTGCCGCTGGGAGGAGGACAGGCTCTTGCCGGTGGAGCCGGTTCTCAATAAAGGAATGAACTGCCTGGAGATATCGGTTCTCTCAGAAGATGGACGGGTGATTTCCATGGAGCCATGGTACTTTTCTTGTGGTGTGGGGTTTGCCATGTTATAATATGGGAAAATGGTTCATGAAAAGGCGGTGAGAGATGGAGGTGTTGGAAAGGACTGAAAAAGAAATGATTAAGATATCTATTGAAGAATTTTCCAGGCTGCAGGATTATATGTCGGTCTGCGATAAGGATTCTGAGGCATACAGGAAAATGAAAAGACGTTATACGGAATTAAAAGTGATACTTACAGCTTCCGGGATCAATCTTACAGAGATTGATTATCTGAAAGAATAAATGGTCATTTTTCTGCTTTTCTTGCGGTGTGGGTTCTGCTATGCTATAATCTCAGCTAAGGAACTGTAAGAGATATGAGTTTAGTACAGTGTTTTGTGATAAAGGATTTACAAAAACGCTGACTTGGGAGAGGAGCAGGCGGACATGTACCGTGCTATTTTATTTGACCTGGATGGCACCCTGACAGCTTCGGCGGAGGGGATTACTAAAAGTGTTCAATATGCATTACAGAAACTTGGGATAGAGGAACCGGATTTGGAGAAACTGGAGGCTTTTGTAGGTCCGCCTTTGCTGGATCAGTTTATGGAAGCCTACGGGATGGACCTGGAGACTGCCCGGCAGGCGGTGGTGTACTACCGGGAACGGTACTCGGCACAGGGAATGTATGAGAATCAATTGTATGAAGGAATCCGGGAGCTTCTGCAGGATTTAAGCAGCCGGGGATATTTGCTGGGAGTAGCTTCATCGAAAGGTCTTATGTATGTGGAACAGATTCTGGATTATTTTCAGATTTCCTCTTTTTTCACAGTGATTGAGGGAAGCCGGATGGATGGGTCCAGACTCAGCAAAGGGAATGTGATCCAGGAGGCTTTGAAAAAGCTGAATATGGAGAATCGCCGGGACCAGGCAGTGATGGTAGGCGACAGAAAGTATGATATTCTGGGAGCCCGGGAGGCAGGCATTGACTGCATAGCCGTCTCTTATGGATATGGGAGCGTACAGGAGCTGGAACAGGCAGGTCCGGTGATGATTGTGCCTGGGGTAGACGGGCTCCAGCGTTTTTTTCCGTAAACCCTCTGCCTGGCAGAAACTGGTTTTTCAGAGTGTGGAGGGTTCTTTATCCAGCGGGGATTCATCTGGGAATGGGATTGTTGGTGAGTCAGGTGCTGGTGGTTTTTCTGCTGCTTTCCGGGATGGGAGTGGCAGGTGTGAACAAATATGGTCTGGCGGCCACAGGTGTGACGGGAGTGCTGACCATACCCATTTCCGGGTGGCTGCTCTGGCGGGATGAAAGGAAAAGGAACTTTTCTCAGAAGACAGGATTCAGCAGAAGCCTGCGGATAGGTGAAGTGGTGTGGATGCTGCTTTTGGGAATATCGGCCTGCCAGCTGGTGAATATGATGCTGGCGGTGCTGCAGTTTACCCGGCTGTTTCCGGGATATGGAGAATTGTCGGAACAAATTTTTACAGATCAGAAACTTTTCTGGATGCTGCTCTGGGCAGGAATCGTAGCTCCGGCTGCAGAAGAATTGATATTCCGCGGTTTGATATTCCGGCGTTTACTGGATTATCTGCCGGTTGGATGGGCGATTGGGATATCTGCGTTTCTGTTCGGAATCTACCATGGAAATGTTCTGCAGTTTATCTATGCAGGGCTTTTGGGTGCCTGTTTTGCATATTGTTATTATCGGCTGGGCAGTCTGTGGGCGCCTGTTCTCCTTCATATGGGTGCAAACTGCTGGTCCGTGATTCTCACTCAGCTGGCATCGGCCACAGGCGCGTCTGTGGGGCTTGGGTATGTGATGCTGGTTGCCATGGGAGTAGAAGTGGTGGTAGTGGTCTTTTCCATTATCAATTTTATCAGGAACCGGGAGGGAATGTGAGAAATGAAATCAGTCCTTTGCCGAAAGGCAGAGGGCTTTTTCTGCGTCAGAATTTTTTTCCTCAGGCTTAAAATGAAAAATAAGGTTTACAACTACGCCGAAATGAGTTATAGTAAATATGTTTCCGAGAGGAAATCCAGAGAGAAAGGATGGTTTATGCATGGAGAAAACGCTGTATGACCCCCGGTTTGAGCATGACAACTGTGGAATCGGGGCGGTAGTCAATATAAAGGGGATCAAGACCCACGAGACAGTGGCCAATGCGCTGAAAATCGTGGAGAATTTAGAACATAGAGCAGGCAAAGATGCCGAAGGAAAGACAGGAGACGGAGTGGGAATTCTGCTGCAGATTTCACACAAGTTTTTTTCCAGAACCTGTCATTCCCTCGGCATTTTTTTGGGTAAAGAGAGAGATTACGGAGTGGGGATGTTTTTCTTTCCCCAGGATGAGCTGAAACGCAATCAGGCGAAGAAAATGTTTGAAGTGATTGTGGAAAAAGAGGGCCTGGAGTTTTTGGGATGGAGGGAGGTTCCCACAGTTCCCGGTGTCTTAGGCCAGCGGGCGGCGGCCTGTATGCCCTGTATTATGCAGGGATTTATCAAGCGGCCCCAGGGGCTGGAGAGAGGACTGGCGTTTGACCGGAGGCTGTACATTGTGCGCAGGATCTTTGAGCAGAGCAATGACAATACGTATGTGTCCTCCCTGTCCAGCCGGACCATTGCCTATAAAGGAATGTTTCTGGTGGGGCAGCTGCGCACGTTTTATAAAGATTTACAGAGCCAGGATTATGAGTCCGCCATTGCCATGGTCCATTCCCGGTTCAGCACCAACACCAATCCCAGCTGGGAGCGGGCCCATCCCAACCGTTTCATTGTACATAACGG
The DNA here is from genome assembly GCA_910587105.1 of uncultured Lachnospiraceae bacterium. Classification (GTDB taxonomy): domain Bacteria; phylum Bacillota; class Clostridia; order Lachnospirales; family Lachnospiraceae; genus MGBC164599. The sequence goes on from CAJUMB010000047.1 coordinate 8,510, forward strand.
TGAAATTAACACCATCCGGGGAAACGCGGACAAAATGCTGGCCCGGGAGGAGACCATGGATAACGGAGCCCTGGGAGATGAACTGTATAAAGTGCTTCCAGTGGTGGATACTGCAGGTTCAGACTCCGCCATGCTGGATAATACCCTGGAATTTCTGGTGATGAGCGGCATGCCTCTGCCTCTGGCGGTGATGATCACCATACCGGAGCCCTGGGCCAATAATAAGACCATGAGCCAGAAAAAACGGGATTTCTATCAGTATTATGCCACCATGATGGAGCCCTGGGACGGTCCGGCGTCCATTTTGTTCAGCGATGGGGACCTCATGGGGGCTGTCCTGGACAGAAACGGACTGAGGCCTTCCCGGTATTACGTGACGGCAGACGGATATATCATTTTGTCCTCAGAGGTGGGTGTGCTGGATATCAATCCTTCCAGAATCGTGGAAAAGGAGCGTCTGCATCCGGGAAAAATGCTTCTGGTGGATACGGTGCAGGGTAAAGTCATCTCTGATGATGAACTGAAAGAGTACTATGCGGGAAAGCAGCCTTACGGCGAGTGGCTGGACAGCAGCCTGGTGGAATTAAAGGAGCTGAAAATTCCCAATAAGAGGGTGCCCTCTTATTCTCAGGAAGAGCGGGCCCGTCTTCAGAAATCTTTCGGCTATGCCTATGAGGACTACCGCACATCCATTTTTCAGATGGCATTATCGGGGAGTGAAGGGATTGCCGCCATGGGTGTGGACACACCGCTTCCGGTGCTGTCAAAGAAACACCAGCCGCTGTTCAATTATTTCAAACAGCAATTTGCCCAGGTGACCAACCCGCCCCTGGACGCCATCCGGGAGGAGATTGTCACTTCCACAACAGTGTATATCGGGGAGGATGGGAATCTCCTGGAGGAAAAGCCGGAAAACTGTATTGTGCTGAAAGTGAATAACCCCATTCTCACCAATACAGACCTGCTGAAAATCAAGGAGATGAAAAGGAAAAACTTTAAGGTGGAGACCATTCCCATCCTGTTTTACAAAAGCACCAGCTTGGAAAAGGCAGTGGAGCGGCTTTTTGTGGAGGTGGACAGAGCCCATAGAAACGGGGCCAAGATTATCGTCCTCTCTGACCGGGGAGTGGATGAAAACCATGTGGCTATTCCGTCGCTGCTGGCAGTGTCGGCTGTGCATCAGCATCTGGTGAAAACTAAGAAACGGACGTCGCTGGCTGTGATTCTGGAATCCGGTGAGCCCAGAGAAGTCCATGACTTCGCCACACTTTTGGGATATGGCGCATGTGCCATCAATCCCTATCTTGCCCAGGACAGCATCCGTGAGCTCATCGACACCGGGGTGCTGGATAAAGATTACTATGCGGCGGTGGAGGATTACAACAACGCCATTGTCCACGGAATCGTAAAAATCGCTTCCAAAATGGGAATCTCGGTGCTGCAGTCCTACCATGGCTCCCAGATTTTTGAGGCTGTGGGGATTTCCGGTGAAGTGATCGATAAATATTTTACCAATACCATCAGCCGCATTGGCGGCATCACCATGGAAGATATTGAACGGGAGGCGGACCAGCTTCACTCAGCGGCTTTTGATTCTCTGGGGCTGGAGACAGACCTCACCCTGGACAGCATGGGATATCATGAGATGAGAAGCCAGGGGGAGCAGCACCTGTACAATCCCCAGACCATTCATCTGCTTCAGGAATCCACAAAGCAGGGGGATTACCAGATGTTTAAAGAATACACCCGGCTTTTGGAGGCGGAAGAAGACCAGCTGCTTCTGCGGGACTTGATGGAATTGAAATATCCCAAACAGGGAATTCCGCTGGAGGAAGTGGAAAGTGTGGATTCCATTGTGACCCGGTTTAAGACAGGGGCCATGTCCTACGGTTCCATTTCCCAGGAGGCTCATGAGGCACTGGCAGCAGCCATGAACCGGCTTGGTGGAAAGTCCAATACCGGCGAGGGCGGGGAGAGTCTGGAGCGGCTCATGGAAGGCCCTGGCAGAGAAAGCCGCTGTTCGGCCATCAAGCAGGTGGCTTCCGGGCGTTTCGGCGTCACCTCCCGTTATCTGGTCAGCGCCCAGGAGATTCAGATTAAAATGGCCCAGGGGGCCAAGCCGGGGGAAGGCGGCCACCTGCCTGGGGGGAAAGTGTACCCCTGGATTGCGGAAACCCGGCATTCCACACCGGGCGTAAGCCTGATCTCCCCGCCGCCTCACCATGATATTTATTCCATTGAGGATTTGGCTCAGCTGATTTATGACCTGAAAAATGCCAATCCAGATGCCAGGATATCGGTGAAGCTGGTGGCAGAGGCCGGTGTGGGAACCGTGGCCGCGGGGGTGGCAAAGGCGGGAGCCCAGGTGATTCTCATTTCCGGATATGACGGCGGTACAGGGGCGGCACCCCGAAGCTCCATCCACAATGCAGGGCTTCCCTGGGAGATGGGGCTGGCGGAAACCCACCAGACACTGATTAAGAACGGCCTGCGAAATAAAGTGAAAATCGAGACAGACGGAAAGCTGATGACGGGAAAGCACGTGGCTGTAGCAGCCATGCTGGGAGCAGAGGAATTTGGATTTGCCACAGCACCTCTGATTACCCTGGGCTGTGTGATGATGCGGGTATGCAATCTGGACACCTGTCCGGTGGGAGTGGCAACCCAGAATCCGGAGCTCCGGAAACGTTTTCGGGGAAAACCGGAATATGTGGTGAATTTTATGCAGTTTATTGCCCAGGAGCTGAGGGAATACATGGCGAAGCTGGGTGTGCGCACAGTGGATGAACTGGTGGGAAGAACGGATCTCCTCCAGGCCCGGACAGATATTCGCGCAGAAAAAGCGGCAAAACTGGATTTATCCTGCATTTTGTCTAATCCCTATGGGCCGGCAGGCCAGAAAATGGTGTTTGACCCGAAACAGGTATATGACTTTGAGCTGGATAAGAAGGCGGACCGGACTGTTTTGCTGAGAAAATTCAGAGACGCTCTGGAAAACGGACAGAAGCGCAGTGTGGAGCTGAATGTGGGCAACACAGACCGGACTTTCGGAACCATGTTCGGTGCGGAAATTACCAAACGGTATGGGGACGCGCTGGAGGAGGATACGTACACGGTGAAATGCAATGGTTCCGGCGGGCAGAGTTTTGGCGCGTTTATCCCCAGAGGGCTCACACTGGAACTGGCAGGCGACAGCAACGATTACTTTGGAAAAGGGCTTTCCGGCGGAAAATTGGTGGTGTACCCGGCCAAAGGCAGCCGGTTCCGCCAGGATGAGAATATTATTGTGGGAAATGTGGCGCTGTACGGCGCCACCAGCGGAAAGGCTTATATTAACGGTGTGGCGGGAGAGCGTTTCTGTGTGCGCAATTCCGGGGCATCTGCCGTTGTGGAAGGCGTGGGAGACCATGGATGTGAATACATGACCGGAGGCTGTGCCGTGATTCTGGGCAGCGTGGGCAAGAATTTTGCCGCAGGTATGAGCGGCGGAATTGCCTACGTGCTGGATGAGCAGAGCAACCTGTATACCAAGACCAATAAGAACATGGTTTCCATCGAAAAAGTCACCTCCAAGTATGATGTGCAGGAGTTGAAAACCATGATCAAAGAACATGTGGCATACACCAATTCCACAAAGGGAAAGCAGATTTTGGACAATTTTAAAGAGTATTTACCCCAATTTAAGAAGATTATTCCCAATGACTATAAACGTATGCTGTCCGCCATTGTGAAAATGGAGGAGAAGGGATTGAGTTCCCGGCAGGCTCAGATTGAGGCGTTTTACATGAATAAGCAGGATGAGGAGGGATAAAAAGTGGGAAAACCAACGGGATTTTTAGAGTATAAGCGGGAAGTCAGCGTATCAGAAGCTCCAAAAACAAGAATTCAGCATTTTCGGGAATTTCATGCCCATCTCTCCTTGGAAGAACAGCAGAAGCAGGGGGCCAGGTGCATGGCCTGCGGGGTTCCTTTCTGTCAGTCTGGGATGATCATCGGGGGTATGGCCTCTGGCTGTCCCCTTCACAATCTGGTGCCGGAGTGGAACGATGCCGTACATCGCGGCAGCTGGGAGCTGGCATATCAGAGGCTGAAGAAAACCAATAATTTTCCGGAGTTTACTTCCCGGGTCTGTCCGGCGCTGTGTGAGGCGGCCTGCACCTGTAACCTGAACGGTGACCCGGTTTCTGTCAGGGAAAATGAATATGCGGTGATCGAAACCGCCTATGAGAACGGATATACATCCCCCCGCCCGCCCCGGGTGCGCACGGGAAAGAAAGTGGCCATTGTAGGCAGCGGCCCCTCCGGGCTGGCGGCTGCGGACCAGCTGAATAAGCGGGGCCATCAGGTTACTGTGTTTGAGCGGTCAGACAGAATCGGCGGTCTGCTGCGGTATGGGATTCCTAACATGAAGCTGGAAAAAAGCGTCATTGACCGGAAGATTCAGGTGATGGAGGCGGAAGGCGTAACCTTTGCCACCAATGCAGACGTGGGGAAAACACACAAAGCTGCTGTCCTGTTAAAAGAATTTGACCGGGTGATACTGGCCTGCGGGGCGTCCAATCCCCGTGACCTGAAAGTGCCCGGCAGAGATGCCAAGGGAATTCATTTTGCAGTGGAGTTTCTCACCTCTGTTACCAAGAGCCTGCTGGACTCTGATTTAGAGGACCATAAATACATTGACGTGAAGGGAAAACGGGTGGTGGTCATCGGCGGCGGGGACACAGGCAATGACTGTACCGGGACAGCCATCCGGCTGGGAGCCAAGAGCGTGGTACAGATTGAGATGATGCCCAAGGCACCGGAGACACGGGGGCAGGATAACCCCTGGCCCCAGTGGCCCCGAGTGTGCAAAACCGATTACGGCCAGGAGGAAGCCATCGCCGTATTCGGGAGAGACCCCCGGATTTATCAGACCACAGTGACAGAGTTTATCAAGAACAAAAACGGTGAGTTGTGTCAGGTGAAGACAGTGAAACTGGAGGCCCAAAAAGATCCCGACACAGGACGGGTGAACATGATTCCGGTAAAAGGCAGTGAACAGGTGATGGAGGCAGAGGTGGTTTTGATCGCCGCAGGTTTCTTGGGGTGTGAGGATTATGTGGCGAAAGCCTTCAAGACAGACCTGGATGGACGATTGAATGTGGCCACAGAGCCGGGAAAATATGAGACGTCAGCGCCTCAGGTGTTTACAGCAGGGGACATGCACCGGGGCCAGTCCCTGGTGGTATGGGCAATCCGCGAAGGACGTGAGGCGGCCAGGGCCGTGGACGAGAGTTTGATGGGGTACAGTAATCTGGATATTCACTGAGTGTGTCTGAAAAATGGTGCAGTAAAAAAGGAATCTCCCGTAGAAAACCAGGTGCCGAAAAACACTGGGTTCTACGGGAGATTCCTATTTTAGAATGGAGGTGCTGAAAAGCGGTATGAACCGCCCCTCCTTGGGCTGCTTTATTTTAAGTTTCTGCACTGCTTATTGAACCGTCACTTTTCTTGTCTTTGAGCTGCCGGTATAGGTTTTGCCTTTGTAGGTTTTGTAGGCTTTTACGGTAAAGAAATAAGTTTTTCCGGATTTCAGTTTTTTCTTAGTGAATTTGGTGCTCTTTGTTTTTTTCAATGTTTTCCAGGCAGCTTTCTGGCTGGTTTTATAACAGACTGTGTAGCCTGTGGCCCCTTTTACCTTTTTCCAGTTCAAAGTAACTTTCTTACGTCCGGCAGATGCTGTAAAGTTTACAGCCTTTGGCTTCGTAGACGTGTAGATGGAAGTATAGGATTTGCTGAACACCTGTTTTTGGTTCTGTTTTATAAATGCTTTGATTGCAAATCTGTAATTGGCAGCTGATTTTAAATTGTCTACTGTATAAGAATTCCCAGATTTTGGCATAAACTCTGCTATTTTCTTCCACCCGGAGCCGTTGTGCTGGTATAGACAGTAGCCATCTGCTTTGGATACTTTATTCCAGCTGAGTTTTATGCTTTCAACGCTGGAAGCAGCCGACAAGCCGGAGACATTTGCAATGCTCACAGGCGCTGGAGAGGGTTCGGGCGTCTGAGAGGGCTCAGGTGTCTGAGTAGGCTCAGGTGTCTGAGAGGGCTCAGGTGTCTGAGTAGGCTCAGGTGTCTGAGAGGGTTCAGGCGTCTGAGTAGGCTCAGGTGTCTGAGAGGGTTCAGGTGTCTGAGTAGGCTCAGGCGTCTGAGTAGGTTCAGGTGTCTGAGTTGGTGTAGGTGTCTGGGTTGGCGTGGGCTCAGGTGTCTGTGTAGGTGTCTGTGTCGGTTCAGGCGTAGGCGTCTGAGACGGTGTTGTTGTGTCGGCAAAGTTCTTTAATTCATTTGCCAAGAATTCCGCAGTCTGTGCTCCCTGAGTGATTTTCCGTATCCGATTGTTTCCGTCAATCAGGACGATGAGCGGATAGGTTACAGGGTCGTTTTCTGCCTGGCCTTCTTCAAGCGCAGCGTATTTAAAAGAGGCTGTGTAGATGCTGTTGGGTCCTGCGTCCTCGTCATAACAGAATGTGATCTTATCGCATCCGATTTCCGACGCATACGTTTGTGTTTCCGCCAGAGTATGGCCGGCACACTCTGCAAAAACAATTCTGTTATTTTCATTATTAATTAAAGAGCTTGCGGCAATATCTTCCATGGTTCCTCTGGTGAGGCCGCAGTTCGTTTTTCCGAATATTAATATGGTTGATTTCCCAAGGGTATCGTCGGACGTGGTAGGGACGATTTCGCCGTCTATGGAGCAGAAACTGTAATATAAGTCTTCGAGGCCTGGCAGGGGTGTGGGTACCGGAGTTGGCGAAGCACTTGGATTCTCAGGGCCGCTGATTTGGTCTATCTCAGCTTTCAGACGGTCTGCAGATAAAGTCGCCTTTTCTTCTATTACTTTTTGTACCTGGCCGTTTTTATCAATGAAGACTGCAGTGGGGAATGACAGGGTGCCCGCTTCCTTTGTTCCGTCTTCTATTCCGTAATATTGATTGCGGTAGATACAGCCCACTTTAAAGATTATCGGATTGTAAACATCATCGTGATAACAGAAAGTGATTTTGTCACATCCATAAGTAGCTGCGTATTCTTGGGTTTCTTCCTGGGTGCAACAGGTGCTTTCAGCAAAGATCACACGGATATCCTCATTGCCAACCCAGCTGCTCCCTGCAATACTTTGAATGGTTCCCCTTGTACGGCTGCAGGTGGTCGAACCGAATATTATGAGGGTGGTTTTACCTTCGGCTTTTGAGGGAACTCTCGTTTGGTCTATGGAAGTGAAGGAATACCCAGGGTCAGGAAAACCGGTCTGCTCAGGTACTGCTGTATCTGCGCCCAGGACGTTCCGGGGAAACGGCAGCATAAGAGCAAATAACAATAGAAACAACATGGGAAAAAATCTCTTCTTCATAAAAAATCTCCTTTTCTATTTTATGTATAGGCAACAATTATACCATAGAAAAAATAGAGATACAATAATTTGTAAATTTTCTATATAATTATTAGTTTTTATTAGATTTTATGCCCCTGTACTTGGAAAAATTGCAGCAAATCTGATTTTTATACAATTGATCCTTTGAATTTTTTATGATATAATAAATAATAATTTATTATATCATAAAAAATGAGGGTCGACTATGAAATATATGAAACGAGCCCTGGAGCGCAAGTTCCTGCATATGAGTTCTTTTTTTAAAGCCGTTCTTGTTACAGGTGCAAGACAGGTAGGAAAGACGACCATGTTAAAGCGTCTGGCAATGGACCAGAGCCGTACCTATGTATCAATGGATAATATAATGGCGCGGACGCTTGCAAAATCCGATCCAGTACTGTTTTTTCAAACGTATAAACCGCCGATTATTATTGACGAGATACAAAAGGCGCCGGATCTGCTTGAACAGATTAAGATCATGTGTGATGAGAGTGAGGAACGGGGAAGGTTCTGGCTGACTGGGTCCCAGCAATATAAAATGATGAAAAATATCCGTGAAACGCTGGCAGGCAGGATCGGAATTCTGGAGCTGTACAGCCTGTCGAAAAATGAAGCGGAAGGGCTGGATTTTCCCAATGAAATGGATTTTTCTCTGCCCTGTCTCCTGGAAAGACAGCCTCTTGTACAAAAGAACGACATTGTTCAGACATTTGAACATATCTGGAGGGGAGGTATGCCGGATGCGCTCAGGGCAGATGCGGAACAGAGGCAGGAATACTTTAATTCCTATATAGAAACATACCTTATGAGGGATGTGGCGGAAGAGGGGGGCATTACGGATACAGTCCGCTTTTATAAATTCATGAAAGCTTGTGCTGCATTGACGGCAGAACAGGTCAATTATAAGACTCTGGCAGAATCGGCAGAAATATCCCAGCCAACGGCAAAGGAGTGGGTACGCCTGCTGCAGGGATTGGGCATTATTTACCTGCTGTCTCCGTATGCCAATAATGGGCTGAAACGGCTGACCAAAACGCCAAAGATGTATTTTTGTGATACAGGCCTGTGCGCCTGTCTATCCATGTGGCTTACCAGAGATACGCTTATGAATGGGGCGGCAAGCGGACATTATTTTGAAAATTATGTGGTGATGGAACTGCTTAAAAACTTTGCCTATTCTCCCTGGAAAGTAACTATGACCTATTACCGGGATTCCAATGGGAAAGAGATTGATGTATTTGTAGAGGAAAATGGCGTGATTCACCCATTGGAGATCAAGAAGTCCGCAAACCCTGACAGGCGTCAGGTCAGGAAATATGAATTGTTGGATAAGGCGAAGCTGGAGAGGGGAAACGGCGGTATTGTCTGTATGTGCCAGGAGGTGATTCCCATTGATGACAAAAACTGTTTTATTCCCTGTAATTTAATCTGAAAACAGCGGTACGATTTAACCGAAAAAAGAGAAATGGGGGTGGGCCGAAATGGCACATGAAATGTCTTTGTCAACAGAAGGGAACCTGGATTATCCATATAAAGAATTTCAGGTATACGATTCCACGCCGATTTCGGTGGAGATCTGGAGCGACCAGGTTTCAGTGGAGATGCACTGCCACAGGCATTATGAATTTGCACTGATCACCAAGGGCTCCTGTATTCATAATTACCGGGGAATGCAGGTGCCTCTGATTCCCGGAGATGTGTTTATCATCGAACCCAACCAGCCTCACGGCTATGAACTTCAGGCGCAGATCAATATTATCAACTGCATGTTTTTCCCGGACCAGCTCAGCGATGAAAACAATCAGATGCTGAAAAGCACTGTGGACCACCAGGCGTCCAGTTATAAAAGCGGAGAGATCAAAAAACAGTGGGACCAGCTGCTCCAATATGTCAGTATGAAAGAAAATGCCATTGACGGCCATGTGCGGGAGGCGGGACTGAATGCCCAGGGAATTATTCATCTGAACAGGCAGGAGCTGTATCAGGTGGAGCATTATCTGAGAGAGATGGCCAGTGAGCAGGAGCAGAAAGCCGTGAACCTGGAGTATGCAAAGTCTGCCTACCTGCAGTTGATTCTGGTACTGTTAAGCCGTGTGCAGATGAGCAGGCGTGAAAAGATCAAGGGTTACTCGGATAAAAAAAGAGATATGATTTACAATGCTTTGGTGTATATTGAAGACCATCTGGATGAAAAAATAGACTTCGCTATGCTGGCGGAACAGAGCTATATGAGTCCCAGTTATTTCCGGTCGGTTTTCAAAGATGTGACGGGACTGACACCGGTGGATTATCTCAATCGGATGCGGGTGGTGAAGTCTTTGGAATACTTGGAAATGGAAAAGTCTACCATTGCCGCAGCAGCAGCCAGAGTGGGGGTGTACGATTCTAATTATTTTTCCAGAATGTTTAAGAAAGTTATGGGTTACTCGCCAAAATATTTTAAAAGTATCAGAGAATAAGCACTCCCTGGAGGGTGCTTTTTCAATTGTCTATTTGACCGCTGGCGGTACTTTCTATGTCTGCGAACCTCCGTTTTTATATGGTTATAATGTTAAAATTTCGATGTTTTTTCGACTGAAGTTTTCGGGGCTCTTCTTTCAATTATGCAGGAAACGAAAAAAGAAAATGAAAAAGATGAATTAAAAGTAGAATGGCTGGGTGTGGATGGGGCACTGGTGCTGCTGTTTATCGTGTTGGCCTGTATCTATGGATACGGAAGGCTGAACTCCATTGATTTTATTATCGGCATTATGGCTCCGGGTATTGCCATTACCATAACTGTAGGTGTATTCCTGAAATATTGTACAGAAGTTTTTTCTTTTGCAACTGGTAAAAAGGGCAAAGATGTAAAAGAAGATTAGCTGCGGTCTGCGTACTGACTGGAAAGGCCGTTTGCTGTGTGAAGGAGGAGCTTTATGACCATCGAATGTTTTCCCGTGAAAATGACAGAGGAGGAGGCTGTCCGTATTGCCAAAGGCGGAAAGAACCCCATTTACCGTGCGCTGTTTGGCAGGAAGGAGGTTCATCTGCGCCTGATGTATCTGGAAAGCCGTTATATTATATATAAGATGACGTACAAAGATAACATTCTGGTGAAACTGTTTCAGAAAAAGGAGAAAGAGGATAAACAGAATATCCGTGTGATGGTAGAGGCCACTACCTGTACGGCGGCTTATGTGGAGGATGACATCTGCACCGAAAAGAAGGATGTGGATGAACTGGATATTCAGTCCGGCTATTATGAAGACCATCGTCTGATTACCTGCGGTGCTAATATGGCCCGGAGAATGGTGCGGCGCCACAGCGGCAGGAATTTGACAATAAACCCGGTGGAGGAAAATCAGCGTTTCCCATTTTGGGGAGAATTCCTTGAAAAATAAAGAGTTTTGTGATATGGTTATCTCAGAAACAAAAGTTATATTGCTGGATAAAGATGAACAGCAGCAGGAATACTTATATTGGTGTGTAATGAATAGCCATGCCATCCTTTTCTGTGAGGAGCTTAAATATACACAGAATATGACCTGGTTGGGGTAGGGAAACCAACCTGCTATTCAGTAATGGGCTGTGGGTAAAACCATAGCCCATTATTTTCGGGAGCGGATATGTGCAAAGAGACAAAAGATTTGAGTGCGATACTTGATATTTATGAGAACGAACTATGGGACGTATGTTCAAGTATAAGCTAAATGGTAAAATAGATGTTGAAATAATATTTTATAGGGAGAATCTTTGCCATCTTTTGGGACTGCAGCATATCTATGGAAAAAATAAGGAATATCTTGGAATAAATGGATATAACAAGATAAAGAATGGACAGTTGATAAAAAACAATTTGAAGAAGCATAATAAGGCGGAATATAACAGGATTGAAATAAAACTGGATTATTTGACGAGATTTTTGATATGTTGAAATAGGGAGAATTTATTAAGTTTTACCAATACAGGACAAAACCGTTATCTATGGTTGTTGCGGATTTTATTATATATCATGACAAAAGTGAATTATATTACATTTGTTTTTAAGGCGGGAGAGAAACGGGGGAAAGCAATATAGCCTTGTATCTTTTATAGTTAAAAGCAACAATGACAGGAGCAGGAATCAATACATAGCGGGGCAGGAATATAAGAAGGTTACAAATTTTGAGATAATTGAATTGGATCGTTAGCATAAGGCATGTCGGATGTTGAAGTCTAGAGCGTGCCTTATATCCCAAGATAAAAGAGAGGTGTTGGAGCTTGACTCCGGCACCTCTCTTTGTCTACAGTCTGAACATTCATGCCACCTGCACGCTCCACATAAAGCAATTTTCAAACACACTCTATGGCAGGCTGACGCTGCTGGAGAAAATATAAAAAATACACAAGGGCCAGTAAATCGGCGCTTCCGCCTGGACTTATATCCTCTCTCATAAAATACCTGTCCAACTGGGCCGTAATGGACTCTTCGTCCAGCTCAGCCAGGGGAACAGACTGGAGGTGATTTTTTAACCTCTGGGTAAGAGTCTGCCATTGCCGGTGGATTTGCTTTTATATCCAGGCAGATTGCCATGAATCCGGAAGCAGGGGAAGTAATCCACAGAACCATTGCAGAGGAGACAGAGGCGGCTTTGAGCAATCTTAAACTTATTGTGGAAGAACTGGGGGCCCAGATAGATGACGTGGTGAAGTGCGATGTGTTCCTGTCCACCATGGAGGAGTTTGACAGAATGAATGTAATATACGAAAAGTATTTTGGGACACAGTGTCCGCCAGCCCGGTGCGGTGTAGCTCTGGAACTGTGGGGAGGAATGAAGATTGAAAACGGCGCCATTGTGAAACTTTAAGGGGAGGAAAGCCATGCCGAGAAAGATCAAACAGTCATAAAATGAACTGATTCATGAGAAAACACTTTATCCGCTGGAACATGTGGTCGTGGATTTTGAACACGGGGGAATCATTGAAGAGTTCAAAAAGCGGGGGATACGCACAGAAGGCTGTCGTGTATTCTTTGACCGGAAAACGGTAGATGAGGCAGTTTCCTCACAAAGATTATTTAAAAACAGTGCAATCAAATGAAAAATAGAGGATCAATATTCTGTAGTACTATAGTACATGAGCAAATTGTGCCCCTTGGCTGTGGAGAGAAACTTATGGCCAGGGGCGTTTTGCCGTTCCAGACCTTTAGACAGACGGCATTTTTGCAATGTTAAATCAAAAAGAAACAGTTGGGAGTTTGAAAAATCTCATACTTTCGTGTATAATTTGGAAAAGAAAACCGGACAGGAAAATCAGTGTGAAAAGGAGAAAGTCAGATGAGTGAAACTATGATATTCAGCCCAGGATCTTTTTTTCATGGAACTAAAGCAGACTTGAAAATAGGAGATTTCCTAATCATAGGAAAGAAAAAGAATTTTAATGATGATAGAAAGTCTGGATATGTTTATTTTGCAGGGACTTTGGATGCAGCAATCTGGGGGGCAGAATTAGCAGAAGGGGATGGCAGAGAAAGGATATATGTTGTAGAGCCAACTGGGGATTACGAAGATGACCCCAATCTTACAGATAAGAAGTTTCCTGGAAATCCCACAAAGTCATATAGGTCAAAACAGCCGTTAAAGATTGTTGCAGAGGTAACAAAATGGGAAGGACATTCCCCGGAAATGCTGAATAATATGCTTGAAGGTCTTAAGAAGCTGTCTGAAAATGGGATAAAGGCAATTGATTAGTACTCCATCCAGTTAGAAATTTATTCGGCTGTATAAGCCCGCTGCAGCGCCCTTATGCGGAACAAATCTCCCATATCATACCTTGGGTACAAACTGTGACACACGGTTGACATAAAGCAATTTTCAAACACACTCTAGTAGGTGGACCTATGTAATTATCAAGCCAGAAAATAGATGAGGCTGCCGAAAACATTCCCTTATCTGACTGTACGAATATGTTATAATCAAACGAAAGAAAGGCGGAAACCGAGCGGAAAATCATACTACTAACACCACTAAATAACGGAAAGGATTGATTTTATGGCGGCAGCATTAAAAGAAGATTACCAGAGAGCTTTGAATGAACAGAAAAAGGAAGTCCGAGGACTTGTAATAGCTGGATTGGAGCAGGTAAAAAAGGGAAGGACAAAAGACTTTAATACTGTATGTGACAGATTGGAGAAGAAATACAGCGATGAGGCAATATCAAATTAGGTTTTCATCTGTCCTTTCGACCAGTTCGACGTGGCAGTCATATCTATACGTTTGGTGACTTTGTTAGATGGAGGAGAAGTGCCGGAAGTTTATTATACCACTAATACACTGGTAACAGCCGAGAATGTGGAAGATTTTGAATAAATGAGAATCTAAGCCCTGCGGAATATATGGCCGCAGGGCTTGTCCATTTTCATTGGCGGGACGTAAGCATCAATATTGACAAGATTGGTTAGAAAGGTTAGAATATGAGTAGAATATTTTCAGGAGGCGGTTAGATGGGTTTTCAGGAAAGTGAAACCGTAGAATTAAAAACGATTGTGGTGGACGATATAAAGAAAGAAATTATAGCATTCGCCAATTGTGAAGGGGGAAAGCTTTATATTGGTGTACGGGACGATGGAACAGTCATTGGACTGGATGACCCGGATGGAACTGCATTGCAGGTCAGTAACATGGTTAGGGATGCGGTCAAGCCAGACCTGACTATGTTTCTCCATTATGAAACTTTAAACATAGACGGAAAACAGATTGTTTCCATTGATATTCAACAGGGAACAGAACGCCCATATTATATTGCAAAGAAAGGGCTGCGTCCGGAAGGTGTTTATGTCCGTCAGGGATATTCGTCTGTACCTGCTTCCAATACGGCAATCCGGCGGATGATTAAGGAGACGGATGGAGATCATTTTGAGGAAATGCGGTCTTTGGAACAGAGTTTAACCTTTGAAACAGCCGAAAAAGAATTCTCCGAGAGAAATATCCTGTTCGGGAAGGCACAGATGAAAACATTGGGTATTATGAGCCATGACGGTGTTTATACAAATCTGGGGCTTTTGCTGTCTGACCAGTGTGTACATACGGTCAAGGCAGCCGTTTTTGAAGGAACTACCCAAGACGAATTTAAGGATCGGAAAGAGTTTTCCGGTTCTTTATTTCGTCAAATGAACGAAGTATATGATTATATTGATTTTCGCAACCAAACCCATTCCACTTTTGAAAAACTCCGGCGGATCGATAAGAAAGACTATCCTGAGACTGCGGTCAGGGAGGCTCTTTTGAATTTGCTGGTGCATCGTGAATACTCTTTTAGCGCCAGCGCCTTTATCCGCATTTATACAGACAGGATTGAGTTTATCTCTATTGGAGGACTTGTAAATGGTGTCACTTTAAAGGATGTGATGATGGGAATTTCCGTATGCCGGAACGCGAAGCTGGCAAATATATTCTACCGTTTAGAACTGATAGAGGCGTATGGAACTGGGATGCGAAAGATAATGGGGGCATATTCAGGAACAGGTGCAGAGCCCCAAATTGAAACTTCTGACAATGCTTTTAAGATCATTCTCCCTAATCTCAACGTCCGTATGGGACAGGAAGAACCGGCTGCTGGCAGGTCAAAGGACTGCGACCCCTGGGAAGTGATAATTGCTATGGCAAAAGAAAATGGTTCTTTCACGAGAAGAGAGATAGAAAAAAGACTGGGAATCAGCCAGACAACATGTGGACGTTTGTTGAGACAGATGGTGGAAAACGGGCAGATTGTTCAGGTGGGAAAAGGAAGAAATACACAGTATCATCTGCCTGAAAAGAGATATACGATGTAAAGGCATGTAACAGCCGAGAATGTGGAAGATTTTGAATAAATGATAGAGACAGGCCCTGCGGAGTACAAAACCGTGGGGCCTTTGTACTATAAATACCCCTGCAAAACACGAACATATTATGCTTGATTTGTATTGGATTGTGCTTATAAGCCAGACAGAAGCTGTGTTATAGTTAATTTATCAAATTTGATGCGCTAATCGTCAAATCAAGGAAAAAAATAAAAAGAATTGCATAATAAAATCAAACGAGAGGAGAATTTAACATGAATGCATGGGAAAGAGAAATTGCCACATTAAGTTTTTCGAACAAAGGGCTGGACAGAGGATGTATCGAGGAGAGTATGTACCCCTGGGATAAGACGGTGAATAATTGGAAAGAGCAGGGATATGACACAGGATTTCTGGACAAAGTGCATTTTGCCACCCTGCCCACAGATAACCTTTATGCTTACAATGAACCTTACGAGCCATGGCAGGATTATTACAATACCATGATGGCAGAACCGGTATTTGCCCATGAGACAGGGCTGGGCTGGGACCCGGTGATGCGCATTGCATTCCGCATTCCCTTTATTTCCTATGAAGAAGAAATCCGAGAAGAAACAGACGAATACATAATCAGGCGGGACCGGGACGGCTGGCTGCGCAGATATCCAAAAAACGGCGGTCTTGTCACAGATGTGAAACCTGTAGTGACCTGCATGGAGGACTGGCAGGCGCATAAGGCGCATATTCAGGAACAGATCAAACTTCATCTTACACAGGAAAATATGGAGAAGGCTTATGGAAGATTCCGGGAAGGGTGTAAAAATAAAGATTACGTAGTGCGTCTGCGTCTCAGCGGATTTTTCTGGACACCCCGGTTCTTGTTTGGGAACGAAGAACAGCTGTATGCGTATTACGATGAACCGGAAGTGCTGCAGGATATCAGCCGCTTTGTGACAGACGTGTACAAGGAACAGCTGGAGGGCATTTTGAAAATCGTGACTCCCAGTGTGGTGTTCTTTGAAGAGGATTTAAGCGGGAAAAACGGACCGATGATTTCTCCGGCCACATTTGAAGAATTTATCTCTCCGTATTACCGGGAACTGGTTCCGTTTCTCCGCGAGCGGGGGGTGCAGAATGTGATTATGGATACGGATGGAGATTTCACGGTTATGATTCCCAAGATTCTGGAATGCGGTTTGGACGGCGTACTGCCTGTGGATGTCAATGCAGGGGTGGATATAGTGAAAGTGAGGGAGCAGTATCCCACACTGAAATTTATCGGCGGATTTAATAAACTAAGTATCATTGACGGGGAAGAAGCCATTGAGAAAGAGCTGGACAGACTGCGTCCTGTGATCAAGCAGGGAGGATGCATTATCTGTACAGATCATCAGGCCGCGCCCCACACACCTTTGAAATATTACCAGTACTACAGCCGCAGACTGAAAGAAGTGATGGCTGAATTGAGAAATGAGAGTGTAAAAATCGGGTAGAACGAGAACTTTTAACAGACTGTTTTTTACATTGGTGAAAACGAAAAGACTACATGAGTGAGAAACAGAAGAGCGGAGGGGAGTTCTACGCCGAGAAAATTTACACAGAAACGTGGGAGCAGGCAATATCTGAATTGGCTTCCTTACCGAGCACCCGGCTACGCGGCCATCCCCATCCCGTTCGTCGGAATGGCGCAGCGCCGCAGGACAGCGTTGTGGAGAGGCCTGCTCTAGACGGGGGGATCACGGTGAAACTTCCAGACAAAATAGAGCATTAACTCCAGGGCAATGTGGACTTTGACAGCTTTTCCATCCTGGACATCGCCGCACAGGATAAGGATAATGCCATAATTCCCACTGAAATCCAAAAACGCCAAAGGCAAAATACTTACACGGCTCAAATGCAGCCATAATGTTTCATTAGAGCGTGTCTTACAATTCATTCCTGCGGTCTGCACACCCCGCTTAGCGCGATATTTGCGCCAAATCCGGTCAACATAGCCCGCTATGACTCCCTCATTTGACACAAATCTCCCATAGCATACCTTTGGGTACTAAGTGGGATCTGGCAGAAAGCGTTTTTAAGACACGCTCTAGAGAGCATAGAAAGCATCCGCCGTGTGCTGGAATGAGGCGCAGATGATATCCTGGAATTTGTCCTGGAAGAGGAAACTGATAGTGGATAAAAAGAAAATCGATCAGATCCGCCCGCAAACTGATGCCGCTGCTGGGCTATGTGGCCGTTGGGAAAATTTCAATAAAACTGTTTGCCGTGCCATGGAATCCTGTGAAACTTCAGGTATAAATAACACTACTCCGTATTTCATTCAATAACCGTAAACGATTCACAAGATGACATAAAAGGCCTTTTCCCAGAAGATAGTTCCCCAACAATTTCTATATGACAACCCCTTTCATGCGCTTTGATAGCCCTATCATATTCATTTTTATTTAAATTGGCTGTAACTGTTTTAGGTTTATCATTCTCATCTAAATAAACAACTGTAATTTTTCCAATTTTCCGTTTCTGAACATCTGGTGAGGATTCTAATTTTTTGATTCTACCAATAATTTTTGTGGATCTATTTGTTTCTTCTTTCAATTTCCCGATAGCAATTTCAATTGGTTGATAATAATCATGGGTAAGCAGTATTCTGTCTTCGGTGCAGCCAGTATTTTTTACAATCGGAGACCATTCAGCAATAAATTCCACATCTGCTCCATCCGAATCCAGATTAAGCCCTCCTAATGCTTCATAAAAATTTGCGCTTATAATTTTATCATTATCCTGCAATAACAATTTATCTAGTTCTCCATTATCAATTTGATTTTTGATAAAAGAAATATTTTTCATAACGCGGCTTGTTACTTGCCGTGTCAATGAATTTGCACACTGCTCTTCATCCGAAAAAATACTTAACTGTTTGTAATCTTCATTCTCATCAAGTTCTGCAAACGGGCATACAACTGATACGACATAGCTTCCTATTTCTGTCTGTCCAAATCTACAACTTGATAGGAATTCTAATACACAATCATCCATTCTTCCCTGATGATACTTTTTAGGATGCAAAATATCCAACGCTGTTGCAGCCAACAATTTCTTTGCGCTTTCATACATACGAATCGCGTCATCAAAAAGAATGTTTCCTGCCTCAACATCTTTTTTTTCTAAACGGATTTTTAAAATATCTGTATTTGGATTCAGCAGATACAGCAGAACCTGCTCAACAGATTTATTTTCAACTTTTGCTACTGTCACAACTGCCTTATACATTGCTTCTTTATAGTCATTAAGTTTTTTTTCTGTGGGAATGATAACCTGAAAAAAATCATCATTTTTTTCATACTGAAAAATTTTTATATATTGTCTCTTGCTTTGAAACGGCTCCCAGCCCATATCTTTCAAATATTTCGCAAATGCAAGTGGACTGATTTTTTCGGTCAAATCCATAAAATTAACAGAATATATCATGGCCACTCCTCCTTTGCAATCATCTCCAGTATGTTCTGCAGACTTTCCACATTAATGACATTTTTTTTATTGATTTTTACACTTACAGTTCCTTCATTGGATGATTCGGTTTCTTTTGAAAATTCTGCCCAATACATGCATCCCTTAATCAATAATTCATCTTCTGTCCAGTTAACCCACAATTTTTCTTTTTCAGGCAATATAAGCAGTCCCAATATAATCGGCGTGGTTGATGGAAGACATAAATCATTATAATTTTTTACCTTAAGTTTATATGTAAGCGTATCACCATGGTCAGTATACTGAGATGGCGAAGATGTGCATTTTAACTGGATTCGCAGTTCAGCGTTAAATTTTCTATTCCCGCCTAATAAAATCCGCTTTTTTAAAATACCATCTGTACTATCCGCATCATGCCTCACAATTTCATACGCTATGCCAGCATATGCACATAGAGCAGAAATATAACTTATACTAATGTCTTCTTTGATTTGTGTTATCTGCATAGCGCACCTCCTCATATAACGTTTATTATATCATTTCTTCAAATTTCGTCCACCTAAATATCCAAAAAATTTATTGTTTATTTCTTTCCCTTTGTGTTCAATTGGATAAAATATCATTAAATAGATTCAAACACCGCCTAAACACCATACACTTCCGAAGAATGACCATTTTACCGCATTCTTCGGAACTTTCCACGTATGGAAGTCTTTCTTTTTCAAAGAAGAGATCAAACACAATTCTGAATTCCAAATTCTTTTTCCAGACCTGCTGCCAATTCCTCTGGACTGCAGTAAGTCTCCTGTCTGATACAGCCGTTGTCACGGACGGTCAGTTCCATATCTGTCAACGCCTTACTGCCGTTTGGGGTACAGATATTGACCACTCGTTTTTGTGTGAACAGGACATCTGGGTGGGTGGCGCAGTAATAATTCATAATTTGGAAGTCCACATTTCTGACAGGCAGATTGCGGAATTGAAGAAGAGGTTTCCATGTATTGTCCTGCTGTCTGTCAATGCGGATATCCCTGTCCTGCATCAGATGTACCCGAAATGATTCTCCGGCAATTGTCTGAGCTTTTTCAGATAATTCCAACAAGCCTTTTGGACCCGGTCCGCCAAAGCCCACATCGCAATAATAACAATTCTTATCCATTGGCACTACAATTCCCATGTGGCTCACAGGTGGTATATTCTCTCTGTTCCAGAGTACGCGGACAGCCACCGGATACCATGAGAAGCCCAGCGCCTCCAGCAGATGGCCCAGCAGAGTATTCAGTTCGAAACAGTAACCGCCCCGTCGCTTTTCTACAATTTTTTCAAAAAGAGCGTCTTCCTCCAGAACGGGAATTCTGCCGGCGTCGAACACGTCCAGATTTTCGAAAGGAACATGTTCCAAATATCCACGGATTAAAACTTCCAGTGTCTGTGCATCCTTTTCCCCGGCTTTACTGCCGTTTGATTTCAATGGGATGGTTTCGATTCCAATTCGTTTCAGCAAAGCCGTTACCTTTTCCTGGTTCATTCTTTTGTCTCCTGTATTTTGAACATTAATTTGGTGATTTTCAATCAACAAATATATAGTATATCTGGTTCCCTATAATTTGTAAATGCGCATTTTGCATGGAAATGGATGTACCTGTCTAGTGCTCCATCCGGCCAGAAATCGAAGCCCTGCTCTGCCTGCTCCGCACCATTACGTCGTTAAAATTCCTAGACGATGCACCG
>CAJUMB010000048.1 GCA_910587105.1 uncultured Lachnospiraceae bacterium
TATTTGGTTAAATTGACTAAAACATCATATTTTTAAGACACGCTCTAGAGCGTGTCTGAAAATTGCTTTATGTCAACCGTGCGTCACAATTTGTACCCAAGGGTATGCTATGGGAGATTGTGACAAACTTATCCATACCATCAATCCATCAATTCTTGTCCAAATCCGCTGTAATCTCATAATAATCGCAGGGATGTGCCGTAAGGCCAGTGACGCCTTCGCCGGATACCATGGACATTTTCAAATGGGACACAAAGATAAACCCATAGTCGTCTAAGATAGTCTGAACCATCTGAACTGCCAGCTCTGAACGCTTGTCCGTGTCAAAAGTCCTGCTCATCTTTTGCTCCAGCTTTTCCAGCTTGTCACTGTGATAGCCTCCCCAGTTTTTCGACGAATCGTCCATACAGTGGGTGGTAAAGAAATACTCGGGGTCTCCTGTGGGGGCAGTCACCATAGCGCTTGCAAAAATATCCCAGTCGCCGCTTTCCAGAAAGTCCTCTGTGTTTGGTGTGTTATTTACCTGGACATCAATGCCGATTTCCTTCATAGATGCCTGCACGCTCTCTGCAAGCAGGGGAAGTTCCTGGCGGCTGGGGTAGGTGAGCCAGCGGATTGTAAGCTTCTCCCCGTCTTTATCCACATAACCGTCATCATCTGTATCTTCCCATCCGGCATCAGACAGAAGTTCTCTTGCGGCCTCCAAATCATATTCCTCTGCCGCCACTTTCGAATCGCCAAATGGAAAACTTTCCGGGAAGGGTCCCACTGCCGGGCTGCCGTTTCCATCCATAAGCACCTGGGTGAAATTCTCCCTGTCGATAGCACTTGCAATAGCTTTACGCACGTTTACATCCTGCAGTGCTTCTGTCTCATAATTAATGGTGGCGAAAAACGACCGGGAAGTCTCCACAGACGAGATGCTGTAGGGTTCCTGTTCGAACAAGGGAAGACTGGCATAGGGAAGACCGTACGCCGCGTCCAGTTCTTTGGACTGCATGGACATGGTCATAGTATCCCCGTCTGTGATGGTCTGCACATGGATGGTGTCCAGCTTCGGCGTACCGTCCCAGTAATCCTCATTTTTTACCAGGGTAAGCCCCTGATCGGTGATTACCTCCACAGCCTGATAAGGACCGGTCCCGGACACATTGCCCTCCTGGGTAATGCCCGCCTCCATATCGATGATACAGCCGTAAGGGTCAGACAGATAATTCATGAAAGCCGGAACCGGTTTCTTGGTTTTAATGGTGACTGTCTGGCCGTCCGCGGTGATTTCCTGAATTTTCAGGTCTCCTTTTGCCCGTTCATGTACCTGTGTCAGGTGTTCCAGACATTCTTTCACCGCCTGTCCGTCCACCCCGCGGCCGCTGGTAAATGTGATTCCCTCTTTCAGTGTGATGACCCAGGTATTCTTGTCCACATTTTCGTATTTTTCAGCCAGCCATGGCTCCAGTTCCATGGAATCGGAATATTTAAACAGAGTCTCTCCCACGCCGTAACGGATACAGGCCCAGCCCGCATAACCGTTATGAGGATTTACATCTGACTCGTCATTTTCCGCATTGAATGTGGTATCCCCATAGTAGAATACCTTTTCCCCGCTCTTTTCCTCAGATGCACCTGCGGTATCTCCCCCGCCCTCATTGGACGGGGAACCTGCCCCGCACCCTGTCAGCATTCCTGCTGTTACCGCCAATGACAGCAGAACTGCTGCCGGCCTTTTCCATAAAGATTTTCTTCTCATAATATACCTCCGGTTATTGCCGTACACTTTCTAAAAAACTGCACGGCTGTCACAGGTTATTTACATACAGTTTTGGAAACGGATTCGAAAAATCATTTCACGCTGTCCCACACCCCGCCGGGCAGACACCGCCATAAATAAAAGTCTGCCGCCTGTCATGACTTTCCCAGCCGAATACCGAATCTACCAGCATCTGTGTATAGGTTTCCTTCGGATTTCGAATCACCTCATCGGCTGCGCCCTGTTCCACCACACTGCCTTTGTACATAACCGCCACATGGTCACACAGATACTGCACCAAAGCCAGGTCATGACTGATGAGAAGCAGGGAAAGACCCTGCTCTTTCTGAAGCTTTTTCAAAAGCTCCACAATCTGTGCCTGAACGGTTACATCCAGCGCGCTGGTAGCCTCATCGCAGATAATCAGCTGCGGATTGGGGGCAAGGGCTCTGGCTATGGCTGCCCTCTGACACTGTCCTCCGCTGACTTCATGTGGATAACGGGAAGCAAATCCACCGTCCAGTTCTACCATGTCCAGCAGTTCATACATCCTCTCTTTTGCCTTCTTTTTTTTCATTCCCCGGTTTCTCATGCCCTCCATGATTCCGTCACCGAGGGTGCGCCGGGGGTCAAAGGAATCCTGGGGTGTCTGAAACACCATCTGAACTTCCCCGTACAATCTTCTCAGGGCTTTTCCTTTTAGGAACAGGATTTCTTTCCCGTTTAACAGAACGCTTCCCTCATCGGGAACTGTCAGATGGGTAATAATTTTGGCAGTAGTACTTTTCCCACACCCGCTCTCTCCCACCATTCCCATACACTGCCCTTTTTTCATCTGAAAGCTGACGCCCCTTACTGCCTCAAAAGGAACTTTATTTTTATAGAATGTTTTCTTTAGTTCTTTCACTTCTAATATATTTTCCATGATCTATCCTCTGTTGATGCGCATCACCGCACCGATGAGTTTCTTCGTATAAGCTTCCTGCGGATGGGAAATAATCTCCTCTTTTCTCCCATATTCCACAAGATTCCCCTGATGCATCACAGCGATTTTATCTGCCATGTACTCCACCACTGCGATATTGTGGGTGACAATCACGATTCCTGTACCATAGAGTTCCCTCATTTTCATCATTTCTTTCACCACCTGTGCCTGAACTGTCACGTCCAGCGCACTGGTCGGCTCATCTGCAAATAAAAGATCTGGCTTTAGAATCATGGCCATCATAATGCCCACCCGCTGATTCATGCCTCCCGACAGCTCAAAAGGATAACTGCTCAGAATCCGCCGGCCATCCGAAAGCCGCATGTGCGCAAACAGCTCTAGGGCACGCTCCTGCACTTCTTTTCTGGTAACTCTTTCATGCTGGCTCACACTCTCATAGAGCTGGTCTTCGATCCTTCTGATGGGGCACAGCGCTGCCTCGGTGTTTTGAAAAATCATGCCCATGGCAGGCCCCCGCATCTTCCTGAGCGCATGGCCGTCTGCGTCAACTACGCTATGGCCTTTGTAATAGATATCTCCTTTTGTCACAGCCCCATTGTCCCCCAGAAGCCCCATGGCGGCCCTTATCAGCGTGCTTTTTCCGCTTCCCGACTCCCCCACAATTCCCAGGATCTCCCCCGGCTCCATCTGCAAGGATACATCATGCACTACAGGACTGCTGTTATAACAGACTTCCACATGCTGAATGTCCAGCAGCAATTCACTCATATGACCACCTCTTTAAGAACTCTCTATCTGGGGTCCAGCACATCCCGCACTGTATCCCCTGCCAGGTTAAATATGACAACCGTTAGAAATATGGCACATCCAGGAGCCAGAATCACCCACGGCGATGTCTGCAGCATACTTCTTCCGCTGCTCATCATGGACCCCCACTCTGCCGTAGGCGGTGCAGCCCCCAGCCCGAGAAAAGACAGGCCCGCAATCTCCATGATCATTGTTCCTATATCCAGAACTGCCGTCACCACCACCGGTCCGGCAATATTCGGCACCACATGCTTACCTATCATTTTAAAGGTCCCGGAACCGGACAGCTTTGCCGCCTCCATATAGGGCATATGCTTAATCATCATCACCTGGCTGCGGGTAATCCTGGCATATTTCGGCCATGAGATGCAGGCGAGAGCCACTGCTGCGTTCATAACACCGCCGTTCATGACACTGGCCACAGCAATGGCAAATACCATGCCCGGAAATGCCAGAAAGATATCCGACACTCTCATGAGAAAGGAATCCAGCTTTCCCCCATAATAACCGCAGATTATGCCCACAGCTCCTCCCACACAGGTGATAACCGTCACCAGCAAAAGAGCGGAAAAGATTGTGGTCTGGGAACCAATAATGACCCTGGAAAGCATGTCCCGCCCATAGCGGTCCGTCCCCAGCAGATGGGATGCCCCGGGCGGCTGAAGTGCAATAGACAAATTCTGCTCATAAGGGTCATAGGGTGTCAGATAAGGGGCCAGTGACGCGATGAGTATCACTAAAACAGCAAGCCCCCCGAAAACAATCATTTTAAATTTTGTACGGTTCTTTACAATTTTTTGTGCCCGCACAGTTATCTTCTCCTCCATGATTATGCGCCCTCCTGTCCCAGACGGATTCTCGGGTCCAGATAGTGATAAAGAATATCCGTCACCAGATTCACGCACACATAAATAACTGCCATCCAGATCACATATGCCTGTATCACCGGATAGTCACGCATGGTAATGGCATCTACCGCCATCTTCCCCACACCGTCCCACATGAAAATCGATTCCACAATAGCCGTCCCCCCCAGCAGAGAACCAATGGACAGAGCCAGCAAAGTGACAATGGTGAGCATGGAAGACTTCAGCACACTGAAATACAGAATTCTCTTTTCTCCTACCCCACGCGCCCGGGCTCCCTGTACGTAATCTTTACCCAGCTCTTCCAGCACCACTGCCCGCACCTGCCTGGTGTATTTGGACGCCATGGACAAAGCCAGCGTCATTGTGGGCAGAATCACGCTTCTCCATCCAGCGGAATTCCCCATCACAGGCAGAAGATTCAGCTTCAGAGAAAAGAAATAAATGAGAAGCAGAGACACAAAAAAATTCGGCAGGGAATTTCCTATAAAGCTCAAAAAACGAATCAGATAATCTGTGATTTTATTCCGCCTCACCGCCGATAAGATCCCCAAAGGAATGGATATGACAACTGTGAGCAGAATAGAAGTTATAGTCAGATAGACAGTGGCAGGCAGTTTGGACAGAAACGTGGAAAATACCGGCTTCCCCGACACAAAAGATTTCCCCATATCTCCCCGCAGCACTTTTCCCAGCCAGACCACATACTGCTGTACAATGGGCTTATCCAGCCCCAGATCTGCGCGCAGCTGGCTCTTTTCCTCCTCTGACATAACACGCCCTGTGTTAGCCTCCATCAGGCTGATCACATCCGATGCCCCTGAGTTGGTCAGCAAAAAAGACAGTAAAGTAATCCCCAGCAGAATGGGAATCAGCTGGAGAAATCTTTTTGCTATGTAATTTTTCAATTTATGATCTCCTCTGTAAACTACACACTTTGTGTAACTATACCTATATGGTATATAAATATGAATTTTTTCACAAGCCCCCTGGGGGGATTCCATTTATTCCTTTTTATTATAGATCCATTCCTTTCTGTTATATGCCTGCCAGCCACCTGCAACCTTGAGTACTCCATCCAGTTAGAAATTGCAGTGGATAGCTTTTTCCACCTATTATGCACTTCCCATCTACAGCCGGTACATTTTCCGATATGCTCCCGGTGTCAGACCAATCAGTTTCAAAAACGCGTAATTAAAAGAATTGGAACTGTTATACCCAACGTTATAGGCAATTTCCGTAATGGGCATATCCGTGTGGACAAGAAGCGTCTGTGCCTTGCCAAGCCGCAGCTGTGCCACATACTGCATAGGAGTGCATCCAGTCTCCTGCTTAAACACGCGGGACAAATGATACGGACTTACAGATACCGCATGACTGACCACTTCATTGGACAGCTCCTCTGTGTAGTTTTGAGAAATATAGTCTTTTACCCGGTCACAGAGCTCTGATGACCGGGTGCTGTCAGGTTCCTTTCCCATAAGAGCACTTTTCCCAAAATGCCGGGCAATGGACAAAACCAACAGCATAATATAGCTGCAGATTACCTGGTGCTCCTTGGAAGAATCCTCCATCAAAGCCATGAGTTCTTTAAACAATCCCTCCACGAAGGAAGCCATCCGGTCATCGCAGTGAACCACAGGACTGGCCTGTCTGGGAAGCAGGCAGTTGGGCGGAAGCTGGGCCAGACATAAATTTGACACACCCATACACATAGTTCCTATTTTTGATGTCTTCTCGTCATGCATGACTGCGGCATTGTATACAATCAAATCTCCCCGGGCAACAAAATATTCTTTTTTGTTGATGACAACCATTCCAGAACCTTCGTATATATACAAAATTTCCAGAAATCCATGGGAATGGACTACACGATGAGCCAGGCAGGCTTCCACAATATCCTGCTCACACACATACAGCAGTCTGGGTGTAGATAAAAATGTGAGTTCATCGATTCCGACTTTATTTTTAGAGTTCAATAACACAAGATTTCCTCCCAACAGCAAGATTTTTATTAAAACCTCATAAAAAAGTGGTTTTTTTCTATATTTTTCTCAATAAATCAGCAAAATATTTGTATTGGAAATTCCTTTTTCACATTAAAATTATCATATAATTCATCAAAAAACAAGAAAGGAGTGTTGAAAATTTGGAAAACAATACGGAATACCTGGTTCAAATGGAAAACATTGATAAGTGGTTTCCCGGGGTGCAGGCACTGAAAAATTGTTCCTTTTATTTGAAAAAGGGCGAAGTCCATGCTCTGTGCGGAGAAAACGGCGCTGGAAAATCTACATTGATGAAAATTCTTTCCGGCGTGTATCAAAAAGACGGCGGCAGGATTCAGATTTCCGGCAGAGAAGAAGAAATTGACAATACCGCAAAAGCTATAGACCTGGGAATCACCATCATCCATCAGGAACTGCAGCTAATGCCCCATCTTACCGCAGCGGACAATATTTTCCTGGGCAGGGAACCCAGAACCGGAATTGTGTTTGACAAAGAAAAGCAGAAGAAACAGGCTGCCGCTGTCATTCAACGACTGGGACTTAAGATTGACCCCGGCCGCTATGTGAAAGATATGTCCATCGCACAGCGGTACATGGTAGAAATAGCAAAAGCGGTTTCCTACAATTCCAAAGTCCTGATTATGGATGAGCCCACTTCTGCTCTCACTGAGGATGAAATCGAGGAGCTGTTTTGTCTCATCGCGGAATTGAAAGCCTCCGGCATGGGAATTGTCTACATCTCCCACCGAATGGACGAGATCAAACGCATTTCCGACAAAGTTACCATTATGCGGGATGGTACTTATGTTACCTCCAGCAATACGGCGGATATTTCTATTGATGAGATTATACGTCTCATGGTGGGCCGCACCATATTCGTCTCAAAACCGGAATGCCCCAGACATTTGTCAGAGGAAATCGTTCTCAGTGCACAGCATATCAACGCAGGACACCGGGTGATAGATGCCTGCTTTGAGCTGAGGAAAGGAGAAATTCTGGGATTTGCCGGACTGGTGGGCGCCGGAAGAACCGAACTTGCCAGGGCGGTATTTGGAGCAGACAAACGTGATTCCGGGGAAATCTATGTGAACGGAAAAAAAGCCCGTATCAGACACCCTCATGACGCGGTAAAATATGGAATCGGTTACCTGTCTGAGGACAGAAAAATTTACGGGCTGGCGCTGGGTCTAGATGTGGAAAATAATCTGGCCCTTGCAGCATACCATGGATTTGTGGGAAAGCTGGGCTTCATAGACCATAAAAAGCTGAGAAAATCTGCTGACAAAATGGTGGACGAGTTAAAGATTGTCACCCCTTCCGTGAAACAGCTTGCAAAAAATCTGTCAGGAGGAAATCAGCAGAAAATTGTAATCGGCAAATGGCTGCTGAAGAACTGTGATATCCTCATCTTTGACGAGCCCACCCGCGGCATTGATATCGGAGCCAAGAATGAAATATACAAAATGTTGAACAATCTGGCCAGACAAGGAAAATCCATCATTATGATTTCATCTGAAATGCCGGAAATCCTGCGGATGAGCCACAGAATCATTGTCATGTGCGAGGGCAGAATCACCGGGGAACTCACAGCTGAAGAAGCCGGCCAGGAACAGATTATGCAGTACGCGGCAATGCGCAGCGAAAGCGTATCCAGTACTTGATAGAAAGGAAGTGTGGAAATGATCAAAGCAGTCAATTTGGATAATATCCGGGCCGCAGTGAAAAGGCTTGCCATTGTAATCATCGTTTTTATTGCAGTATGCGCATTTTTCGGCGTTTTGCTCCCAACCTTTTTCACCATGGCCAACATGCAGAATATTTTACTTACCGTGAGTATCACAGGCACTCTTGCCTTGGGCATGACATTCGCTGTCATATCTGGGGGCTACGACCTATCCATGGGATGCGGCCTCACCCTTTCAGGGGTAATATCCGGATACCTGATGACCATCCTGGGTGCGCCGGACCTTGCCGCAATCATTGCGTCGCTGATTTTCGGTCTAATACTGGGCTTTGCCAATGGGCTGATGATCACCAAGATGAAGCTGCCGCCGTTTATTGCAACACTAGGCTCCATGATGCTGTGCAAAGGTCTGTCTCTGATTATATCAGAAGGCAAAGTATACCCGGTGGGAGCCAGTGAACACCCAGTCTACACCGGACTGGTCAAAGGTTCTGTCGTTGGGAATATCCCCAATGCCATCGTCCTGTTTATCATATTTGCCATCATCTCCCATCTGATACTCACCAGAACCGTTTTCGGCAAGTATGTTTTTGCCATCGGCAGCAATGAAGAAGCTGTAAAATTATCCGGCATCGATGCAGATAAATACAGAATTTACGTGTATATTGCCGCGGGACTGTGTACCGGAATCGGCGGGATCTTGATGGCGGCACGCCTTACCTCTGTCCAGCCCGGCCTTGGTTCCGGATACGAGATGGATGCCATAGCCGCCACAGTTCTGGGAGGAACCCCTCTCTCAGGCGGGGAGGGAAGTATATTGGGAACTGTGCTGGGTGTGCTGACTCTGACCATACTTTTAAACGGCATGCGCCTTATGGGGATTGACACCAACTGGCAGACTGTTATGACCGGAGCCGTGGTAGTGGCAGCAGTATTTATTGACGCATTGAAAAATAAAAGATAACCCTGTCAAATCAGCTTGAACTATCAATATCAAGAAAATAGGAGGATACGTAATGAAAATGAAAAAAATGTCAACAGTCATTCTTGCAGGAATCATGACACTTACTATGACAGCATGTGGATCAGGGAACAGTTTGTCTGAATCAGACAGCCAAAATCATGCCGGAAGTGCCGAAACAGAAGCAGCTTCCAAGACCCAGGAACCAGAAAACACTTCCAAGGACAGCGGTTACAAAATACTTCTGGCATCCTATGACCAGTCCATCTATCCGGGGCTTGAACAAAAAGGCGTGGAAGCTGCCTGTGAGGAGCTGGGAATGGAAGTCACTGTCCAGTCCCCGGCCACTTATCCTGATCTGGCCTCTCAGGTCCAGATCATAGAGACCGCGGCTGCGGACGGAGTGGACGCCATCATTGTACATCCAGTTGACTCAGAAGGAATCTGCGATACTCTGCAAAAGGCGGCAGACCAAGGAATCGCCGTATTTGTCATTGATACCCAGACCGCCGATGAGACAGGAACACTTGGGTTTTACGGCTCCAACAACTACAATCTGGGCGTAGAAGCCGCCCAGCAGATGGCTGAGGCATTGGACGGAAAAGGCGAGGTAGCCATTCTCGCCGGAAATGAGGCTGCCCTTGCCCACTATACCCGCAGAGACGGTATGCTGGATACTTTCAAAGAAAAATATCCAGATATCTCAGTAGTTGACGTCCAATACGATAATGTGGACGCCCTGAAGGCAAACCAGATGGCCAGTGCCTTTATCCTTACTTATCCAAACCTGAATGGTATGATGTGCACCGGAGAAGTGGGGCTTTCCGGCATTTTATCCGCAGTGGATGAGGCAGACAAAACAGGCGCCTACACCATTGTGGGATTTGACTCCGGAGCTAACACCAATCAGGCCATCAAAAACGGCTCTATCATCGGTTCCGTTATGCAGAGCCCTTACCAGATGGGATATCTCTCGGCAAAAGCCGCCTATGATTATCTCCACGACGGCAGGGAACCGGAAGAATATGTAAACGACACCGGACTGCTGTTTGTGACAAAAGACAATATAGACACAGAAGAAGCCCAGAATGTAATGTATGAATAGGGAGGTATCATTCTATGACATCCAAAGAACGCGTAAAAACATCATTTTCCCATCAGCAGCCTGACAAAATGGCCATAGATTTCGGAGGATTCGCCTGCTCCCAGATGAACGCACAGGTAGTAGAAGGACTCCGCAGCTATTTCGGACTGGAAAAAAGGCCGGTAAAAATCCTGGATATGTCCACAATGACCGGTATCATAGATCCGGACTTGATGGCTGCTATGGGAGGGGACGTACAGTTTGCCGATCCCAGATACGACACCTTCGGCCACAGAAACGACAACTGGAAAGAATGGACCTATCAGGGCAGTACCGTCCTCATCCCCGGAAACTGTACGGTCACAGATGACGGCAGAGGGGGATACTATGTCTACCCTATGGGAGACACCTCGGTAAAACCCAGCGGGCACATGCCAGCCGGAGGATTTTATTTTGACAATATTACCCGCTCCCCCGAATTTGACGAAGACAAGGCAGACCCCGCCCACAACCTGGAGGACTGCCAGGTGATCTCAGATGATGACCTGGCCTATTACCGCAGTGTCGTGGACAATTATAAGGACAGTGGAAAGGCACTGGTCATTTCTCCCGGTTATTACGCATTGGGTGACGCCGCCAATATTCCCGGACCCAATATTAAAGAGCCGAAAGGGATTCGAAATCTCTCTGAGTGGTATATGGCACCGCTCCTCTACCCTGATTATGTCCATGCCGTCTTCGAGGAGCAGACCAACAGAGCCATTCAGACGTTTCAAAAATGCTATGAAGTTCTGGGCAATGATATTGATGTTATGTACATCTGCGGCACAGATTTCGGTACCCAGAGAGGACCCTTCATCAACCCTGATGTATTCAAGGAATTTTATCTTCCATATTATAAAAGGATGAACGGATGGATTCATCAGCATACCCAGTGGAAAACGTTAAAGCACAGCTGCGGAGGCATTTTCCCCATCCTCCCCCTGCTCATTGAAGGAGGATTTGATGCAGTCAATCCTGTCCAGTGTTCCGCCGCAGGTATGGACCCTCAGACCTTGAAAGATACATATGGAAAAGATATTCTTTTCTGGGGAGGCGGCGTTGACACACAAAAGGTTCTTCCTTTTGGAACACCGGACGAAGTAACCGAACAAGTAAAACAAAGATGTGAAATTTTCTCAAAAGACGGCGGGTATATTTTTAACACCATCCATATCATTCAGGCTAATACACCTATAGAAAATATTGCTGCCATGCTGGAGACTATAAAAAACTTTTCATAAGAACTGCATGAAAATAACATGCAGCAGCTTTGCGGGAGATTTGCCCCTCATTTTTAGTTGACGCACCCCTTATTCGCGGCAAATCTCCCATATCATACCCTTTGGATGCAAATTACAGCGCACGGTTGCCATAAAGTACTTTTCAAACAGGCTCTGGAAATCACAGCCGCTCACGCACAAACGCAGCAAATTTCTCTGCCCATTCCCCCAGCTTCTCACCTTTTTTCTTAATATACCCAAAGGACACCGGCGTCTCATCCCCATACAGAGAAATACCGCTGTATTCTTCCGCTGACATCTCCGCCATCTCACCGCTCAGGTAATCTCCGCTGACATTTCCTAAATCCGTATGGCGCAGAAGCTTGTTCATCAAATAATCGCTGTTGGTAACCACCGATACTTTCTGTTCCAACAGCTCCTTTTTTTCCTGATTTTCCAGATCCCAGTAATGATTCAGGGTAAATCCGTCCCCGTAACACTGAACCAGCCGCAGCCTCTCCATTGGGATTTCCTCCAGGGACTGGGCCTTTGACAGAGGATTATGCCTGTTAAAATACAGCATGGCTCTCACCCGTTTCAACTCCTCATATTCCAGATGATTTTTCCCCAGCCTGTATTGAAAAAGCTGTATCTGTGGTTCCATCACATGGACGAAACCCAGCTGGTCCTGGCCGGATGCGCACCTTTTTATAATATCTTCCACACTTGCAGCCATGAAGTAAAAACATACATCTGCATCCCGGTTCTCTGTGTAAAATTCCGTCAGCCGGGCCGCCATCCATGAGCTGGGATTGGTGGACACCCTCAGCTCCTCCACCTGGTCCTGGCCGGCAAAGGACAAAAGTCCCTCCACATTTTCCAGAATCCGGCATGCATACTCATAGACTCTCTGGCCCCGCCTGGTGAGCCGAATCCCCTGACCCTGCCGGACAAAGAGATCGAATCCCAGTTCTTCTTCCAGCGATTTGATCACCTTGCTCACATTGGGCTGGGTGGTATACAGTTCTTCTGCGGCCCGGCTGATGGACCGGCGCCGGGCGCATACCGCCAGGTATTGTAACTGTTTGATTTCTATCATTCTTTAAATGCCTGCTTTCTATTGGTTCGAAAATACCAGTACCGATACAAAACCCACATCATCACAGCAAAAAAAGAAAATATGCCCAGCCCCGGACATACCTTCTTTTTTCCTTGCTGTGGATATATCATATAATACTGAGGCCGTCTGCGCAAGCCCGCCTGGGGGATAATATTTTATAATTTTTTCTGCCTGTCTTTTCAGGGGCTGAACAACCCTTATCTATTTTTTATATCCCCATGCCCGGGATATATTAACTGCGATAACATTTATATATACGCAGTAACAGCATATTGTCCTGATAAGAATGAATGTCTGAATATACGGTTGAGCACTGCCTTTTCTTCTTTCGAAAGTCTATATTCTTTTGCCAGCTTCAGACCACCACCTCTAAAATCTCCTTATCCCCGCAGATAATTTCCTTTGCCCCTGTCACTTTATTTTTATTGAAATTAAAACTGAGCAAATATCCTCTTTTCACATGGCAGCTTTCCAGATAATCTGCCAGCTGGGCCTCCCCCCGTCTGTTATACTCCTCTCCCCGCCATATTTTTATTTCTATTATATATTGTCTTCCTCTGTAATCCACAATGATGTCTGTCCGCCTGTGATCCCTGGTTCTGGACTCGATGTAATAATTTCCGGTTCCGTTAATAATGGGTGTCAAATACAACAGAAAAAATTTGCGTCCATAATCCTCCACAAATTTTTCATCAGCAGAACGATACAGATCTCCCCAGTGTACCAGGAACTTTTTCAAAACCAGCTCCATATTCAACATACCATTTTGTACAAACTGATTCTTATCCATAGTACCAGCTGCAAAAAGCTGATTATTAACTTCCTCCTCTGATAAAAACAGATTATAAAGGCGCATCTCAAATATCCGGTTATCTACAGCCAGAACCCCTTGGTCGTTCTTCACAAATCCAAACATAGCCGCAATATCAATCACTGAATTGTCGGGATTAAACAGAACCCGATTGCCTGTAAATAACATAGCATACAGCATTTCCCGCAGTTTGGGGTATTCCTGAAGCTTGCCTGCCAGCGAATCAAACAGCGGCTCTTTCTCTGCCAAAAACCTTTTCACCGCTTCCAGAAATCCTCTCTTTTCCCAGACCAGATGGATGTCTTCAAAAGTCTCACATCCTGTTAATTCTTCGTCCATAATCTTGCAGACAGAAGATACAAGAACCGGATATCCTGAAGTGTAATCGTAAATCAATCCCGCCAGTTCAGCCGTATCCATGCCAGTCTGCCTGTCCTGCTCATACTCCTTTAACATCCCCTCTATCTCGTCTCTGGAAAAGCGCATATCCACTGTAAATTTAGCCGCAATGTTCCACGGGCTGTTTTTCTCATGGGCCTCTTCCGGACGAATCTTCATCCTGAGATTTCTGATATCATAAACCCCGGCCAAAATGACAGACCAAAACGTAGGCCGTGTCCTCTGGCGCTGGTATTTGTTCCGCAGCATCCCCAGAAAAGATAGAAAAACCGGATATCCACCTGCCTGGTCCACTTCATCAATCATCAAAACT
This sequence comes from uncultured Lachnospiraceae bacterium, assembly GCA_910587105.1. GTDB lineage: Bacteria > Bacillota > Clostridia > Lachnospirales > Lachnospiraceae > MGBC164599. The sequence goes on from CAJUMB010000048.1 coordinate 14,010, forward strand.
ACCGGATATTCTGATGTCTGGCATACCCCAGTAATCAAATTCGATAGCGCGCGGAAACTGGCATCTTCTGCGTCCGGCCTGCTCATTCTCTCTAAGGCTTCCGCCGCCTGGGCTGCAATCCCCTGTGTCTCTCCATAAACAACCGTATCATACAAAAGCCCCGCAAATGTCTGGCAGAAGGTTCGTTCACATTGGTATACATCTTCCGGTAATCCCTCAAAGCTGAGATAAAATACACAATACTTCTCCCGCAGTTTTTCCTGCAGCAAATCCAGCGTAGTCGTCTTGCCATACTGCCTTCCCCGGTGGATGGAAAAATATTTTTTATGGTCCACAAGTGCTTTGATTTCCAAGATCCTTTGATCCAGATTTATCATATAATGTTCTTCCGAGTTACATGCGCCTTCCACATTAAAGTATTTTTTCGCCATATTGATTCTCTCTTTTTTTAATTTACTGTTCCTGTGTGCGTACCATTTTAACATTTTGTTTTCTGTTTTTCAATTATACCGTTCTTCCTAACACTTATAAAAGAATTTATTTCTTACAAATTTGCTATAAGTGTATAATGAAAAGTATACAGCACATTAATATATTCTTATTGTGAATCCCATCTTTCTAGTGTATAATGAAAACAAATTGATTGCGTTTAATAATTATAGAAGGGAGCTGTGAAAGATGTTTTCAGTATTTAGTGTGGCTGATTTCTTTTTAGCAAGAGCTTCTATGTCACCAAAGAAACTTCAAAAGCTTGTATACTACGCATATGCCTGGACTCTGGCACTCTTAAATGAGACCATTGATGACCTGCATTTCCGTTTGTTTCATAACAGAATTGAAGCTTGGGTGCATGGACCAGTCGTACCCGATCTTTATCAGCAGTACAAAAGTTATGGATGGAAGGATATTCCACAGCTTAATGCGTATTCCGGCCCTGCATTTCCTGCCGATGTGGAAGACGTTCTGAACCAGGTATGGGATATATATGGAACATTAAGCGCAAATCAGCTGGAAATGGTTTCCCATCAGGAGTATCCTTGGATCAACGCCAGAAATGGTGAAGCCGCCTACGCTGTATCATCGAACCAGATTTTAGACAGAGATTTATTTTCTTTTTTCAATGAGCAGGCAAACAGTTAATGAAACCAAGAGTTAAAATATCAACACAGTTATCCGGACAAGATTTTAGAATTGTAAAAAACAACGGAGTACTTGACAAAGATGCTCCGTTGCTTTTCACATTTTCAAACTTTAAAATGTCTCCAATAAATATTGATGGTGTATTCAACAACTATTTTGGAGATGAAACTGAATATATCAGTTGGAAGTGCCTTATGAAAACGGTGCAACCCGTATCGTCTTCGAGCGAATTGACAACCTGATATCTTTTTTATTTTTGGATCCTAACCACCATATTTACATGAACCGCAAATACGTGGAACAAAACCATTCTTTATTTTATGACTTCTGCCCCGTTAACCTGAAAGGGAACTGCCAGCGAATGGACTATCTCGGTACTTGTTTCGCTTTTGAATTTTTAGATGAACAAAAATATAACAACACTTATAACTACAAGTATGATCCAAATATAACCGAATGACAGCATCAGTGCCTGTACTTAATGATCGGTGATTAACGCTTTTAAAAACATCTGCTATCAATGATTATCTTCAAAAAAAGACGGTAAATAATCTAATGAAATATTTTAATACAAACGGAATCTGTTATCCAGAAGAACATTATATGATAAACATGGAAAAACGGCTGGCTGAGATCAGGGAGCTGGTGGATCAACGGAAATATTTCACCATCAACCGGGCACGGCAGTACGGGAAAACTACTACACTGAATCTGCTGGTGCAGTACCTCTCTGACAGATATACGGTTTTCTTTATCAGTTTTGAAGGCATGGGAAGCGCAGCCTTTGGCACAGAGTCCGCTTTTTGCCATACGTTGTGCCGCCTGTTGTATGACACGGTTCATTATGAGGAAGTTCCTTCTCTTGATGAACCTGTGAAACGCCTTCTGTCAGAAACAGAAGAAAACGGCGGAATCCATGATATTCCCACGCTTTCCCGTTTCTTGTCCTGTCTGTGCCAAAACGCCGCCAGACCGATTGTACTGATGATTGACGAGACCGATCAGGTCAGTGATTATAAGGTATTTCTGGACTTTCTGGGTATGCTGAGAAGCCAGTACCTGAAACGGGCTACCCGTCCGTCTTTTCAGTCTGTCATACTGGCTGGGATATATGATATCAAGAATTTAAAACAGCGCATCCAGGAATCCTCCAGCCATATGCTCAACAGTCCCTGGAACATAGCCGCGGATTTTCGTGTAAATATGAATTTTCAACCTGAAGATATTGCCCAGATGCTGGGGGAATATGCCGAAGATAAAAAATACCCCGTGAATATACAGGAGTCTGCCCACGAAATCTACCGGTATACTTCTGGATATCCCTACCTGGTATCAAGAATTTGTAAATCCATAGATGAAAACTGTGTACACCGTTCTCCCCGCGAATGCTGGTCAAAACCCGGCATTTCTGAGGCTGTAAAAACTCTTCTGAACGTAACTGACCCTTTGTTCGACGATATGTTGAAAAAAATTACCGACTGCAAAGAGCTAAAAGAAATCTTATACGCAATTCTTTTCCGTGGAGAAAGTTATCCGTATAATCCGGATAATTTTCCAATCCAAATAGGAGTCATGTTTGGATTTCTCACAGAACAGGACAGCCGGGTGGTTGTGTCCAACCGAATATTTGAGACAAGACTGTATAATCTGTTTCTGTCGGAAGATCTCACTGACAGCATCATATACCAGTCCGGCGACCGGGAGAAAAACCAGTTTGTCAGAGATGGAAAGCTGAACATGGAACTTGTTTTGGAAAAATTCATGCTCCATTACCAAGATGTTTACGGAAACAGCACGGAGAAATTTCTGGAAAATAATGCAAGACGCATGTTTCTGCTGTATTTGAAGCCGATTATCAACGGTACTGGAAATTATTATATTGAAGCGCAGACGCGGGATCAGACACGGACAGATGTTGTAGTAGATTACCTGGGCAAACAGTTTGTGATTGAATTAAAGCTCTGGCGGGGAGATGAATACCATAAACGAGGCCGCCGGCAGCTGGCTGAAGATTTAGAATACTACCATTTAGACAAAGGATATCTGCTCAGCTTTAACTTTAATAAAAATAAAACCACCGGGATTCGGGAAATATCTGTGGGGAACCGCAGAATCATGGAAGTGGTGGTATAAGCTGGTGCTCCATCCGGACGGAAATTTCGTCGAGAAAAGCTGTATGAACAATAAACATCATACAGCTTTTTATACCTGTGCAGACACTGTCTCATTTCTATTTTAATCTCTCAGGGCATTCCCGCCGCCAAATCCACCACCCGTGTACACAGCCGTTTTACCAGCTCTTTGTCATGGCTGATCACCACCACGCCCATCTGATGTTCCTCTGCGTAAGAGAGCACCAGCTTCCAGATCTGAGCCTGTGTAATGGCATCCAGCATGGTGGTCATCTCGTCGGCGATGAGGAACCTGGTCTTGGGGTTCAGAGCCCGAATGACACAGAATCTCTGCAGTTCACCGCCGGATAATTCCGCCGGCCATCTGCTCATCCACTCCTTTTTAATTCCCGCTGCCTCTATCAGTTCCCCGGGAGGCATCCCCACCTCCGACAGCACCCTGCTCATTTTCCATTTGGGGTTTACTGCCTTTTCCGGGTGCTGGAAGATCAGCTGTACAGGGTTGTACCCTTTTCCCCTTTCCAGCTTTTTCCCGTCTGCCTCCAGACACACTTCTCCCTGCAGCGGCTTGACGAAACCTGCCAGAATCTTGGCCAGGGTGGATTTGCCATACCCGCTGGGGGCGGTGAGGCCTAACACTTCCCCCTCATCCACGGTAAAATTCACATCTTCCAGGACTGTACTGCCCCTTTTGTATCCAAATGTTATCTGATTCGCTCTAAGCCGCATGGATACACCTCACTTTCCCTCCCCGGATGCTGCGGTATTGGGGACGTGCCCTCCTGCATTCCTCTGTACAAATGGGGCATCTGTCCGAGAACAGGCATCCCTCAGGAAGTTCACTGGACAGCGGCTGGGTGCCTTTGATGGCCTCAAAGCTTTCCCCTGGCAGGGCCCTGCACAATGCTTTTGTATACGGATGGCGAAGCTCCTCCCCTCCCCGGGCAAAGTCCTCTGTGTTAGCCAGTTCCAGCGTGGCCCCGGCATAAAAAATGGCAATTTTGTCTGCTATCTCCAGCGCCGCGTGAATATCGTGGGTAATCATCAGTATTGCCTTCCCGCTGTCTGCAATCTCCCGGAAATCTTTCAACACCTCCTGAAGAGATGCCTCATCAAGCCCCGGAGTGGGTTCATCCGCGATAATCACCTTCGCAGAAGAAGTCAGCGCCGTGGCCAGCAACACTTTCCGGGCCATACCGCCGGACAGCTGGAATGGATAATAGTTTTTCACCGAAGGGTCCAGTCCGTACCTGCCCAGAATGTGGTCAATGATCTCCTCCTGCTGTTCCCTGGTTTCATTTTTCAGCGATATGGCAATCTGCTGCCCCACTTTCAGGAGTGGGTCCAGATAGTTGACAGACTGGGGAATCAGTACAATTTCATCCCCCCGCAGCCGCTCCTTGTCTGTCTGGGACAGTTCCCTGCCCTGATATTGAATCTTTCCTCTTGTCCTGGCATTATATGGAAGGATTCCCATCACTGCATGGGCCAGCAGGCTTTTTCCCGACCCGCTGGAGCCCACCACGGCGAGAATCTCCCCTTCATTTACTTCCAAATCCAGGTTTGTGATAACAGTAAGCTCCCTTTTCTTCAGCCCCTGGGTGTATTGAGAGAAAGAAAGCTCCAGATTTTCTACTTTTAATATTGGTTCTTTTTTCATTATTTCCCCCTCAATTATGTGCCGAACTGGAATCCAGCAATTTTTCCAGGTTTTTCCCGATCCTGTCCACCATCAGTGAAATAAGTACCAGACACAGGCCGGGAAAAAACGCCAGCCACCATTTTCCGCTTGTGAGATATTTCATAGATTCGGATAAGATCACCCCGATGGCAGGCTCGTGGGCCGGAAGGCCGAATCCCAGAAATGTAATGGATGCCTCGTGGAGTATGGCATGAGGAAAGACCAGCACTACCCCCACCACCAGCTGAGGGATGATATGGGGAAACATGTGCTCCCTGGCGATGTACCACCTGCTCTTGCCAAACTGACGGGACAGCTGGGTGTATTCCGCGTTTAAAATCTGCAGAACCTCCGCCCGTATCACCCGGGTGAGGGAAGTCCAATGGGTACAGGTGATTCCCACCACAATCCCCTTGAAACCTCCGCCGCAGGCAAGGGAGATCAGGATAATGATAATCGTATGGGGAACGGCAAGGACAAAATCAATCAGCCAGGAAACTGCCTTATCCACAATCCCCCCGAATACAGGCCCCATAATCCCCAGCAGAGCAGCTGCCGCAGCGCTGATTAATGAGGATAAAAGCCCTATCCGCATACTGATGCTTAACCCTTTCAGTGTGCGCAGCAGCATATCCCTGCCCACCCAGTCTGTTCCAAACAAATGACCTGAGCCCGGCTGGATAAAGGTCTGCTCCAGGTCCACCATCAGCTGGTCCTCTGTAATGAAAATTCCGAAGGTCATCACCAGGATAAACACGGCAAGGAACACTGCAGTAGAGAGCATGGTTTTCTCCCGGATGCCAAGGGCAGTAAAATGTTTTTCTCTTTTCATACCTGCCCCTCCCTCATTCTCGGGTCGATCAGCAGATACAGACAATCTGCCAGAAGATTCCCCGTATACACAAATAAAAGGCTGATAATGACAATTCCCATCAGCAAAGGCGCGTCCCCCTTCAGTCCCGCCTGGACCGTGGCCTGTCCCAATCCCGGGTAAGAGAATACCTGCTCTACAAACACCGCCCCGCCGAACAGCTCACTAAATGAGAGAAACTGTAAAGTAACCGCCGGAAGAGACACATTGCGCAGTACATGATTTTTCACAATCAGCCCCTTGCTCTCTCCTCTGGCTTTGGCAAAGAGAATGTAATCGGAATTCATGACTTCACATACCTTCTCCCTGGTATGCATACAGATGTTGGCCACGCTGAGGATGCTTAACGTAAGGGCCGGAAGTATAATGTGCTGGATTTTATCCCAGAAAGTTACTTCCGACTGGATCACCCCGATGGGGACACTGAGCGCCACAGGAAACCACCCCAGTTTCACGGAGAATAACATGACAAATACAATGCCCAGCCAGAATGCAGGCGTGGAAATCAGCAGATGGCAGTAGACACGTATCACCTTATCCAGCCAGCTCCCCTCATAGATTCCCGACAGGATTCCCAAGAGGAAACCAAAGATACCGGAGAGCGCCCAGGCAGTCATCATCAATGCGATGGAGGACAGAAATTTATCGCCAATCACCTCCAGCACCGGCCTGCGGTATATCATGGAAGTCCCCCAGTCTCCCTGGCAGATGGAGGAAAACCATGCCAGGAAGCGCTCCACAGGAGGCTTATCCAGCCCCCAGTGTTCTGCGATTAGTTCCCTCTGCTGGGCGCTTACCTTGGTGTCAGCCCCCACATAAGCGGTTACCGGGTCAATGGGTGACACCTCCAGCAGTACAAAAGTTACAATGCAAAGTGCCATTAATAAAGTAATCAGTTTGACCGCCCGGTAGAGCACAAACTTTCCTATTCTGTTATTTTTCATTGGTCTGTTCCTATTCCCAAGCCCATTCCACCACATTGTCAAAAATTCTCCCCCCATGGGGCTGAACCACCGGCTGTCCAAAGGTGAAACCGTCCGCACATAGATATACATGGTTGGCGTTCACCAGCCAGCAGTAAGGCGCGTCCCCCCTGGCCGAAGCCTGCTCCTGCATGGCCCTCCAGTGCTCCAGGGCTTCTGCCTCATCGGTGGAATCCAAAGCTTTGTCGATCTCCTTGTCCACCTTCTTATTCCGGTAACATCCCGCATTATCCCAGGCAACCGCGCCGCCTGCATTGTCCCCATAGTACAGATTAAACAATTCGGAAGGGTCGCCGGAGCCAAATCCAAAGAATACTGCCTCTGTGTGTATCTGTTCTGTAATGGTATCCCAGGTTACCTTTTCCAGCGTAACCTTAATCCCCATCTCTTTTGCCACATTCACAAATTCCAGAGCCATCTCCTGTCTGTATACCCCGTCTGTATACAGTAGCTTAAACTCAGCCTCCGTCCCGTCCTTATCAATGGTTCCGTCCCCGTTGGTATCTTTCCAACCTCCATCTTCCAGAATCTTCTTTGCGCCCTCCACATCTGCATATTCGAAAGACTCTAATACCGTGTCCTCATTGAGCCAGGGCATCTTTTCCAGACCGGTGGTGGATACCGTTCCGTATCCGTTCAGCACGCCATTTACCACCCGCTCCCTGTCTACTGCTTTATTAAATGCCTGGCGCACAGCCAGATCGCAGGTCACATTATTTCCCATCACTGCCCCGTCCTGGGCACGCTCTCCCTCATTGGGAACCATGGGGAAACATACGCCGTAACACTCGATACTGTCAATATTTTCCACATAGGTGCCTTCCACTTGCTGTTCTGCCAGAATCCCATCAATGGCCGCCACATCCACATCCCCGTGCTGAACCGCTGCAAATGCCGCATCTTTGTCCAGAAATACCATGGTCAGCTGCTTCATAGAGGGAACCTGTCCGTAATAATCTTCATTGGCTGTGGCAATCACCTGCTGGCCTTTGTCCCACTGCACAAACTTGAACGGCCCGGAACCTATGGGCGTGTCTTTAAAGTTCTCGTCATAAGCGGCCTCCGGGACAATCCCCAGATATGCCAGACGCTCAATAAACGCCGAATACGTCCTGTTCAGCGTAAACTCCACGGTGGTGTTGTCGGCCGCCTGGATCTCCTCAATCATGGTCAGGTCAATATCTGAACCGGATTCTTTGGCGGAGGAGTAGGTAAACGCCACATCCCCTGCCGTCACCCTGCTGCCGTCTGTAAAGACTGCATCGTCACGGATAGTCACTGTCCAGGTCAGTTTATCGTCAGAAACTTTATACCCTGTGGCCAGATCATTGGTCCATCCCAGTTCTTTGTCCCTCTTAAACAAAGTAGAGAAAAATACCTTCGTAATGGAACCATGGCCTCCCGTAGACGGGTCAAATCCTGTATCCGGCTCTTCGCCGATGGCCACGATTACCTCATTCTTTTCTTTTCTCGCTTCTCTTCCCGCCGCTGTGAAAGTCTCTGAACCGCTGTCTGACTGCTGGTCTCCATTTTGTCCCCCCGTATTTCCGAAACCGCCGCAGCCAGATAAAAGTGCCGCCATCATAGTTACCGCACAAATCCATGTGATAACCTGCCTTTTCATATAAAATGCTCCTTTCTCTCTATATGTTTTCTGTATTATAAACAGTATTTTTATCTGACACAAGCCTCCCCCGGGGATATAAATTTGTTTTTTTAGAAAAAAAATAAGAACTGTCATTCGATTTTTCCAACAAAACGATAAACAGTTCTTAAGTGAGTGAGTGAATCCGTCTTACCCAGACAATAAAATTAACAACTAATGCTGTTGCTATAAACAATAATACAAAGTAATCCGTTCCACAAGCCCCCCATGGGGATATTTTTTTTAATATTCATCAATGTCTTTCATATTTCCGAGATCATTCCTCATGATCCAGCTCCACTACTGCAATGGATGTATCGCCGTTTTTAGCCCTTTCCACCACTGCCGCTGACAATTCTACAAAATTTCTCCCTGAAGAACTTGCCCCGCTGACCATATCCACGCTGTTTTCCCCCTGTCCCTTAAAAAGCTGTGCCGCATAAGCGCGGGTATACGCATTTGGATACGTTCCTTGGACAGAATTCATGTTCCGCATATAAGCCATATCCCATGATTTTATAAATCCGCTGGCATTTTTGGCATTGTACTCCACTGAGACAATCTGATTTTCCATCACACAGATTGTCACATATTCTTTCCATCCATGACTATATTCCGCAGCTTCTGCGGTGTAATAGCCGTCCTGCATTTTTTCTGATTTTTTGCAGGATATCAATGACACACCTATCATGAAGCAGATACACAGTATGCTTATTTTTTTCTTCCACATGGCTGCTACTCCTCCCTCAGCTTAAACTGTTCTGACATATATTGCAGTTTCTCCGCCTGTCTGTTGAGAGTCTGGCTGGCAGCTGCTTCTTCACGGCTGACGCTCAAATTCTGTTCTGCAAAATCTTTGATCTGTGCGATCTGGCTGGTTATATTGCCAAGAGACTGTTTCTGGACATTCACCCGGTCAGCCAGCTGGTTTGTGATTTCTGCAATCTTCTGGGATATTTTCTCAATTCCTTTGAATGACTCCGCTACTTTTTCTGCATACTCTGTTCCCTTCTCAACTGCCTTTAATGAACTGGAAATCATATCTGAAGTACGCTGTGAAGACTCTGCACTCTGGGCTGCCAGACTTCTCACTTCATCCGCCACAGTGGCAAACCCGCCCCCAGCGCTCCCCGCCCGGGCCGCTTCTACAGAAGCATTCAATGCCAGTATATTGGTCTGAAAGGAAATATCCTCCAGGAATTTATTGATTTTAGTAATCTCCATGGAATTCTTGTTAATATCCTCCATTGCCTGAAGCAGATTTCTCGTATATTCTCCGCCGATGTCCATACTCTGTTTAACAGTGTCCATCAATTCTTCCACGGTCCTGGTATTCTCGTCTACTTCCAGGATATTCTCTTTAATAGCCGCAGTCTCGTCTGACAGTACACTCAGGGAATTGGACTGCTCTGTGGAACCGTCCTGTACCTGCTGCGCACCCTGTGAGACAATATTGGCAGTGGAAAGCACCTCTTTCGAAGACTGTTTGATCGCTCTCAACATCTGATTCAGGGAATCAATAATCTTATTTAGCGATTCTTTCATAATGACAAAGTCACCGTCAAAACGTCCCCTCACTTCTACCTGGAAATTCCCCCCAGACATATTCTCCAAAATATCAGACAGTTCGGATATATACCCATTGATGCTGTCCACCGTATCACTGAGTGCATGGGACAAAACCTCTGTCTCATCTTTCGTCTGGATAACTTCTGTGGGGGTTTTCAGGTCTCCCTGCGCCAGAAGCCCGATTCTGTCCGTTACACTGGTCAATGATCTCTGAATCTTGGAAGAGAATCTCAACGTCAAAATCCCCGCAAGCAAAAGCAGTACTGCCGTTATCACTGTACTGAGCAAAATGCTGGTATTGGCCGGCCCCATAAAATCGGCTTCCGGCACAATCACTGCCAGGTACCATCTGGTTCCATTGATGGGTGCGTATCCAACATAATATTCTTTTCCTGATGATTTCATAATCACCGTCCCGGTTTCTCCCGAAGTCACTTTCTCGGTGATACCGTCTATCTTGGTATCCTCCTGAATAGTGGCATCCTGGTCCACCAGCCCGGTATCCCGGCTCCCCATGACCTGCCCCTCATGGTTTACGATAAAAGCTTTTCCGTTGGCACTCAGGTTGATATTGCTCAGCACATCGTTGAGTACATCATATTTGTAACTGCCCACAAAATAATACAGCAGATCTTCGCCTGCCATAATGGGAGTTCCCACTGTAAGCTCCAGTCCCTCCGGAGACGATGACACATCATCTACAACCAGATTCTGCGTCTCTTGAAGCATGGGAAACATAGTCCGGTCTATGATGGCTGCCGGACAGTTTTCATCCCCCAGATATAGACTGCCGTCCTCATTGTAAAGTCCAAGCCACAGGAACTCGATACCCGATTGGGCTTTCTTTAAAATACTCCTCTTATCATCTTCTGTGCTGTCCCGGGATGTAAAGATATCGTTGTCTCCGATCATAAAAATCCTGTCTGCCAGCATATGCATATTGCCCTCGATACTCTGTGAGGCAGTTTTTATTGTGGATGGCAGCATTTCTGTCAGAATTTCTTTAGTCAGTACCTGCATGAACGCTGACATAACGGCCACCAAAACTACTGCCAGCACAATAACTATCGATATGGTATTCATCACAATTTTTTTGTTAATACTCCGCTTCACGTCCGATTCCTCCATGTAAGATGCTGAATATTTTTGATGCGCTAATCATTAAAATCTATCTATAGATTATCAAAGACAACCGTTTCTTTCTCCAATTGCTCCACAACTTCCTGATTGACGCCCATGCGTTGGGCAATATCTTCCATGTCGCTGGCAAGATTTTTGGTATTGCCTGCCACACCGGTAATTCCGCTGGCACCTTCATCAATGGCCTTTGTAATGGCTCCAATGGAGTCTGCGATTCCAGATACAGAACTTTTCAGACACTCCGTACGTTCATAGAATTCATCCATGAACCGGCGGATACAGGCCGCATCTTCCTTATATTGGCTGCCAGACTGGACAAATGCCTGAAACTCTGTGAGGACAGACCGGCTCATATAATCAATCAGATTCTGTGCATTTTCAGAAAGGTTATATACCGCGGACGTAACCCCTTCATTAATGGACTGTATCCGATTGGCAGTCTCCCGGCTGGAATTGGCCAGATCTCTCACCTCCCTGGCCACAACAGCAAAGCCCTTTCCGGCAGCCCCCGCGTTGGCGGCCTCCACAGAGGCGTTCAGCGCAATCAAACGGGTCTGCTGGGAAATAGCCAGAATCTCACCGGTGAGATTCTTAATCTGGTCCACACGTCTGCTTTTTTCAATGGCATCGTTGAGGGAATGGAGGATTTCTTCCGCCTTGGCCCCAGTAATCTCCACACTCTTCTGGGCAGACTGCTGCATAGCGTCTGCACGGGCGTCCATATGGACTGTATAATCCGTAATGGCACTGCATTCTTCTGCTATATTATGTACGTCTTCCCTGACACTTTTTGTATTTTCATTGATAACTGCCACATTGCCAGCCACTTTCTGAATAGTTGCTGACAGCTCATGTGCCAGCGCGGACAGACCAGCTGCACTCCCCTTGGAATCCTGGGTCTTTTCTAAAACTTCTCCCGTCATATGATTGATACGCCCGGAACTGTCCTGAATAGTCTTCAGAATGCTTTTGACCGGAATCACCACATACTTGGTGATCAGTTTCAAATCCGCGAACACCAGCAGCACACAGGCTGCCACTGCCGCAACCCCCACTGCCAGTGATATGAAATACACGGCAGACAGACGCTTCCTGGCGTCAGAGGTCTGTTCACTGATAGAAACGTTCATGGCATCAATATCCGCCTCCATAGCACTGGCATAAGAAGCCACATCCCCATTGGCAAACCCATAGGCGTCCTGGGTCTTATGGCCTGCGCTGGCACAGACCAGATGGACCAGTGCATGTTTGAATGAATCGTAATTGGACAGCAGAGATTCGTACTGTTTTTTATCCTCCCCTGCCACATGCTTTTTATATTCTGCCAGCATATCATCCAGAAGACTCTCTTCCTCTTTGATCTGCTGGACAAGGGTGATCATCGTATCGTAATCTGTGGCGACAATATGGCTCAGCGCCATTTTATGGATATTCATAGACGCCTGGCAGATTTGTGCCAGCCGGCTCTTGCTGTCCATGTAATTGTCTGCAATATTGGAAGCGTTTGCATTCACGTTATGAATATTGATTACGGAAAGAATATTGGACAAAAATGCCACAATGCCCAGAAGGGCAATGGGTATAATCAAACGCTGTTTTAAACTGATATTTTTCATAATGGCTGATGCTCCTTTATATCTGCGGCGTTGGCCTCAATCGACGCAGCCACCGCTGCGCCTCATTCCTCTGCCTTGCAGGCTGAAAATCTATCCTACGCGAAAGGTATCGGTAATTAGTGCGGATTATACTAGAGCGTGTTTGAAAATTGCTTTATGTCAACCGTGCGTCACAGTTTGTGGGAGATTTGCTCCGCATGAGGACGCTGTAGCGGGCTACAGCAACCGAATAAGGAGCAAATCTGCCGCAAAGTGGGGCGTGCGGGTGGCGTGAATGAATTTTCAAACACACTCTAGGGGGCAGTAATTCCCTCAACCATTGTATCCAGCTGTTCCTGGAGACTCTCTCCCGCTGGATTTCCCTCCAGAATATTTGCGGTAAACACGCTCACAGGTTCCCAAAAATTACCCCCTATACGCTGCAGACAGGAGTACTCAGCCTGTTCCAAAAGCGCTGCAATTGCCGGGGAATTCTGAACTTCCTCTGAAGACGCCGCATTCCTATTAGACGGCCCCTGCCCCCGCATCTGAAACCGCAGTTTCTGATTTTTCTCATTGGCAATCCACTCAGCCAGCCTTGCCGCCCATTTCCTGTGCTTTGAGTAAGCATTTACTCCGATCAGCTTATAGCCAGAAAAAGACGTCATCTGAACCTCACGTCCGGCACAGGTATAAGAAGGCAGCTTCGCAGCCCCGAAATTGCTGCCCCAGGTTTCTTCCACTGCCACCGCGTTCCATACACCATTGATACCTGCAATAATCGTATCATTTTTGACACCTTCGAGAAATCCTGCATCGTCTGTACTGATAAATCCCGGATGCCCCGCCATGGCTGTCATGGCCTGGGCTACGTCAGTTCCCTTAATCTCTCCTTCTGTACTATTCCAGGTACAGTAATTGGTAATTCCGTCATCATTCAGCCCTACAGTAAGCCCGGTACTGCCGAACAGAGAATACACGTACCACCCAGAAGACCATTCCATGGAAACTTTTTTTCCATGTTCTGCGGCAATATCCTGCATCCGGTCAAAAGATGCAATGTCTTCCTCTGAAAAATATTGTTTATTATAATATAGAAAATACCCGTTATCTGCCGTCAGCGGCAGTGCATACAGAGTATCATTTACCGACGCCGCCAGGACAGCTTCCGGCAGATTAGACTGCTTGAAAGACTCCGGGTTTTCCACCGGCTCCAGCGCACCGGCAGCCACCAATGCATTCAGCTGGTCGTCTGCAAAAGCAAATACATCTGCGCCCTGCTCCAGATCTGCCATCAAAGCGTCCATACATTTGCTCTCACTCTGAGGCATATAAGTAATAGAAAACTCCGCCTGCCCGCTGTATTCTGACTGAAATCCATCAATAATCTGACTGAGCAGCTCTTCATCTTCTTCCGCACCCCATACAGTCAGATTGACTGTATCAGAATCAGGCTTCTGCTCCTCTTCCAAAAGTTTTGAGTCACCTTTTTGACAGCCGGACATGAGTATGGCCAACAGAAAAAGCGACAACCATAGTCTGATCTTTCTTTTCATAGCCTTCTCCTAAAATTGTAATATTTCCGTTAGATAATCTTAGAGTGTGTCTTAAAAATGCTTTCTGTCAGATGTGCGTCACACTTGGTGGGAGATTTGTTCCAAATGAAGGGCGCATAGCGGGCTATGTAACCTGAATTTGGCACAAATCTCACG
>CAJUMB010000049.1 GCA_910587105.1 uncultured Lachnospiraceae bacterium
TGCCGCAAAGTGGGGCGTATGGGTGGCGTGAATGAATTTTCAAACACGCTCTAGTCCTCGTATTTTTCTTTTGGCAGCACTCCTACAGCAACTAGCACGTCGGCAGGAGCGGCATATCCCCGCTGTTGGCACTGGTAATAGACAGCCGAGTGTACTTTCCCTATTAATTCTGATTCTTTCACTGTACCTTCCATATCGTTTGAAGCAGCCCTTTTTCAATTTCCTGAATGTCCTCTGTCGTAAGCTCTGGCCATAGTTCATGTTTTCCTGAAAACCGTAGTTCATTCCGTCACAATAATAACTCTGATCGTAACTCTCCGGCATGACATATCATGTTTAAGCAGTTTAATGAGAATCTTTAGACATTCAAACATACTATGCCTGTTCCCTAAATCGTAAACTCATTTTCAATTTTTCAACAACTTCCAAATCAGCGGGCAACCATGCCACATCATCCAATTCTTCTTTTGAAAGCCATTTCGCCGCCTCATGCTCTTTTAGAATAAGATCACCAGAAATAATTTCAGCCCAAAAACACTCCATAGATAAATGAAATTCTGGATAATCATACTCAATACTGGCAAGTCTTTCTCCTATTGAAATCTTAACTTCCAATTCTTCCTCTATTTCCCTCCTCAAAGCCTCCAAAGGTAGTTCTCCCTTCTCCACCTTGCCTCCAGGAAATTCCCAGCTACCTCTAAATTCACCATACCCTCGCTGGGTTGCTAAAATTTTATGCTTATTGCATATAATTGCTGCAACTACTTTGACTGTTTTCACTGCTTTTTACCTTTCCTATATACTTCCTACCCGATAATATATTGATAAATATCATCTCTCACTGGTGTCTCCAGATACCATTCAATTTCAACTGCTGTCTTCGCTGTATTTGCCATACAAAATTCCTCAGCCCGTCCTGATGCTGTCATACGCCCCATGTAATAAAACTCTTTTGAAATCTTGTCATCCTTATTCTTTCGTACAAACAAATGGACATCTATCCCTCTTTCTTTTGCGCAAAGAAAATTTTGAACATCTTCCGATTCCATTGATCTTCCAGATTTTGAAATCGCAATCAATGTACTTGGATTTACAAAACGGTCTTCATACCTTGTGGTATCGCTGATATCATCTGCCTTATGATAATTTATAAATACTGGAAATGTTTTCGTCACTTTATCATATTTATAACCACCGATATTCAAGGGCACTTCATTATGCTCCCAGTGCAAAAGACGACAAGTATCTTCATATGTATACTTCTGATATAATACAAAATCTGTATCCTGATATCTGTTGCTAAAGTTTAATTGATATCTGTAAGTTCCAAATTCGACCAGCTCCTTTACAATAGAATAGAAATCCTGATTTTCCAACATTTCACCAAAATCTTTTGAAATTCCATACTCATTCCCTTCTTTTTCGATAAATATACAAGAATCATAAGTATTCTTTCCTGTCCCGGAAGGAAATTCATTCGACATGACATTCACAAGATTTTTACTGACATTCTCATCCATAGAAATGCCGTAATTCTCTCTCAGCGACTTTCCCAATACTCCCAAAATCCCATGGGAATACATGAGTAAACGATTCAACATTTCAAGTTCATGAATCCGCTTACCAGAAGCCAGCTTTTTAGAAATAAATTCTATTACCTTTTCTTCTTTTTCCGATAAACGAATTTTATAATCTTTCTCATATTTTACAAGAAATTTATAATACGATCCCAAATTATTATTATCAAAAATACGACAAACGTCCATTTCTCCATATAAGTCAAAATCTTTCAAGGCCGGAATTCTACCCAATTTGTATTTCAAATTTCTATAATTTTCTTTGATTAGCTTAATATCACTAAAATTTGCCGCATCAATAGCCGCAAAAATCCGTCTGCGACTGATCTCATCGAAATGTATCGTGGAGATTCCTGGAATTACACGGTCTCCCTCCATTACATACCGTCGAATATTATCTTTATTGTAGCTTCGGTCTCCAGACAGAGCAATAGGAATTAAAAAATTGTTTTTATAATTTCCGATAAAATCCAAGATAACTACAAATTCTTTTCCCTCCGCTTTTCTGAGCCCGCGCCCTAATTGCTGAACAAAAACAATTGCTGATTGGGTAGGCCTAAGCATAATAATCTGATTTACTTCCGGAATATCTACTCCCTCAGAGAAAATGTCAACCGTAAAAATATAATCTAAATAGTCTGGACCTTCTGTAACTAACCGCTCAACTACAGACTCCCGCCTGTCCTCACGGTCTTCTCCAGTCAATACTTCTGTGCGAAGCCCTCTCTCATTAAATTTTTGCGACAGCATTTTTGCTTCTTCTTTGCGGCTACAAAAAATTAACCCTTTCACACGCTCCCCACTATGCCCATAATAATCTGCCTGTCCAATAATGTAATCTACTCTCTTATCACTTACCAGACGATTAAAATTTTTCAATCCAGTTGAACAATCATTATCCCCAATGATCTCTCCATTAATGCTTAAATCTGTAATACCAAAATAGTGAAACGGGCACAGCAGATTTTCCTCCATAGCCTGCTGTAATCGAATTTCATAGGCAATATTGTGATCAAATATTTCATACACATCGAACCGATTTGTCTCAGGGCTTGCTGTCATTCCCAGCCAAAAGTCCGGCTCAAAATAGTTCATAATCTTTCGATAGCTTTCTGCCCCGGAATGATGTGCTTCGTCTAAACAAATCACAGAAAAAACATCTTTTGGAAACACTTTTAACACATGATCCTTGCTCATCATCTGCATCGTTGCAAATACCAAATCGGCCATTTTAATCTTGTCCATATCCCTTGAAGTATTCCCAGATAAAAGAGCATATGTATAAGATGCCCCATCCTTTCGTTTGCTTCCAAATACTTTCTGATAACTGCTCATTGCCTGTTTTGCAATTTGTTCTCTATGTACAAGAAACAAAACTTTTTGCGGATTCATTTCCCGCAAGGCGAACGCTGAAGCATAAGTCTTTCCAGTTCCTGTTGCTGATATCAGTAATGCTCTTTTCTCTTTTCTGGCAATTAATTCTTTGATATTTTTTATAAACGCAACTTGCATTGTATTCGGTTGCAATCTATATTGTTCCAATGAAATAATCGGTGCTTCTCTTGCAATCTTTTTCTGCTTTTTTATCGCTTGATATCTAATACGATAGTTTTCGATAAATTCAACATAATCTTTGCTATGTTCATCATTCCATAAGGAATAAAATTCCTGTAAAATATCACCAACCACTTCACCCGATTCATAACCCACAAGTTTTGTATTCCATTCTCGATTGACTTTCAAAGCACCTGCTGTCATATTTGCACTGCCAACAATGATCCGATATATTTCCTCTTTTCTGAAAATATATCCCTTAGTATGAAAACCATCCCTATCTTCATTGGTGCAAAACATTTTCAATTCAATATTATTTAAAGAATGCAGTTTATCCAGCGCCGCCGGATCATTAAATGTCAAATAATCTGTTGTAAGAATCTTTCCTTTAATATTTTTCTGCTCCAATTCCTTCAAAACCTGCAATAATGGAGTGATTCCTCCCAAGGTAATAAATGCAACACTAATAAAGAATTCTTCACAGTTTATAAGTTCCTGTTCCAGCAGAGATAATACCCTTTTGCCTTGTTTTCGGTTATTTGACACAAATTCCGTCCGAAAAGCCAAATGAGACTGTACATTTTGATTCATAAAAGCTGTCTCAAATCCTTTTTGCAATTCTTGTGCATACTTCATTGGCATAATCCTCCAGTCCATCATTGACTAATAGGTGATTCATTCTTTCAAGTGCCTGCGTCGCTATCTATTTTCTTTAATTATACCATATAGTTTTGCAAAAACACCAAAATCCCAAAAAAATAATTTACAAACAAATAAATTTATGATACTCTAATACTACTAATTTGATGGTTCACACCCATCAACAAGTCAAACACAATGACGAAGAGAGTACATCCGTGGAGATACCACAGAGAATTCCCACAACGGAGCAGTATGCTGCTGTCTCCCGGAGCTGAGAGGGGATGTATGGATACCGATGGAACATGGCTTCTGAGAGGCGCACCGAACCAGACCACATATTTCTGGTAAGACTGCGACAGGATTCGCCTGTTATAGCGATAGGGTATTACTGTACCCGATAAGGTCTGCACTGTGAGGTGCAGATGAATGGAAGTGGTAACACGGTATGAATCGTCTTCCTCCGAATTTCGGGGGGAAGGCGTTTTTTTATCGTATAAGAAGCAGTATTCTTTCTTATCCAGCTCTTTTCGGGCATGTGATAGGACAATCTAAATAAAAAATAGGAGAATGATTTATGAGCAAAGGAAAATTTTACATGACAACGGCCATTGCCTATACATCAGGCAAGCCCCATATCGGCAACACATATGAGGCAATTCTCGCAGACAGCATCGCCCGCTTTAAAAGACAGCAGGGATACGACGTGTTTTTCCAGACAGGAACTGATGAACACGGGCAGAAAGTGGAGCTGAAGGCGGCTGATGCAGGCGTTACCCCGAAGGAATTTGTGGACAGTGTAGCTGGAGAAATCAAGCGCATCTGGGATTTGATGGACACCTCTTATGACAAGTTCATCCGCACCACTGACGAAGACCATGAAAAACAGGTGCAGAAGATTTTCAAGAAACTCTATGACCAGGGTGATATTTACAAAGGATATTACGAGGGTCTGTACTGCACCCCCTGCGAGGCATTTTTCACAGAGTCCCAGCTGAAAGACGGGAAATGCCCGGACTGCGGCCGCGAGGTGGCTCCTGCCAAAGAAGAAGCTTACTTTTTCAAAATGAGCAAGTACGCGGACAGGCTCATCGAACACATCAACAGCCACCCAGAATTCATTCAGCCTGTGTCCCGGAAAAACGAAATCATGAATAATTTCCTGCTTCCGGGGCTTCAGGACCTGTGTGTCTCCCGTACTTCTTTCAAATGGGGGGTTCAGGTGCCTTTTGACACAGACCATGTAATTTACGTGTGGCTGGACGCACTCACCAACTATATCACAGGCATCGGTTATGACTGCGATGGGGCGGATACAGAACAGTTTAAGAAAAACTGGCCTGCTGATCTGCATTTAATCGGCAAGGATATTATCCGTTTCCACACCATTTACTGGCCCATATTCCTGATGGCGCTGGACCTGCCGCTTCCCAGACAGATATTCGGCCATCCCTGGCTGCTTCAGGGCGAGGGAAAAATGAGCAAGTCAAAGGGCAATGTATTGTATGCAGACGAACTGGCTGATTTCTTCGGGGTAGACGCTGTGCGCTTCTTTGTCCTTCACGAAATGCCTTTTGAAAATGATGGGGTGATAACCTGGGAACTGATGGTGGAGCGGATGAATTCCGAGCTTGCCAATACCCTGGGCAACCTGGTCAACCGCACACTCTCCATGTCCAATAAATTTTTCGACGGCGTAGTCACCAACACCCAGGTCAATGAGCCGGTGGATGATGACCTGAAAGCGGTTGCTGTCTCCACAGTGGGCAAAGTTACTGCCAAGATGGAGGACCTGCGGGTGGCAGATGCCATAACAGAGATTTTCACCCTGTTCAAACGCTGTAATAAATACATTGATGAGACCATGCCCTGGGCCCTGGCAAAAGACCCGGCCAAGAAAGACCGCCTGGCCACTGTACTCTACAATCTGGCTGAGGGTATCTACATGGGTGCTGCTCTGTTGGAATCTTTCATGCCGGAGACTGCCCAGCGGATTTTAAAACAGCTGCAGGTGGAGAAACGCAGCCTGGATACCCTGGAGACATTCGGCCTTTATCCTTCCGGGAACCGCGTCACCGACAAACCGGAAATTCTCTTTGCCCGCCAGGATGTCAAAGAGGTCCTGCAAAAAGTGGAAGAACTCCACCCTGTAAAAGAAGAAGAAAACCTTGGCCCAGTTGTAGATCTGGAACCCAAAGCGGAGATTACCTTTGATGATTTCGAAAAACTGCAGTTCCAGGTGGGGGAAATTATTGCCTGCGAGGCTGTGAAGAAATCACGGAAGCTGCTGTGTTCTCAGGTGCGTATCGGCAGTCAGGTAAGGCAGATTGTCTCAGGCATCAAGTCTGACTACACCCCCGAAGAAATGGTGGGAAAGAAGGTTATGGTAGTGACAAACTTAAAACCAGCCAAACTGGCCGGTATTATGTCAGAAGGGATGATCCTGTGCGCAGAAGATGCAGACGGCCATCTGGCACTGATGACACCGGACAGAGACATGCCTGCCGGCGCAGAGATCTGTTAGTTTTAAGAGAGAATCCCCCCTTCGGGGGATCTCCTGCCTCCGGCAGACTGCTTTCAGTGCCGCTTCTCTCTGCAGCTTTCCTCCAAGGCAGTGCAGGACCTCCCAGGCATCCTATGCCCGAAAGACCTGGTTAAAATCCATAACCAGGTACAGTCTACAGTCCCACTGGCTCATTGGTGTTGTTATCCATCCACAGCTCCCAGTTTCCCCAATGCCTGTCTATATTTCCCTTTTCTCATTGATGATTCCAGATTTCGGAACACTTCTCGAGCTGAATTCTGTGGACCGTATTCTTCCAAATAAGAGATAAAAGCAATTTTTCTACAACCCAGAACTACCCGAACGGGTAGTTCCTTTTTCATTTCCCCTATGTTAAAATGTGAAAAATGCCAAAGGAGGGAGAAAATGCCCAGTCACGGAGACCGATATTTCCGGCCAGAAAAAGCATGGAAGAAGCTGCGTGCAGCCCAGGACATTGGCCATATTGTGTACATTTACGGAGCCACCGGGTTTGGAAAGACTGAGCTGGCCAGAAGATATCTGGAAAAAGAGTGCCAGGATTTTTGTTATGTTTCCTGTATAGAGGGCGGATTCGGTACATGGGAGCCCCACAGTCCCGTGGCAGTGGTGGATGATCTGCATTTTCTAAAGGAAAAGGCCCATAGGGAGAAAGTGTCTGCTCTAGCGGATAATCCGAAAGTCTGGCTGATTTTAATCAGCCGCAGTGTTCCGCCCTCCTGGCTGATGCCTCTGTATATTAAGAAAGGATTTATCCTTATCAGCGAGGAGGATCTCCGGCTGGATGAAACAGATGTGCAGGAATACCTGGCTGGATATGGTATTTCCCTGGAGGACAAAGATGCCGCACAGATCTGCCAAAACAATGTAGGTAATGCCTGCGCGATCCGTTATCTGGCCCGGATGCTGGCGGATGGCAGACCGTACACCCCAAAACTGATGGAAGAAAATGTCAGGGTATTCCGGGAGTATCTGGAACACGAGGTCTTGGCCCGGTGGGACCCCGCTCTTCTGGATTTTCTCATGAAAATCAGTGTAGTGGACACGTTTACCGTCCCCCTGGCGGAAATGATTACCGGAGACTGCCGCGCCGAAGAAATGATTGAGCGGGCCTGTGCTGCCGGGAATTTCCTTTTACGGAAAGGTGGGGTCTGCCAGCTCAGGCCCATTCTCAGGAAAACATTGGTGCTGCGGGCCCAGCGGCTGTTCAGCGGACGGATAAAAGAATACCAGTACAATGCAGGTCTGTATTATGAGATACATGGGCAGATCCCAGAAGCCCTGGCTATGTATGGACAGTCCGGACACACTGACCGCATCCGGGAGCTTTTGGTTTTAAATGCCAGGCGAAATCCTGGAAACGGATGTTATTATGAACTGCGGCAGTATTACCTGAGTCTGAGGGAAGAGGACATATATGACAGTACAGAACTGATGGCAGGCATGAGCATGCTGTATTCCCTGCTCATGCGCATAGAAGAAAGTGAATACTGGTACAGCCAGCTGGAAAGCAGAGGGCGTGCCGCACAAAAAGCCCAGCGCCGGGAGATCTTCAGTTCTCTCGCCTATCTGGACATTGCCCTTCCCCATCGGGGCAGCGGGGATCTTCTGGGGATTTTCAAACGCCTGCCCTCGCTCATCCGGGACCGTGGGATTTCCCTGCCGGAGTTTTCCGTCACCAGCAACATGCCTTCACTGATGAACGGAGGAAAAGACTTCTGCGAATGGAGCAGACGGGACCGGGAGCTGGCTGCGGCTGTGGGAGGGCTGGTGGAGCACGCACTGGGAAGATTTGGAAAGGGTCTGGTTTCCACCGCCCTTGGAGAGAGCAGTTATGAAAAAGGGGAGGATGCCTATGAGGTGCTGACACTTCTGAGCCGGGGAAAAGTCCAGGCAGAGCGGGGCGGGATGCTGGAGATGGAGTTTGTCTGTGTGGGTCTTCAGGTACGGCTGGAGCTGTTTCACGGTAAGGAGGATATGGCAGCCCAT
Organism: uncultured Lachnospiraceae bacterium; assembly: GCA_910587105.1. GTDB lineage: Bacteria > Bacillota > Clostridia > Lachnospirales > Lachnospiraceae > MGBC164599. Next base: position 8,302 of record CAJUMB010000049.1, read on the forward strand.
ATCCTAAATTCCTTCGAAAAGAAAGTAGAAGAAGAAGGCGCTGTACAGCTTCTGCCCAATCTGCAGGCCCTGAGATGCCGGATGGCTCTGTACAGCGGCGACCGGAAGCTGACAGCAGAGTGGATGGAGAAAGCCCCTGACGAAGACCGGGAATTCTTTATTATGAACCGTTACCAGTATCTCACCAAAGTCCGATGTTATCTCCAGTCCGGCGAATACTTAAGAGCCCACATGCTCCTGGAAAAACTTCTGGATTATGCCAGGGCATACAGCCGCACATATATCCAGATGGAAGCGGGCCTGTTGACAGCTGTTGTGAAATACCGGATGGACCGGGAGGACTGGTACAAAGATATGGATGCCCTGCTGCCCCAGCTTTGCCGGTACCGCTTTGTGAGACTGGCCAGTGAGGAAGGAGCGGCAGTACTCCCTCTGCTGGAACGGGGGTGCAAGAAGTGGAGCCGTGGGGATGTCCTGGATAAAGATTGGTTCAAACAGCTGTTAGATGAGACCCGGAAAATGGCTCTGCGCTATCCTATGTATCTGAAAAATCAGGCCGCACAGGCACCTGATTTCAGCGAACACGCCCTGGCCGTCCTGCGGCTCCAGGGAAAAGGGCTGTCCGTCAGCGAGATTGCCAGGCAGCTGTCCCTGAGCGTGGAAACGGTGCGGTATCACAACAAACAGAATTACAGGAAACTGGGGGTCTCCGGCAAGGCGGAAGCTGTGCTGGCGGCCAGGAACTTGAAATTGTTATGAACAGGAAAGGGGAAAATATGAAGGGATTTTGGAAAGAAAAAAGCCGGCAGATACTGGCGGCGGTGCTGACGGCGGTTATGCTGGCCGGAACATGGGGAACGTGCGCAGGGGCGGCTGTGCTGGAGGACGGATATCCGGAACAGGAAGTCCTGCAGGAAGAAGCTGCGGAAATCAAGGCTGATACCGATGGGCCGGATACAGAACCCTCCGGGGAAACTCTGGAAAACGAAAGGAACGAACCCGAATCAGAACTTCCCGGAGAAATACCCGCTGAGAGCCAGGAAGAAGATCCGGAAGCGCTGCCAAAAGGAGCAGAAGGAACAGAGGAAAACCCATCGGAAACTCCATCTGGGGAAATACCGGAAGAACCATCGGTATCAGTTGAAAATGCCCAGCCCGAAGAAAACGGGGAAACGCCTTCCGATAACAATACCGAGATCATCGGCGGGCCGGAGTTAATGGCAGGGACGCTGGCATCTTCCCGGCTGGACACCACCCAATACCTGATGATCTACCCGGCGGCCAATAAGAAATACCGCTGGAATACCAACGGCACTGGGAAAAATGCCTGCGTCCATCTGGACGAAAACAACGGCCGTAACTGCACCATGAATGTTCATCTGGAGAAATCAGACGGGGGTGTGTATTACTACAGCATTAAGTACAGCAGCTCAGACTATTACATAGACTCAGAGTACGACGACGGCAAGACCGGACGGGTACTGCACAACGGGAAAAAGAGCAGAGATCAGGACAATCAGCTGTTCCGGTTTGTGCCGGTAAAGGATTCCAGGGGGAATGTAAAGAAAAACACTTATTACATTCTGTCTAAAAAAGGGGATAATGAAAAGAAAGAGCTGTACATCGGCCTGGACAAAGACCAGGGCATCGAACTGAAGCGCAAAGTGGCCACGTCCTCCAAGCCTATGGAATGGGTGGTGGAAAATGCCACAGTGGATGTTCCCGCCGGGGCAGAGAAGCTGCCTGAAAACTATACAGCTCCCAAAACACTCTGCATGATCTACCCAAAAGGTTATAAACGGAATGTAAATGTCAGAGGCGATTCCAAGAAAAACGGGTCCGATCTTCAGCTCTGGCTGCACGGAACCAGCTCAAAGTTCAGCTGTGAATGGGATGAGACTTACCATGCGTACAGACTGGGGTGCATGACCATCTCAGAGGACAGCCTGGGAACATTCTGGGAAGTAGACGGCCGAAGATATGACGAGGGCACGGCCATCCACAGCTGGGACAAAGTCAGTGACAGCCTGAGCCAGCTCTGGAGATTCGTAGCCCGGGGAAATGGGGTCTACCAGATTCAGAACGCATATACCGGAAAATATGCGGCGTTAAAAGAGGCAAAAGACGCCGACGGTGTGAAACTGGTAATCAGCAGCACGCCCATGGACTGGCAGGTAGAGGTGATCAACGTGGCCAGACAAAATGCGGAATCTGTTCAGTGGATGTCCAAGCTGTCGGATGATGTGCTGTTGTCAGATATCAACATCCCGGCTACCCACGACACTGGTACTGCCTGTACCACAGCATTCGGCCTGAATTTCAGTGATTCGGAGAGTATCTCCATATCCAAATGCCAGCAGCTTTTCGTAGAAGAACAGTTCATCGCAGGGGTACGCGCCTTAGACCTGCGGATTTATGAGGGAGACAATAATGATAATCCGGATATCATACATGGGGGCCAGTATGCCCAGTGCCGCAAGCAGGATGGCAGCCACCTGGGTCTCCAGGATGTACTCCAGAAGGCAAAAGATTTCCTTGAGGCAAATCCTAGTGAGACAATAATCATCAAGACAGGCGCCCAGGGAATCAAAGGCAGTGTGGAAAATGTGGCCAAAGCCCTGGACCACAATATCCAAAGCGGCCGTTATCCCATTTACAAACCTGAGACCGCCTCTGTCCCCAGGCTGGGAGAAGTCAGGGGAAAAATCGTGCTCATGCGGGCGTTTTCCTTCGGCAGCTATCGGCCTGCCAGCAAGGAGACTTATTTTGGACTGGATCTGAACAGCGGCTGGGGCGGGGATTATGATAAGATTCCCGGAGCCCGCCAGATCTATGATTCTAACGGCTGCCGGGTATGGGTGCAGGATGCGTACACCGTCAATGTGACAGACAAACGCAGCCATGTAGAAAAAACAATCGATCAGGCCAACGGAGGGGAGATTCCCGCCGGAGCCTATATCTGGAATTTTACAAGCTGTACCAATCCTCCGGTCATCATCAATGGAGCCAGGGACATGGCATCATGGTTTTTAAGCCGTAATGCCCGTGCCTACCGGGACGGGAAAAAGCTGGGAATCGTCCTGATGGATTATATGGACGCCAATATGGCCCGGGCCATCTACAGCAATCCGCCGGTGGAGACAGTGACATTCCCCACACAGGTTTCCATGACTTATGGACAGTCCTTGTCCCAGGCATCAGCGTCCGGGGGAAGCGCACCGGGAAGTTTTTCGTTTAAAAATCCGGAAACCGTGCCTTCCAAGACCGGAACCTATGTATTCACCATGGTTTACACCCCTCTGGACCCGGATGATTTGGGCATGGAGCAGGATGTCACCGTCACGGTTGGAAAGGCCGCCCAGAGGTTAAAGAATTCCTTCGCCTCCCTGGAACGGAAAACCGGAGGAAAAGCAGTCACCGCGAAGATCTCCGGGGCAAAGACAAAACTGACATTTACCTCATCAGACCCGAATACAGCCCGGGTGGATAAAAATGGCCGAATCCGTTTCATAAGCGTTGGAAAAGCGGTAATCACTGTCCGCGCGGCGGAGAATGAAAATTATCTGGCAGCGTCAAAACAGTTTACTGTGACTGTGATTCCCAAAACAACAGGCATCCGGAATCTGACATCTTCCGGAAAAGGGAACATCCTGTTTAAAATCAGAAATGCTTCAAAAACATACACCGGATATGAAATCCAGTATCGGGTCAACAAAAGCAAAAAGGTCCACACCACAAAAGTGAAACGGGGTTCCCTCAAAAAGTCCGCCCTTAACAAATTCAAATCAGGGGATGTGATCCGGCTGAGGGTCAGGGCTTATCAGACGGTTGGCAAAACGACATATTATGGGCGTTATGGGGTGTATAGGACTGTGAGAGTAAAATAGGAAGCGAAAAAAGGCAGGATGTAATTCCTGCCTTTTTATTTTATCTGTTGTCTTGTCTATCTGTCGCTGCGATAACGATATTTAATGCAGCCGGGTTGTTATCCGAAATACACAACTCCATATTGATATTTTGCGTTATGTTGTGTATAATAAAATTGGGTGAGAAGAATGAACCTGATTATTAACACAATGCTGCAAGAAAAACAGCGCATCGACTATATGCTGGAAAAGTATCAGGCGTTGCTTGCCGGTCTGCCGAAAGGAACGATTTCTGAAAAAACAGTCAATAGGAATATCTATTATTACCTGAAGTATCGTGACGGAAAGAAGGTCGTTTCCAAATACATCAGCAAAAAGGACATTGAAGCTCTGCGACAGCAGATTGAAAAACGCCGCCATGTGGAAGCAATGATTAAATCTCTGCAAGAAGAACAGCGGCTGGCTGCAAGGGTATTGGAGGGTACCATATGATCTTATATCATGGAAGTAATGTGGTTGTTCCCAAGCCTCGACTACTCAAGCAGAACCGGTTTCTGGATTTTGGCTTTGGATTTTATACAACGAGCAACAAAATGCAAGCAGCTGCCTTTGCTGATAAAGTATATAAACGCCGCCGGGAAGGCGGAAAAGTCGTCAGTATTTATGAGCTGAACGAGCAGACTGCCTTTACAGAATGCTCTTTACTGCGTTTTGATGCTCCGAACGAAGCATGGCTTGATTTTGTTTCTGAAAACAGATCAGGTAACTATAAGGGAAAAGAATATGATCTTGTTTACGGCCCTGTTGCCAACGATGATGTTTATACGACCTTTACCCTCTATAGTGTCGGTGCATTGACAAAAGAGCAGACCTTAGAGGCACTGAAAATCAAGAAGCTGTATAACCAGTTAGTATTAACATCGGAAAAGGCGTTAGGCTATCTGAAATTTGTTGGCACCGTGCCAGAAGGAGACTTGTAATGGAAAAGAAGAAATTTGAAGCTGTGCTCATGCTTCTTGTACCGCAGGTAATCCATCTGATTGTCGAAAACTACCCTTATGATGAAGTGACCGCTTCTAAGGAGTTCTACAGCTCCAAAGTCTATTCCTTTCTGGAACAGGAGGACACGAAGTTATGGCATTTGAGCGCGTTGACACTGTTCAATATGTTTGATGAAGAAAAGCAGACGGATACGTTCACCTTCCCGGAGGAGGCTTAATCATGAGTAAAGAAGGCAATTTCTTAGTTTATTGCACCGAACAATATAAATCCGCAAAAGGACTGACCGGTCTCCAAGTATCCGAACTGTTCAGTAAATACAGAGTGTGGGATTATATCTATTCCTGCTTTGAAGCTCTGCATACGACTGGTGAAAACTATATTATTGAGGATATCGATTTGTATATCGAGGCCAGGCAAGCAACGATGGTATAATTTTCGGTAACAACACGTTTCAGGTCCGCGCGAAAGCCGGGCCATTGGGGATGACAGTTACCACGGTAAAAAAAGGGATCTGCAGCCACCTAAAAAGAATAATAGATTCTATATTCATCCGCAAAACATAAAACCGTCCCACTCCCAAAACACTTGAAAAAAATCACCGCCTCCTTTACAATAAAATGAGAGCTTTTCAAATATTTTAATTTTAATAGAGGAGTGATTGCAAATGATGATTCATTCAAATCAGGCAGAGAACACTTCCATTCTGGCCGCGGCCCAGGCCATGTGTCTGGCGGCAAGAACCGCGCCTAAAGCAAAAGGTATGGATTGTATCTGCACTGCCATTTTAACCGGCGAAGAAAAAGAGGCCCTCGCAAAAGAAATGGACCTCATTGCCCAGGAACAAAACATGGCCTTCTTCCAACGTGACGCCCAAAATGTCCGGGCAGCCAGTGCCATCGTACTGATTGGAAGTGTGAATAAAGTGCGGGGGTTAAATACAACCTGCCAGTTCTGCGGTTTCCAGGACTGCGGCACATGCACCGCACAGGGAGGACGGTGCGCGTACACTGCCATGGATCTGGGAATTGCCATTGGTTCTGCGGTAAGCACCGCCGCCGACCGCCGGGCAGATAACAGGGTTTTGTTTTCCGCCGGACGGGCGGCAATGAATCTGAAACTATTAGGGGAAGAAGTCTGTCAGGCTGTGGGCATACCTTTGAGTGCCTCTGGCAAATCTCCATTCTTTGACAGATAAGGAGTGATTCTATAGCATTGCCGCAAAAACAATTTTATACATCAGAAGATTACTGGAACCTTCCAGAAGGCCAGCGCGCAGAGTTGATCGATGGAAAGCTGTACGCCATGGCGCCGCCCAGTCCCTTCCATCAGGAATTAGTTATGGAGATTTCCGCTGTCATCCACAGCCATATTAAGTCAAAAGATGGTAATTGTAAAGTTTACCCTTCGCCGTTTGCGGTTAATCTGAATGCAGATGATAAGATCTGGGTAGAACCGGATATTTCCATCATTTGTGATACAAGCAGGATTGACAGCCAAGGATGCAAGGGCGCCCCTGACTGGATTATCGAGGTGGTTTCCCCCAGCAGCACCCGGATGGCTTATTTCGTGAAACTATTCAAATACCGCACCGCTGGTGTTCGGGAATACTGGATTGTCAACCCAATGAAAAAAGCTGTTCAAACTTATGTTTTTGAAGGTGAAGAGGATTCGAATCTATTCTCTTTTGATGAGAAAATCCCCGTCCATATATTTGACGGTCTGTCCATACAGATTTCGGATCTCGTATAACTCAATTATTTCACTGGCATACTGGAGCGTCTAAAAAATGGTTTATGTCAACCGTGGGCCACAGTTTGTGGGAGTCCAGCCTCCCGGCTGACCACATACGCCGTATACTCGTGGTCAAAATGGTATCCCAGCTTCTCAGCCAGCGCAGCTGACCATGGATTCTGCGCATCCCAGCTGGGATACCAGCCTCTCTTTATACATTCTAGGATCAGTTTTGCCCCACAGACATAGGCCAGTCCTTTTCTTCTGTGATCCTCCCTGGTTACGATTTCTACCTCGATTCCCTCCAGATATCCCGAATATGAGGAAGCACCGGCTGCCGGTTCTCCATCTTTCATCACAACGACACCCAGGCCATGCTTTTCATACAGGTCATAATCCGGATACTGCCATACCCAGTCTCTGCACCACTCCAGCTCCCTGCACCGCCAGAACAATTCCTGATCCATCATTCTCAGTGTATAGCCCTCCGGCAGTGTATCCACTGCCGCCTGCAGATGCGCACTGTTAAAAATACCGGGTTCTTTTTTGATAGCATAGCGGGTCACTTTTTGCGCCTGCTCTTTATAGCAGTCCTCTATCACAGCTGCCCATTTCTCATTCTGGGGAACCAGGATAATCCCGCTCCTGTTGGGATTTGTCCTGTCCCGCCAGGGCTGATACCCTGCAAGTTCCTCATTGGGCCGCCCAGCCAGGAAACAGAAATCCCCCAGCAAAATCATGGCAGAGGCAGGGTCGTCCAGCGAATCCACATAAAGAGTCCCCATCACATTCTGCAGACATGACCAGATCAAAGTTTCCTGCCAGCCGTCAAACAGCGGCGCCGCTTTTTCTGTCTGTTTTGTCTCAAATATCATATTCCACCACCCTCTAATCCCACCAGAAATACCACACTTCAGACCCCTCAAGCCCAGCGGCCAATTCCGACAATTTATAGGTACGGGTTCCCTGATCAACCCTGTCTGGACAGAATGCATAGTGCTCTTTTGCTGCTTCCACACTGTCCACCCCGTTTAACCTGAGGGGTGCGTAAAACTCCATCACATCGTGGGTAAACACTGCAGGAACCGCCTGATATTTCTCATACCAGTACTTGCAGATGGAAATCATCTCTTCCGGTGCAGGGCACTCGTTCCAGCCGCCCATGGGAAGATACCCGATAATTTCCCATGGATTTTTCACCGGGATTTCCAAAAGAAGTGCATCAGCTTCCAACAGTCCGTCGCTGAAAGATATATACCCAATGAACTGACTCAATTCATCTCCCTGTGTCTCATTCCCGATAAAATCATCCATCTCCTCTATGCCGAAGTCTTCCATATATTCTTCATACCGTTCATCCAGAATACGCTTTCCATCATCCTGGCACCCGGCAATAATGGTATCTCTGTCATAATCTTCCTTTACCACATCCTGCAGCCATTCCACCGCGTATTCATCCAGCAGCAGTACCGCCGGATAAAATCCCGCCGTCTTTCCCGCCTCCAGAGCTTTCCTGTACGCCTGCTCTACTGCTTCCGGAGCCGTCTTCTGTTCAAATATGGTATACTTACACTGAAAACTTTCCGCAATCTGCTTTGTCAATTCGTTCATTTATTTTTCCTCCTAAAGCGGCATGTCTGCTTACGCAGACACCGCCCACATTCACATTAAATATTTACTGCTCCAGCGGGCAATTTCTACGAAGACAGATTTCATGGCTTCCCCGCCTGCCCCCGGACTTTCCCCGGGTATGGGCTCCTTCCTGTCAATCTGCATCCATTCCTCCTTCCGCAGAGCTGAACACTGACAGCATGCCCCGGATAGAAAAACTTTCCGGAACATCTGGTTAACTTTTCCTTACCATGTCAGCTTATTCTTCCTACTTGATAAATTTTCCTAATATAGTATACTTATCTTACCATAACAATTACCTAAACGAAAGGAGTAATATGTAATATGAGCAGACTAAATGATTTCTTAACAGAAACCGGCGTATTTTTCCTGGCAACCACAGACAAAAACCAGCCAAAACTGCGTCCCCTGGGCGCCCATCTTCAGATGGACGGCAAAGTAATTTTCGGCGTAGGCAATTTCAAAGATGTATACAAACAGCTGACGGCCAATCCCCTCACTGAAATTGCAGCCTGCAAACCCAACGGCGAATGGCTCCGTTATACGGGAAAGGCTGTATTTGAGACAGACCCCAAATATGCCCAAGCCGCTTTGGATGCCATGCCCAATCTGAAAAACATCTATAATGAAGAGACAGGGCATAAATTGATGATGTTCCATCTGGAAGACGCCAAGGCTGTTGTCATTCAGATGATGGGGGAAGGCACACCCATTGAGGGGTAGACAGCGCAGGCTGTTTACATAACGGTTTCTTAAAACTTCCCCCCGCCTCCGCCATGGGAAGCGCCGGAAGATGAGGTATGGATACTGCTTCCGGAACTGGTCTGTTGGGGCCTGGCCGTCCGGTGGACGTTCCTGTACAGGAAGAATTCGCGGCTGTCTGTGATATGCATACTTCCTTCCCGCACATAGCTGCCGGCTGTCCCCTGGCTGCGGACTGTTTTCAATCTGCCCTTCATAACTGCCACAGCAATCAGGGCAGATACCAGCCCGATCCCCAGGGCCGCCAGCATCCAGAGCGGTGACAGCGGTTCGTGGGGAAGATTGGACCGGTCATAAGGTCTGCCCTTTCTTGCCTGGGCGATAAACTCATCGCACTGACTGATATAAGTCTGAAACGCCGCTTCATAATTTCCATCCGAAAGGTCTTTCAAAAACTGTTCTGACAGATACTCGATCCCCGCATCGGTAAAAGCCGTGATTCCATACCCGCAGGTTGAAATCCACCAATCCCGGTCCTCCATGGAAATCAGAAGCAGCACCCCGTCTTTGCCGGAACCATATCCATAACCGTTCTTGTCATAAAAGTCATCTGCATAATCCATGGCAGACGAACCTTGCAGACTATTTGTGGTTACAATCACAATATCCATCTTCTGCCTTTCACTGACCTCATCCAGCCGGGCAAGAAGCCCGCTGCTCTCCTGACTGGTCAAAAGCCCTGCTTCATCTGTAAGCCGGGGATGGCTGCCTGAAGAACTTCCGGCCCCGGCCCAGACCGCCTCTGTCCGGACAATTCCAGCGATTGCGAAAACACAGAGAAAGAGCACCGTCATTGTTACATATATCCAATCGATTCGTTCTGACCTTTTCACCATCTCTTTTTGTCCTTCCTACAAGATTCCTGCCAGCCATAGAAGCCACATCACACCATATGCTGCCGCACCAAATAAGACAGTCAGCCCCAGCAGCCATCCCGCTGCCGCTGCTTTATCCACCGGAAGATCTCCCACAAACTTTCCCGTCTGTCCATTCATGGCAAAGGTATACTTGTTCCCATTCCAGTTTGTATGTAATATCCATACGGGGTACAGCGCATATTTAACTCCGCCCCCATACAGCTTTATACTGCTGCTCTCCGGCACCACAGAAGTGTACCCGTGCACCGTTGATGCAAATGCCTCCTCTGTGGAACGCTTCACCCGCTGGTTGATACGGCCCATATTTTCCTGTGCCGTCACATCATATCTATCTGCCAGATATCCGGCCAGATATGCGGTCTCAAAATCCACCGCCTCAGAGAAATCAAAGGGTTCAATGGATTCCATCAAATCATCCGCCATCTTGGAGGAACCGTCTGCCGGAACCAGCTCAAAGGCAATGTCACCGCCCCGCTGGACGGAATAATAGCAGGTTTCTGTATAATCATAATCGCTGTCACTCCAGACCCTGGTTGTGGACGCTTTATACCGGATATGGGCCTGGACATTGGTATCAAACAGCCAAAACGGCACATAGATACCTTTCACCTCATCAATGTGGTTCTCATCCTTGAACACCTTCGGCAGCAGGCGCTTTCCAGTCAAATGCCCGGCCAGCCTCTCTTTTGCCGCCTTTTTATCCAATTTAAAGGGAATTACGCAGTCCGGGCGCAGGGCCCCTGCAAATTGCTGTGTGATAATCACAGAATTGCCGCAGAAGGGACAGGCAGCGGCCGCCATATTTTCATCGCCCACAATCTCACCACCGCAGGACTTACATATGTAAGAGCGGAGTCCTTCCTCCTCTCCATCCTTCCACTGGCTGCCTGTGGGCATCTCCCAGTTCATCTCATCCGCCTGCTGGCTCTGCACCTCCTGGCTGTATTCCTTCAAGGCGTCTATTTCAAACTCTGTATCGCAGTATGGACACTTCATCTTCTGCAGAGAACTGTCAAAGACAACTGCACCGCCGCAGCACGGACATTTATATTCCTGTAGGTTTTCCATACCTCCTCCTGACATATCTGAATACTCTACCTTAAACTTCCCGCCCCAAAAGGTTTTCCACAGTTCTGGCAGAATTTCCCACTATTCACTGCACCGCAGGAGCAGACCCATTCTCCTGTGCCGGAGGGCCTTGGTGAACCGCATTCCGGACAGAAATTCCCAGTGCACACTGTGCCGCAGCTGCACGTCCATCCTCCGGACTGCTGCGCCGCCGGCTGCTGTGGCTGCGGCATCTGCGGCGGTTGTCCCTGCACCTGCCCGCCCTGCATCTGCTGCTGTCCCATGGCAAAGAGATTCTGCACATTCCCCCCGCCGGCATTCATGGCCATTCCCATCCCCATAAAACCGTTCATGGCTCCTGCATGGTTGGAAGCCGCAGCTTTCATGGCCTCCGCCTGAGCTCCAGTGAGAACCGCCGCTGCCATGGATGGGTCCCGCATCATGGCCGCCTGCTGGGCATCTTTGATCATCTGGGCATCCTCCGGCGGAAGGGTCACTGAGCCCAGGGCGATACTGACCACTTCCAGCCCGCGAAGCTGTCCCCATTTACTGGAAAGCACCTGATTCATAGCCGCCTCCAGCTCTGTATTATGGCTGACGATCTGGCTGGGGCGAAGTCCCATGTCCGACAGCTTTCCGAAAGCAGGCTGCAATGCGCTGATAAATTCTGTTTTCAGCTGACTGTCCAGCTCATCCCGGGTATATTCCCGCTCCACATTGCCGCAGACTCTGGCGTAAAATGTCAGAGGGTCCGCAATACGGTACGAATACACCCCGGAACAGCGGACAGACACATCCATATCCAGTCCGATTCTGGAATCCACCACCCGAAACGGAATGGGATTGGGCGTGCCGAACTTATTGTCCACCAGCTCCTTTGTATTGATGTAATAAATCCGCTGATCTCTGCCTGTATCCCCGCCATAGGCAAAGCGCCTGCCGATAGCTGCGAAAGTCTCCTCAATCACATCCCCCAGACTTCCCGCAAAAATACTGGGCTCCGCAGAAGCATCATAGGTAAACTCCCCCGGTTCTGCACAGAACTCCACAATCTCCCCCTGCTCTACAATAAGCATGCACTGACCGTCCGCCACAGCAATGCCGCTGCCATTGGAGATAATATTCTCACTGCCCTTTTTGTTGGATGAACGGGAGGAAGTACGCCTGCTGCCCTTTACCACCAGCACTTCTTTCTCCATGGCTTCGCAATAGAAAAATTCTTTCCACTGGTCTGCCAATACACCCCCTGCCGCTCCTTTTGCCGCTTTTATCAGTCCCATAACGAAAACTCCTTTCAAAAATCCATATCCGGATAAACAATTGCAAATTTTTTGTTTCACAGCCAGAATCTGAACAAAATAGACAAATTCTCCCTCTCCACTATAGCAGAAAACAGCCATCCCCTCAATGAGATTTTATAAGATTGTATTGATGTTTCCCGAAAAATGCATTATTATGGAAGGAAAAGTTTTTTGTTTACAAGGAGAATATTTACCCATGGCAGTATATGCAAAAGGCATTGAGACAAAGAAAAGATTCATCTTATCCACTTATCATAAACTTTTGGTTCAGGATTCTTCTGAAATCTCTGTGCGGAAACTGGCAGAGGAAAACGGCTGTTCCATCGCAGCTTTATACAAACATTTTGAAAGCCTGGACTATCTCATCGCAGTGGCTTCCATCCGCTTCCTGGATGAATATATGGTGGAATATGGAAAACTTATGGACACAGACAAAGATCTTTTGACCATTTATGTAGAAGGCTGGGAACTTTTCAACCGCTATGCGTTCCAGAGGCCGGACATTTACTACCGGCTGTTCTGGGGGACAGGCAACTCCATCTTTGAAAATGCTTTCCAGGATTATTTTGAACTTTTCCCAATTATCGGCTCTGAAAAATATACCGCGTATTATTATACGCTGCTTTTTGAGGATGATATGCAAAACCGGGATTTTATCATGCTGAGAAGAATCGCAAATATGAATTTGATCAGTGATGACGACGCCCATTACTACAGTTGGTCGAATCCACTGCTTGTGAAAGGACTCCTGGACTGTGCCATGAAAGAGAATGCTGATAAGCGCAGGGAGCTGGCGGTTACCTGCAATCAGCTGATACGCAGGAATATGCGGCAGGTGATTGGGCAGTGATGCTTCCAGCATTCTGAAACAATATCAATATTTATACCTGACTGCGGAAAACCCGGCTGACCCATGAAAGCCAGCCGGATTGATTTTTCCCTGAACTAGTTATAGCCCACAATTATGAAATCTCCGGCATCACTCTCACACCGTCTGTCAGATAGTCATTCTTCACAGTATGGAAGATTCCTTTATCTGCTGCAGAAGCAAATTCAGAGTCTACCGGGACTTTTCCCAATACGGGAATATTTAATTCAGCCGCAATTTCATCAATGCGGCTTTCGCCGAATACTTTTAACTCTTTTCCGCAGTCCGGACATTTCACATAGCTGTAGTTTTCTACAATGCCCAGCACGGGTACGTGCATCATGTCTGCCATGTTGTAGGCTTTTTTCACAATCATCCGCACCAGATCCTGTGGTGAAGTAACGATAACCACTCCATCTATAGGCAGAGACTGGAATACTGTCAGAGGTACATCTCCGGTTCCAGGAGGCATGTCTACCAGCAGATAATCAATTTCTTCCCATATCACATCTGTCCAGAACTGTTTCACCATATTAGCGATCACCGGCCCTCTCCAGATTACCGGTGTTTCCTCTGTGGGCAGAAGCAGATTCACAGATATGATCTTGATGCCGTTTTCTGTGACCATTGGACGAATGCCATTCTCATCTGCAGAAGCAGCTCCTTTTAATCCGTACATTTTAGGGATGGACGGCCCGGTTACATCGGCGTCCATGATTCCCACACGGTAACCTTTTTCAACCAGCTGGTTGGCCAGGGAAGCTGCCATAAAGGATTTTCCAACGCCGCCCTTTCCGCTGACAATGCCGATTACCCGGCGGATTTCTGAAAACTGATTACATACTTCTTTCGGGATTCCATTCTCTTTCTTTTCTTTGCAGCCAGCGCAGTCCTCTTTCGTGCAGCTGCTGTTGTCGCATTCTTTTGCCATGTCGTGTATACTCCTTTGCTATTTGATAAACTGGTCGATCGCCTTCTCCAACTCTGCCAGGGCCTGCTTGTCTCCGTGTTCCACTGCATCTACAATACAGTGTTCAATGTGGTCCTGAAGTATAACCTTCCCTGTGTTGTTGATGGCAGACTTTACTGCAGATAACTGAACCAATACTTCACTGCAGTCCCTTCCGGATTCCACCATTTTCTTTATAGATTCCAGATGGCCAATAGCGCGGGAAAGCCGGTTGATAACCGCTTTTGTATGGGTATGGCTGTGGGTATGCCCGTGGCCGTGCTCATGTTCATGGGTATGTTCCACAACAGTTCCGTTTTCCAGAACATGTTTGTGGAAGTGCTGATTTTCGCTTTTGTTCATGCTGCCTCCGTTTTTTGCATTTTTGCGTATCCTGCGTCATCTGTATCAATATATGATCTGGCAGTTCCTTATCTGCTTAATATGGCGTATCGATTGTATGGCATTATTATAACAAGTTAGGAACTGTATGTAAATAACCTATGTCATTTGCTTATTTGATTTCTGTAAAGGAGTATCGCTGTGATATGTCGGAGGTACGGATATCGTAGATGACTGTGCCATCTTCCAGTACAGACTTCTCATAGCTCACATCTTCTCCCTTGAATTTGTTTTTGATAAAGGCGTCCAGGTCTTCGATTTCCAGTTCCTCTACAAAGACATCCCGCATCTGATTCCCGGAACAAAGGTTAAAAATCTCCCATACTGCTTCGTATTCTTTCAACTGTCTTCCTCCTTTTTTCTCGACAAAATTTTCCATATGAGTTTCAATAATTCGGTAACGTCCAGTGGTTTTGCCAGATGGGCGTTCATACCGCTTTCCATGGACATTCTCCGGTCTTCGTCAAAAGCGTTGGCCGACAGGGCGACTATGGGCAGAGATGCCTGATGGGGATTGTCCATGGCCCGTATTGACCGGGCGGCCTCATACCCGTCCATGACAGGCATCTGGATATCCATAAGAATCAACGCATAATCTCCGGGCCGGGATACCCTCACCTTCTCCACAGCAATGCTGCCATTCTCAGCAGTATCCATGATAAATCCCAGATTCTCCAGCAATTCCACTTCGATTTCTGTGTTTACCTCATTGTCTTCCACCAACAGGATCCTCTGGCTGCCCACCAGCCGCAGTACTTCTTCTTCCAGTCCTGCAGGTGCTTCCATCTGTTCTTTCTCTATCCGCAGATCCAGTATAAGGGTGAAACAGCTTCCCTGTTCCGGGACACTGTGGATATCTATGGTTCCTCCCAGCATATCTGTGAGATTTTTCGCAATGGCCAGCCTCAGGCCGGTGCCCAGAACACCGCTGATAGTAGTGTTCTGCTGACGTCCGAATGGCTCGTATATACGTTTGACAAACTCTTCCGGCATACCGATCCCGCTGTCCTCCACGGCAAACCGATAACCGGCATGGTCCACAGCCACGGATGCCTGTTCTGTAACAGTAATAGAAACGGTGCCGCCTGGTTCTGTATATTTGATGGCATTACTCGTAAGTGTTATGAGGATTTGGTATATCTTACGGCGGTCACTGCATACATTGCTGTGTTTGACACCACCTGTATGCAGCGTAAATGATAAATTCTTTGCCTGGGCGGACGGCTGCATTTCTGCATAAATTTCGTGCATAAGGTCATGGATGTTATATGGTGTTTCCTCTAAATGTACGGTGCCGGATTCCATCTGTGAAAACTCCAGAACATTGTTTATAAGGTCTAGAAGCTGGGCACTGGATTCTTCTATCTGGTCCAGACAATGGAGAAACTGTTCCCGGTCTTTTGGATTCCGTGCAAGGGCCGTAAAGCCTATGATTGCATTCAGGGGAGTACGCAGGTCATGGGACATGTTGGAGAGAAACAGGTTTTTCGCGTCATTGGCCTGCTTCACATGTTCCAAGGCGTCCTGGTAAAACTTTTTCTGCTCCATCTCCCGGCGGATCTCTTCATCTACCCTGCGGTAACCCATAACAATCTGAGCCACATGGTCATGTCTGCGCACATCTACAATGCGAAGCTGCAGGTACTGGATCTCCCCGTCTTTCAGCACACGGAAATTAATATAATATGTCTGTATGCTGGAAAGTCTTTTTCGGATATAATCCGGATTTGTAGACTTTAAAACCAATTCTCTGTCTTCCGGACAGACCCAGGTCTTGACATAATCGGCAATATACCAGTGATAATCCCGCACTTCATATTTCTTGTTGAATTGATATTCCGTCCGGCTGCTCAGACGGTATGGGATCACTTTGTTGATATCCAAATCAGCATAGAGGATAGATTCATAATTGGCGCTGAGACCCTCAATCACCTCCAGACGCTGCAAATGTTCCCGATTAAAATTCCGCATCTGCCGGCTGTATATATCAATCTGGGTCTGCAGATTTTGAACTTTCTGCAGTTTATCTGTGGTAAATACGGCTCTTTCAGCCAGCAGACGATTTCTTTTTTCTGTGGCATCTCCAACAAAAACATAGAAAATATCTCCCAGTGTCTCACTGTGGACAAAATGGCCGTAATCTTCCAGCCATCGTATCTGCCCATCTGTGCGGATAATCCGGTATTCCACATAGTCCAGGTCATCCTGGTTATGCTGAATCTGTTCATAGATGCTTTTTTCTACCGCTTCCAGATCATCAGGGTGAACAATACCTTTGAACGAATTGCCCGTGTGTTTCCGAAACTGCTCCATGCTGCTGCAGTTGAAGATTCGGAGCAGGGCGGCATTTGCATAGAGGAGTTCTTCGGCGCCGTGGGCGCGGTAAATGAAAAACCCTCCCGGCATTTCATCCATAAATTTTGCAAATTCCCGGGCCGTCTCTATTTTCTGGCTGTCCGCCAGCAGATGGCTTCCGGCAGCTAAAGTTTTGCCGTCAGTACCAGCATCCTCATACGTTTCATCGGTATTTTGCAATACGTATAATAAATTTTCAATTAAAGAGTGCAGATAATGTGTCTGCTTATACAAAATATCGTCCTCCCTGGGAACTGTAATAGAATAACTCTCTGTTGCTATTTCTTTACATTTCCCCCATGCGTATCAAAGAAATAGTATAGTCTTCTTAATTATAACATTTTCACGCGGTGATTGGAATAAAAAAATGGCTTGTCAAATTCTGCTGGCAGGTGTATGATATATAGCTGAAATGTAACTATTCAGCAGGGTTAAAAAATCCATTGCCCAAAAGCGGACACCCCTGCTGTAATACTTGAAAGGAAGTGGCTGAAAATGAAAAACACAAAGAAACTGGTACTGGCGGCCCTGTTTGCGGCTCTGGCATGCGCGGCGACAATGTCAATCCGGATACCTACCCCGGGAACCGGAGGGTATATTCATCCTGGAGACGCAATCGTGATTCTGTCCGGAATCTTTCTGGGCCCTGTGTACGGCGGTCTTGCCGCTGGCATTGGATCAGCTATGTCAGATCTGCTGGGGGGCTATTTTCTATATGTTCCTATTACATTTGTCATTAAAGGCGCTGTAGGATTTCTGGCTGGAAAAGCCTTTCATTTTGTAAAAACCAAAGGAATACCTGCCTGGGCGGGAGTTGCCGCAGGCGGGATCGCAGATATTGTGCTGGTAGTGTCCGGCTATGGAATCTGTGAGATTGTCCTGTATGGATTTGCCGCCGCACTGGGAAGCATGATTCCCAATCTGGCTCAAGGTATCGGCGGTCTTGTGCTGGCTCTTTTGCTGTATCCGGTGTTGTCAGCAGTGCCGGACTTTGCCTGTATGGCAGATAGGACTTCACGGCGCCGTTGATGGATGAAAGGGAGTACTGAAAGCGTCCAATCAATTAGAGTGGGGGCGCCGTATGAACAGTATACGCAACAGAGCGGAAGAAATTGTTTTTACTGAACTTGTATATGCTTAATGGAAGATGCCCGTTATAGGCTTGACAGCTGATAGTGGGCATTCACTTTATGTCTGCGGATCGGTAAATTTATACTTACCCTTGCCTTGTCCGGTAACAGGCGTTATCACTCCTAACTTGTAAAGTCGCTTTATGAGATTGCCGGCAGAGGTAACAGAATCTCCTGTAACTTGAGAAACCTCCGTTCTTCCAAACACCTCTGTGAATCCCATCCGGTTGAAAACAGACAATGCTTTATTTTTGATTGGCTGTTTTGCGTTTAATCGATCAATCGCAATCTCAATCGCAACTTTAGACTCCTCAATCGTAAGATTATCTCGATCAATCGCAACTTTATTATACCCATTGTCTGCCGTTTCAAGCGGAATATTGTAGTTTAAGTTATACAGCGTGACACAGAAAGAGGAAAAATCCGAATAAAATTTCGGCTCCAATTCTTCACGATAATTATGGGCAGCGTGGTAGGTTTCCGTAATTTTTTTGAACCCGCTGCCCTGCCGTTCCATAAAACCAAGCCTGCCGAAAATGTCAGCAAGTATGGGATTGCGCCGTGTGGAGGATACAGAAAATATGTCCCGTTCTTGTATCTTTGTCCCATCAGGCATACCGCCGGGAGAAGAAATCGTAAGCCTGTCATCATAAATATCGATATGAACTTCGCTACCCAAAACCAGATAATCACGGTGGATCAGGGCGTTGACGAGGGCTTCAAAAACACTTCGCTCACAATATTCCGGCATTTCAATTCTGGAATCAGATGTTTTCTTCCAACGGGTTTTCATATTCCGTTTTACAAATCCCACACCTTCATTCAGCAGAATAATCAGACTGCCGGAATATTCGGCACTGTCTAATGCATCCACAAGACCGCCGCTTTTATCCAATCCATTCCATCTTGTGCAGAAAAGGCGGGAATGGCGAATCGGTGAATTATCCGCAAGGAGCGCACCTGCATTGGTCAGTTTGCCGTTTCCTTCACGAATTTCAAAAGAATCGAACAGCTTATCTGTCATACTGCTGCCCGTCCAAATCTTATATCTTTCTCGCAGTTTGGAAAAGGCATAGTCCTTAAAGTCATATTCTGAAATCAAGGAATCATAGGTGCGGTTCATACCTTTTAGAACCAGCTGATTCAACACATAATCGGGCGCAATGACACTTTCATTCCCGATACGGATATAGGCTTCCATGACACCGTCAGCTTTGTAATAATAGGGTGTGGTACGCCCGGATATAACGGTCAAGACAAGTAAGTCTTTTCCATTTTCCCGTTCCGGCACAAG
>CAJUMB010000050.1 GCA_910587105.1 uncultured Lachnospiraceae bacterium
ACCATACTGCTTACAGCGATTTTTATTTTTACCAACTGTCAAAGACAGGATTTTACTAGATAACTACAATATAATCAAGCATTTGTTTCAGCCAGATTATACTAAACTATTTTTTACGTGTACATTTCATACAAGTCCCCTTTGTAATGTTTGACATTTTTTCCCCCGTCACGTAAAATAGAGGTATTGCTGAAATGAAAAACGTGATATTTATTATTTAGAAAGGACGTAACTTTGAAGATACAACAGTTACGAAAGGACTTAAGATAAATGAGACTAACAGTAGGTTTTATCGGCCTTGGTCTGATCGGCGGTTCTGTAGCCAAAGCAATCCGCAGATTTCACCCGGACAGCCGGATTATCGCATATAACAGAAGCCTCTCTGTCCTGGAAACCGCAAAATCAGAAGGTGTCATTGACGAAATCTGCGAACAGGTGGATCATCGGTTCGGCAGCTGCAGCTACATATTCCTGTGCGCTCCCGTTTCCACCAATATCAGCTATATGAAGATTCTAAAAGATTATATTTCTCCGGGATGTATCATCAGCGATGTGGGAAGCGTAAAGGGAATGATCCACAAACAGGCTGCCCAGCTGGGCCTGGCCCGCTGTTTCATCGGCGGACATCCCATGGCCGGTTCTGAAAAAACCGGATATGAACATTCACGGGCAGGGCTTCTGGAAAATGCCTACTATATACTGACCCCCTCGGAACTGGTGGATATCCGTCATATATCCGCTTATACCGAACTGATTTCCTCCATTGGTGCCATTCCTCTGGTGATTACCCACCAGGAGCACGACTACATCACTGCAGGCATCAGCCATCTGCCCCATATTGTGGCCGCCTCCCTGGTGAATCTGGTGCGTGAACTGGATACCGAGGACGAACATATGAAATTGATTGCAGCCGGAGGATTCAAAGATATTACCCGGATTGCCTCGTCCTCACCGGATATGTGGCAGCAAATCTGTATGGAAAACCCGGAAAATATTTCGCGGGTACTGGATGCCTACATCCGTATGCTGGTCCAGGCCAGGTGCCTGGTGGACGGTAAAAACGAACAGGAATTATACCAGCTGTTTTCCCATGCAAGGGATTATCGGGATTCCATTGATATTCTTCCCACCGGCCCCATCAGCAAATCTTACATCTTATACTGCGATATTGCCGACGAACCGGGGGGAATTGCCGCAATCGCCACTTTACTGGCTATGGAGCAGATCAATATCAAAAATATCGGCATCATCCACAACCGTGAATTTGAAGACGGGGTTCTGCGGGTGGAATTCTATGAAGACCCAGGCTATCAAAAAGCTTTGGAAATTCTCAGAAAACGAAATTACACTGTCTATGTACGGTAGTCATATGGCCCTGCCCCCGCCGGAGTGTCCTCATCAGGGGGAACTGCCAGAGTATTTTTTATCAACTCAATAATAAATTCAGAACAAGGAAGGGAGCTTCACACAAGCATGGACATCACAAAATCACGCAGCCTTAGGGGAGAAATCCAAATCCCCGGAGACAAATCCATCTCCCACCGCGGCATTATGCTGGGTGCACTGGCACGAGGCACTACAAAAATCACCAACTTTCTCCAAGGAGCAGACTGCCTCTCCACGATACGCTGTTTCCGTCAGATGGGGATTGAAGTGGAAAACAGCTGCAAAGAGGTATTGGTACACGGCAAGGGACTCCACGGCCTTTCCGCTCCACAGCAGATTCTGGACGCGGGCAACAGCGGAACTACCGTCCGTCTCCTCTCCGGCATTCTGGCTGCGCAGAACTTCTCCTCCACCATAACCGGGGATGCTTCTATTCAGAAACGGCCTATGAAACGGGTGATGGACCCTTTGACACAGATGGGGGCCTGTATCGAAAGCCAGAACCAAAACGGATGTGCACCACTGAACATCCGCGGGACACAGCTGAAAGGGATTCACTATCAAAGCCCTGTGTCCTCCGCTCAGGTAAAATCCTGCGTACTGCTGGCCGGCCTCTATGCAGACCAGAAAACATCTGTGACCGAACCTACTGTATCCAGGGATCATTCCGAACGGATGCTCTCCTATCTGGGGGCGGAAGTTACTGTCCAGGGCACCACTGTTGCCATTGAGCCGGAACCTGAGCTGAATGCCCGGGATATCCAGGTGCCAGGGGATATCTCCTCCGCGGCCTATTTCATAGCGGCAGGGCTTCTGGTCCCCGGCTCGCAGATATTAATTAAAAACGTGGGCATCAACCCCACCCGCAGCGGTATACTGAAAGTCTGCCGTGCCATGGGTGCTGATATCCAGTATTTAAACGAAAAAAGCGGCTGCTGGGAGCCGTCAGCGGATCTGCTGGTCACTTACAGCCCCTTAAAAGGCACCGTAATTGAGGGGGACATCATTCCCACACTCATTGACGAGCTGCCCATCATCGCTGTTATGGCCGCTTTCGCCCAGGGTGAAACCATCATCCGAAATGCTGAGGAACTAAGGGTAAAAGAATCCGACCGGATTCAGACGGTGACAGACAATCTGTCCGCTATGGGTGCAGACATCACAGCTGCCCCGGACGGCATGAGCATCCGGGGGGGACAGCCACTGACCGGGGCATCCATCCGCACCTGCAAAGACCATCGCATCGCCATGTCCTTTGCCGTCGCCGGGATGGCTGCTGAGGGCGTGACCAGTCTGGACGATGCCCAGTGTGTGGAGATCTCCTACCCTCAGTTTTTTGACGATCTGCAGAGACTTTCTTAAAAATTACCGCCAAAAGAGGTGAATGCCATGACAGCAGAAAAAGAAAGAAAAGATAAACTTCTTCAACAGATTCGTACCTATGCACAGGAGGATACCGTGCTGGCCTTTTCCGGAGGGGTGGACAGCGCCCTGCTTTTATATCTGCTGTCACAGGCCGCCAGGGACACCGGAAAACATGTTTATGCCGTCACATTTCAGACTGCCCTCCACCCTCAGGCGGATCTTGCATACGCCCGGCACTTCGCCCAATCTGTGGGGCTTGACTGTCATGTACTGAAGGTGAACGAACTGGGAGACCCCCGGATACTGTCCAATCCCCCGGGCCGGTGTTATTACTGCAAAAAAATGCTGTATGAGAAGCTGCTGGAATTTGCCAGGGAACGCCGGATTTCCACTGTGCTGGAAGGTTCTAATCAGGATGATTTAAACGTATACCGGCCAGGCTTCAAAGCGGTGCAGGAGCTGGGAATTGCCAGCCCTCTGGCCCAGTGCGGGATTACCAAATCACAGGTCCGGCAGATGGCCGGGGAATACGGCCTTTCCTGTGCCTCCCGCCCTTCTGCCCCCTGCCTGGCAACCCGGATCCCCTATCACACCACCCTTGACATGCAGCTTCTGGCACGGATTGATGAGGGAGAACAGTTTTTAAAGGGCATGGGATTTGACAATGTGCGCATCCGGGTTCACCGGGACATTGCCAGAATTGAAACAGACCCTGAGCAGTTTTCTCTGCTTTTGCAGAAGCGGCAGGAAATCATCCGCCGGCTCCAAGAGCTGGACCTTCCCTATCTCACCCTGGATTTGGAGGGATTCAGAAGCGGCAGTATGGATGTTCATTTATAGATGGACATCTGTTTTGAAACGTTCTCTCTTAATGCCGCACCACCTCAAACCTCTCCATGGTATAATCCACATAAGGGGATATTCCCGCCTTCTCCAGGGCAATATGCACCTGCTCCTGGGGCGTATCCACTCCGGCCAGGTCCGGCAGCAGCAGCCCCCGTTTCAGCCCCGACTGTACAATGACCCCGTATTTCTCAATATCCAGCTGGTCGATGCTCTGAATAGGCTCCGGCTCACCCAGAATATCCACGCTGTATGTGAGCAGGGGCAGTTCCTCCAGTGTAACAGGAGAAAAGCGGTGGTCATGGACAGCGGCGCTGACGGCATTTTCTATGATTTCCTCTCCGATACAGTTCTGAACCGGCAGAATGGTACCCATACATCCCCGCAGGCGCCCATCAATTTTCAGACAGACAAAGGCTCCTGCCTGCTCCTGATAAAATTCAGGGGGCAGTCCTTCCGGCAGGGGCAGACGCTCTCCCTCCTGAATATAATGTTCCAGAGAGTTTCTGGCAAGCCGGACCCAGGCATCCTCCTGTTCCTTTCTCTCCAGACGCTTCCGCTCCTTCTCCCGGATGTGCCGTTCCAGGAACTTTCTATCCTCTGACAGACCTATGGGGCGAAATGCCGCGGCGGCATACCCCACTCCAAAAGGCCCCTGATAAGAAAGCAGCTTTGACTCCACATCCCATCCATCCAGCGCCCCTGCCATAATCACAAACGAGCGGTGTCCGCACTCTGCGGCGGCTTCGCAGAATTCCCCATCAATTCCCAGCAGGGCGGAAAAATCTCCTTTTGAAAAAATATTACATATTTTTTCATCGAACAGCAAGCCATCCATGGAAAACCCATAGGGCCCATCCTCTCTCAATTTATGGGACAAGTCTCCGCTGGCTAAAATTACGGTCTTTTTACCGCTGGCTGCGGCAGTCTGACAGATACACTGTCCCAGCTGATAATGGAGCTGATAGGAAAGCCCCGAAATGGAAATACGCACAATGGGGATATAGCCTGCATATTTCTGTATAAAGTACAAAGGTATCATGGTCCCGTGATCCAGTGCCGGGTCCTTTTCCCCCAGAAATCCCGCCGGTATCCCATGATATTCTGCGTGAGCGCACAGCTGATTGGCAAAATCCTGGTCATAAAGGGTCTGCACAACTATCTCAGGTGCCCCAAAACTGCCAAAATCTCCCTGGGCCTGACTGCCGGGAGAAATATGCAGATAATCTGCATAGGAAACACTGTGTGGGGAAATCACCACCAGAACATCCGGCTTCTGCCGCGCCACCTGACGCCCAATCCGTTCATAGGAGTCTGCGGTGGCCTGTATATTCTGCTCCTGTCCCCGGCCCACCTCCGGGATAATCAGCGGTGGGTGGGGCACTGCGTAAGCACCGATTATTTTCATGTCCAACACCCTCACTCCTATAATATCGGCCGTATTACCTTCGGCCGGAACCCGGCCTGTTCCAGGGCCCCCACAATCTGCCTCTTATGTGCTGTTCCAAAGGCTTCCATCGTAATCTTCAGTTCCACCGCAGCTCTGCGGTTGGTGCTGACAAACTGATTATGGTCCAGTTTAATAACATTTCCCTGATGCTGGGCGATCACTGATGATACCCTTACCAGTTCCCCCGGTTTGTCCGGCAGCAGAACAGATACTGTGAAAATCCGGTCTCTCTGAATCAATCCGTGCTGAACCACTGAAGCCATAGTAATCACGTCCATATTTCCGCCGCTTAAAATACAGACCACCTTTTTCCCGGAAAACTCCAGATGCCTCAGAGCGGCCACTGTGAGAAGTCCCGAATTCTCCACCACCATTTTGTGGTTTTCCACAATATCCAGAAAAGCCACAATCAATTCATCATCCTGAATGGTGATCACCTCATCAATGTTTTCTTTCAGATAGGGAAAGATCTTTCCTCCGGGTGTCTGCACAGCCGTACCGTCTGCAATGGTGTTCACTTCAGAAAGTGTGCTAATCTCCCCCTTTTCCAAGGAAACTTCCAGACAGTTGGCCCCTTCCGGCTCCACGCCGATCACTTTGATATGAGGATTCAGTTGTTTTGCCAGGACAGACACACCTGCCGCCAGCCCGCCGCCGCCTACAGGCACCAGAATATAGTCCACCAGAGGAAGATCCTGGATAATCTCCATGGCTATGGTTCCCTGCCCGGTGGCCACCGCTAAATCATCAAAGGGGTGGATAAATGTATATCCTTTTTCCTCTGCCAGCTGGAGTGCATACTTACAAGATTCGTCATAAATATCTCCGTACAGCACCACCTCTGCACCATAGCTCTTGGTCCGCTCCACTTTAATCAGCGGCGTGGTGTTGGGCATCACAATGACAGCTTTTACACCAAAGGCTCTCGCCGCATACGCCACCCCCTGGGCATGGTTGCCTGCTGACGCAGTGATCAGCCCCCTCTCTTTCTCTTCCTGGGATAATGTACTGATCTTATAATAAGCCCCCCTGACTTTGTAGGCTCCGGTGAGCTGCATATTCTCCGGTTTCAGGTATACTTTATTTTCAGTCTGCTCGCTTAAATATTCGCTGTAAATCAGTTTCGTCTCTCTTGTTACTTTTTTGACAATTTCTGATGCTTCTTCAAATTTATCTAATGTCAGCATATTTTAACCTTCCTATTGTCCTTCTTCTATATGAAACAACGCATTCACAAAAGCCTGCGCATCAAATTTCTGCAGGTCGTCGATACTCTCGCCCACTCCAATATACTTTACAGGTATATTCAGTTCCGACTGGATAGCCACCGCAATCCCCCCCTTGGCCGTCCCGTCCAGTTTTGTGAGGATGATACCTGTCAGATTGGCCGCTTCGCTGAACTGCCTTGCCTGAATCAGAGCGTTCTGCCCGGTTGTCCCGTCCAGCACCACCAGAGTCTCCAGGTATGCCTCCGGATACTCCCGTTCCAGAATCCGGTATATTTTCCGCAGTTCTTCCATGAGATTTTTCTTATTGTGAAGGCGTCCTGCCGTATCACACAGCAGAACATCTGCATTCCTGGCTTTGGCAGCTGCCACCGCGTCATAGACCACAGACGCCGGGTCTGCTCCGTCCTGGCCTCCGATAATCTCCACCCCTGCCCGGTTGGCCCACTGGGTCAGCTGTTCCCCTGCTGCCGCCCGGAAGGTATCTGCTGCCGCCAGCACCACTTTTTTCCCCTGGTCTTTCAGCTTTCCTGCCAATTTCCCCACTGATGTGGTCTTACCCACACCGTTGACGCCCACCACCAGAATCACAGATTTGCGGTTCTCAAATTCATACTGGGTGTCCTCCACCTGCATCTGTTCCGTCACACTGTCAATCAGCAGCTGTTTACATTCTGACGGATCTTTGATGTGCTTCTCCGCCACCTGGTCTTTCAGCTTCTGGATAATAGAAGTGGTGGCATTGATTCCAATGTCTCCCATAATCAGTATTTCTTCTATTTCCTCGTAAAAATCATCGTCAATGCTGGAAAAACCGCTGAATATGGAATCAATCCCTGAAACAATATTTTCTCTGGTCTTTGCCAGACCGTTTACCAGCCGCTTAAAAAATCCCTGTTTTTCTTCTGCCATATCAATCCTCCTTACTGCAGATCACTCTGAACCAGATCTACCGATACCAGGGTGGAAACCCCTTTCTCCTGCATGGTAATCCCATACAGCCGGTCAGCCGCGTTCATCGTTCCCCGCCTGTGGGTAATAATAATAAATTGCGTATTCTTCGTCAATTTATGTACATACTGGGCAAATCTCACCACATTGGAATCGTCCAGAGCAGCCTCTATTTCGTCCAGAAGACAAAAGGGCGATGGCTTCAGATTCTGGATGGCAAAGAGCAGTGCAATGGCGGTAAGAGCCTTCTCGCCCCCTGACAGCTGCATCATATTCTGAAGCTTCTTCCCCGGAGGCTGGGAAATAATCTTAATTCCTGCCTCCAGGATATCCGCATCCTCCATCAGCTCCAGCGTACCTTTTCCTCCTCCGAACAATTCCTGAAATGCCTTATTGAATTCCCTTTGTATTTCCTTGAATTTTTCTGCAAATTGTTTCCGCATGCCTGTATCCAGGTCTTCAATAATCTGCAGAAGTGTTTTTTCTGCTGTCACCAGGTCCTCGTGCTGTGCAGACAGGAACGTATGCCTCTCCTGCAGCTCTTTGTAGTCCTCAATGGCATTTACGTTTACATCCCCCAGCTTCCTGATTTCTTCTCTGACCCTGGCAATGTCTTTTTTCAACTCTCCTGGTGTGCGGTTCTCTTCTGCTGAAACACTCTTAGCGGCATTTCCCGGAGTCATTTCATATTCCTCCCACATATAGCCAATCCGCGCTTCCTGTGTCTCTTCCAGTTTGTCAATCTGACTGCTTAGGCGGAATCCCTCTTTATCCAGCAGATTCATCTGCCTGGACAATTCTTCCCGTTTCTGGAAAAATTCTTTGTGTCTGTCCGCCACTTCTTCCCGCTCTTTTAACAGTTCCTTCATCCTGGCTTCGCCTTCTTGTGCCAGGATATCTGCCCCGTCCATCTCCTCCTGAAGACAGGAAATTTTTTCCTCCTTCTGACTGATTTCCTGAACACCCGTATGCAGACTATCCTGAATCTGATCCAGTTCCTGCTGCAGCTTTTTCTTTTCCTGCCTGATTCTCTGCATATCGGTATTCAGGAATTCTGCTTTCTGCTGAAGAGCAGATTCCTGGAGATGAATTTCCTCCACTTCTTTTTGGTGTTCCTGCTGTTCTTTCTGCAGCTGTTCCAGCTCTTTCTGCCGCTCTTTGATAAAGACTTCCAGCTCTTTTTCTTCCTGTCCGGACTGTTCCAGCTCTTTCTGAATGGATAACATACTCTCCTCCAGCTCACAGACCTGTTCCCCAATCTCCACCCTTTCTCTATCCAGGCGCTGATACCGTTTTTGTATTTCTTCTTCTTTTTCTTTTTGCTGGGACAGATTCATCTGCAGGGTGTTCTGCTGAAGGGAAGTCTCCTGCAGATCTTTTTGAAGCCGGACGGCCAGCTCCCTGAGCTGCTCTCTGCTGCTCCTCCACTCTTTCAGCTGTACCTGCAGGTTTTCCAGCTGTTCCCGGTTCCTGTGTACCAGGTTTTCCAGTTCTTCAATCTCCCGCCGCCTTCCCAGAAGATTGCTGTTGTTCTTATAGGCCCCTCCTGTCATAGAACCGCCTGGACTGAAGGACTCTCCTTCCAGAGTGACCATGCGAAGGGAATGACGGTACTTCTTTCCAATGGCAATGGCATGGTCCATCTGATCTACCACCAGAACTCTCCCCAGCAGATACTGTACCAGTCCTTGATATCTGGAATCCGACTTTACCAGGCCGCTGGCCGGTCCGATAACCCCAGGCTCCTTTAACACACTCTCAGGCTGAATGCCTCCCCTGCTGCTGATGCTGGTCAGCGGCAAAAAGGTAGCCCGTCCGTATCTTTTTTCTTTCAGATATTGAATCAACTTTTTTGCCGTCTGCTCCGTATCCGTCACCACATTTTGAATGCTGCCCCCCAGAGCCGTCTCAATGGCTGTCTCATAATTTTTTTCCACCTGTATCAGATCTGCCACTACCCCCTGAATGCCGGGTACTTCTTTGCGCTTCTCCATCACCCGGCGTATGCTGTTCCCATATCCCTCATAGCGCTCCGCCAGATTCCGCAGCGATTCCAGCCGTGAGGCATCCCGGTGATAGGCGGCCTGCTGCTGTTCCTGAATTTTGGACTGCTCCTGGATCTTTCCGGTGAGATTCTGAATCTTTTCTTGGGTTTGTCTGCTCTCCAAGGCCAGCTGTTCTGCCCGCCCGGTCACCTGGGTACAGGCTTCCTGCGCTTCTTCCAATGATTTCTGGAGTTCTTCCTCCTCACTTTTCAGGCGGAGCGCTTTCTGGTTCAAATCCGCTTTTCGTATCTCCACCTGCTCCATCATGGTATCGAACCGCTGCATTTTTCCCTTAGTGTTCGCCCGCTTGTTCAAAATCTCGATAATCTCGTTTTTCCCGTCTTCAATCTCCCGGGAGTACGTGCCGATGGTCTCATTCAGGTTATCTAACGTATCCTGCCTCTGGAGTTTTTCCCGGTCAATTTCTGCCCGCGCCTCCTGAAGTGCTTCCCTCTCCTCTGCATATTTTTCCAGTTCTTCCCCTCTGGAGGCCAGACCGTCTTCCACGTCTGTCAGCCGTCTGCGGTTTTGTTCCTCATTGGACTTCCCGGTATGGACCTGCTCTTTCAATACATTAATCTGCCCCTCCAGCTGCTGCCGGCGCAGAGCATTTTCCTGGGTCTTTTTTCTGGCCTGTTCCGCCTGAGAGTCCAGGTTCTCCATGGCAGCTTCCAGACTTTCATATTCTCTCCCGGCTGTCTCTAACTGCCGGGAAATTTCTTCCATGTTTTCTTCTGTCAGCCTGCGTTTTCCTTCCAGTTCCTCCAGCTGGCCTTTCATCTCCTCCGATTGTGCCAGAAACAAGCAGATATCCGCCCTTTTCAATTCTTCCTTTCTTGCCAAATACAGTCTAGCCTTTTCTGACTGCTTTTCCAGCGGTCCCAGCTGACGGGACAGCTCCGTTAAAATATCTGTCACTCTCAGCAGATTCTGCTTTTCATCCTCCAGCTTTTTCAGCGCCGTGTTTTTTCTCCGCTTGAATTTTACAATTCCCGCCGCCTCATCAAACAGTTCCCTGCGTTCTTCCGGTTTGCCGCTTAAAATACGGTCGATCTGCCCCTGTCCAATAATGGAGTATCCTTCTTTTCCAATTCCGGTGTCATAGAACAGCTCTTGAATATCTTTCAGCCTGCAGCTGCTGCCATTGATTAAATATTCACTTTCTCCGGAGCGGTAAAGCCGTCTGGCTACTGTCACTTCGTCAAATGACACAGGCAGTTTATGGTCATTGTTGTCCAGGGTAATGGCTACTGATGCATAGCTTAGAGGCCTGCGGTTTTCTGTCCCTGAGAAAATTACATCCTGCATATTGCCGCCCCTTAACTGTCTGGCGCTCTGCTCTCCCAGGACCCACCGGACTGCATCCGCCACATTGCTCTTTCCGCTTCCATTGGGTCCCACAATACCTGTAATCCCATTGTGGAATTCAAAAAGAATCTTCTGGGCAAATGACTTAAATCCCTGTACCTCAATGCTTTTCAGATACATGTCACACCTTTTGCTTTCTCATAAACAAAACTGCCTGATAAGCTGCAGCCTGTTCCGCCGCTTTTTTCGTATGTCCCGCCCCTTTTCCGTAAATCTCCCCGGAAACATGGACTTCTGCGAAAAACCGCTTATCATGGTCCGGCCCGGTACACCCGGTGAGTACATATTCCGGAACCTTCCCCTGGTCCTGTACAATCTCCTGCAGAACAGTCTTGCTGTCATAAAACAGCGACTTGTTCTCCAAGTCATTGAGAATAAACTGCAGTACAAAACTTTTCGCCTGTTCAATCCCCCCGTCCAGATAGATGGCCCCAATCACTGCCTCCAGGGCATCTGATGTGATGGAATCCCGTTCTCTTCCACCTGTAAATTCTTCCCCTTTCCCCAGCAGAATAAACTCCTGGAGATGGATATCTCTGGCAGACATGGCCAGAGACGGTTCACATACCATACTCGCCCGTTTCTTCGTCAGCTCTCCTTCCGGCATATCCGGGTAATGGTTAAATAAAAACTCGCTGCTGACCAATTCCAGAACTGCATCCCCCAGAAATTCCAGCCGCTCATTGCATCTGCTCTTCCCCATCCGTTTTTCATTGGCATAAGAACTGTGCGTCAGCGCCAGACGCAAAAGCTCAGGGTCACGAAACCGATAACAGAAAATTTCTTCCAGCTTGTCCAGATTTTTCACGTTTCCCATACTACAACCTCCACTCTCCGGCCAGCTGCCTTTTAGCCAACCACTCTCCTGATTTCATCAGCCGCTTCTCCCACAGTGATCAGTCCGTCCACCGTCTCACTGGAAATTTCAATATCAAACAGTTCCTCAACTCCCATCATAATCTGAAACACGTCCAGAGAATCTGCTCCCAGATCCTCCACAAAGGCTGTATCCTCAGTAATGCTTTTTGCGTCAATGTGCAGAACCTCTGCTATAATGGAACACAGCTTTTCCAACTCCATGGCCCGGCCTCCTTGCATCTACACCACAATATGTTCTCTGATCTTACCGGTAACATCCTGCCGTTTAAACTGCTCACACTGGAACAGGGCATTCTTAATCTGCTCTGCTGATGCACTGCCATGGGTTTTCACCACCAGCCCCTTCAGTCCCAGCAGCGGCGCGCCGCCGTGGGCGCTGATGTCAAAGGTTTTCAACGTCTCCTTCAGAGCCGGCTTCACCAATGCCGCCCCCAGTTTACTTCTCATATTGGACATCATGGACTTTTTGATCTGAGAAATCAGTGTGGCCCCCACTCCCTCGTAGAGTTTCAAGATTACATTGCCCACAAACGCCTCACAGACAATCACATCCGCGTCCCCGGCCGGTATATCTCTGGCCTCTATACTGCCTATAAACTGAATATCCTTACATTCTTTTAATAGAGGAAACGTTTCTTTCACCAGCGCATTTCCTTTTTCCTCTTCTGCCCCGATATTCACGATTGCAACCTTTGGCCTCTTCACTCCTGCAATATTTTCCATATAAACAGAACCCATCTTGGCAAACTGTACCAGATGGGACGGACGTGCATCCACATTTGCTCCACAGTCAATCAGCAGAGACGCCCCCTTAGCCGTGGGAATCAGCGGGGCCAGCGGGGCCCGCTCCACCCCTTTGATTCTGCCCACGATCACCTGTCCTCCCACCAGCACAGCACCGGTACTTCCTGATGAGACAAAAGCATCCGCCTGCTGTTTTCTCAACAGAGTCTGTCCCACTACAATAGAAGAATCTTTCTTACTGCGTATAGCCGCCACCGGAGGCTCTGCTGTCTCAATCACCTCCGAAGCTTCCACAATCTCCAGACGGTCTTTGGGATACTCATACTTTGCCAGCTCTTTTTCCACCATTTCTTTTCTTCCGGCCAGATAAACAAAAATCTCTTTTCTCTCATTTAATGCATCCACCGCTCCCTTTACGGGAACTTCCGGTGCGTAATCGCCTCCCATGGCGTCCACCACTACTTTTACTAATTCTGACATACTTTCCTCCCTGTATAAACACACATCACGTTAGTACAGCATTTCTTAGATAACGCATACACTAAGCACCTGGCATTTCCGCCAACTGCGCACCCCGATTTGCGGCTGGCAGCACGCTCTGCGATGTATCATCACTCCGTTATTCACACATCATACGAAACATCCAACAAATAGTCAATACAAAATCCGAAAAACCCTCCAGCGGCTGGTTGTGACAGGGAAAAATATATGCTACAATAAACTATAAGATTTTTAACCATACACAAAAAGGATACCAAAAACCATGGATAAATTGTCCTTAGTTGACATTAAGAAGAAAAACTACTCCGATATTTACCATTTCATCTATAAACACGGCAAAACTTCCAAGCAGTCTCTGGCGCAGGGACTGCAGATTAGTCTGCCCACTGTAAATCAACACCTGAATACCCTGATGGAGAATGGCCTGATTGAGCAGTGCGGACAGCTCCAATCACAGATCGGCCGCAGAGCTAATGTCTATTCCGCAGTCTCACAGGCCCGTACCGCCATTGGGGTGGAAGTTTTAAAAGACCAGACCACCCTAGTGATGATTGATTTATTTGGAAATGTGGTAAATTCCCGGCGGTTCCCGTTCATTTATGAAAACTCCAATGAATACTGCCGCCAGGTAAGTCAGTGTATTCTGGAATTTATTGATGCCTCCGGGATTTCTCATTCCAAAATCCTGGGCATAGGATTCGGTATGCAGGGACTGGCATCATCAGACGGCACTCAGATGACCTATTCCAAAATCCTGGACACAGAAGGGCTGACCTCCCAGGCATTCCAACAACATGTGGGGCTTCCCTGCCGCCTTATGCACGACTCTGAGTGCGCCGCGGTAACCACCCTGTGGAACTCTCCTGAAATCCAGGACTCCATCTATCTCTCCCTGGCCTATCACCTGGGCGGAGCCATTATCATCCACGGAGAAATTCAGCAGGGACTTACAGGAAAGAGCGGGACAATCGAACATATGACTCTGATTCCTAACGGCAGGAAGTGCTACTGCGGACAGCTTGGCTGTGCAGAATGCTACTGTTCCGTAGATGCACTCCTCAATAATGAGGAAGATTTGGATACCTTTTTCACAAAGAAGAACGCTGGGAGCACAAAACATATAGAACGCTGGAAAAAATATCTGGATTACCTGGCAATACTGGCCAATAATCTGCATCTGGTCATCGAATGCAGCATTATCCTGGGCGGCCATCTGGCACCTTACATGGAGGAAAAAGACTTTCTGTACCTGCATGAGACCATTCAGAAACACACTGCCTTTCCGGAAAAAGAATCCTTTCTTCTGCAGGGCAGCCGTTATCCCGACTCTGTCTCCATAGGAGCTGCCTTGAAATTGGTCAAATCATTTTTGTCACACGTGTGAATGCATACATGGGAAACCCTATCCTATATTTTATAGGATCACCCTAAAAGAATTCTATATAAATTGCGGAATTTACATTCTGTTTTTTGTACTATATAATAGTGGCATGAGAGGAAGCAAAAAACTAAAAATCAGGAGGTAATTAAATTTATGTTAACCAAAAGACAGAACATGATGGAAGTAATCAAGGGCGGCAATCCGGATCGTTTTGTAAAACAATATGAAGCATTTGCCTTCGTAATGTCCACTCCCTATCAGCTGCAGTATCCCACCATGCCGGCAGGACCAGGATCAGACCCTGTTGTATGCGGATGGGGATATACCAATGCATGGCCGGCAGGGCAGATTGGAGCTTTCCCCATGCACGACCCGGAACATCTGGTATGCCCGGATATTACACGCTGGAGAGAATATGTAAAAGCCCCCAATATTGATTACACAGAAGCCGACTGGAAACAGTGCATGGACGACGTGGCCAAAGTCGACCGTGAAGAGTATATGGTTGCCGCATTCGTTGCCCCGGGGCTGTTTGAGATGTGCCACTATCTCTGCGAAATCCAGGAAACCCTGGTGAACTTCTACGAAGAACCGGAAGCCCTTCACGAATTGATTGAGTACATCTGCGAATGGGAATTGAAATATGCAGAGCAGATTTGTAAATATATGAAACCGGACATCCTGTTCCATCACGATGACTGGGGAACTCAGAAATCCACCTTTATCAGCACAGAAATGTTCCGTGAATTCTTCCTGGACCCATACAGAAGAATTTACAAATATTACCATGACCACGGTGTGGAACTGGTTGTACATCACAGCGACTGCTACTGCGCTACTTTTGTTCCCACAATGATTGAAATGGGAATCGACGTATGGCAGGGATGCATGTCCGTAAATGACCTGCCCAAGCTGATCAAAGAATACGGAAAAGATATTACATTCATGGGCGGCGTGGACAACGGCAGAGTAGACAAGCCAGACTGGACTCCCGAATTGATCGCCCAGGAAACAGACCAGCTCTGCAGAGACTGCGGCAAACTTTATTTCATCCCATGTACTTCCCACGGTCTAAATATGTCCTGTATCCCGGAAGTATACCCGGCTGTAGATGAAGAAATTGATAAGATGAGCAAAGAAATGTTTTAATATTCTCCCTGCCCCTGTTATGGGGGCAGGGATTATTATTCGGGCAGCACCCATCCAAGAGAAAGGAGAATATAGAAAATAGCTCAGAAAAAAAGAACCTCTATCACCCAATGGTGCCACCACATACTGAAGTCTCACCTGCCGGAAAACGGAATTTATATAGATGCCACCATGGGCAATGGACACGATACCTTATTTCTCTGCCTGCTGGCAGGAGACAAAGGCCATGTATATGCCTTTGACATTCAGCAGACAGCACTCACCCACACAAGAAAACTCCTGGCGGAAAACAATATAGAGGAAGCCCGGTTCTCCTTGATTTTAGACAGCCATATCAATATGGAAAATCACCTGGCCCCCCAATCAGCAGACGCCATCCTGTTCAACTGCGGCTATCTTCCCGGCGGAGACCACAGCCTGGCCACCAAACCGGAAACCACTATAAAAGCCATCGAAGCCGGGCTGAAACTTCTGAAGCCGGACGGGGTCATGAGCCTTTGTCTTTACAGCGGAGGTGACACAGGTTTTGAAGAAAAATCTGCTGTCCTCCAATACCTGCACAGCCTGGACAGCAAAAATTACACCGTCATTGTCCAGGAATATTACAACCGGAAAAATCATCCTCCCACACCGGTTTTTATTTTCCGAACATAGCCTTTGCGGACTTCATGTTCTCCATAACAGGAACCTGAAAAGGACATCTTGTTTCACAGGCGCCGCACTCCACGCACTCCCCTGCATGGTGGGACAGAACTGCGTAGTGTTCCCGGACAGTCTCCGGCACTGTCCCCTGTGCTTTTGCCAGGTTCAAAAATTTTGTCACAGACGCCACGTCAATCTGTTCTGGACAGGGGGCACAGTGGCTGCAGTACATGCAATGCCCTTTCCAGCTGATCTTCGGAAAAGAAGCAAATGCCAGAGCATAATCTTTTTCCTCGTCTGAAGCAGATTCGTAATGGATACACGTCTGCAGCTGTTCCGATGAATGGGCACCGGCCAGAACCGACGACACTGCAGGGCGGGTGAGCGCGTAATGCAGACATTGATTAACCGTCAGCCCTTTCCCCGCAGGGGATAATTTCTCATCCAGCAGGTCACCGCCGCCGAAGGCTTTCATCACTGTGATTCCAACCCCCAGACGCTGGCAGGTTTCATACAGTTCCTGACGCTCCGGGTCCATATTTACCAGAGGCTTTTCATAATTTGCCTCCCGCCACAGTTCTTCCACATCTTCATTTGCCGGCTGCAGGTCATAACAGGGATTCACACTGAACATCAAGACTTCAACCGCACCGCTCTTTACCGCCTCCATGGCAGCCTGGGGATTGTGGCTGCTCAGTCCGATATGACGGATCAATCCAGCCTCTTTTAATTCTTTTGCATACTGGAGAACAGGACCGTCTGCAATCTGCCTCCAGTCCTTCAGCGAATCCACATAATGGATCATTCCCACATCCACGTAGTCCGTCTGCAGCTGTGACAAAATATCCTGGAATCCCGCTTTCACATCCTCAATGTTACGGGTCCGCTCATACTGCCCGTTTTTCCACACAGAACAGATATGGGCCTGAATGATAAACTTCTCACGCCTTCCGGCCAGGGCTTTGCCCACACTCGCCCGAACTTCAGGGTCCGGGGTATACAGGTCAAAATAGTTGATCCCATTTTGCTGCGCCATGTCAAAGAAAATCTGCGCATTCCGGCACTTATCCCCGGCAAATCCCTCACAGCCCATACCAATTTCGCTTACTTTCAAACCGGTTTTACCCAAATCCCGATAATTCATAACTTCCTGCCCCCTTTATGATTTCACTAATTATTATCGGAAAAACAATGCTTTCCCGTAATTTCCTCTATGGTTTCCAACAGCACTGGGAGATTCATAGGCTTGCTGAGATGAACATTAATCCCGTTTTCTTTGGACTTTTGTATATCGCTGGCCAGGGCATTGGCTGACAGCGCGATGATGGGGATGTGTGAAAGAACCGGGTCCGGAAGTCTCCGGATAGCTGCAGACGTCTGCCAGCCGTCCATCACCGGCATCTGAATGTCCATGATAATCAAATCGTAATCTCCAGGCGCCGCACGCTCTATCTTCTCCAGTGCGATCTTGCCGTTTTCTGCCGGGTCGATGATAAATCCCATATTCTCCAGCAGTTCTATCTCTATCTCCAGATTAATCTCATTGTCTTCCACCAGCAGAATTCTCTGACTCAGCTGCCGGGAGGCTGCTATATCACGTTCTTTGTCCGCCTGACAGTACACCGGCTGTACCCGGAAGCACAGGGACGCAGTGAAAGTACTTCCTTCTCCCACCCGGCTCTTTACATCAATGGTTCCTCCCATTTTATCCACAATATCTTTGGCAATGGTCAGACCCAATCCGATGCTGTGGATACCGCTGAGGGTAGAATTCTTCTCTCTGCTGAATGGATCAAAAATACGCTCCAGAAAATCCTCACTGATGCCAATCCCCGTATCCTCCACCACAAGGTTATAGACACTGTAGTGGTTCGGCAGCTCGTCCTCCTCTTTAAATGAAAGCATCACCCGGCCGCCGGGCTCTGTATAAGTAACTGCATTATTCACCAGATTCAACACCAGCTGTTTCAAATTCTCCTGATTTGCATACACACCACTGTGTCTGAGACCACTGCAGTCCATGGTAAATGCAAGATTTTTTTCCTGGGCCTGGGGCAGAAGAAAATTATAAACCTCTCCCACAATTTCCTCCAGGTCGCACTCTACCTCCGCCGGACCTGCTGCACTGGACAAAGCAGAGATTTCCAGTACCTCTGTGATCATGTCCAACAGCTGTCTGCTGGCAGTTTCCACCTGCTCCAGATAACTCTGCACCGCATTCAAATCGTGAAGTTTCAATTTTGCCAGTGATGTAAACCCAAAGATTGCATTTAATGGTGTGCGCATATCATGAGATATATTAGAAAGAAACGTATTCTTAGCAGCAATGGCCAGATTCGCCTTTTCCAGCGCGTCCTCCAGCATCCTTTTCTGCTCTGTCTGCTGCCGGATTTCATCATCCACTCTCCTGCACCCAAGCACAACCTGAGAAATGTGGTCCTGGCTCCCCACATTTACAAAATTCAGCTGCAGATTCTGTATTTCTCCGTTCACAAGTACCCGGTAATGAATATAATATGGCTGGTCTTTCATCAGATTCTCTCTGATAGAATCCGGAAGAACCCCAT
Source organism: uncultured Lachnospiraceae bacterium (assembly GCA_910587105.1). Lineage (GTDB taxonomy): Bacteria > Bacillota > Clostridia > Lachnospirales > Lachnospiraceae > MGBC164599. Next base: position 18,498 of record CAJUMB010000050.1, read on the forward strand.
TTTTAAATATCTCAAGATCTTCCGGATACACCCATGTATCTGCATACTCAGATATATACCAGGAAAACCTGCATATCTGAAAGCACTGATCAGAAATAACAGATGTACGGTCACTGAGACAATAAAATACAATCTGATCACATTCCAGATCAATGGAACAAATGGATTCATAATCTGCGCTGAGTGCCTTAATAACTTTCAAACGCAGCTGCTCCCGATCTGCGGGGCCCTGCTCTATACTCTGCCCTTTTCCACAATTCTTCTTCATAGCAATGCCCCTTCCTCCCTGAACATGTTTGGCCAGCCATTCCAATCAGGCATATGATTAAAAAGTTTAACATAAAAAAGGCCGTTTGTCATTATCTGCTTTTTAAATTCAGGCTCAAATTCAGACTTTGCCGCTATAAAATTAAAGAAGAATCCCCCAGCTGTATTGCCGTACAGTTGAGGGATTCATTGCTTTCACTCCACAAATATAATATTTTGTATCAAATGATAAACATCGCATCTCCAAAAGAAAAAAAACGATATTGTGCTCTCACCGCCTCCTCATAAGCCGCCAGCACTTTCTCCTTGCCGGCAAACGCAGAAACCAGCATCAGCAGAGTGGATTCCGGCAGGTGAAAATTGGTGACCAGGCCGTCCATTATGCGGAAATCGTATCCTGGGTAAATAAAAATATCTGTCCAGCCGCTACCTGCCCTAAGCACCCCCTGATCATCTGCCGCAGACTCCAGAGTCCTGCAGCTGGTGGTGCCCACAGCGATAATCCTGCCGCCGGATTCCCGGGTTTTATTAATGAGCCGCGCCTGGTCTTCTTCAATCTGATAGAATTCTGAATGCATATGGTGTTCATCCACATTTTCCACTTTTACTGGACGGAAGGTTCCCAGCCCTACATGCAGGGTCACATGGGCAATCTCCACTCCCATCCGGCGAATCTCCTCCAGCATCTGTCCGGTGAAATGAAGCCCCGCCGTGGGAGCGGCAGCTGACCCCTCCCATTTGGCATACACCGTCTGATAGCGGTTTTTATCTCTCAGTTTATGGGTAATATATGGTGGCAACGGCATCTCCCCCAGCTGATCCAGGATTTCTTCGAATATTCCTTCATAAGTAAACTGAATCAGCCGGTTTCCGTCATCCACCACATCTATAATTTCCCCTGTCAACAGCCCTTCTCCAAAGGACAGCAGACAGCCCGGCTTCGCCTTTTTCCCCGGCTTCACCAGAGTCTCCCACACATCATGTTCTCTTCGTTTCAGAAGGAGCAGTTCCACAGATGCACCTGTATCCGTCTTTTTTCCATATAGACGGGCAGGAATTACTTTTGTATCATTGACCACCAGGCAGTCCCCGGCGCGCAGATATTCTTTCAAGTCCACAAACCGCTCATGCTTTATATGGCCGCTTTTCCTGTCCAGCGCCAGCAGCCTGGAGGCGCTTCTGTCCTCCAGCGGGTCCTGGGCAATCAATTCCGGGGGCAGTTCAAAATAAAAGTCACTGGTCTTCATAATAGATCTTATCCTTTTCCAGAAGAATGGATTTCCCATCCTTGACTTCTACAATATTCACACCGCAGTTGGGGCATACACCCCCCTGCCAGAAATCGGCTGTATCTTCATAAAGGGGCTGCAAAAGCGCACGCAGGGCACAGCCATGGGTTGCAATCAGCACCGTTTTCTCCTGTAGATCTTCGCGTCGAATCAAATCTTCGTAAAATCTATGGGTCCGCTCACAGATATCATAAATGGATTCCCCGTTTCTGGCCGGCACATAATGATACGCATCTGCAAAAAAACTAAAAAAGGGATGAGACGGGTCCACCTGCAGAAGCTGTTCTCCTTCCAGATCTCCGAAGGAAATCTCCTGAATACGCTCGTCTGTCTCGATGGGAATCTCTCTGTGCCCCAGGACCAGCTGGGCCGTTTTATAGGCCCGCTGCAAAGGACTGGAAACCGCCGCATCAAAAGGTACATCTGCCAGTTTTTCTCCTGTAAGTTTTGCCAGCCGGATTCCGTTTTCATTTAATGGAATATCCGTGGCACCCTGTATTTTCCGCATCACATTCCAGGAGGTCTCTCCATGTCTGATTATATATAACAGCATCACATTCCTCAACTTCTAAGCTTAATCCCCAGACTCTCCAGCCCATGAAGGATCTTTTTCATGACAGCCGCCACGTCCTTTTCCTCCAGTGTCCTGTCCCCGGCGCGCAGAGTCACAGAATACGCCATGGACTTATATCCTTCCTGAATCTGTTCCCCTTCATAAAGGTCAAACAGCTTATAATCCTCCAGCACTTTTCCGCCCCGCTGTTCAATCACAGACTCTATCTGGCCTGCCAGCACTTCTCTTGGAACCACCATGCTGATATCCCGGCTCACCGCGGGATATTTTGCCACTCCCTCATATTTGTAATCATAGTTGGCAAATTCCAGAACCGCAGGAATGTCAATCACCGCCAGATACGCCCGCTCACCGATTTCGTATGCATCCGCTGCAGCAGGGTGCACCTCTCCCAGCACAGCCACCTGCTTTTTCTCATAATATACAACTGCCTGGCGTCCCGGATGAAGATATGGCTGCTTCACAGACGGGTCATATACCGGTTTCCCCCGCATTCCCACTTTTGCAAAGAACTCCTCTACCACACCTTTCATGGTATAGAAATCCCCTTTTCCATACATACCCAGGGTGAACTGCATCCGTTCTTCCGGAAGTTCTTTCAACGGCAGTTCTTTGGGAAGATAAATATTCCCCAGCTCATAAAGTCCCACTCCTTTATTCCGCCTGTTGTAATTGGTTCCCAGGGAGGTGAGCATACCATTTATCGGCAGTGTCCGCATAATACTGAAATCTTCTCCCAGAGGATTCTGAATCCGGATAGCATTTCTGCTGGGGCTGTCCTGGGGAAGAAGCAGTTTGTCAAATACTTTGGGACTCTCAAAAGAGTAGCACATTCCCTGGGAAAATCCGCAGTACTCTGCCACATCCCTGGCAGCCTGCTCTATCCGCTGTTTGAAGGAAAGACGCCCTGTAGTGGCCTCCCCAGTGGGAAGGGTGGTGGGAATCTTGTCATATCCATAGAATCTTGCTGTCTCCTCTGCCAGATCCGCCATGCACAAAATATCCTGACGGAAGGTTGGTGCTTCTATTTCTCCTGTCTTCTCGTCATAAACCAGCTCCACTTTTCTGAAATACTCCAGCATTTCTTCCCGGGAAATATCTGTCCCCAGCAGGGCATTGATTTTCTCCGGCTCAAACTTCACCCGGACAGGCTCCCTCTTCTTTGGATATACATCCACTATACCGCCCACTACTTCTCCTGCTCCCAGTTCCTCCATCAGCTGGCAGGCACGGTCAATGGCTGCCTGTGCATTGTTGGGGTCCAGCCCTTTTTCGAACTTTCCGGAAGCGTCTGTGCGCAGGCCCACACGCTTGGATGATTTCCGGATATTAGCCCCGTCAAAGCAGGCCGCTTCGAAGAGCACTGTCTTCACCTGATTGGTAATCATGGAATTTTCTCCTCCCATGATACCGGCAATGCCCACAGGTTTTCTGCCGTCACAAATCATCAGCACATCTGAATCCATGGTGCGGGTCTGGCCGTCCAGCGTGACAAATTCTTCCCCGTCGGAAGCCCGGCGCACCACAATATGCCGGTCCTCTATTGCTTCCAGGTCATAGGCGTGCATGGGCTGTCCGTATTCCTCCATCACATAATTGGTAATATCCACCAGGTTATTGATGGGGCGGATGCCGTTGGAGGCCAGACATCTCTGCATCCATTTGGGAGACGGACCGATTTTTACATTTTTCACCACCCGGGCACAGTACCGGGGGCAAAGTTCCTGGTCTTGTACCGTCACCTGGATATAATCTTCTGCCTTCTCCTGATTCCCTGTCTCTTTTACCTGGGGAGGAATAAATTCTTTCCCGAATGTGGCCGCCGCTTCTCTGGCGATACCGATGACACTGTTACAGTCCACCCGGTTGGAAGTCACCTCATATTCCACAATCACATCATCCAGTCCCAGCGCTTTCACGGCACTTTCTCCCACCACCGCGTCATCCTGGAAAATATAGATGCCCAGCTCCGGCGCCTCGGGATACAACTCGCGGCTGCTTCCCAGCTCCTCGATGGAACACATCATACCATTGGATTCGATTCCCCTCAGTTTTCCTTTTTTGATGGCAATGCCGCCAGGTGTCATCTTCCCGTCATGGCCTCCTGCCACCCGTCCACCGTCCAGAACAATGGGCACCTTATCCCCTTCTTTCACGTTGGGGGCACCAGTGACAATCTGAATGGTCTCATTTCCCACATCCACCTGGCAGATGATAAGTTTGTCTGCATCCGGATGTCTCTCAATCTTCTGAATCTGTCCAACCACAATCTTGTCCAGATCTGCGTCCAGCCGCTTAAATCCCTCAACTTTTGTGCCGGACATGGTCATCCCATCGGCATATTCCTGTGCCGTCACATCCAGATCTGGCACATACATTTTTATCCAAGATAGTGAAGTATTCATGATCTTTCGTCCTCCTAAAACTGATTTAAGAATCTGATGTCATTTTCATACAGCAGACGCATATCATCGATCTCATATTTCAGCAGTGCAATCCTCTCCAGGCCCACGCCAAAAGCGAATCCGGTGTACTCTTTGGGGTCAATGCCGCACATTTCCAGCACATGAGGGTGCACCATGCCGCATCCCAAAATCTCAATCCAGCCGCTTCCTTTGCAGAATCTGCAGCCGCTTCCTTTGCACTTAAAACAGGATACATCCACTTCTGCACTGGGCTCTGTAAAGGGAAAATGATGGGGACGGAATTTTGTCCGGGTATCCGGTCCGAACAATTCTTTGGCAAACTCCTCCAGCGTTCCTTTTAAATCAGCAAATGTAATATTTTTATCCACCACCAGTCCTTCAATCTGATGGAAAGAAGGGGAATGGGTGGCATCTACTTCATCCGAGCGGAATACCCGTCCCGGCGCGATCATACGGATGGGCAGTTTTCCTTCCTCCATCACCCGCGCCTGTACCGGGGAGGTCTGAGTGCGGAGCACAATCTCCTTATTAATGTAAAAGGTATCCTGTTCGTCTTTTGCAGGATGGTCCTGCGGAATGTTCAGTTTCGTAAAGTTATATTCATCATATTCCACCTCTGGGCCTTCCACCACTTCATACCCCATGCCGATGAAAATCCGTTCCACTTCTTCCAAAGCGATGGTATTGGGATGCCTGTGCCCAGTCTCCGGTTTTTTGGCCGGAAGAGTCACATCAATTACTTCCTGTGCCATCCGTCTCTCACGGACCGCCTGCTCCATCCGCTTTTTGGTGTCCTCCAGGAATTCCTCAATATGTGCCCGGGTGTCATTGACCAGCTGTCCCACTGCGGGACGGTCCTGGGGGGCCACATCCTTCATACCCTTTAACACCGCTGTCAGCTGGCCTTTCTTGCCCAGATAAGCCACTCTGACTTCATTCAACTGTTCCAATCCGTCAGAATTCTGGATTCTTTTTACCGCCTCCTGTCGGATTTCCTGTAGCTTTTCTTTCATATCCATATTCGTTTCTCCTCGTTCTAACATAATGCCAACCGTGCGCCACAATTTGTACCACAAGAAAGAATCCGGCTTTGCCGGATTCTCCGCCCCAGCGCGGTCCCCAAAAAAGGGGTTACCGCATAGGGGACGATGTTTCCTGTACGATAAAAAACGCCCGTCCCCAAGGGACGAGCTCGTTACGGTTCGCGGTACCACCCTAATTTCTGCTTTCATACACATGGAAATGTTTCTGACATTCATTCTTGTTTCAGAATCGTATTCCATGCCGGCAGACTCTCTCATGCTTAACGCGCACCCACGTCATCTCCTACTGCTTATCTTCCAGAGCATGTTCAAAAATCTTTCATGCCCTCCACACAGACCATAAGCCCATTCAAAGATGCAGCTCCGGCGGGAAATTCAGGATAGTTCTGAACCAAAGGAGGCTTACAGCCGGCGGCCCCCTCTCTCTGCTGGAAAAACAATCCCTGCAGAACGTGTCTGAGACACGCTCCCACGCCATCTTTGCTTTTCTATACATTTTTCTGTATTTATATGCACGCATGAATAGTACCACATAAATTCTTATTCTGTCAAGACAGGATTTTCATACACCTTCTTTCACTCTCCCGTCAGTGGAGACTACTGCTGCCTGTACATGCAGAGATTTCCCGCTTTTCCTTATGGCTTCTTTTACTGCATATTCTATGCCGCAGCAGCAGGGTACTTCCATCCGTACTACTGTGATACTCTTTATATCATTTTTACAAAGGATTTCAGCCAATTTCTCTGAATAATCCACCGCGTCCAGTTTCGGACAGCCAATAAGAGTGATACGATTTTTCATAAATTTGTCATGAAATCCTGCGAAGGCATAAGCCGTACAGTCAGCAGCCACCAGGAGCTCAGCATCCTCAAAAAACGGACCGTTCACCGGAGCAAGCTTTATCTGCACCGGCCACTGCTGAAGCTGTGACACGGGAGCATGCCCATCGCTGGCCAAATCCCGCGCCGTCGTCTCCTCTTCCCTTTGCACCTTCTTTCTCTTATTCTCCAATACCGCCTTTTCATCATAGGCGGCAGCTTCCCGCTCTTCAAAGGTAATAGCGCCTGCAGGACAAACCGGAAGGCAGTCGCCCAGACCATCGCAGTAATCATCCCTGAGAAGCACTGCCTTCTCATTCACCATGCCAATGGCTCCTTCATGACAAGCTTTAGCACATGCCCCGCAGCCATTGCACTTTTCCTCTGATATATGAATAATTTTTCTTTTCATGCAGTATTTTCTCTCTCCTCTCTGCTCTCTGCTCTGTTTTGCAATCTGCATCATCGTTTCATGCATCAAGAGATATTTCCTTTGGTTTACTCTGACATCCGCTGAATATCATTTCTGACCCCTCCCTGTTTCATTTGAATTAGATAATTCGAGAAATATCTGTTTCATAACCAGAGTTTAAAACCCTTTCCATAATTATCTATCACTCAAATGCTCTTGTTTTTATGAGCCCATTATAGTATAGTCATTAGCATCAGTATGTTTGAATTCAAACAAAGGAGGAGAATTTGTGAAAAAATATTTACCTATATTAAAAAACTGCCCCTTTTTTCAGGGAATAACCGAAGACAAAATTCTTTCCATTCTGCACTGTGTGGACGCAAGATTAATTTCTAAAAAAAGCGGTGAATATGTATTGAGATTTGGAGACAGCACCTCGGAAATGGGGCTTGTGTTGACAGGCTCTGTACTGGTAATCCAAGAAGATTTATGGGGACACAGAAATATTATGTCCAAGATAGGACCCGGAGATTTTTTCGCAGAACCCTATGCCGCAATCCCCGGATCCATCTTAAATATCAGTGCTGCCGCCAGCAAAAACTGCGAGATTTTAATGTTGAATATCCACAGACTCCTCACTGTATGTCCCACTGTCTGCCAGCACCATAACAGATTGATCCGAAACCTGGTTTTCGTCCTGGCCCAAAAAGTAATGCAGTTCAATGAAAAGATCACACATATGAGTAAACGGAGCACGCGGGAAAAACTGTTATCCTATCTCTCCTCTGAGGCACTGAGACAGGGAAAACGTTCCTTTGATATCCCTTACGACAGACAGCAGCTTGCAGATTATCTATGCGTAGAACGGGCCGCCATGTCCACAGAACTCTCAAAACTGCAGAAAGACGGCCTTCTTGTGACGAACCGAAATCATTTCGAACTCATCTCCATCAGCACACTTGAGATTTAGGCATTGTCAGAAAATAATTTACTTACAGTTTCTTAACTAGAGCGTGTCTTAAAAATGCTTTTTGCCAGATGTGCGTCACACTTGGTGGGAGATTTGTGCCAAATAAAGGGCGCATAGCGGGCTATGTAACCTGAATTTGGCACAAATCTCACGCAAAGTGGGGCGTGCAGATGGCAGGAATGATTTTTAAGACACGCTCTAGTACTACAGCGAACTTTAAAAACACCTTTCATTATTATCTTTGTTTTCGTGGATATTCCAAATATAGACGGAATATTTTGGTAAAAACTTGATAATTTACTTTTAATTCTCCTATTTCTTTGATATAATAAAGAAAAAGGGGATGATAATTATGATGAATCCTACAATG
>CAJUMB010000051.1 GCA_910587105.1 uncultured Lachnospiraceae bacterium
GGAAGGCATGATTTTGCCAGTTTCTGTGGGGCCGGGGCACAGGTGAAGACTACGGTACGGCTGGTGACAGGAATTTCTGTACAGAGGAACGACAGTATGGTGTGTATACAGGTTTCCGGCAGGGGATTTCTCTATCATATGGTGAGAATTCTCGCCGGGACACTGTTGGAAATTGGAAACGGAGTGTATCCGCCGGAACATATGAGGGAAGTTCTGGAGGCCGGAGACAGGAGTGCCGCCGGACCGACAGCACCGGCCTGCGGATTGACTTTACTGGGGATTGAGTTCCTGGAGAAATGAAAAATGAGTAAGATTAAAAAGATGCATTTAATAAAGCGGATGCGGAACAATATTATTGTACTGGTAATGTTTATTTTAGTGGTTGTACTCTGCACGGGCATATTGCGCAGTTCTCTTATGAAAAATACCAACAAAATGGGTCTTACACTGGTGGAGAATTATTCCTCTACAGAGGAAAGCAACATACGGGCCTGTGAGTCTGTTTTGACAATCTGTGTGGATTATATTGAAGAACGGGAGAAAGATGGCGTTTCGCTGAAAGAACTCAGGGAGGGACTGTATCCTTTCATGGATGGCCTGACTGACATGTACGGTTCGGATAATATTCAGTTCTACGGAAAAGCCATGGGCGGTACGGAGATTATGTCCAATGACCCGAAAATTGAGGCCATGGCGGATTACGATGTCACCAACAGGGAATACTATCAGGGAGCTATGGAGGCAGAAGGGGAAATCTATATTTCATCTGTATACTTAGATGTGGTGACCGGCCAGCCAGTAGTGACCATGTGCAAAGCAGTTCCGTCTACAGGCAGCTTCATGGCAGTTGATATGATGTTTTCTTATTTTGAGCAGAATAATGAGAACTTGATTCTGCCGCAGAATGCGTCCTATTATCTGATTGGGCGGACAGGAACCCTGCTCTACCATGCAGGTTCTCAGGAACATCAGTATGAGGAATACCAAAAACTGGTGGACAGCTTTCTGGAACAGATGAATCAGGGGCATAATAACCAGGTGCTGGAAAATATCGTAACTTTGGACGGAGTGATCCGCAATGTGTACTGCCACCGTATGGATAATGGATGGACAGCGGTCTTGACCATACCCGAAGACGAAATCATCTCCGGCGTGGCCATATTCAAATACATATGTTTTGCGCTTATACTGCTGGGGGCGGCGTTCGTAATTTTCCAGAGTTTCCGGAGCTACAAACAGGAAAAACAGAATCAGATGCTGACAGAAGAAAGGGATTTGATCGCAGGACAGAGCCGGATCTATCAGAATGCCATGAACAGTACGGCCCGGGCATATCGGGCGATTTACTATATTGATACGGAAAGCGGCAGATATGAGATGCTCTATCCGTATCGGGGCAGAGGGTCAGAATCGGGAGATTACAGCACTGATTTTACAGCAAGGCGTTTTGAGGCGGGGCTGGTTGCAGAGGAACACTGGGAACGGGTTCAGTCATTTCTGGAGCTGCCTAACATGCTTAAAATGCTTGAGACAGAGGAACATATAGAGCTCCAATATAAAAGGCTGAGAGACGACGGTGAATATGAATGGTGTTCTGTAGTGGCTACAGTGGCAGAAATAGGAAGAAATTCTCCCAGAGCTGTGACATTGACTGTGCGCAGTGTGGATGACATTATCCACAGGGAAGAAGAACAAAGAGAGATACTGGCTCTTGCAGCAGAGCGGGCGGAGGCGGCAAATCTGGCAAAAAGTGATTTCCTCTCACGGATGAGCCATGATATCCGGACACCGATGAATGCTATTTTGGGTATGACTGCCGTTGCCGGCATGCATATTGATGAAAAGGAACGGGTGCTGGATGCACTGGGAAAAATTACAGTTTCCGGAAAACACCTTCTGGGATTGATCAACGAAGTTCTGGATATGAGCCGGATTGAAAGCGGTAAAGTCAGCCTTACGGAGAATGCCTTTAATCTGTCAGATACAGTGGAAAATCTGCTGACAGTATTCCACTCGCAGATGGAGACAAAAGGCCTTGGTCTGAATGTCTACATTGCAAAGCTGGAACATGAGGATGTGATCGGTGATGAACAGCGGCTTCAGCAGATCTTCATGAATATTATGGGAAATGCGGTGAAGTTTACCCCAGGAGGCGGCAGCATCAGTATTCAGATTGAAGAAAAACCTTCTCATACCATAGGAAGCGGTTACTATGAATTTACATTTGCAGATACCGGTATTGGAATGGATGAAGAATATATCCATAAAATCTTTGAACCATTTTCCCGGGCTGCAGATTCCCGCACAGGCAAAATAGAGGGGACAGGCCTTGGCATGTCCATCGCTGTAAATATTGCCCGCATGATGGGAGGGGATATTAAGGTGGAAAGTGCCCTGGGAAAAGGCTCTAAGTTCACGGTTACGGTATATTTAAAACTGGACGATGTGGCCCAGGCAGATATGGATGCTCTGGCTCAATTCTCGGTTCTTATTGTTGATGACGAGGAAGAAGTCTGTGAAAGTGCATGTGAAATTTTGAAAGGCCTCTATATGAATACGGAATATGTATTGAGCGGTGATGCGGCAGTGAAACGTATTGTAGAGGCAGAGGCGGCAGGGGAAGGGTTTTCTGCTGTGATTCTGGATTGGAAAATGCCGGATAAGGACGGGCTGGAAACCACAAAAAATATCAGGGAGGCTGTGGAAGATGGTCCGGCTGTCATTTTATCTGCTTTTGACTGGGCGGATATTGAGGCGGAAGCGGTGGAAGCCGGGGTAGATGCGTTTATAGAAAAGCCGTTATTTAAGTCCAGGATGACGAAAGCGCTGAAACAGGTGCTGGGATTGGGTGGAGGAGAAAAGACCACCACAGCGCTGGAGACATTCCAGGAGCAGGATTTTTCCGGAAAAAGGGTTCTGCTTGTGGAGGATAATGAATTAAATATTGAGGTGGCGGCAGAATTGTTAGATGTGGTGGGAATCCAGGTGGAACAGGCACTGAATGGCAAACTGGCTGTGGAGAATGTTCTTGGCCATGAACCCAATTACTACGATTTGATCTTTATGGATATCCAGATGCCTGTTATGAATGGCTATGAAGCCGCCAGAAATATTCGCTTTTCGGGGAGAAAAGACTTGCGGACAATTCCCATTATTGCCATGACAGCAGATGCATTTGCCGATGATATCAGGAAAGCAGAGGAGGCAGGCATGGACGGACATATCTCCAAACCTGTGGATATCGAAAAATTAGAAGACGCGCTGCGGATGTGGATCAGCTGACCGGTTTGGAGAGAAGGAAAAAAGGAGGCCGCAGGTATGGAACCTTATAAAATTTTATTAGTGGAGGATGATAAAGAGATCAGCGAAATGCTGAACTCTTATCTGACAACAGAAAATTTCCAGGTGGTCTGCGCCTCTGACGGCCAGGCGGCCTGCCGGCTTTTCGACAGTGACAGCTTCAGCCTGGTCCTGCTGGACCTGATGATTCCCAAAGTCAGCGGAATAGACGTGATGCAGTATATGCGGGGGAAAAGTGTGGTTCCCATTATCATTGTGTCTGCCAAAGATACAGAGACAGACAAAACGCTGGGTCTGGGCCTGGGCGCAGATGATTATATCACGAAACCGTTTTCTGTTGTGGAAGTTCTGGCGCGGATTCGGGCGCTGATACGGCGGACAACCCAGTATGACCACTCGGTGTCCGCCCCGCCGGAGGGCCCAAAGCTGCTGCAGGCGGGGAGCTTGACCATGAACCTGGCCGATTACACTGTGACAAAAAAGGGGGCGAAGATTGACCTCACTGCAAAAGAATTTGAAATTTTGAAATTGTTGATGCAGAATCCCAAAAAAGTTTACACAAAAGCGCAGCTCTATTCTCTGGTGTGGAAGGATGCCTATCTGGGGGATGAAAATGCCGTAAATGTGCATATCAGCAGGCTGCGGAGCAAGATCGAGGCAGATTCCCGTAAGCCGGAGTATGTGTGTACGGTTTGGGGGATTGGGTATAAACTGGGGGATTTTGCGTAAAGTGTGTGGAATATTACCGTCTGGTATTTCCTTTTCGTGTCACAATAAAGAAATACAGGCAAGTCAGTAAAACTGCATGGATAGAGAGAATTACCAGGTACAGCCCCAAGTTTTCCATCTGTCCAGACAGTAATTCCATCAACCCATAGAAAGCAGCGCTGGATGGAAACAGATAGGAAAGCGGATAAACCGCACTATCTGTTGAGACAGTCAGATAGAAGATAATCGGCGGTGCGAGAAACAAAATCATAATTATCTTGATGCAGACCATTCCCGTCATCAGGCCTGATGAAAAATGCCCAATAAACAAACCAACCAGCGATGCAATATATGCGGACAGAATCACCAGTAAAAATAAAGGAGAAGTCTGCCAGGCGTCCGTCCGGATACAGAGAAAAGCAGTAACCATGGCAGATACAATTCCCCCCAGAAATCCCAAAGCTAATTTCTGTAAAAGGTATGCCCTCATACTCATTGGAAGAATCTGATTGACGAATGCGGTCCCTTCCTCTTTTTCGCTGATCATATTCATAGAGTTAAACGTACACCCCATAAACATAGCGGTAACCAATGTCATTGCGATAAAAAGAAATTTCAGGCTGTGGGAATTCTCCGATACGGGAATGATAGTCTTGGAAAAAGCCGATTGGTCTGCCCGCATATCATAGAGCTGTGGTAAGGTTTTCCCTATTGTTTCATACAATTCAAATTCATCGCCGGACAAAATGGTACGTATGCTGTTTTTGTGCCGCAAAACACCAATCAACTGTGTAGACGGATTGTTTACCCCCTCTTTTAAGGTTTCTATGGTTTCATATTCTGTAAGATTTCCGATGCTTTGCAGCCAGGAGATCGTTTCTTTTGATAAATCATTTTGTACACAGCCAAAAGACGTTTCGCCAAGCCCCAGAAAATTCATGGAGGGCAGTAAACGAATGCTAATTCCCACAATGACCGGCAGAAGAAATGTCAGTATGCACAGCTTATCTCTGCGGATATTCTTTAATTGGTATTTTAACTGTTCCATAATCACCCCTCCTTCGCTGTTTCCCGCGCCAGCATATAACAGGCGCCATAAAATAATATGGCTATGGCTCCCATACAGACAAGATAATAGGGAAATGAGGCCGCTGTTTTGCCAAAGTAAGCAGATTTCATAGCCGTGAATAGGTGGTGCATTGGGTGCCAGGCCAGCCACTTCCAGGAAACTCCCGTCTGTCCTGCAAGAAAAACAGGAGCGGAAGCAAACACCGCAAGGATAAGATAAAACAATGAAAACTGTTTAAAGTCGGACAGCAGTACTGCGCAGAAAAATCCCGTTAAAGACATAATAAGGGACAGGATTCCTGCCTGAGCCAGTATTGCGGGTAAAATAATGAGACTGTCAGAAATACCAACATTTATCCAGGTGAGCAGACACGTAAAAATCAAATCTGACCACAGAAATACACTCAATTTGGACAGGATAAATGCGCCCTTCATCTGGCACAAATCTCCCACTAAGTGTGACGCACATCTGACAAAAAGCATTTTTAAGACACGCTCTAAGGAAAAACCGTATCCTGTATCCCTGCGGCATAAAATGCAGCATTCTTGAGCGGGCCTTTTATATACGAAAAACAGACAGGAATGATTTGGCCCATACTTACAAATTTCCATAGCGGTGGTATGCTTGTCGATATTGAACCATTATGGGAAAGGCTATTTTTGTGCATTTTTCTGGATTGGCCATCTATAGTCGAAAATATTCAGTAAAAATTTTAATACAGTATTTACAATGCCCTTATATTGTATTACACTGCATATAGCAAGCATTCATACGAAATTATGAAAGGAAGTGATCTTTTGCAAACACTCTTTCCCAAAGAGGAGGAAATCATGTATGCTATCTGGGAGATCGGGCATCCATGCGGGCTGTCAGAAATTTTAAACACCTACCCCGACCTGAAAAGAAACACGGTAACCAAAGTTCTGACAATCCTGATGAACAAAGGATATCTGAAAGCTGACTCCATTGCCAAAACCAAAACCCGGACAGGTAAAGCATACGCACCCTGCATCACAAAACAAGATTATGACAGACAGAAAAAGGCCGTAAATGATATCGTGGAAAGTCCAAACGCAGAGACCGGGATTATGAAATACCTATCGGCTCTTGTGGACTCCAAAGACGCCGGCCAGGAACTGATTGAGCAGATGGAAAATATGATAGAGCAGTATAAGCGGGATAACGGGATGTGACATAGCGGCATAACCGTAATTTTTTCCCGCAGATCATAGTGCAGTCTCACTATAATATGGAAGGAAGTGGTTATCATGATTTTTTCATGGTCATCTTTTTTCGCATCTGCTATAGCGATCAGCCTCTTATCAGTCATTTTCTACTTTCTTTTGTACAGGAACCGAATCATATCACGTTTCGGAATTATCTGTCTGTATATATTTGCCATTTTAATTATCCTGCGGGGATGTCTGCCATTTGAATTCAAAAATGTATATGGCATTCGCTTTACGAAAACATACAACTCCATCAGTATACTGCCGACACTGCGGGATTTTGTAATGGCTGATCTATTCTATATAGATGGGAAATCCGTCACACTGAGGAAAATTCTGACAGAGGTATGGATTGTTGGAATGATTGCAAATATGGGAAAACTGCTTTACAATTTTCTATCCTGTAAGAAGAAACTGGCATGTATGCCAAAGGCAGACCCACCTGAAATACTATCTGCTTTTGACAAGGCCTTTTTCCATGTCTTTCCTGGCAAATCTCCTCATTGCACAGTTGTAAATTCGGATATGTTCGGAACCGCTGTTATCTGGGGTGTGAGAAATCCTGTGATTGTCCTTCCCAATGTAGAATACAGCGGAAGAGAATTGTATTGTGTGTTTCTCCATGAATTATTCCATTTAAAACACAGGGATAATCTCATAAAAATGCTCTGCTGTCTGTTGGCAGCGGTACACTGGTGGAATCCTTTAATTTCCCGCCTGTTCATATCCGCTGTGAATCAGGTACAGGAATTGCTGGCAGATTATCAGGTAGGCAGGTCATTGAACGCAGAAGAAACAATAGACTATTTGGAGTGCATTAAAAAATCTGCTGCCCATACAATTTCCACTGACACTGAAAGGTCACTTCATGCGTTGGGAAATGTAAATAGAAGGCGCAATATTCTGCAGCGCTTTAAATTGATTATGGAGCGGAATATTACTGGGTATACCGTGAGAGGAATTGTATTGGCCGGCCTGTTCTTTTTGATGTCGTTTACCTTTGTATTTGAGCCATGTTACAATAATTCTTATGATGAAAATGGAAATGAAGTATTCAATTATTTTGAATTCAGAAATGATAATTATTACATTAAAAATGGGACAGAATACGATTTATATCTAAATGACAGGTATGTATATACCTTCGAAACAATTGTTGATGAGTTTAAAGATTTACCCATATATGAGGAAGAAGAGAAATGAAAAAAATATATTTTCGCATTTTGACGGCTATGCTGATTTCAATCAATGTTTTGCCACAACAGTGTTTGCCTCGCCTGTACATAAATACATAGACACCGCATCTGAATCGGCGGACATACATAGAGAAGGCAGAATTGGCTGCCAATACAGGGGCATTAATGGAGTTCTTTACAAAAGACTATATGATTATGTTGCGACAAAGCCTTAAGCGATTGGGTACGTGTGTGATATTCAGTCCCTCTTGGGGTTTAATCCCATGATTAGGGTATCAAAACCCCCTTTAGCGCTATTAATAAAAAACGAACCTTGCTACGAAAATAAAACTCTTAGTAAGGTTCCCGATTTAAGATAGAGCCTCTTATTTTATCCTTTTGACACTTCTATCATCCCATAACTTTAATATAAAAAAATATACAACACTTATTCTTTCATATTTAAATTTTAAACTCGTTTCTAAAAACCTCAGCCATATTTCCAGAATAGAGTATTGACAATACATTATCTTGGCGATATACTATATTCAATATTTATAAATTGCAAGATCAATCAGACAATTTATTTCCTTATTATCTGATTAAACTCCCCTGCTGTATACTTATTTTTATTAGGAGTTTTTTGATAGAAAATAGCAAAAGTATCTACAATATGCATTGAAAGGAATCTCATTATGAATATAGGAAAAATTACAAATTCCAGTTTTTTTACAGATCAAAATATGCTCCATCATCAATCAACATTAGTTAAACTTGCTAATCGTCTACAATTGCACACCATAGAAAAAAATCTTGATAAATTAATACTCAGTCCAGATATTACAACTTTAAAAAGTAAAAAAGAAGAATCTGGTATATATGAAAAATCCGCCGTTTATTCCGATTCTGGATTTGACTGGGATTATCTTCGCACTCTTAAAGACTATGTTTATGGAACTAAAGAAATAGCTTTTGACTCTTTGGATTGGCGGAAATATTATACTAACAATAATTCGATTGAAAAATTTGAAATCGACCAGCGAGTAATGATACAGCCGCCATCTGAAAAATCAAATTACAGCGAATACGACGCATTAATGAATCAATATATGAAACAATACCGCGCTGATATAAAAATAGAGATGACTGGAGATTCTCTTACATTATCTGGAGATAAAACGCTTCGTTTAATCCTCCCAGGCATGATCAGCGATGATGAACTAGAAAATTTCCGCGCAGAATTGGTTCAAAATGGACTTGGACAGGAGATCGACTGGCGCGGCGTAGAAAATGACTTTGTCGCTATGGGTATCAGCAAAGAGAATACTGCCTGGCTGGATAAAAAAGCAGATTATCTGACTTCCCGTTATGCAGTATTAAAGAAACGGATACAGGAACAGTATTCTGGTTCCGGCCTAAAAGAACAACTGGATATTCTAAACCAGCTTTATGAGAATACCAAAAAAAAGATAGCCGATTCTTATGCTGATGAAATCGGAGGATTCTACGAAAATCTCGGACAAAAAGGTGTGGCAGAAAATTTCCGGGCCAGTATGCTGTCTATTATTGATGAGAAGGCAGAAATTTATGAAAAATACCTTTCAGAGAATACAGAGTATTCAAAAATCAGCAATCCAGAAAACGAATGGTTACTACAGGATGATGCTTATATGGCGGCACAACTTAGAGAAAGTTATTCCATGTCTTGTCAGGATAACTGCAAAGAAGGATCGATAGACCATTACAGCATGGAGGATTTGATGTTTGCCGGACTATGTGCGAAATCATTATCCAGCCCGCTTGAAAATATATCCAGACGCCTCTGGAACTATATGCAGAGTCTGGATAGTAACAGCGATGACAGCCGTCTCGGAAAAACATTCGCCAAACTCTCTCAGGAAATGAAGGAACTCACTAATCATGCATCTATTGGCGAGGAAATGAAACATTTAGCCACAGATATTTTCCGGCCTTTTATGGACAATGTCATGGATAAGCTGGATGAAATGCTGGATAATCGAAAAAGCCAGGCAATACAAGATCCTATTTTATTTAAAATGTACAGAATAACTCATATAGACCGTGCCCTTGTATATCAATCTTATAACAGCGCATTCCATCATTTGTAATTCCGATGTTTAATAAATAGGTGCAAAAAAATATATTGTATAATTCATTTTTAATATGGAGGTGGTTGATGTGTGCGCAGCAATTGAAGAAATGAAAATAGATAGTAAACTAGAGGGAAAAATTGAAGGAAAAATCGAAGGCTCAGTTGAAACTTATAGAGAGTTTGGCGTGTCGTTTCCAGACGCCATCCAGCGTGTGGCTGATAAATTCAACCTTTCTTTACAGAAATCAGAGGAAGAGGTCAGAAAATACTGGAAATAATGTTATTTATCACACTTAGGAAAATCCTGACAGCAGTATGGGCCGTTGGAATTATTGAGATATGGGGAAACTGCTTTACAGTTCTCTATTCTGTAAATAGATTATTTGGAATGCATTAAAAAATCTGGCGCTCATACAATTTCCGCTGGCATTGATCAAATGTCGTTTCATACATTCCAGCAGAAAACAGAAAGGAGATACTGTTTCTATGTCAAAAAGAAGCATGAAAAAGAAAAATATTCTAATCGGTTGTTCTATCATTTTTATTTTTCTATTATCATTTACATTTTTCAAAATATTTGCCAATAGCAACATCAACCAGGATGAAAAAGCATCCAGTAAAACAGCAGCTTTATGAAATAGTCACAAACCCTGATTTGACAAACAAAGAAAAAGCTGAAAAAGCCGAAGAATTACTATATGCAGGAAATACCCCCACAAATCCTCCTCCACCTGCGGACAAATCTGAATTCGGAGGAGTAAATACAGGAATCATTGACTCACCGACTATACCGGAAAATGAAATGGTAAAAACTATTATTCTCGATCCTAACTTTACAAATGACCAAAAAACAGATGCTCTTAACTGGCTCCTGTATACCGAAAAAGAGACAGTACAACCGACCACTGCACCCCAAAAAATAAAAGTAAAAATCAGCTCTCCCATACTACAGGAAAATTCGAAAACAACAAGACTTAAAATATCAGAATTACAATTATCAGACTATGCAGGCCTTCCATATTTTGATGCTCACTCCCTGGTTTTTTACTCATTCAATAGTGAAAAACTTACTTATTATAAATATGATATTGACACACAGCAGATACAGGAACTAGGCGATATAAAGAAGCCGACCATCTGGAGTGGCTGTCACATTTTAATTGATGATACTTTATATCTCACCGTGAATACAGACAGTTTTGAAGACCCTGTGTCACATCTGTATAAATTGGAATTGAAAAAGGGATCCATGGAAGAATTGATCAAAGAATCTTTGTATCAGACCATGATTTATTTGGACACAGATGGAGAAAATGTTTTATCTTATAAAGGTGACATAGTCAACGGTGAGCCCGTTACATACATTGAAAAGACCGATGTAAAGACTGGGAGACAAGAGCAGATCATAAGTAACGCCGGGGCTATCCAAAACTTTTCCTGCGCAGATGATAAAATCTATGTGTTGTGCCAAAAAGATAAAAATTACGTCATGGAGATCTATTCTTTATCCGGAACATTGTTGTCAGAAATTGATTTTCATGAATTATCGGGTTTATTCGATGACTCTTACATTGGAACCGTTAAAGTATTTGGAGAGTATATATTTATTGGCAATGACTCCCTCTATGGCGCCTTATTCCGATTAAATCATGATAGTGCTGAACTGATGTTTTACAGCCAGGACTGGGAATTAATACTGGCGGAGCCGGGACAGAAAATCCATCTTTAAGCTCCTATATATACTTATACCAGACAGATACCCCCTATATCTTTGTTATTGACATCAAAAAATCAGAAGTTTACAGAAAAGAACTTCTTCTGGATTCCGAGTGCCCATGTCTTGACAACGTTATAGGAAATGACAATCGGGCCGTCGTAAAAGTTTCAGATTCCACCTATGAAAAACAGAAAACATATCTGGTGGAAGGGGCTATACATGCGAAAGACGGTACAGAAAAGGACTTGACCTCTGTCCGTAATTATAATCTGGATGAAGATTTAAAATAACAGGAGTTTTGAAGCAGACAAAATTCCTTTGTCAGCCGAAAAAGCTGCAACAGGGTGGTCATTGACGGTCAATATCTGCAAACAATTATGATCATTTGATATATAATGTTTATAATATACACAGAAATTTTCCAAAAAAACAGTTTATACTCCGCCCATAAGATGTTATACTAAATTTACTATATTACTTAGAAACAGCAGAACGAAAGAGGGTGGCCGTTTGGGCAGAAAAGATACCATAACGAAAGAATACATGCGTAATCCAACAATATTTGCGGATGCATTTAATAAATATCTGTACCATGGCCGGCAGGTGATTAAGCCGGAAAACTTAAAAGTACTGGACACTACAGAGATTGCGGTTCCCTACGGAGGCAGCGGTGCAGGCGTGCCAGAACAGCGATACCGGGATGTGTTGAAAACAATGATGACTGACGGAAACATGGCGTATTGTATTCTGGGTATTGAAAATTCCAGTGACATTCACTATGCCATCCCTGTGAAGAATGGTTTATACGATTTTATGCAGCTTGCCCGCCAGGTGTCTGAGACAGCAAAATCCCACAGACGTGAAGTAAAAGAATTTCCAGGCGGGGGAAATTATAAGCCTTCACAGGATGAATATCTGAGCGGATTTTACAAAACAGATAAATTGCTGCCAGTGATAACTCTGGCTGTCTTCTATTCAGCAGAAAAATGGGATGGGCCCTTGACACTGCGGGAGATGTACTCTGCTGCAGACGACACAGTGATGCAGCACGTGCCCGACTACTGGGTGAATCTGCTTGCTCCAGGAAATATGCAGGAAGAAGAAATCGAAGAGTTTAGATCAAGTTTAAAAGAGGTCATGTTATACATTAAATATTCAAATAACAAGAAAAAATTACAGGAAGTAACGCAAAAACACAAGAATTTCCGTTGTCTGGAACGGCAGGCCGCAGACGTGATCAGTATAACAACAAATTCAAAATTGAAATATCCTAAAGGACAGGAGGTGGTTGATGTGTGTGCAGCAATTGAAGAAATGAAAATGGATAGTAAATTAGAAGGAAGACTAGAAGGAAAATTAGAAGGAAGACTAGAAGGAAAAATCGAAGGCGCAGTTGAAACTTATAGAGAGTTTGGCGTGTTGTTTCCAGATGCCATCCAGCGTGTGGCTGATAAGTTCAATCTTTCTTTACAGAAATCAGAGGAGAAAGTCAGAAAATACTGGGAATAATTTCATTTATTTAACGGGATTTGGGAGACATTATCCGAAATCCTGTTTTTTTGGATACCGAATGTCCATGCATTGACGACATTACAGGAAATGATGGCCAAATAATTGTAGGAGTATCTGATTTTTAAATGGTCTGGTTGGTATGTATATGGCTGATGTGAATGGATTCAAGACTATCGGATGTTTAAACTGGCCCCCATAACAAAACATAAAACAGCAGCTGCATCAAAGGAAAGCATTCTACGAGAGGAGTCAGATGCCATGAACCAAACGTTAATTTTACTTTTTCTGCTTCTATGTCTGGGAGTTTTATTCTGCCTGGTCTTATACCAGCAGTTCACCTATCGGACGGGCACCCGGGCCAGACTCAGGGAAATCAGTGAAAAACTGGAAAGGATTATTGATACAGACAGTGATGAACGGATTATGGTTTTCACTGAGAACAGAGAACTGATGGAGCTGGCGGCACAGATGAATCGTCTGTTGGAAAATCATCAGAAAATGAAGGCCGATTCCCGCCGCGCACAGGCAGCCTCCAAGAAAATGCTGGCAAATATATCCCATGATTTGAAAACTCCAATGACTGTCATATTGGGGTATCTGGAAATTATGCAGCTGGACGGGGCAGTGACAGACGAGATGCTGAAAAAGATACAGCAGAAAGCCCAGAATGTGATGGAGCTGATGAACCACTTTTTCACACTGGCAAAGCTGGAATCCGGAGATCTGGAGCTGGAACTCAGCCAGGTGGATGCTGCGGAAATCTGCCGGGAGGGTATTCTGGACTTTTATGAGATTTTAATTGGCAGCGGTTTTCAGGTGGAGATTGATCTGCCGGAAACCGCTGTTTATGTGTGGGGAGATAGAGAGGCTATACAGCGCATTTTGAGCAATCTGATTTCCAATGCTGTCCGATATGGAAAGGATGGGAAATATCTGAAGGTAGCTTTGAGATCAGACGGAAAATATGTGTATTTGGATGTGGCGGACAAAGGGAAGGGGATTGAGAAGTCTTTCGCAGACAGTGTATTTGACAGGCTTTTTACCATGGAGGATTCCCGAAGCCGGGATATACAGGGGAATGGCCTGGGATTAACCATTGCAAAAAATCTGGCTGTGCAGCAGGGCGGGGATCTCACGCTGGAGAGCACACCCTGGGTAAAAACGGTTTTTACAGTCAGACTGCAGGAGATTAAACAGATAAAAGGATAAAGGCAGCTGGTTATTTACACTATAAAGAGCTGTTTTATAATGCTGCAGGTTTGGGGAGAGAAAGAGACAAACTCTGGTTATGAAATGGGCTTTTTGCAGTATGGAAATGTGAGAGATAAAGAGTTACGCTGAACAGGGTCTTTACAAGAAAGAAATTCGTAAGATTTATTCAAGAGTTTTGAAAACTCCAGACGCTATAATCTTAAATGTGTTCGGGAGTAAAGAGATTCTGAGGTTATGTTAAAAAAGAAGGGAGGCAGAAAATAAATTATGTCATATGTTTTACAGACGAATCAGCTTACGAAAACTATGGGAGGAAAGGCACTTGTCAGCAATGTAAACCTTCATATCAAAAAGGGAGAGATTTACGGATTTCTTGGGCCCAATGGGGCGGGAAAGACCACGGTGATGAAAATGATCACAAATCTGTGGAAGCCAGACAGCGGGACTATCGAGATTTTCGGGGAGGTACTGACTCCCAAGTCCTATGAGGTACTGAAAAGGATGGGGAGCATTATCGAATTTCCTACTTTTTATGAACGTTTAACCGGATATGAGAATTTGAAACTCCACTGTGAGTATATGGGCTATTACCATCATGGAAGCATAGAAAATGCCCTTGAGATGCTGGAGCTTTCCGACGCTTCCCAAAAGCAGGTGCGCAGTTATTCTCTGGGAATGAAGGAGCGTCTGGGGATTGCCCGGGCAATGTTGTGCAGGCCCCAGCTGCTGATACTGGATGAGCCCACCAACGGCCTGGACCCTGCGGGAATGAGGCAGATCCGCAGCCTGCTGAAAACCCTCAGCAGTGAATATGGAACTACCATCATGATATCCAGCCATATTCTCTCGGAAATTGAGACCATTGCGGACATGGTGGGTGTAATCCATCAGGGCCGGATGGCAAAAGAAATCAGTATGGAAGATATCCAGGAGATGAGTCTGGCTTATATCGAACTGACGGTGCTGCAGACAAAACCAGCCGCATTTGTCCTGAGTGAGAAGCTGGGACTGGAGAACTTTAAGATTATCGAAGAAGGAAAAATCCGGATTTATGACGACCGGGTTTCCACACAGGAATTGGCCAAAGTCCTCACCCAAAATCAGGTAGATGTGACTGAGCTGGGGAAGAAAGCGGAGACGTTGGAGGACTATTTTTTGAAAATGACAGGACCGGAGGTGGGACCATGATAAAATTGATCAAACTCGAGTGGAAGAAAAATGATATTGCCAAATACATCCGCAATGCAGTGATACTGGCGGCGGTGCTGTGTCTGTTCATTGCTGCGCTGTCTTATCTGGGTATTGCCAATGATCCAGACACGGGAATTCCCGATGCGGCGGAGGGGTACGATACCATATCATCACCCATTGAACTGTTTACAAGTATGTCATTTCTGGTATTTACCAGTGTCATGCTTGCCTCCTTTATCGTCAGTGCCTATAAAAATAAAACCATGAATCTTATGTTCTCCTATCCCATTAAGCGGCAGAAAATTCTGGTATCCCAGATGCTTGCAGTTTGGATTTTTAATTTCGTGGCGCTGGTACTGACAAAGCTGCTGATCTATGGGAGCGTATTACTGGGATCACAGTTTTTGACACCGGCCTTTGCCATTGATTATCAGATGGCAGGTGCAGGCTTTTATATTCAGCTGCTTGCAAAGTCAGTTGCCACAGTGACTATGAGCTTTATCACTTTGTTTATCGGTCTGGCAATGAAATCTTCCAAGGCAGCGGTAACCTCCTCTTTTGTGCTGATTATTCTGACTCAGGCAAATATTGGGGATTGGACGCTGTCTGGGAATGCCGTGCTGCCGGCTGTGTTGGTTGTAATTTCGCTGGTTTTTGCTTTCCTGTCTGTTTACCGGGCGGAAACAAAAGACCTCATATAATGAATACACCATTTTGTAGATACTCAAACACGCTCTAAGGTATGCTATTTCGGGAGGTTCTATTATGATAAAAAACATGTTATCAACGGCTTGCATTGGTTTGGCAGCGGCAGGGTGTCTGGTGTGCCTGAGCGGATGTGGGAAGGAAAAAGTCCATTCAGGCGGTGAATATGAGACAGATGAAGTTTCTGCTGTTTACATGGAGGCGGACACCTGGGATATCCATATGAACGTTTCCTCAGATGATAAAATACAGGTTTCCTTTAAGGGAGACGTTTCGAAAGGAGAGCCCCAGCCAGAGGTACAGCTTCAGGGAGGAGTTCTCCAGGTGGTACAGGAAAGAGGAAAAGAGACGCTTGGGGATAAAATTGCCCTTGGGAAAAAGGGAGAGATCACCGTATGTCTGCCCGAAAAATACAGGCTTCCCATTGAGATTCACAATGGCAGCGGCGATATTCAAATGGACCGTGTGGAGGCGGTGGATTTTCAGCTGGAAAGTGATTCTGGGTATGCAGTGTTATCAGAGGTTACAGCGGAGCAGGCACAGGTCACATCCCATTCAGGGGACATTACATGGGAAGGTGGAGATATTGCAGATATTTCTATGAATATGGCTGCCGGGTACGGTGTGATTAAGAAAACCGTTTTCCAGCGTGTAGAAGCGGAGGCGGAATCTGGGGAAATTCATATATCCGGTGCCCAGGCTGACACAGATATCCGGATACAGACAGAGTCTGGCGATATCAGTCTTGTCTATGAGACAGAGCCGGAAAATCTAGAATTTGATATAGCGGCCAGATCCAGGGTCCTGTCTGTGGGTCTTGCGGGGGCTTCGTATACTAAGGAGACAGAAGATACAAGACAGGGTGTCATTGGGGAAGGAAAATACGGGCTGGAAATAGTCAGTGACAGCGGGACGGTTGTTGTGAAATAATAGTATAATAATCTTAAGTTTTCTTTAGAATTCATAGGAGGGTACATGACACTAACACAACTGCACTATATCATCACAATTGCTGAGACGAAATCACTAAACAAGGCAGCAGAGCTCCTCTATGTATCCCAGCCGTCTCTGACAAACGCAGTAAAAGAGCTGGAAAAGGAATTGGGAGTGGTGCTCTTTTACCGGGGCGGCAGGGGGGTGGCACTGACCAGCGATGGCTTGGAATTTCTGCTCTATGCAAAAGAAATCTACAGTAATTATGAAAATATACTGCACAAATACAAAAAAGGGGGAAACTATAAAAAGAAATTCGGGGTTTCCACACAGCACTATTCCTTTGCGGTAAAAGCTTTTGTTGATATGGCAAAGGAATTCGATATGTCAAAATACGAATTTGCCATCAGGGAAACCAGGACCGGGGAGGTAATCCGCGATGTCAGTACCCTGAAGAGTGAAGTGGGAATTTTGTATCTCTGCGATTTTAACAGGAAATCTATGATAAAACTGCTGAACTCTGCAAACCTGGTGTTTCATCATCTGATTGACTGTCAGGCGTATGTATATATGTGGAAAAAGCATCCCCTGGCGGGGGAAACGTCTATCCGGTTTGAACAGCTGGAAAGCTATCCGTGTCTTTCTTTTGAACAGGGAGAGAACAGTTCGTTTTATCTGGCTGAGGAAATTTTGTCCACCAATGAATATGCCCAGGTGATTAAAGCAAATGACCGGGCGACCATGCTGAATCTGATGGTCGGACTGAACGGATATACACTCTGCTCAGGGATTATCTGTGAGGAATTAAACGGCAGCGATTATATTGCGGTGCCTTTCGAAGATGACAGTCAAAGTGCGGACAGCGCTATGGAGATCGGCTATGTGACAAGGAAGAATGTGATTCTCAGCGAGATGGGGGAGAAGTATATCCAGGCTATCAAGCAGTATCTTAAGCATCTGGTATAGCCCACACGCTCTAGCTATAGACTAAAGCTATAGCTGGGTATCTTTTTTTGTTATTAGACAGACGGAGCCAATTGTGTTAGTCTGATTTACAGAACAGGACTGGAGCGTGTTTGGAAAAACTGATGAAGATGCAAAGGAGAATACAAAAATGGCAGACATTAAAGATTCTAAAAACTGGGGTTTTGAGACAAGACAATTACATATTGGACAGGAGCAGGCAGACCCGGTGACAGACGCCAGGGCGGTGCCCATTTACGCCTCCACCTCTTATGTATTCCACAATTCACAGCATGCGGCGGACCGGTTTGGACTGCGGGACCCAGGCAATATTTACGGCAGACTGACCAATCCCACACAGGATGTGTTCGAGCAGAGAATCGCCTCTCTGGAAGGGGGGACAGCGGCGCTGGCGGCAGCATCCGGTGCGGCGGCACTGGCATACACGTTCCAGGCGTTGGCCCGGACGGGGGAACACATTGTGGCGGCAAAGACCATTTATGGCGGTACGTATAATTACCTGGCACACACATTTCCCCTGAATAACGGGGTGAAGACTACATTTGTGGACCCATACGAAGAAGGGGCGTTCGAGGCGGCTGTTCAAGAAAATACAAAAGCACTTTTTGTGGAAACCCTGGGCAATCCCAACTCAAATCTGGCTGATTTGGAGAAGCTGGCGGGGATTGCGCATAAGCACAGGATTCCCCTGGTAGTGGATTCTACATTTGCCACGCCGTATCTAATCCGGCCCATTGAATATGGAGCAGATATTGTAGTTCATTCTGCTACCAAGTTTATCGGCGGGCATGGGACTGCCATCGGAGGTGTGATCATTGACAGCGGTAACTTTGACTGGAAGGGTTCCGGGAAATATCCATGGATTTCTGAGGCAAATCCCAGCTATCATGGAGTATCCTTTGCAGAGGCGGCAGGCCCGGCGGCATTCGTCACCTATATTCGGGCGGTTCTCCTGCGGGATACAGGGGCGGCGCTTTCCCCGTTCCACGCATTTATTTTCCTGCAGGGGCTGGAGACGCTGTCTCTGCGTGTGGAGCGCCATGTGGAAAATACACGGAAGATTGTAAAATATCTGGCGGATCATCCTCAGGTGGAAGCGGTGCATCACCCATCCCTTCCAGGGGAACCCACCCACCATTTATACAAGAAATACCTGCCGGATGGCGGCGGTTCCATTTTTACTTTCGAAATCAAGGGGGACGCCCAAACGGCGCAGAAGTTTATAGACAATCTGGCCATCTTCTCCCTGCTGGCGAATGTGGCGGATGTAAAATCGCTGGTTATCCATCCGGCCACCACCACCCACGGCCAGTGTACAGAGGAAGAACTGCTGGAACAGGACATTAAGCCCAATACCATCCGGCTGTCCATCGGAATCGAGAATGCTGAGGATTTAATTGCGGCGCTGGAAACAGCGTTTGAGGCAGTGAAAGAGTAAAAGAAATATATTGCAATGACAGGCGGTATCCGCTATAATGAGGGGGCTGTCGGACACAATGGAGTCCGACGGCTTTCTTTTATCTGTAAATTCAAAATGGTTTTGAGGGGAGAAAGGGGGAGCTTTATGAATACAAATATGAAGGAACCCAATTCATTTTACCGGGATATGTTCCGCTTAGCGCTTCCGATTGTGGTCCAGAACCTGATCACCACTGCAGTCAGTTCCGCAGATGTGATTATGCTGGGGTGGGTGAGCCAGACAGCTCTTGCGGCAGGATCTCTGGCGAGCCAGATTATGTTTATCCTGAATCTCGTCTACGCAGGTATTGCTTCCGGAATCGGTATGCTGGCGGCCCAGTACTGGGGGAAAAAGGATACCAGGACCATCGAAAATATTATGGGAATCGGCATGAAACTGTCTGTTTTGGTTTCCCTCATATTTTTCGTTCTCGCCTGTTTTTTTCCCAGAGTTTTAATGATGGTTTTTACATCAGAAACAGGATTGATTCAGGAGGGAGTGCCTTATCTGAGGGTTGTGGGTGTTTCCTATCTGTTTATGAGCATTTCCCAGGTATATTTGTGTACCATGCGCTCTGTGGAACGGGTGGTTTTTGCCGCCTGGACCAATGCATCGGCGCTGATTTTGAATATTTTATTAAATGCGGTATTTATATTCGGACTGCTGGGATTTCCCAGGATGGGAATTGTGGGGGTGGCTCTGGCAACCACAACAGCCCGGGGGGTGGAACTTGTGATCTGTATGGTGGATGCCTGCCGCTTCCAGACGATTCGCTTCCGGCCGGCGCTGTTGTTTCGGCACAATAAGATTCTCTTCCAGGACTTTATGAAATATTCTCTGCCTGCCTTTGGCAATGAGGTGTGCTGGGGACTGGCTTTTTCCATGTACTCAGTGATTATGGGACATCTGGGAAGTGATATGGTGGCCGCCAATGCGGTGGTCATTGTTGCCAGAAATCTGGGCACAGTGATATGCTTTGGACTCGCCAATGCCGGGGCGATTCTGCTGGGGAAGACTATCGGCGCCGGTCATATGGAGAGGGTAAAGGCAGATGCTTCCCGATTCTGCAGAGTTACTTTTCTCAGCGGGATTACCGGGGGGATTCTGATCTTCCTTCTGCGTCCGGTCTTTATGAATATGGCGGATCTCACTGATGTATCCAGAGGGTATCTCAGCGTTATGCTTTATATCAATATGTATTATGTGCTGGGACAGGCAATGAATACCACGTTAATCTGCGGGGTCTTCCGCGCAGGCGGCGATTCCCGGTGGGGATTTATCTGTGATGTGATTGACATGTGGCTCTTTGCCGTTCCCCTGGGATTTATCAGCGCCTTTGTGCTGAAGCTGCCGCCTCTGTGGGTGTATTTTTTGATCTGTTTAGATGAATTTGTGAAAATGCCGTTTATTTACAGGCATTATAAGAGTTATCGGTGGATGAAAAATATTACCAGGGATTTTTGAAAGTTTATCCTGTGAAGAAACCCGTCAAAGAATCAAAGGATGGGAAAGGTTCTGTACATGAATGGATAGAGGTGGATTGTGCCGCACCCGCTTTGATATTCACAGCAGGTGCGGCAGACACGCTCTAAATTAATTGACAGAAAACCGCACATCATTGACAACAATTTCCTGTATTGCCTCAACGTCAGTCAGGCGGTTGAACATGGTCTTATAATAAGTGCCGCTTCCAAGAACATAACCACTGTTTGCCACATTATTTTCTTTATCTGACACCACATAACTGCTCCCGTCCTGATATACGATTTCCAGGTGGGTGAGATAATAGGGGTCTTGTGCTTCAATCAGGGATAAACCGAACCCTTTTGCCATGTCCACGCTTAAAGAGATTGGAGAGTATTCCAGATATCCGTTTTCTCCCATGTCTACGATGCGCACCGGAATGGGAGCCTTATCCGTCAGTTTGATTTTTTCAGTCTCCACAGGTGTTTCCTCGGTCACCTCTTTTATGGGACAGGGATAGGTGTTCAGGACCAGGTGGGGCAGGTCGTCGGCTGCAAGTGGCTCTGTCCATAAAAGATAGGAATAACAGAACATTTTATCTGAGGTGCTTTTCACAGTATCGATATAAATGTTGTCAAAGCCGTAGATTCCCTGTTCTGTCTCATAGGTAAAATAAAAATCGGATTCTTCGGTGAAAGAAGCGCCTTTCGCCATATTTGAATCCTTGTCCCCGAAAAGCGCGGTGACGCCCCCTTTCCGTTCCAGTGTGAAATACATAAGTCCGCCGTTTTGGTCATAGGCAAAACTTTCGATGCGCAGGGTGTGGCTTCCGATTTGCTTTTCTATGGGGGTATCCGACACCCAGGGGCCGATGGCTTCTTCTGCTTTTGCCTCATCCACTGGGACATATTCCTGGGAGGGCAGGATAACATCAACGGTAGTGCCCTTTCCAGTGTCGACTTCTTTGGGGATGGCCTGGTGGGATTCCTTTGTGGAATTTCCAAACATTGCCTGGAAAAACTCTGTCTTGGAAGATGCGTAGACCACACCGGGCACCACAAGGCAGAGGGCGGCTATGGCTGCTGCAGCTCCCAGGTTCTTTTTGGGGCGGGCTTTTCTTTTTCCCAATAGATGATAGGTGTCCAGGATTCTCTTGTCAACGGTTTGGGATATATGGATATCCCGGCTTAGAATTTCTTTCATGTGTCTTTCTGTCTGTTTCATGATATCGCCTCCTTTAATTGTTTCCGCCCTCTCTGCAGTCTGCTTTTCACCGTATTCTCATTCATATCCAGAATCTGTGCGATTTCCCTTGTGCGGAAGCCCTCTCCATAATATAAAAGGAAAATCAGGCGCATATCTTCCGGGAGTTCAGCCAGCAGTTCATAAAATGCCCGGTCATCCTCCGGGGCAGGCGCAGGGTGGGATGCTTCCGTCCAGTCCGTCTCAATGAAACGCCTTTGCTGTTTCAGCAGGTCATTGCAGTGGTTGATCAGGATTCTGGTGAGCCAGGTTTTAAAATAAAGGGCCTGTCTCAGCTCTTTTATGTGTTCATAGGCTGAGAGTATGGTGTCCTGCATGACATCAGCGATGTCTTCTTCGTTTCTTAGATAGCTTTTGGCGATTTTGTAGAGAGGGAGTTTGTGCTTTTCCATCAGCCGGATAAATGCGTCTGTGTCGCCTCTTTGTGCTCTTTTTACCAATAGCGCTTCCATGAAATTCACCTCACTGTTCTTTTTCAGTAACTGTGAAGGTACTGAACAGTTACCTTTTTCTTTCACTTATTAGACTGGAAAAGGTTTTATTTGGTTGCATGGGAAAAGGTTTTTTTGATATATCTGCTTGTGCAGGTTTCTGGAGGGTAAAAAAGTGTATTGGGATAATGGTTTGTTTTTCGTAAGGCATGCAGAGGGCGTGGATGATTTTTCAAACACGCTATAGGAAAGGGCAGAGAAAAGGCGGCGGTTTTTGGACCGCCGCCGAATATCAAAAGAAAGCAATTCTCAAATACGCTCTAAGCATTGCGTGAAGCAGTTACCTGCCGGATTCCGATTAGTGTTCCGATCATAAGAACAATAGCTATGGGCAGTGCAATGAATGCATTGGGCACAAACCCGGCGATGATGTAGCTCACGAAACTGACAGCGGCTACAGTAATGGCATAGGGCAGCTGGGTGGAGACGTGCGTAACGTGGTTACACTGGGCGCCTGCACTGGCCATAATGGTGGTATCTGAAATTGGTGAACAGTGGTCCCCGCATACGGCGCCAGCCATACATGCGGAAACGCAGATCACTCCGATGGGATTTCCCAGAGGGAATACCGCCAGGGTGATGGGAATCAAAATTCCGAAAGTTCCCCAGGAAGTACCAGTTGCAAACGCAAGGAAAACTCCGATTACAAACACGATTGCCGGTAAAAATGACTGGAAGCTGCCTGCAGAATTCTGCACCAGTTCTTCCACAAATTGTTTGGCACCCAGAGAATCCGTCATAGCTTTCAGACTCCAGGCAAATGTCAGGATCAATATAGCCGGAACCATGGACTTGAATCCTTCTGGAATGGCTTCAGCAATCCCTTCAAATGTGATATTTCTGCGGATACAATAGTAAATAACTGTCAAAATCAATGCCACAGAGGAGCCAAGCACCAGTCCGATGGAGGCATCAGAGTTGGAAAATGCCTCTACAAAGCCGGCGCCCTCAAAGAATCCGCCGGAATAGATCATACCGATGACACAGGATACAATCAATATGGCAATAGGGAGGACTAAATCCAGCACTTTTCCATTGGGATTTGCGGTTTCCGATGTGGCTGCAGCGTATTCTTCTATACCAGAGAAAATATCTCCTGTTTCCTTGGCGTTTTTCTCATGTTTTGCCATAGGACCATAGTCCATACCGGTGAGAGCCAGGAAGATCATCATGATGATGGTGAGCAGGGCATAGAAGTTAAATGGGATTGTCCGGATAAAAAGGTAGAGCCCATTTCCGTCTTCCACATAGCTGGCCACTGCCGCTGCCCAGGAGGACACCGGGGCGATGATGCACACCGGCGCAGCTGTGGCGTCGATAACATAAGAGAGCTTTGCCCTGGAAATCTTGCTTTGGTCTGCCACAGGGCGCATAACACTTCCCACTGTCAGGCAGTTAAAATAATCGTCGATAAAAATCAACACGCCGAGAGCAATCGTTGCAAGCTGAGCGCCTGCCCGGGATTTGATGTGCTTGGCGGCCCAGCGGCCGAACGCAGCGGAACCTCCCGCCTTATTCATCAGAACCACCATGATTCCCAGAATGACCAGGAAAATCAGGATACCCACATTGTACGAATCAGAAAGCACAGATACGATACCCCCGGTAAATACATGGGTGATGGTTCCCTCGAAACTAAAATTGGAATAGAGCAGGCCGCCGATTACAATCCCCACAAACAGAGAGGTGTACACTTCTTTGGTGATTAATGCCAGTCCGATGGCAATCACCGGGGGAAGGAGTGACAGCGGTGTCATGTAAAAGCGGCTGGTCACCTTCTCAGCCTCTTCTTCTGCGGCATAGGCAATCACCGGGAAGAAAAGCGTTATGGCGCAGGCCAGTAACATGATATGTACCATCCACTTTCCGCGGATGTCCGCCAGGCGGCGTTTCTTGGATGTGTTTTGGTTCTTTCTCATCTTGAGTCTCCTCTTTCTTATAGAGCACTTCCGGAATTATCTGATTATTCCGAGCACTTTGAATTTATGAGGAACTGCAAAAACGCAAGGTTACCTTTTTGCAGTTCCTGAAGTTTTATCATAACTAACTATACATGATTTTGACGAATATTTAAAGCCCTAATATAGATAAATTGTGATAAATGAATAATTGATGGTGGGGCCTGTCTCCCATTTGTGCTGTTTCAGATTAAGATTTTAAAAATAGCCGTTCCCAAACTTTGTCGAGAGCAGAACAGTTGTAAAGTTTACTTCTTTTCTTTTATGAGAAATATGTTATAATAAATCTTAATATGTAAAAACATATAGTTTGGAGAAAAATCATGGAACAGGTTTCACTGAAAATAGGCGAACGTCTGAAAGAAATCCGAAAAGTCCGCTGTCTGACTCTGGATGATGCGGCAAATCTCACAGGAGTCAGTAAGCCCATGCTGGGTCAGATTGAGAGAGGGCAGTCCTCACCCACCATCAATACTCTGTGGAAAATCTCAACGGGTTTAAAGATACCGCTGTCTTTTTTCTGCAGGCAGCAGGAGGCAGATTTCACCATTGCCAAAATGGAAGATACAGAGGCGATATTTGAAGAAGATGGAGGGATGCGGGCGTATCCTTTGTTTGCTTTTGATCCGGTCCGCAATGTGGAGATTTTTTATATTGAGTTTGATGCCGGGGTACGGCATGAATCGGCGGCCCATGTGGACGGGGTGGAGGAATATATCTTCCTGCTTCAGGGAGCAATGGGGCTGATGATCGGCGGGAAAGAGGCTGTTCTGCAGGAAAAGCAGTCCATACGGTTCCGGGCGGATGTTCCCCATGCATATGAGAATCTTTCACGGGAGTGCTGCTGTGCCTATAACATGATTGTTTATCCGAATCCATAAGCGGTTTTATCAGGGAGGTAGAATATGTCAATAGAAAGAGTAAAAGAGTACTTCAGGGAATATGGTATGGCAGAAAGAATTCAGGAATTCGATGTATCCAGCGCCACAGTGGAGCTGGCTGCTGCTGCGCTGAACTGTGAACCTGAGAGAATTGCAAAATCGCTGTCTTTTATGGCAGGGGATCATGCGGTTCTGGTGGTGGCGGCAGGGGATGCCAGAATTGACAACCCCAAATATAAAGCACAATTCGGTACAAAGGCAAAAATGCTTTCCCCGGACGAAGCTGAGCGGCTCATTGGACATGCGGTAGGGGGCGTGTGTCCTTTTGCGGTAAATGAGGGGGCACAGGTATACTTGGATGTGTCACTGAAGCGGTTTGACACAGTTTTTCCGGCCTGCGGCAGTTCCAACAGCGCCATCCAGCTGACTATTTCGGAACTGGAGGAGTATTCCAGGTGTGATGGATGGGTGGACGTCTGCAAAGGGTATCCGCCGCGTGAAGGTAAGGAATTGGCTGGTGGGAATGATTGAGTTCGAATAAGCTTCGGCTATAGTGCGTCTTAAAAATCATTCTTGCCATCTGCACGCCCCACTTTGCGTGAGATTTGCGCCAAATTCAGGTTACATAG
>CAJUMB010000052.1 GCA_910587105.1 uncultured Lachnospiraceae bacterium
CGATAAATTTTCAGAAATATTACATATCGCTACGTATTTATAAGAATAACAGAGAAATTGTTTTATGATATAACATATCTCAACAAGTGCTTGTGACAAAAAAGCAGAACGGAGGTATAATCATGAGAGCAACAAAGGCAAAAGGAAACATCGAAAAACAGATGCTTGTTGATACAAACGGTTTGCAAGAAATTAAAGCATTATTCCGATTTGCAGAGGATGGAACTATACCGGACTTTTCTGGGGCTCTGATGATGTGCTTTTCTTTCATATCGTCGCAGATGCAGAGAGACAAAGAAAAGTATATTGAGATATGCGTAAAAAGGGCGGCGGCAGGCAGAAAGGGAGGAAAGCAAAAGAAGGCAAATCTAGCAAATGCTAATTGTGCTAAGCAAAATCAAGCAAATTAAGCTGATAATGATACTGAAAATGATCATTAAAAAAACATATGGTCAATGTCATTGACCGAATATGTGACCTTTTGAACCAGGCAAAAGCGAAAGCAGGAAACCGGGAGTAGCTGAAAGCCAAGGGGGCAGAATGGCATATTGAGGAAATATTTAAAGCCGGCGTGTCTATGGATGCTATAAAGGCAGCAGCAGATCAGGCAGGGACTGTATAAGGGACGTTTTAAGAAACTGGAAGAAGAACGTCTGGAGGAATAAGGGATAGCTGCAGAGAATCAGAAAGGACGCTTGTGAGCTCATATCCCGGCTGTATGGATAAAGATAAATTCTACAAAACAGCTTTCAGAGGAACAAGCGTAGAAAAACAGCAGAAAGATTCAAGCGGAAATGAGAAGAAAACGGACGATTTGACACAACCAAAAACTGTGAGAGAAAGCAGCATATTGTTAATTGTCCGACAAGGAAATGTGTGCTATACTTTGAAGCATGGGAAACCATAGAGCCAAAGGCGGCTTTACCCCTCTTGTATTTTGCGGAGGGTTCAAGTAGCCCTCCAGACGAAAGAAAGGAGGGCGATGCAATGTATGTTACATATCAGGATTTAATCCAGATCGGTATACTCGTTGTCGCCCTTGCGAATTTGATTTATCAGATTTACAAGGGAAAAAAGAAATAGCCGCCACTACTGCAATAGTGACGGCTGGCCTCATATGAGGTAGCTTATAACGATTTGGGGTAAAGCCGCTTCTATGGCTTTCCCTTTTTCTATGCTTAATATAGCACATTTCACAGCAGGATTCAAGAGCCCAACACACGTTTACTATAATGTGATTGCAAAAGCCGCCTGCTGCCTTCTCATTCTCTTATCAGGCATTCCCCTGAATATCCGTTACAAAAACACAGAGCCGCTATTTCGCATTTCAACGGCATAGGTGGTAAATTTTATCATGCAAGACAGTACAAACCCGATACGGGGCAAATAGGGCCTTGCTAGAGCGCTTCTGAATGGCGGCTGTCCTGTTTATTTCCCCTTACTCATGCACTTTTCATAGAGGAGTGGGGAAATTGAGGGAGTAAAGGACATTTTCCACCTGATAAACCGGAATTATGACGGCTATTCTTTATCGGGTTTTGCTTAATCCGTGTTCCACTATATCACCGTCCCATCATCAAAAACAAATTCAGCTCGGCATGTTCCGCCCAATACTTCTGCAATTTGTGCAGGACTGCGATTTTGAGGACCGGACAATCAGCATAAACCATAATATGCTTTATAAACAGCATGAAGGAAAATGCAGAATGTATATACGCTGAAGCAACAGAGAGTACGAAAAAGGAATCTTTTGTAAACCTGGAGGGCAGGATAAAAATTTCATAGGATGGAGGCGGCACAATGGATCATTTGATAGATTATATTCTGGACTATATGTATGCGGATAAAGAAGATTTTATAAACGAGTGGAAAAGCGGAAAATACAAGAAATTGAGTGATTGTCCAACCTTCCCATATGTGAAAGCCTGCTGCGATGCTATAACAATTTTTAACAGGCTGGACGGCAGATACAGCGGCATAACCCCGGCTTCTTTTATAGCTGATATATAGTGTGAGCACCCCGGAGAAATCCGGGGTTATTTTAACCCATAATTTAACCCATTTCAAAATAAGCAGACGAAAACAGATAACATATACAACGGGTGGTAATCTATGGAAAGCCGTTATTTATAGGAGGGATAAAGACAGACGAAAGCAGATAAAAATCGCCTGTTTCTTTTGGGAACGAAGTGGGTCATACATCTGGCAGAAAGCATTTTTAAGACACGATCTAAAGAGCTGTAAATAAAAAACGACAAGTTGATTTTTTTACATATTTTGAAAAAACCTCTTGCAATTTTATAAAATACATGGTAGTATTCTTTACATACTTGTTATTGATAAAATAACATGAGCTGATAGATATTGAAAAATAAGTAAAAGCGGCCACTGGAAATAGAACACCGCTGATAGGACATGACGGGAATAAAAAGTTGAAAAAGGGGATGGAAAAATGAACTACACATCAAATTATGAAAAACAATGTGAGGATTGGAGACAGAAATTTCTAACTATGGATCAGGAGGATATCTGCAGGAGGCTTCCAGAGGTCAGGAAAACGGAGGATCACTTAATATTATGGCATTATGGACGAGAGTTCGCGGTTGACAGGAATGACGGGACAATTCAGGCTGTATCAGATGACAAGAAAGTGGATATTATGCCAAAATTGAATATCTATACACTTTTCTGGTATGCAAAAAAAGATGCAGTCCAAACAGGGGACTGGATACCTTTTCGAGATCTGAAGGATGCCGCGCCATTTGGAAAAGCATTTCAGCAAGGTATTTTGGAACCTTTAGCAGCTACATTTTCTGGACATGAGGAACGTTTGGATTCGGCGGTGAGGAGCCTGCGTGGAACACGTATATCGGCTGCTGGGTTTCAGATTTTTGCATTTTCCTGTATACCAGTAAAGTTAAACTTCTGGGATGCGGATGATGAGTTCCCCGCACAGGCGAATATGCTTTTTGACAGCAGTGCGACAGATTTTGATCATGTGGAGAGTATTGTGACGATAGCAACCGAAGCGCTTTACCAGCTGGCAGATGTTTCCGGACTGCCTATGAAAGGCAGCCCGTTTTTCCGTTTTTAAGGAGGGCAAAATGGGACAGTTGATCATTGTTGGGGCTGGACTGGCTGGATTGTCTGCTGCGGTCACGGCAGGAAGGATGGGGATAAAGAGTATCCTTATTTCTGACCAGCCTTCAGAACGGGCACAATCTGTGCTTGCTCAGGGTGGAGTCAATGCAGCTCTGGATACGATGGGGGAAGAAGACAGTATAAAGGAACATTATAGGGATAGTTTGAAATGTGGTTCTTATCTTGCTGATCCTGATGCTTTGGGTGGGATGACAGAAGCAGCGCCTTTGATACTGGAAGAATTAGCAGACATGGGGATACCATTTTGTAAAGCCGGGAACCAGATTATGCTTCGAAATATGGGAGGGCAAAAGAAAAAACGGACTGCATATGTGAAAAATGGTGTCGGGAAAATGATTATGACAGCATTGATCGATGAAACGAGAAGATACGAATCCTATGGAATGATAGAACGCCTTTCGCATCATAAATTTTTAGAGCTTTATATAGAGGAAGATTGCAGGGGGTGTTTTGTCAGAGATACATATACTGAAAATGTCTGTTTTCTGGAGGGTACTGTTTTACTTGCCTGCGGTGGGTTGAATGGACTGTTTGGAGAGCTTATTACAGGGAGCAGGAATAATACCGGGGAAGCGGCGGCAGCCGTTTTTTGCCAGGGGGTAGAGATGGGAAATCTGGAATTTATCCAGTTCCATCCCACCACGTTTCCTATTTGTGGAAAGCGATACCTGGTCAGTGAGGCGGCAAGAGGGGAAGGAGGCAGATTATTTATTCAAAAAAAGGGCAGCCCATGGTATTTTATGGAGGACAGATATCCAGAGTTTGGAAATCTGATGCCCAGGGATATTATGGCGAGGGAAATGTCCATGGTGTGCAGATGGGCAGATTGTGAACCACAAGTTTATCTAGATATGACAGGGATTGCACATACAATATGGAAAGAAAAATTAGCGGATATAAAAGCTGCGTGTATACATTATCTTCACAAGGACCCAGAAAAGGAATCCATTCCTGTGGAGCCAGGGATTCACTATTTCATGGGAGGAATATTGGTAGATAAGGACCACTGTACGAATATCAGGAATGTGTATGCTGCCGGAGAGTGTGCCTGCCAGTATCATGGCGCAAATCGTCTGGGTGGAAATTCCATACTCGGAGCAATTTACGGTGGAAAAATTGCCGTACAGAGTGCATCTGAAAGGCTTATGCATTGGAAAAAAATAAAAGAAGCACCCCAATGGCATTTAGAAGAGGAGTACGAAGATATGGGAGAAGTCAGCAGATATTTGCGGAAAGGTCTTGGTCTTATCCGTTCAGAGATAGAGATAGCCCAGGCGGCCGGAAAACTAGAAGCACTACTGGATGTGGTCCAAAGCAGAGGGATGAAAGGAAAACGTCTGCTGCTGGGACTGGCTATGTTGAGATCTGCATATGAGAGAAAAGAAAGCAGAGGCGCCCATTTCCGCTGTGATTATCCAGAGGAAAAGGAATCATACAGGAAAACAACCGTGGCGTCTTTGGATGGACAGAAGCTCAAAATAGAGTTTCGAGAGATAGGCGGAGGCGTGAAATGAAGAAAAAAATGAAGATACTCCGTTATGATAAAAGGGAAAAACAGTCTTTTTGGCAGACATTTCTTTACGAAACAGACGATGAAGAAGGGACGGTTGCAAAGGCATTAAATGATTTAAACCAGAAAGAAGAGTTAAAAGATATTGAAGGAAATCTGGCAAAACCCATTAAGTGGGAGTGCAGCTGTCTGCAGGCAAAATGCGGCGCCTGTGCAATGCTCATTGACGGGATGCCTCAACTGGCCTGTGACACAAAATTAAATGCAGACACCAGAGACTGTATAGAATTAATGCCCTTGGAGAAATTTCCGGTGGTGGAAGATCTTATTGTGGATAGGAAGGTGATGTTTTATAATCTGGAAAGACTGCGGGTGTGGATGGAGGATAAAACACAGATATCTATGGAAGATATAGAGAATGTGTCAGAAGCATCCAGATGTCTGCAGTGTGGATGCTGCCTGGAAATATGCACCAGTTTTTTTCCGGGAAGTGAATTTGCAGGAACAGCATCGCTGGTTCCTATGGCAAGAGTGTTGAGAAATCTTCCAAAAGACCGGGAAGAAGGGATGCAGAAAGCGTATCAAAAATATATTTTTGAAGGATGTGAAAAGTACAATGCCTGTCATCATGTTTGTCCGGCAGGGATTGATATTGCAAGAATTATGGCTCATACTGATGCTGCTGCAGCGGCCTCAGAGACCAAGAGGAAGAATTTATCACTATTCCGGACAATTCCTAAGAAAGAGATTCGAGTAGATATTTAACAGTGAAAAAAACAGTTTGCAAATCAGAACGAAAGGAAAGACTGCTGTGTTTAAAGGAATGGATAAAAAAATTTCCAAACGGGAACAACTTAAATTAATTTTACAGTGGATGGATGAGGCGGAGGCGGTTGTTATCGGCGGTGCCAGTGGTATGTCTACTGCCTGTGGTTTTGACTATTATACCCCCCACACTCCGTTCTTCAAAAAATATTTTTCGGATTTTGGGGAGATTTACCACGAGCCCAGCTGTTGGCAGCTGCTCTACCATCGTTATCACAGCGATGAAGAACGGTGGGCTTATATGGCAAGGAGCGGCTGTGTTATGCTGGATCTGCCTGCAGGGCAGACTTATACAGATCTGCACGCCTTGATTGATGACAAAGACCATTACATTATCACCACCAATCAGGATGCACAGTTTGCGAAAGTATTTGACCCTGACCGGATTTTTACGATTCAGGGAGATGCACATTGGATGCAGTGTTCCAGACGCTGTACAGAAGAAATTTATCCATCTGAGGAAACGCTCCAAAAATTAAATGCCAGTATTGCGGACGGAAAGCTGTCTGCGGAATTGGTGCCAAGATGCCCCGTATGCGGAAGCGTGATGGAGCCGTGGGTGAAGTCATTTATTTTCCAGTATGGGAGATACTGGAAAGAACAGGCAGTAAAATATAAAGCTTATTTGGAGAGCCATGCACACAAGAAAGTCCTCTTTCTGGCATTGGGAATTGGACGTATGACACCAGAATTTATCAAAATTCCCTTTATGAATATGACATACAGCCTGCCGGATGCAAGACTGGTTCTGATCAATAAGGGGGAGTCGGAACCGCTGGCAGAGATAGCCGGCAAAACGATTGCCCTGGATGCCGATATTTTGGAAACTCTTCACATGATGGTGGAAATGAAAAAGGAGGCTGTAAACTGTGCATGAATTAAGTCAAATCGCTGATAAAATTAAAAACTCTGATGCAATTCTAATTGGAGCCAGCAACGGATTGTCCATTACAGAGGGGCTGCATCTTTTTGCGGATAATCAGGCATTGGAAGAGGTGTTTGGAGATTTTAAACGTAAATATGGGGTTCACAGCATTTTACATGGAATGAGCGCCCGCTGGCCGTCTGAAGAAGAAAAGTGGGCGTTCTGGAGCCGCCTGATCCATCATTACTGTGTGGAATACAAAGCGAGCCAGGTCATGAAAGATTTGAGAGCCATTGTGGGAAATAAGAATTATTTTGTAATTACTTCTAACGGCGAGTGTCATTTTGAGATGAGCGGATTTGCCCCAGAGAATATTTATGAGGTAGAGGGAAACTGGCTGACTATGCAGTGTTCTTGTGCCTGCCATGATACTTTGTATCCGAGTTTGGATATGGCAGAAAAAATGGCAGCGGCGGAAAAGAACGGAAGAGTGCCCTCAGATATGGTTCCCCATTGTCCAAAATGTGGCGGTCCCATGCAGATTCATTTGGAGGTTGACCGAAATTTTATTCGTGAGAATACAGGGCAGGAACGCTTTCAGGCATTCCTGAATCAATATCATGGAAGAAAGCTGGCAGTGCTGGAACTGGGTATAGGTCCCCGAAATCAGTTGATTAAGGCTCCGCTTATGCGGCTTGTGGACGTGGAGCCGAACGCTGTCTATGTGACCATTAATCTTGGAGAAATATACATCACGGACAATATCAAAGAAAAGTCCTTTGGTCTTGACGGTTATCTTGGGGAAATTTTAGGCAGGCTTCGGGCAGTGTGTGAGGAATCACCATCCCAGAATATGCAGTCTCAGACTTCAATTGCTAACCATGGTTAGAAAGGATCCGCCGGACGATTTTTCAGCAGCAAGGCGGCTGAGTGAGGCGATGCGGTGGCATCGTCAATCGAAGCCAATACAGTCTGATGAGAAATCGGGCAAGTAGTTTTGCTGGATATGAACGGTGCAGTACACTGGAGAGTGTTTGAAAATTCATTCACGCCACCCATACGTCCCGCTTTGCGGGAGATTTGCCCCTTATTCGGTTGCTGCAGCCCGCTGCAGTGCCCTCATGCGGAACAAATATCACGCAAAGTGGGTCATACATCTGGCAGAAAGCATTTTTAAGACACGCTTTAGGACGGGAGCTTCCGTATCCGCCAGTTATAATAAATAAAAAATAAGATACTGCTGAGAAGCCATGTGGCCGGATAGCTGACCAGAATTGTGGTGAGTACAGGCCATATGGGCATGGCAATCATAATCCAGACACTTCGCAGGATGCATATGCTGCACAGGATGATAATGGTAGGAATGACCACATCGCCGATTCCCCGCAGAGCTCCGGAAGAGATTTCCACAACCACATAGACCAGGTAAAAAGGCGCAATCATCTGCAGCATCTGGGAACCGATCTTCACCACGTCTGCATCAGTGGTAAAAATACCGAACAGGGGAATCCTCAGGAAAAACAAAAAGGCAATGAGACCCACAGCGATGACAGATTCCATTCCCATGCAGACCCAGACGCTTTTCTTCAGGCGTTTATATTTTCCGGCGCCATAGTTCTGCCCTACAAATGTGGTGATGGCAATGCCGAAGGCACCGCTGATCATCCAGTAAATGGCGTCCAGTTTTCCATAGGCGGCCCATGCGGCCATGGTATCCGTGCCGAAACGGTTCAGGGCGGCCTGGATAATCACGTTGGAGATGTTGTACATAGTGGTCTGAATACCCGCAGGAATACCGATGTAGAGCTGGGATTTCAGCATTCTTCTGGAAAAATGGATTCTGCTGGGTTCCAGGTGAAGTCCGCCCTTTTCCTTCATCAAAGTCCGTGTGACCAGTCCGGCGCTGACAGCCTGGGCGGCCACTGTGGCAATGGAGACGCCGGCGATGCCCAGGTCAAAAACCAGCACCAGAACCACATCCAGTACAATATTAATCAGACAGCAGACGGCCAGATAATACAAAGGCCGGCGGGAATCCCCGGAAGCCCGAAGAATACTGGAGCCTGTATTGAAGATAAAGGAAAACAAAATACCGCCGTAATAGATGCGCAGATAGATAAGAGAACCTGGCATCAATTCTTCCGGGGTATTCATCCACTGCAGCAGGGATGGAGCGCTTAGGATTCCCGCCAGGGTGATAATCAGGCTGGCGGCTATGGTAAATGCGTAAGCGGTATGTACACTTTCCTGTATGCTCCTTTCGTCTTTTGCCCCCCAGAATTGGGAGAGCACTACAGCGGCACCGGAGGAAAGCCCGGTAAAGAATCCGATGACCAGATTGGTCAGCTGTCCGGCGGAGCCCCCAACGCTGGCCAGGGCTTCTTTCCCCACAAAACGCCCTACAATGATGGTATCTACAGTATTATACAGCTGTTGAAAGAAAGTTCCCAATACAATGGGAAAAAAGAAAATTAACAGCTGTTTCCAGATAATTCCCTCAGTAATACGGTCTGCGGGGGGATTTATCTTACTTTTACGAGGGGTATGCATAGTATCTGACCTCCCTTAATTTAAGTAACTGTATGTAAATAATTTGATAGACAGCTATAGACTGCCATTTCATAACCAGAGCTTGGGCAGAATAAACAAATAAGGAGCGAATTCAAAATGGTTTTGAGCTCCGTTTTGTTTATTCTGCCCAGGCTCGTGACTCCTGAAAATAATTTTGCTGGGTTGCTGCACTAGAGCGTGTCTGAAAAATCATTCTTGCCATCTGCATGCCCCACTTGGTGGGAGATTTGCGCCAAATTCAGGTTACATAGCCCGCTATGCGCCCTTCATTTGGAACAAATCTCCCACCAAGTGTGACGCACATCTGACAGAAAGCATTTTTAAGACACACTCTAGTATTTATGGTATAATGCAGTAAAGCGTATCATAACAGCGGCGAAAATAGGCATCCAAACCCGCTGGACTTTTGACACTCTAATCATACAATTGAGTGATCATATCACAGTCAGATGGAAAAAACAACTATGAGGTGAAATTTATGGATCAAAAAGACATCCTGGTCAGCCAGGGAACCAACTATAAGAAAATGACCCGGGAGCTTTTAGAAGCGTCAGATTTAATCGGCCATATACCGGATAAAAACTGTACTGTAGGAATCAAGCCCAATCTGGTGTCACCTACGGAGGCTTCTTATGGAGCCACCACCCATACAGAAGTGATAGCGGGAATAATCGAATATCTCCAGATGTACGGCGTCAGCCGCATCGTCCTGGCGGAGAGCTCCTGGGTGGGGGCAAAAACATCAGAATCCATCCGGGTCTGCGGTTATGATAAACTCTGCCGGTTCTATCAGGTAGAATTCATCGATACTCAGAAAGATTCTTGGAAAAAGAAAGACTGCAAGGGTATGGAACTGGCAGTGTGCTCCTGTGTGGATCAAATTGATTTTCTAATCAATGTACCTGTATGGAAAGGCCACTGCCAGACAAAAATCACCTGTGCGTTGAAAAACCTCAAAGGTCTGATACCCAACAAGGAAAAAAGGCGGTTTCATCAGCTGGGTCTGCACCGGCCCATTGCCCATCTGGCGGCGGGAATCCCCCAGGACTTTATTGTAATTGACCATATCTGCGGAGACCTGGACTTTGAGGACGGAGGCAATCCGGTGGTGTGCAATCAGATACTGACAGCCCGGGACCCGGTTCTGGCGGACGCGTGGGTGTGTCATCAAATGGGGTATGAGAAAGAAGACGTTCCCTATATTGGCATGGCGGAAAAACTGGGGGCGGGATGCGGAGACTGGACACAGGCCCGGGTGAGAAGATGGCAGGAGGGGGAGCTTTCAGCGTACAGCGTTCAGGAGCCTTCTCATTTTGGTCCGAGAAAAGTGGTGGAAGTACAGGACGCAGTGGAGGAAGTGGACTCCTGCAGTGCATGTTACGGGTATCTCATTCCGGTTTTAAACCAATTACGTGAAGAAGGTCTGCTGGATAAACTGGATGATAAAATCTGTATCGGGCAGGGATATAAAGGACAGTCCGGCGGT
This sequence comes from uncultured Lachnospiraceae bacterium, assembly GCA_910587105.1. GTDB lineage: Bacteria > Bacillota > Clostridia > Lachnospirales > Lachnospiraceae > MGBC164599. Next base: position 10,420 of record CAJUMB010000052.1, read on the forward strand.
CTGGGAATCGGAAACTGTACCAGTAAGTTTGAGAAGCACCTTCCGGGATGTCCGCCCATGCCGGATGAAATGTATGAATTTCTAAAGGAGTATTTAAATGTATGAGAAGTTTTTGAATCAGATTACAGATTTTATCTTTGTGGAAACTCCAGTAAAACCAGCAGACATGATTTTTGTGCCGGGAAATGGATATCCCCAGATGGCAGAGCAGGCGGCCAGGCTGTGGAAGGGCGGCCTGGCGCCCTGGGTACTGCCCAGCGGCAGGTACAGCATTTTAAGCGGAACATTTTCCGGGGTATTGAGCCAGAATGAGCGTTATAAGAAAGTGTATGAAACAGAGTGGGAATTTCTGAAGGATGTTCTGATGGAAAACGGGGTGGAAGAGTCCAGTATACTGAAAGAAGAAAGGGCTTCCTATACCTACGAAAATGCCATCTATTCCAGACAGGCTGTGGAGGAAAAAGGACTGGATATTAAGAAAGGAATTATCTGCTGTAAAAATTATCACGCCCGCAGGTGTTTGATGTATTATCAGCTGCTGTTTCCGGAAACAGAGTTTTTTGTGATGCCCAGCGAGACAGACGGGATTACCCGGGAGAATTGGCATAAGACAAAGCAGGGGATTCAGTCAGTGCTGGGGGAGATGGAGCGCTGCGGCAGTCAGTTTCATCAAATAATAGAAAATCTGGGGCATGAAAATTGTTGAACGCAATTTTCATGCCCCGCAGACTTTTAATTTTTCAATAGATAATCGCAGTATCCCTGTCATATCCAGAGTTTTGTAATTATCTATCTTTAATCTTCTAAATTTTTGTCGTGATTGACTTCGTGATAAAATTCTTTCGGAATATAGATACGGACTTTTTCAATCCTGTTCTTATCAATATGTTCTACCAAAAAGCGGATATCGTTGTCAAGGGTGATGGTCTGTCCTTCTTCGGGCAGATTATCAATTTGTTCAATGATGTAACCGCCGATGGAATCGTAATCATCGGAATCCAGAGATAACTGCAGTTTGTCGTTTAGATCGTCGATTCGCGTGGTGCCAAGAACTACATATTCTTCCAGGGGGACGATTTCCGTAATGTCCTCTTCTTCCTCAATATCGTATTCGTCCCGGATCTCTCCCACAATTTCTTCCAGAAGATTCTCCAGAGTCACCAGTCCGGCGGTGGTTCCATATTCGTCCAGCACAATGGCGAGGTTATAGGAGGCTTCCCGCATTTCCAGTAAAAGGGAAGCAGTGCTCTTGTGCTCATAAGTAAAATAAGGTTCCCGCAGATGCTCCCGGAGCACAAAGGGTTCTTCAGGGTCCAGAAGAAGCAGATCCTTCATGTTTATAATACCAATCACATTGTCAGTGGTGTCTTCGTAAACGGGGAATCTGGTATGCATATGTTCTCTGAAGGTGGCAAGCAGTTCCTGATAAGTGCAGTTTACATCAACAAAAGCCATGTCAATGCGGGGAACCATCACATCCCGGGCAGAAGAATCGCCGAAGTCAAATACGTTGTAAATCATCTGCTTTTCTTCATTTTCAATGACGCCGTCCTGTTCGCTGACATTTACGATGGTACGAAGTTCATGCTCAGTGATTGTGTTGGTCTTTGCATTGGGATCAATCCTCAGCAGCAGCATAATACCGCTGGCCAGGGTCTGTACCAGGAATACCACAGGGGTCAGTAAAACCATCAATGTGTGGATAATCCGCGCATAAGCCAGGGAAATTTTTTCCGCGTGGAGAGTTGCCAGGGTTTTTGGGATGATTTCCCCCCAGATCAGGATCAGCAGGGTTAAAATACCAGTACCTGCCCCAACATAAGCGTTGCCGAATTTACGGATCACCAGGGTAGTCACCAGGGATGAGGCGCATATGTTGACGATATTATTCCCGATTAATACGGTGCTGAGCATTTTCCCTGAATCATCAATGATCTTTAAAAGAATCTGCGCCTTTTTACTGTCCTGTTCCGCCAGGGACTGAATTCTTATCCGGTTGACAGTTGTCATGGCTGTTTCCGCAGATGAAAAAAATGCGGAAGCTGCAATCAGTAATAAAATCATGACGATCTGTAGGCCGTCACTCGAGTCCAATAGTGTTCACTCCTTTTTCACAATAAATTAAAAATTAGAATAGTTACTTTTAAAAATGATACATGATTTTTCATAAAAATGCAAGTGCTGCCATAGATTTATGTGGTGATTTATGTGATAGATGACCAGCTGAATGTGTGGATTGTCCATAAAAGTGATTTTTTGGTCGAAGGGTGACGAATGAAAAAAAACAAAAAGGGCTGTCAAAAAAGAAAGGAATGTGATACAATAAATTAGCTAATTGTTAGATATAGTCAGATTCTGCATAATTTAGGAATTTCAGAAAAGTTACATAATAATTTGCGGGATCCTTACCAAGTTGTCATTCATATAGATGATTTTGAGGTGTATGATATGAAAAAGTCTAAAAAGATTAATCGGGAAGCAAGCAGAAGATTGTTTTATACAGGCAGAGTGCGGACAGGGTGTTTTCTCATGGCTGCGGCGCTGATTTGTCTCAGTCCGGGAGCCGGGCAGGTTTATGCAGATGCGGCGCCGGCTGTCAAGAAGACGGTGTCTCAAAATAAAGTGGAAAAAGATGCTGAAAAGAATAAAACGGGAAAGCCGGCAGCGTCTGGTACGGTGCAGCCGTCTGCTTCTCCCGCTGCGTCCTCAGGGGTAACGGCAGTACCGGTACCTCCGGCTGTATATGTCCCTCAGGTGACGGGACTGCCCCAGGTGACAGGTATGCCCCAGGCAACACCCATCCCTCAGATTACAGGGAGTGCTCAGGTTACGCCTGCTCCTCAGCCTGTGGTGACGGAAGAAGCAGAAGAAACCGGGAAACCGTCAGAAAAGGATGAGAAACAGGAGCCGGGAAGCACATCAGAAGAGGAAACCAGCGGCGAAGAGGCAGTGGGAGACGATGTGGAACCAGAAACAGAGGAACCGACAGAAACTCCGGCGGCAGAGGAGACAAAAAGTCCTGCTGATGATGAAGGCTCCAGTGGAGATGGTCAGGACAGCCAGGGCGGTCAGGGGGAAGATCAAACTACAGAGACTGCTCCGGGCAGTACAGGCGGCAGCCAGGAAGAAAGTGCAGGGAGTCCTTCTGAAATCGAAGACGGAATGCCGATGCAGCCGTCAGAAACGGGATATGATAACAATCAGGAGAGCTCTTCTTATGTAGAAGACGAAATTACAGCGGCTCCGGTTGTGGGAGTGGTGGAAGGTGCGTCTACGATTATTGCAGGTGGTCTGGCTCCTGCAGTCCCGGTGGAAGACAGCAGCGGCGAGCAGGTGAATGATGAAGCGGATGGAATAAATGAAGAGATAGAGGAAGAAAATGATCAGGAAGAACAGGCACTGATTGCAGGCAGCACCCCTTTGGTGGGCGGTGTGATTGCCGGTGATGGCTATGGCAATACAGGCAGCAAATCAAAGGATAAGAAGAAGACTACTGTTACGCCCAAAGCGTCTGCCACGCCTGCATCCAGCCGCAGTAACGGAAGCGGTACTTCTGTGGCAGCTTCTTCTGCTACGCCGTCAGCATCCACACAGAACTCGTCTGCTGCCATGGATACTTCCGGGCAGAGAGCCATAGTTCCTGCGGCAGCACCCTCCGGCGGCACCAATACAGGGGACGGGCTTCGTGTTGCAGGGGTGCGGACCGAGGATTCCACCAAGATTCTGCCGCTGATTCTTGTGGGCGCAGCGGCACTGGCGGCTGTTGCAGTGCTGGTGGTGGTGAAAGTGAGACGTGGAAGAAAGAACTTGTCTGACCAGGAACAGGAATAAATATCAGGCCTTCCCATATGATATAGTATGGGAGGGTTGTATTAATGAAAGCAAAAGCAGTATTAAAATCTTTGTTGTGTTCCTATACATTGACAGGCGTTCTGCTTCTGATTCTGGCTTTTTTGTTGTTTAAGATGGATTTAAGCGAAGCAGCGGTCAGTGTGGGGATTATTGTAATCTACATACTTTCCTGTTTTCTGGGCGGCCTGCTTCTGGGCAGGAAAATGAAGAAGCAGAAATACGTATGGGGCCTATTGCTGGGCACCGGGTATTTTTTACTGCTGGCAGGGGTATCCTGCCTGGTAGAAAGAAGCTTTTCCATGAATCCGGCACAGATTATAACAACTTTTGCCATGTGTGCAGGGGGCGGTACTCTGGGGGGCATGATTTCCTGAAAGAGTATGGTTATAGACTGCAGGCTGATGAACTGAACCAACAGCAGAAAAAGTACTAGGAAAAAGAAAAATACTGTGCTATAATGATGAAAAAATTTTTGTATTAGTAAATATACATAGAAAATGGAGGAAAAACGATGGAACATATTAAAACCCTGAATACGAGAAAATTACAGAATACGGTAAAGAAGGGAGGGTGCGGTGAGTGCCAGACATCCTGTCAGTCAGCGTGCAAAACCTCTTGTACAGTGGGAAACCAGAGTTGTGAGAACACAAAATAGAGAGAACTGTTGCCAGCAGGGAAGCGGCGGGGTGAAATCCGCTGCTTCCCTGTATGTGGGTGGACAAAAAGAATGCATAGCGGAGGCAGAAACATGGGGTTGATTCACCAATATAAGAATAATGGTTATAATATTGTATTGGATATTAACAGCGGTTCCGTCCATGTGGTTGATGATTTGGTATATGACTTGGTGGAGGCCATGGACCAGGGGCTGGAAAAGAAACATATCATGGAAAAACTGCTCCCGGTTTACGGCAGAGAACAGGTGGAGACGGCTTATGGGGAGTGCGAAGAACTGATCCAGAGCGGACAGCTTTTTTCTAAGGATATTTATAAAGAGGAGATACAATCCTTTGCAGGCAGAAAAACAGTTGTGAAAGCGCTGTGTCTTCATGCGGCCCACAACTGCAATCTTTCCTGCAGATACTGCTTTGCCCAGGAGGGAGAATATCATGGCCGCCGGGGGCTGATGTCTGTAGACGTGGGAAAACAGGCGCTGGATTTTCTTGTTGCTAATTCTGGGTCCCGCAGGAATCTGGAAGTGGACTTTTTTGGAGGAGAGCCGCTGATGAACTGGAAGGCGGTTCAGGAAATTGTGGAATATGGCCGCAGTCTGGAAAAGGAACATGACAAGAAATTCCGGTTTACCCTGACCACAAACGGGGTTCTGCTGGACAAGGAGAAGATGGAGTTTGCCAATAGGGAAATGTCCAACGTGGTTCTCAGTCTGGACGGGCGTCGTCGAGTACATGACTTTATGCGTCCCTTTCCAAATGGGGCGGGAAGCTATGATAAGATTGTGCCTAAGTTCCAGGAGTTCGCAAAGCTCCGGGGGCAGAAAGATTATTATGTCAGGGGAACTTTTACCCGGCATAATCTGGATTTCGCCAAAGACGTTCTTCATCTGGCGGATTTGGGATTCAAGCAGATTTCTATGGAGCCGGTGGTGGCGCAGGAAAGTGAGGATTATGCACTGCGTAAAGAGGATCTCCCTGCAGTATGTGAACAATATGATATTCTGGCCAGGGAAATGATTGCCCGGGAAAAAGAGGGCAGAGGATTTCAATTTTTTCATTTTATGCTGGATTTGTCGGGCGGTCCCTGTGTATATAAACGATTATCTGGATGCGGCTCTGGTACAGAGTACCTGGCAGTGACTCCCTGGGGAGATTTGTATCCCTGTCATCAATTTGTAGGGGAGGATGCTTTTCGAATGGGGACTGTGTTTGAGGGAATCCAGAAACCGGAAATAAAGGAATCTTTTTCCAAATGTAATGTGTACTCAAAACCAGCCTGCCAGGAGTGTTTCGCACGGTTTTACTGCAGTGGGGGCTGTGCGGCGAATTCCTATAATTTTCATGGGGATATGGGGCAGGCCTATGAGATTGGCTGTGTCCTGGAGCGGAAACGGGTGGAATGTGCTGTCATGCTTAAGGCATCAGCTTCACTGCAATCATTTTGACGAATGGAGGAAATCATGAAGAAAAACAAAGGTATTGTTGTACTGATTGTGTCGGTGCTTGTGCTGGCATTTCTGCTTTTTACCGCCGGCGTGGGTCTTGGGCCGACGGGAACCGGGTCTGCCAGGAACATTAATCTGGGACTTGACTTAAGCGGCGGTGTGAGCATCACCTACCAGACTGTGAATAAGAATCCGTCTCAGGATGATATGGATGATACGGTATATAAGCTGCAGAAACGTGTGGAAGAATACAGCACAGAGGCTCAGGCATACCAGGAAGGGGATAACAGGATCAATGTGGAAATCCCAGGTGTGACAGATGCCAATTCTATTTTGGAAGATCTGGGAAAGCCAGGCTCTCTGGTATTTCAGGATGAGGATGGCAATGTGGTGCTGGAAGGTTCTGATATTGCGTCCGCAGAGGGTCTGGTGGGACAGGATGAGACCACCAAGAGCAACGAATATGTAGTAACTCTTTCCATGACAGCAGAGGGTACACAGAAATTTGCAGAAGCCACGGCAAACAATGTGGGTAAGACCATCAGCATCGTATATGACGGAGAAGTAATCAGTTCACCGCAGGTGCGGCAGGCCATTACCGGAGGACAGGCTCAGATTGACGGTATGGATTCTATTGAAGAAGCCAAAGAGCTGGCTTCCTTCATTCGTATCGGCGGTTTGAAACTGGAGCTTCAGGAGCTGCGTTCCAATGTGGTGGCTGCCCAGCTGGGACAGGAAGCCATTTCTACCAGCCTGGTGGCTGCGGCTATTGGACTTGCCCTGGTCATTTTGTTTATGGTTGTTGTTTACCGGGTACCCGGTGTGGCGGCATCCCTGGCACTGCTCACCTATGTGGCACTGGTGTTGATTACACTGAATGCCTTTGACATTACCCTGACACTTCCTGGTGTGGCAGGTATTATTCTGGGTATCGGTATGGCCGTAGATGCCAATGTTATTATCTATGCCCGTATACAGGAAGAAATCGCAGCGGGAATTTCCGTCCGTTCAGCGATAAAAAGCGGTTTCCAGAAAGCGTTTTCGGCTATCTTTGACGGAAATATCACCACACTGATTGCCTCCTTTGTGCTTATGTGGCTGGGTTCTGGTACGGTTAAGGGCTTTGCTTATACCCTGGCAATCGGTATTGTCTTTTCCATGTTCACCGCCCTGGTGGTGTCCCGTCTGCTTTTGAACGCCCTGTTTGCCATTGGGATACGTGATGAGAAGTTTTATGGAAAAGCAAAAGAGAGAAAAACCATTGATTTCTTGGGAAAACGCAAAGTTTTCTTTATTGTGTCTATTGTGGTGATTTTATGTGTCCCTGTCGGAATGTTTGCATTCCACGCATCCACGGGAAAAGCTTTGAATTACGGTCTGGATTTCCAGGGAGGTACTTCTACTAATGTGACATTCCCGGAAGAGATGAGCATGGACGATATTGATGCCAATGTGGTGCCCATTATCGAGGATATCACAGGAGATCCCAATGTACAGGCGACGAAAGTTGTGGACAGTGCACAGGTGATTTTCAAAACACAGGAGTTGGATCTGGAGACGAGAAATGAGCTGGATGAAACTTTGGCAGAAAAGTTTGATGTGGATAAAGATTTGATTCAGGCGGAGAGTATTTCTTCCACAATCAGCGGTGAGATGCGCAGGGACGCCATTGTGGCTGTGATTGTAGCAGCAATCTTTATGCTGATTTACATCTGGTTCCGGTTTAAGGATATCCGTTTTGCAGGCAGTGCAGTGCTGGCGTTGATTCACGATGTGTTGTTTGTGCTGGCCTTCTATGTACTGGCAAGGGTATCTGTGGGTAATACGTTCATTGCGTGTATGTTGACGATTCTGGGTTACTCTATTAATGCCACCATTGTAATTTTTGACAGGATCAGAGAAAATCTTCATGGTGCCAAGAAACATCCGGATCTGAAAGAAATTGTGAACATGAGTATCACACAGACACTGACGAGAAGTATTTATACTTCACTCACCACATTTATCATGGTTGTGCTGCTGTTTATCATGGGTGTATCTTCCATTCGTGAGTTTGCGGCGCCTCTGATGGTGGGTATTCTGTGTGGAGCTTATTCTTCTGTATGTATTACGGGTGCTCTGTGGTATGTGATGAAGACAAGAAAAGAAAAAGTGAAGAAGTAGGTCATCAGATTGGAAGGAGGGAAGTGTTTGTACACTTCCCTTTTTCTAGAGCGTGTCTTAAAAATCATTCTTGCCATCTGCACGCCCCACATTTGGCAGAAATCTCACGCTAAATGGGGTGTGGAGATGGCGGGAGTGAATTACTGATCATCAGATTAAGGAGTGGGAAAAATGGACGAGAAATGGGTAGTTGCCGCCAAGAGGGCGGATTTTAACAGGATTGGGCAGAAGTTCGGGATTGACCCGGTGATTGCCAGGATTATCCGTAACCGGGATGTGGTGGACGATGAGGATATCCGTCTGTATCTACAGGGGGAGCTGAAAGATCTGTCTTCACCCTGGCTGATGAAAGATATGGAGAAAGCAGTCACTATTATAATAGAAGCAATTCAACAGAAACAAAGGGTGCGGATTGTGGGAGATTATGATATTGACGGTGTGTGTGCCACAGCGGTGCTGTATAAAGGGTTTCTGAGAGCAGGGCTGAATGCCGGCACGTATATCCCCCACAGAGTTACTGACGGTTATGGGCTGAATGTTCATGTGGTTGAGCAGGCCGGGGAAGACGGCATTGATCTTTTGGTCACCTGTGACAACGGCATTGCTGCCAGCCAGGAGATCCAGCTTGCCAAAGATCTGGGAATGACTGTGATCATCACTGACCACCACAATATTCCCTACGAGACAGACGGGGAGAAGCGGATACCTGTGCTCCCTCCGGCAGATGCTGTGATTAATCCCAAGCAGGAAGAATGCGGCTATCCTTTTGAAGAATTGTGCGGAGCAGCGGTGGCATATAAGCTGGTGTCAGCTCTCTATGAAAAGTGTGGGATTCCCGGGGAAGAACTGGAGGAATTGATGGTTTTGTCCGCCATAGCCACGGTAGGGGATGTGATGGACCTGCAGGGAGAGAACAGAATTCTGGTAAAGGAAGGATTGAAACGCCTTCCGGATACTTCAAATCCGGGCCTGAGGGCACTGATGCGTGAAAACAAACTGGACAGACCGGTGACGGCTTATCATATTGGATTTGTTCTGGGGCCCTGCATCAATGCCAGCGGCAGGCTGGATACAGCGGCCCGTTCTCTGAATCTTCTATTGGAGCAGGAGGAGCAGAAGGCGGCGGTCCTGGCCGGCGACCTGGTACATATGAACGAAAGCCGCAAGTCCATGACAGCCCTGCAGGTGGAGGAGGCGGTCAATCAGATTGAAAACAGTTCTCTGAAAAGTGATCCGGTTCTGGTGGTGTATCTGCCCCAGTGCCATGAGAGCCTGGCTGGGATCGTAGCGGGGCGGATACGGGAGAGGTATCACAGGCCGGTGTTTATTCTGACAAAAGGAGAACAGGGAGTCAAAGGGTCTGGACGCTCCATTGAAGAGTATTCCATGTATGATGAGCTCACAGCCTGCAGGGAGCTTCTGGTGAAATACGGAGGCCATCCCATGGCGGCGGGGCTGTCTATGAACCCAGAGAATATGGAAACCTTTCGAATGCAGCTGAACGAGCGGTGCTGCTTAAAAGTGGAGGAGATGATCCCTAAGTTTGTGATCGATGTGCCCATGCCCATTGGATATGTGACAGAATCCCTGGTTGAACAGATGGAACTGCTGGAGCCATTCGGCAAAGGGAATCCCAGACCCCTGTTTGCACAGAAAAATATTCAGGTGTCTCGATTCTCAGTTTTTGGAAAAAATAAAAATGTGGCGAAAATGCTGCTCACAGACGAGACGGGAAGCTGTCAAGAGGGGATTTATTTTGGCGACATGGAGAAAATGACAGAGGTTTTATCTCAGAAGGCAGCAGTATCTATTTTATATTATCCCAGAATCAATGAGTATCAGGGGCGCAGAAGCCTTCAGATTGTTATACAAAGTGTTCAGTAATTGCAGTAATGATTGATTATCCGAAAAAAAAATGGTATACTTATGCATAAAAAAGTGTAGGTGATAAGGTGGCGGAGCGGGAGATTATTGAAAAATTAAAGAGAGTGGATGCCAGAGCAAAAGCCATGGATGATTTTACAAGCCCTGAGGACCTGTACAGGGAGCTGATATCCAGTGTGAGGAAGTACCATCCTTCCGCTGACATTTCCCTGATTCAGAAAGCATATGATTCGGCGTATCAGGCCCACGAAGGGCAGAAGCGCAAATCCGGGGAGCCTTATATTATTCATCCGCTGTGCGTGGCGATTATACTGGCAGATTTGGAATTGGACAAAGAGACCATTGTGGCAGGGCTTCTCCATGACGCGGTGGAGGATACCTGGATGACAGTGGAAGAAGTTACCCAGGAGTTCAGCCAGGAGGTGGCACTTCTGGTGGACGGTGTGACCAAACTGGGACAGCTTTCCTATTCGGCGGATAAGCTGGAACTGCAGGCTGAGAATCTGCGGAAAATGTTTCTGGCCATGGCGAAGGATATCCGGGTTATATTGATTAAGCTGGCGGATCGTCTTCACAATATGCGGACACTGAAATATATGACGCCAAAAAAGCAGTTGGAAAAGGCCAGGGAGACCATGGATATCTATGCGCCCATTGCCATGCGCCTGGGAATATCCAAAATAAAGGTGGAGCTGGATGATCTGTCTTTGCGGTATTCTAATCCTGAAGTCTATTACGACCTGGTAGAGAAAATATCTCTGCGGAAAAGCGCCAGGGAAGAATTCATAAGCAGTATTGTGGGAGAAGTAAAGGAGAAGATGGAAGAGTCCAGCATCGATGCCCAGGTGGATGGACGGGTGAAACATTTTTTCAGTATTTATAAGAAAATGGTCAATCAGGATAAAACCCTGGACCAGATCTATGACCTGTTTGCCGTGCGCATACTGGTGGAGTCAGTGAAAGACTGCTATGCGGCGCTGGGGGCCATCCATGAGATGTACAAACCCATCCCAGGACGGTTCAAAGACTACATTGCCATGCCAAAGCCTAATATGTACCAGTCTCTTCATACCACGCTGATTGGCCCCAGCGGCCAGCCTTTTGAGATTCAGATCCGTACGTATGAGATGCATAAAACAGCAGAATTCGGGATTGCGGCACACTGGAAATATAAAGAGTCTTCCGACGGCAAAAAGCCTCTGGGCAAAAGCGAAGAGGAGAAACTGAGCTGGCTGAGACACATTCTGGAATGGCAGCGGGATATGTCTGATAACCGGGAATTTATGACTCTGCTAAAGAGCGACCTGGATTTATTTGCAGATAATGTATATTGTTTTACCCCGGCAGGTGATGTGAAGACACTGCCGGCCGGTTCCACTCCCATTGACTTTGCCTACAGCATTCACAGTGCTGTGGGAAATACCATGGTGGGGGCCAGGGTGAACGGACGGCTGGTTTCCATTGAATATGTGATCAAAAACGGAGACAGGATAGAGATTATCACTTCCCAGAATTCTCAGGGGCCCAGCAGGGACTGGCTGAAACTGGTGAGGAGTACCCAGGCGAAGAAAAAGATTAATGACTGGTTTAAGCAGGAATTAAAGGAAGATAACATTTTAAAAGGCAGGGAAATGCTGTCTCAGTACGCAAAGAGCAAGGGGATACCTCTGAGCACATACACCAAGACAAAATATCAGGAACCGGTGATGAAGAAATATGGGTTCCGGGACTGGGATTCTGTGCTGGCTGCCATCGGGCATGGCGGTCTGAAAGAAGGCCAGGTGCTTAATAAGCTGGTGGAAACTTACGAAAAAGACCATCAGATGAATCTTCTGGATGAGGATGTGCTGGAGGCGGTATCCGATAACCACAATAAGATTCAGGTGGTAAAGGCAAAGGGAGGCATTGTGGTAAAGGGCGCCCACGATGTGAGCGTGCGCTTTTCCAAATGCTGCGGCCCCATACCAGGGGACGAGATTGTGGGATTTATCACCAGGGGCAGGGGCATTTCCATCCACAGGACGGACTGCGTCAATGTGCTGAGCATGGGGGAAGAAGACAGGGCCCGTCTGGTGGAAGCTGAGTGGGAAATGCCGGAGGAAAAGGCGCAGGAGAAATATCTGGCGGAAATCAATATTTATGCCGATAACCGGACCGGCCTGCTGGCGGATATCTCCAGGATCTTTACGGAACGGAAGATTGATTTGAGGGGAATCAACAGCAGAACCAGCAAGCAGGAAGTGGCAACGATTTCTCTGGATTTTGAAATTGGAAGTAAGGAAGAATTAAGGTCTCTGATAGAGAAACTGCGGCAGGTGGAAAATGTAATCGACGTGAAACGGACCACGGGATAAAGGAGTGAAGGTGAGATGAAAGACATGAAAGCGGGCCAGTGCTGTGTAGGTATGGTGAGGACCAATTGCTATGGGCTCATGAATGAGCAGACGAAGGAGATGATCTTCGTAGACCCAGGGGACAGTCCGGAAACAATAGTGTCAATGGCGGAGAAAATGGGCGGAACACCGGTGGCGATTCTGCTGACACACGGTCATTTTGACCATATTATGGCTGTGGAGGCATTGAAGGAGAAGTATCAGATTCCAGTGTATGCAGGACAGGAGGAAACGGATATTTTGGAACAGACGGCTTTCAATCTGACCGACACCCTCCGCCGTCCTCTCTCCATCCATCCGGAGGTGCTGTTAAAAGATGAGGAGACATTTACCGCGGCAGGTTTTTCCATTCAGGCATTCCATACACCTGGTCATACCAAGGGAAGTATGTGCTATTATTTTCCGGAAGAAGGGGTCCTGGCCAGCGGTGACACCCTGTTCTGTGAATCTGTGGGGCGTTCGGATCTTCCCACGGGAAGCTCACGGCAGCTGGTGGAAAGTGTGAAGCGCCTTCTGGAAATTCTGCCGGAGGATACCCAGGTGCTTCCAGGCCACGAGTCGGCTACCACAATCGGCCATGAAAAGAGGTACAATCCCTTTGTGTGAGATTTTGGTATGGCTGAACAGGCAGGAATTTGAATACGATGTGTATTCTCTGGTGAGAGCCTTTTACCCGGGTACCCAGGTGAATGTCCGGTGTATGGAGGAATTCCCAGAGGAAACCCAGCCGCTCCCGGGGGAACAGATATTTGTGAAAGCCTGGTGCGGCAGCGGGGAAATCTATGTGGAATATAAAAGGGCCGGGGAAGCTGCTTCTGGGGAGGCGGTCCCTGATCTGCAGGAGAAAAGCCGTTTTGAGGAAAAGAATTGTTTAAAACAGGTGGTGTATCAGGTACTGAAGCGTGCCACGGGACGTGTCCTGGAATGGGGGACCTTGACAGGCATCCGTCCGGTAAAGCTGGCTGAGGGGCTGCTGGAGGCAGGCAGGAGTCCCCAGGAAGCTCAAAAAGACATGCAGGAGAAATATTATCTGAGCCACACCAAAAGCAGGCTGTGTGTGGAGATTGCCTGCAGGGAAGAAGACGTTCTGAAAAGTTTGGATTACCGCCAGGGATACAGCATTTATGTGGGTATCCCTTTCTGTCCCAGTATCTGTATGTACTGTTCCTTCAGCTCCTATCCCCTGGACAGGTGGAGAAAGCGGGTGGACGAATATGTGGACATTCTTTGCCAGGAGATGAAGGCTGTAAGCGGGTTTATGGAGGGGAAGGAGCTTCATACCCTTTATATAGGCGGGGGTACTCCCACCACACTGTCTCCGGTACAGATGGAGAGGGTGTTGAGTTGTCTGGAAGAGACCTTTTCGTTGGCGCATCTGCGGGAATTTACAGTAGAAGCAGGCCGTCCTGACAGCATTACCAGGGAGAAACTGCAGGTTTTGAAGGAGCATCCGGTCACCAGGATTTCTGTAAATCCCCAGACTATGAATCAGGATACCCTGGACTTTATCGGCAGGCGGCATACGACAGAAGATACCAGGCAGGCATTTGGACTGGCACGGGAGATGGGATTTGACAATATCAATATGGATTTAATCGCCGGACTGCCGGGAGAGGGCATCCGGGAGGTGGAAAACACACTGGAGCAGATTCGGGATCTGGGACCGGACAGCCTGACCATGCATTCGCTGGCTGTCAAGCGTGCGGCACGCCTGCGTCTGTTTTCGGAGGAGCACAGAGAACTTACATTCGAGAACAGCAGTAAAATCATGGATATGGCTGACAGCTGCGCCAGAGAGATGGGCATGGTTCCCTATTATTTGTACCGTCAGAAAAATATGGCTGGGAACCTGGAGAATGTGGGGTATGCGAAGCCAGAGCAGGCAGGGGTGTATAATATTTTGATGATGGAGGAGAAACAGACCATAGTTGCCTGCGGAGCTGGGAGCGTGTCGAAAAGGGTGTACCCGGACGGACGCATTGAGCGAAGCGAGAATGTCAAGGATGTTTCCCAATATATCGAGAGAATCGGGGAAATGATAGAAAGAAAACGTGTGTTATTAGAAGATTAACAATTCAAAATTCGGACAAAAATTGTTGAGTAGGATGCGGATTTCAGGTACAACAAAAACACCGGAAGTCCAACAAATGTCCAACAAAATTTTTTGCGTTGGTACATCATAATACACTATAATGCATTTTTTATCTCGAAGTCCGACAAAATCAGTGTTAATCCACAGATTCCTAAGGAGCGTTTCGGAAATAGTCGAAACGCTCTTTTTTGCGCCTTTCAAGCAGGATTTTAGCCTTTTATGAAGAAATTGTAATGTCGGGCTAGTCCAACAAATAAAATGCACATTTGTCAACAGTCATTTTATTAAATGAAAAGGAGGTTCACGGGATGAACAACACAGCGTTAAGAGCAGGGTTGCTAAGCGCCAGTGGCGCTTGTTTAGCAACGACCAAAGCGGAGCGTAGACCGCAGAGCGCCAACAATACACACATGGTTTTTGCAAATGAGAAACATGAGAAATTTTACTATGAGAAATTGGAACAGGCGAGGTATCAGGACTGCTATCACAAGGCTTTGATTTATATT
>CAJUMB010000053.1 GCA_910587105.1 uncultured Lachnospiraceae bacterium
TACTTTTGTTGCTTTGTTTTTATGCTGTGCTGTGAGGTGTTCCCCGCGCCAGCTCTGTTATACTATCACACTGTATACGCCCTTGTCAACAATTTTTTTCATTTTTTTTATTCCTTACTACATTCAGAAAAAAATTAGCTTCCTGGATTCCAGCAGAATAAGCTGGGACGAGAGTTCCCTGGCACACCATTTCGCAGATACTCAAACACTGCGAATCGGTGTATCAGGGAGCTTTCTTCTGTCAGACTTCAGTATATCACTTTAGCCATTTAATTCTTCCAAATTCTTCTTTAATTCTACCATCTTATCCCTCAACTCAGCGGCCGCCTCAAAATTCAGCTCCGCTGCTGCTGTTTTCATCTGTTTTTCCACTTTAGCAATCAACTTTTTCAATTCTTTCTCACTCATAGATTCGGGATCTTTCATCAGCGCGTCTTCTGTCTCTGCCACAGATTTTGATACACTGATCAGATCTCGTACAGCCTTTTGAATGGTTTTCGGTGTAATGCCATGCTCTTTATTGTAGGCTTCCTGCAGAGTTCTCCTGCGCTTTGTCTCCTCTATGGCCATGCGCATGGAATCTGTGATAATATCTGCATACATAATTACATGTCCTTCTGCATTCCGCGCTGCTCGTCCGATTGTCTGTATCAGGGATGTCTCAGAACGCAAGAATCCTTCTTTATCTGCATCCAGAATGGCTACCAGAGTGATCTCCGGTATGTCCAGCCCTTCTCTCAGCAGATTGATCCCAACCAGCACATCAAATACATTCAGCCTCATATCACGGATAATCTCTGTACGTTCCAGGGTATCAATATCGGAATGGAGATATTTTACGCGGATTCCCACATCTTTCATATAATCGGTTAAATCCTCAGCCATCCTTTTGGTGAGAGTGGTGATTAACACCTTATTCCCCTTTTCTGTCTCTTTATTGACCTCTCCGATTAAATCGTCAATCTGCCCTTCCACAGGACGGACTTCTACTTTCGGGTCCAGAAGGCCTGTAGGACGGATAATCTGTTCTGCACGCATCAACTCATGTTCCGCCTCATAATCTCCCGGTGTGGCTGACACAAACAAAGCCTGGTCAATTTTACTCTCAAATTCTTCAAAATTCAGAGGACGATTATCCTTGGCAGACGGCAGACGAAAGCCGTAATCCACCAATGTCTGCTTTCTGGACTGGTCGCCCGCATACATGCCCCGCACCTGAGGCACTGTTTTATGAGATTCATCAATGATAAGAAGAAAGTCATCAGAGAAATAATCCATCAGCGTGTACGGAGGCTGTCCCGGCGCCAGACCAGATAAATGCCGGGAATAATTCTCAATACCGGAACAAAAGCCCGTCTCTTTCATCATTTCCACATCAAAATTTGTCCTCTCTGCAATCCTCTGGGCCTCGATTAACTTGTCCTCCCCTTTAAAATATTCCACCTGAATTTTCATTTCTTCTTCAATATCTTCTGCTGCCCGCAGAATCTGCTCCATGGGAACCACATAATGAGATGCCGGGAAAACAGCAATATGATTCAGATCTCTTTTGCATTCACCCGTCAGTGTATCCACCTCGGTGATTCTCTCAATCTCATCCCCGAAAAATTCTACTCTCACCGCCGACTCGGAATAATCTGCCGGGAAAATTTCCAGCACATCCCCTCTCACACGGAATGTCCCCCGGTGAAAATCCATCTCATTGCGGGAATACTGAATATCAATCAGCTGACGGACCACCTCATCCCGTTCTTTCTCCATCCCGGGGCGCAGGGAAATCATCATATTCTGATAATCGTTGGGACTTCCGATTCCATAAATGCAGGAGACACTGGATATAATGATTACATCCCGCCGCTCACTCAGAGCCGCCGTGGCTGAGAGACGCAGTTTATCAATTTCATCATTGACAGCAGAGTCTTTTGCAATATAGGTATCACTGGACGGTACGTATGCTTCCGGCTGGTAATAATCATAATAGGACACAAAATACTCCACCGCATTCTCAGGAAAAAACTCCTTGAATTCCCCGTACAGCTGGGCCGCCAGGGTCTTGTTATGGGCAAGTACCAAGGCTGGCTTTTGCAGTTGCTGGATTACATTGGCCATGGTAAAAGTCTTTCCAGACCCTGTGACCCCCAGTAAAGTCTGGAATTGATTGCCTTCCCGGAACCCTTTTACCAAGGCATCGATGGCCTGGGGCTGGTCGCCTGTGGGCTGGTAATTACTGTGTAATTTAAAGATACTTTGTGCACCCTGCACAAAAATCACCTCCGAATCTCATAATCAAAAAAGTCACCTATAAGGCTGGAATTCGTCGCGGCACGTTCTCTGGTCTGCGCCAGATTGGCCCCACGACGAATCCAGGTCACCTGTATGCTGTTTTCTGCCTGGTCAGCATCCTGTAAAACTATATGGAATAAACAGCAGAAATTTTATTTTCAGTATAGCATACCTTGGTTCCCGTGTCCATCCTCGACAAACATCTGTTCTTTTTTCATTTTGCCTGCTCCAGATATGATTCTGTATCTATGACAACATCCAGCAGTTCTTCCTGGAACTGACTGCTTTCCTCCTGCCCTGGAAGCACCTGCTCAATAAAATTCGAAATTTCCCATATGTCATCGGCTATGATCTCCTGGTTGTCCCCATATACATCCATAGTGATGTTCTCTTTTGCGTGCCCCATCAGTTTAGAGACTGCTTTCGGGCTGAAATCATTCTTTAGAAGCAGGGTGCAGAACGTACTCCGCAGATCATGCCACCGGATATCCGGCAGGTTATTTTCCTGCAGAAGCTTCTTATAATATTTCCAATGGAAACTTTTACTTCTCGGCCTGCCGTAACTGGAACAGCAGATATATCCCAGATCCTGGAACAACGCACCCCTTCTCCGCTTATTTTCCTCATATTTTTCTTTCTCCTTTAAAATCTCCTCAAATACATAGTCAGGAATTGGCAGCACCCGGTAACTGGATTCCGTCTTCAGTCCGATTTCCTGCTTCGTTAATGCCCCTTTTTGAACATCTCCTTTCCTGCCGTCCAGCATCTTCCCCAGCTGCCGCTGTATGGAAAGGGTGTGATTCAGAAAATCAACATTCCGATTTTAATAACCCGAAATGGCGCCTGTTCTTTGTATACTTCTCCCAGGAAAGTATAACACCGGCTTCTGCCAATTCCTAAAATCTTTTGTACATCCTGGGCCAAATATACCTGACAGCTGCCTGCAATCTCCATTGCACTTTCAGGTTTTGTTTCCTTTTCCAACATATAAGCCATGGATAATACCCCCATTTCTCTTTTATACATCCAGTCACATTGCAATAATATATCTATATTTTTCTCTTTTTCACGTTCTCCGGAACCTCACAGCGTCCCGGCCGAACCTTCAGCATCTGTTTTTTTCCTATTAGAATCACCAAGGGATATTTTTTCCTTGGTGATTCAATATCGCCGTATATTTCATTGCCGCCATGGGAAACTTTTCTTATTCAAAAAAAACGGCAGTATTCCTCCAATGCATCCAGATTAATTATATAACAACGTTCCCCATTAATTTTTTTGTAAATTCTTTGCCATTATCATAAGTAATTAATACATCGGCTCTTTTTAACTCCTGAATAATCTGCTTCATTGGAATACGGCTTGTCTGCAGGTAGCGTATCATCCCCAGATGTAACGCTTTTGGGGCTATATAAAGCCTTTTTGCACCGTCTACATGTATGGTGTCTGCTGATGCCCTAAACTCTTTTCCATTGGGAATATCCCTTAGAATCTCTGGCGCTCTCAACATATTTCTTAATGTGATAAGATACGTTCCCTGCTGTTCCCACCCTTTCAAAATCTCCATATGCCTGCTCTGACGCTTTTGATGGATGAGAGTATCTTTTTCTACGTCTGAAGGCCGGAAATTTATTCCATATGCCTTACAAAAGAATACCTGGAATAAATAGACGCGCATCGGATGTAATCCAAATAACAGCTACACCACAGGCTGGTCAGAGCGTCCGAAATGCGTCTTCTGTCTGACATCATACAAAAATTTCTGATTTTATCAATAACAGCCTCTATGTTATCAACTATCTGTACAAAGAAAGCCGTCCGTATTTCCTTAAGCTCCTTCCGCCTATTGCTTAAAAAAGTTAACGACTCCCAGTTTACTGGTTTCTCTAAAAAGAGTTGCACTTCCCTGTCCTGCATACTCACGTGTCCACACAATTCTTTTGAAGATATGAGAATATTCGGTGCATTGCGTTCTTCCTCGACCAGGCGTACTAAACGGTCTTTCAAAGAGTTCTGCCTTTCATAGCCATATTTGGTTTCAGCAGGATTGTAATCATCCATTAAAATTGTATGGCCTTCGAATCTTTTTATTTCTCGCAGGACAGCATCACTACGCTGTGGCTTGCTGAAAGAAAAGACATATGATGGACTACAGATGGTTTTTATCAAGCTTGTCCTTCCAGATCCGCTTTTCCCATAGATATTAACAATAAATTCAATAGGATAGCCAGCTTGTTCAAATGGCCATTTTAATATATCGAAATACGATGCTGTGTATACAATCCATGAAAGATTTTCTGCAGCTCTTTGTATTTCACAGAGAATACTTTGGACTTCATCCGTATTAAACCTATAGTCTTCTGTCCTAACTATTCTTGTAAGGTCTTTTGTCCTCACAATATCCGGGACTGCTTTTGTAATGACTTTTTCATTGAAAAATATACACCCAGAGCCTATACTGCTCCATCCTTTTTTGTCCAAGAAAATTTCTTGATGACTGGGAAGCTCTGCAGCCTGTTTCTGCAGGTAACCTTCTATTAACCGTCTTTCTCTGTTGGTAATGCCTGCATCTGAGCAATGGGCAGACAGATCAAACCATGAGTTTACATATAATTTAGACAGCCAAACTTCTTTAATAACTTCGCCATTTCTACGTATCTGTATTCTATACGCCCTTTTTTCCCCTTTGGATGTTGTAGTCAGCTTTACTTTTGCTATATATGGGATAAAATCTAATACTTTTTTACCGTCTATGAAAAGGCAATCGTTTTGGGCGTCTACCATAGAAGTTATCATCTTCCATCTCCTCCAATACATTATAATTTTTGAATAATATATCATCATAATCATATGCAGCGCCACCTGTCCACTGCGTATGATGCCGCCCGCTAAAGCGCTGCCTTTGCTGTCTCACCAGAAAGAGCTCATTAATTGAATATCTGCTACATTCTTCCAGTTTCTCCTGTTCATTGTGGCCGGCCCTTACTGTCGGGGTCCAGCCAGTGTACAAATTAAAAGCCAGCCGGATAATTTTTCTGTCGTTTCCTGTCGTCCATTCTTCGTACAGACACCCTGGTTTAATACAGCCTGCTTCAATATTATAAATTTGCTTAAAATGCGTCCTGGTAACCTCTGACACACCAAGAAGATAGATGAGCGCTTTATGATATCCGTCTGGATATCTTGTCTGAGGCAGGTTCTCGCAATAAAAGTTTTCATGTTCCAAATTTTTAAATCTTATATTACACATGTTTCTTCCTCCATTTTGTAATAATCAATGTTTCCATTTCTCATCCACTTAGATAGGCGTTTTTTAGCACAACAAAAACAGGGTAAAGGATTATTTCAAGTTCCTCTACCCTGTATCATATCTACGTCATTTTTATACGCCGTACTGCAACATTAACTGCTTCTGGAATTCTTTATCACATATAGAACGTTCTAAATCTTCAAAACGTTTCTCTTGTAACAAAAACGTATTTAATCTGTTAATACGTTCTTCCCCAATCTTCTCACCTTCGGTTTTTCCCTCTGCCCTTCCTTCTGCAAATATTTTCTCACTAACTTCACACATAATTTCATAACCTCCTTCTTCGCACTTTAAAAAATGTATCCGTTTCGACAGATCGCCCTGGCTCATATCCTCTGGGTCTGCAGTTTTGAAATACTGCATCAGACAGGCAGTCTTTGAACCATCATTTATGGCAGCATTAACATATAAAATATGCTGGCCATCGTCATATGGCACCTTTATGTTCCCTAAGTATTTTTCAACCGGATAACTTGTACAGCCGCCTTTCCACAGATCCGTTTCACTTATGTATATAATGTATACGTCAGGCAGGCCCGCATATGTTTTTCCCTTCATCAGATATTCACTGTCAATCATCGCTCCATAAAACCGGATACGCCTTGCGTGGTCTACCGTATCAGCCCGCTGGATCTCTACGGAGAAAAGATTCCCGCAGCCGTCTTCTGCCAATATATCCAGAATTGCATCATGGGATGTGATTTTTGACATACGGTACTGTGAACGTACCTCCAGCACAATCAGATCCTTCATTTCTGTTAAAATCCTCAATATATGCTGGCAGGCCAGTTTATCATCTAATGCAACAGACATAAACACATTGCTCAGAAGGTTAAACCGCCTTGCCTCTGCCACAAGCCGTTCTTTCTCTGCTATGCGGAGACGGGCAGGTGTATTTTCGTTTCCCTGTGATGCAGTTTCACCTGCACTGCTTTTTTTCTTCATCTGCTGTCTGCTTTTCATTCTTTTTCTCCCTGCTTTTTGCACAGACCATAACCATACAGCCGTTGCTTCCTTGCTGCAAGTATAACATATTTGAAGTCCTTGATATTTCTTGTGACAATGTAAGCAGCTTTCCCCTCTCTGGCACATTCCATTTGAAGACATTCCTCAAAATCCCTAAACTGCCCATTTTCCAATGCAGTGTTTATAATACTCCGGTCAATGCTTTCAATATCAAATATTCTGCATATGTCTTTCAAAATGATACGCCGTTCCTCCAAACTATATGCTTTGCGGAGAATATAAAATATATTCGGTATTGTATGTGCTGCTATACAGCCATCAATTTTTCCCTGCTGGCAGGCTTTTACAATTTTATCTGCGGTATCTGCAAAAGGTTTCCGGTTCAGAAGATAGTCCAGAATAATATTAGTGTCTATCATCACTTTCATATCCATATCTCACATTTCGATATTCTGCAAGCTCTGTTTCATAATCTAAATCCAATTCCACCCTTTTCCGCATACTTTCTAAGCGATTATACGCTTCTTCTTTTTCATTTATATGGGCAGTGCTGTCCACTTCCTGTATTCCCTGCAGAACCTCTAATACAAAAGATACTTTTTCTTCCGGTATCTGTTCTAAATAATGTAATCGCATTCCTCCTCTGGCCTGACATTTGCAGTACTGCTTTCTATAATGATATATTTTTATTATATCCGAATTTTCAGAAAAAGTATACTAAGAAAAGAACATATCAAGCAAATATTTTATCTCTCAGTCAAAGCTGTTTAAAAAATCTATTGCACCTTCCGGGATATCACTGCTTTCTTCGGGAAGCCTTTCCTGTTCTATTCTGCTGGTATCCCCAGACTGCCGCTCCTCCCCACTGCTATTTTCCCTTGCTCCCGCCAAAATAAAATCATACTTCTGTATACTACGGTACACGGCTTCTTCAACCCCTTCAAGCATTTTATGGTATTCCTCCCGGATTTCCAGCAATACATCTTCTGTCTGCCTCTGTATTTCTTCCTTCACAAAATATTCGGATAGGACTTTTTTCACATATTCGGATGAGGACAAACTGCTGTTTTTTTCTTTCTTGTATCTTCCTATACAATTCTTCTTCCATCCCTTCTGAATGAAAGCGGACAGTAACAACAAATTTATTCCCCACATCAACACATTTCCTGTTTTTTTAATACCTGCAGCGATAAAAACTCATACCCTCTCGCATTGGCATGGATGTCCGTATCATAAGCGGTATTAGGCCGATACTCAGAAAAATTCTGCACAGCAGCTGCTCCGCCTCCCACGTAAATGACTTTCATATACTTCAAATCATATTCCCTTTCTGCCAGCTCAAGTTCAAGGAGATACACCTGTCGGCGGATTGTATCACGAATCAAATTTGTATAAATTTTCGGAAGAAGACTCGGCTGCTTTCGAATAACCTTTAAAATCTCACCCTCTGAAATATTTTTTCCATACTGTACCTGTAAATCTGCCTGTATCTGTTTTATCCATTTCACCATAGCCTTTTCAATCGTAACTGACTTACTTTCTACTTGAATTCCATCCCTGAGATACACAACATCTGTTGTCTTGCTTCCAATATCCACAACCAGATAATCGCCTTTCATATTACTCAGCCTTGGGGCAACTGCTGAATAACACTGCGGATAGACCAGTACCTGCTTCAGTTCAATATCATAGCCTGTTCTCTCATACTCATATTTCATAACCGCTTTTTCATTATAATACTCTGCAAGATTTTTCTTTTCCCTCCCAAAATCTGAAAAAGGAAGCCCAACCGCTAAAATAATTTCAGCTTTCTGGACTTCCTCTGCTTTTAGTTCTTTTGCGATGGCCGCCATGGCAAGCAGCCTTGCTTTCTCGTCTGATACTTTATCCTCTGTGATGGCTGCCCTGCCCTCACACACCTTATAATACTTTCTGCCATACTTTAGGGAATGCTCTTTAACAGACGGTTCCGCTTTTCCCATACAATACACTCCATTTTCAAACAGATTTCCCGCGGTCTTTCCGAATTGGTAACCGTCATCAAATCCAATTACATACATTCCATTTCCCAATTTGACCATTTTCCCTTCCTGTTTTTTACTGTATCTTCCTGCCGCTGTCAATGATCTTATACATTCATTTTCCCTGCGGCACATTCTCTCTGATTCAGTGTCAATTACCGTTTTCTCCCTCTCAAACATATATGATACACCCTTCATCATAACCGGAAAGCAATGAATCATGTGTAATGAATTTCATCATTGCTTTCATCTATATCATATCCCTCTGAGATAAGCCTTTTCCCTTTGAGGCTGCCCATCCTGAAATCCTTTCACCAGAGTCTCAATGGCCTGAGGCTGGTCACCTGTAGGTTTGTAATTACTGTGCAGATTGAATAACATGGGTTTGAAAACACCTCCTAATCTCATAATCAAAAAAGCTGCCTATATCAGCATCCTGCAAAACTGTAAAAAACAAACAGCAGAAATCTATTTTTCAGTATAGCATACCCCTATTCAGGTGTCTATCCAGCTCAATTTGAAAAATTCATCCCATGCCCGATACGGTATTCTTTGACACATTCAATTTTAGAGCGTATCTGGGAGAAGCCACATCAAAACAAGAAAGAATCCGGCAAATAGTGCACATCCCCTGGAGGGTTTTTCTCATATAGAAGACAGAGTTTCCTAATACGATAAAAAAAGGGAGACTTTTACATCTCCCAAAAACCAAATTACGCCCCACTTTGCCCAATTCTACAACGAGGCATAGAATTCACCCATGGAGCTCATCTTTTCCACGCCTCCGTGATGCTGAATCTGAAGAGTCATAGATAGCTGCTGCCGCACACTCTATCTCAAGCGGAAAGAACCCAGAAGCTGTTTGAGCAGACTTGCCTGCGAGGACAGCTGTTCACTGGCAGCGGCGCTTTCCTGGCTGGTGGCAGAGTTTGTCTGGACCACAGAGGAAATCTGATCGATTCCACTGCTGACCTGGATAATGGCATCCATCTGGCTGCTCACTGCCTCCACCACATCTGTCATCATAGCTGTCACATTGCCGGCAGCTTCACTGGTGCGCCCCAGAGACTCTGTAACTCTTTCTACTACTTCACCGCCTTCATTGACAGCGTTAATGGAATCATCGATTAGATCCTTGGTGGCCTTTGCCGCCTCGTCGGATTTGTTAGCCAGATTTCTTACTTCATCGGCCACAACAGCAAACCCCTTACCGGCATTCCCGGCCCTGGCAGCCTCCACCGCTGCGTTCAATGCCAGAATATTCGTCTGGAAAGCGATATTTTCAATAGTATCAATAATCTTACCAATCTTCTCAGAAGAAGCGGATATCCGCTCGGTAGCCACATTCAGCTCTTTCACATGCTCGATACTGGTATTGAGATGGCCGCCGGCCTGTTCCACAAACTTTCCGGCGTCTTCCGCTGCTGCGGCAGTCTTTTTAGCATTTTCAGAAATTTCAGCAATGGTAGCTGCCAGTTCCTCTACTGTGCTGGCCTGCTGAGTGGCACCCTGTGACAAAGCCTGGGCGCCGCTGGACACCTGGTCAGCTCCAGCAGCTACCTGGTCAGCGCTGTCTTCAATCTGCCCCAAAGCCCCATTCAGCTTTCCTTCAATGCCATCCAAAGCAGCTTTGATGGCTTCAAAGTCACCCACATACTCCTCCCTGGCACTGCTGGTCAAATCACCATCGGCAATGGCTCCCAGAATATCCGAGATCTCACCGATATAACTCCGCAGCCGGAATACAGTATTCTCAAAGGCTTGACCCAGCTCACCAATCTCATCATCTGAATGGACATCCATCTTAATCTCTTCACCCCGGGCCAGACCCAGCTCACCTCTCTGCAGACGCTGGGCTGCCTCCGTGATCTCGCCCAATGGAACTGATACACTCTTTTTCAGGTATCGGGACAGAATCAAGATACACACGATAACAGCGATCAGTGCCACTATAAATGACAGAACAATCACAAAAGCTGCGCTCCGGACCGTTGATGCTGATGAAACAGCGGCTGAAATCAAACCATTCACCTGTCCGTTCTTATCCCGGATGGGTACATAAGAACAGATGTGTTTCACTCCTAAAATGTCAGCAGTGCCCACGTATGACTGTTCCTGTCTGAGTATAATATCAGACATTTCATCGGACAGTCTAGTTCCCACAGCCCGCTGGCCGTCTTGATATATGGTGGTATAGGTACGGGTGTCTCCTTCAAAGACCGAAAACTCCATTTCCATGTGGCTCTTCAAGTTATCCAGCACTTCCATCTCATCCTCGTCGCCGGACATACGGCCAATCTCATAGGCCAGCATGTTGGTACCATCCACACACCGCTGTTCCAGCGAATCCATGATAAGGGAATAGAACATGAAAATACAAATAGCCACAACCACAAACATGGAAGCCATCAGCATAAGTATCACGAGATTACCAACCTTCCAGCCGATCCGCTTCTTTTTCCTTCTCTCATCCATTTTAGAACTATAACTTTCTTTCACTCCTGCTTCCTCCATCTTTACTATCAATGCAGAAAAACTGCCTATTTTATATACTATACCATATCTACAGCCTTTTTCCAACTATATTTTCTTGAATCCAGCTTTTAATAGGCTGAAAACTTACAATTCCACTGCATCCCCCCTCTCACTGACCAGCCGGCACCCGGCACATTCTGCTCTCCTGGCCAGCCCCTCCATGCTTTCCCCATCTTCTCCTCTGGTTCCTATCTTATTATCATAGAGCTCATAAAGCCTGCGGTTTTCCAGGGGAGACAGATTCGGCATCACCACATTGGCTCCTGCCATAAACCCTTTCTCCCGCCCCATGGGGTCAAGGGTTCCCAGTGCCGTTGTGGCAGGAAGCAGTACCGCTGGGAGCATAATGCGCATCACTGACAGAAGAAACAGAGTCAGTTCTATACTTCCTGCTTTTTCGCTTCCATATTTTGTATCATGATGAGGGATAAACGGGCCGATGCCTGCCATCTGCGGCTGCAGTTCCTGCAGAAAGACCAGGTCCTGAGCCAAATGGTCCAGAGTCTGGCCCGGCGCACCCACCATAAAGCCCGCTCCCACCTGATACCCCAATTTTTTCAGATCATAGAGGCACTGTTTTCTCTTTTCCAGACTCAGTCCTGCTGGATGTAAAGAACGATACAGTTCTTCATCCGCCGTCTCGTGGCGCAGCAGATACCTGTCTGCGCCTGCCTCCCGGAACAGGCGATAACTCTCATAAGATTTTTCTCCTATGGACAATGTCACTGCACAATCCGGAAATTCTGCCTTTATTCTACGGATAATTACTGCCACTTTCTCATCTGTAAACCAGGGGTCCTCCCCTCCCTGCAGCACAAACGTGCGGTGTCCCATTCCATGACCGATATGGCAGCACTCCAGAATTTCTTCTTCTGTCAGCCGATATCTGCTCACATTACGGTTTCCATTTCTGATTCCACAGTAATAACAATTGTTTTTACAATAATTGGTAAACTCGATGAGGCCTCTGGTGAAAATTTTCCTTCCATAATAATGGTCTCTAATTTTAACCGCCTCCTGTGCCAGACGCCTGGCACTCTCCTGATTTTCCCAGCCCTCAAGCAATGCCAGGTACTCTGCCCTGGACAGTTTATGATTTTCCAAAAATTTTTCTATAATATGTTCCACTATGTTCCCCCTGCTTTCCCAGCCTTACCGTGGCCATTTCTAAAATGAAAGCCGGCTTCTATGTGCCTTTGACACTCCTGCAGCCGCTTCCCATATTCACAATCTGAACTGCCGCCCTTCCTGCTCATATAAATCATCCTGTTAAATGTCTTTCGTGGTAAAAAAATAGAGTGGAAAAATCCTGCAAAAACAGACTTCCCACTCATGCCCTCATTAGTCAGCAGAGATAATCTCTCTTTTATTGTAGCTTCCACAAGCCTTACACACTCTGTGAGGCATGGACAGCGCACCGCATTTGCTGCATTTTACCAGATTCGGTACTGACATTTTCCAGTTTGCTCTTCTCTTATCTCTTCTGGACTTGGATGATTTATTTTTTGGACAGATTGACATGGGTTTATTCCTCCTTAAATTTACTAAATATATCACTAATAGCTGCCATACGCGGATCCAGACTCTGTTTCTCACAATCACAGTTGTGATAGTTCAAATTCGTCCCGCACCGGCTGCAGATTCCTTTGCAGTCTTCTCTGCACAAAACCCGCAGGGGCCATTGAACCAACAACTCATTGTGGATCATCCGATCCACATCCAGCTCTGTTCCCGTGATCAAACTATACTCATCCAATCCCTGTTCTGTTTCCATTTTCTTCATATCCACATCTCTGGAAAGAGACACAGAAAATGTTCTCTCCACTTCCTCCAGACATCTCCCGCATGGAATCAGCGCAGACACATGACAGCGCGCTTCTATGTGAAGCACCCGGCCGCTCATATGGGTGACATCCACGGCAACCGGACTTTTCGCAGACAATACAAAATGTTCTGCCCCCACCTCCACTGTGTCCAATTCCAGCGGAATCTCGCGGTGCAGAACTTGTCCATCCTGCGATAGAACATCAATTAATTGAATGTGCATAATTCTCTCCTATCCTATACTCAAGAAATTATACCCTTCACAGATTCATTTGTCAACCGGAATTTAAGTCAATTATCACCTTTGTTCCCACACCCGGCTGGGATTCCATGGCGATCCTATGGGACAGTTCTTTCAAGATGCGTCTGCACAGATACAGTCCAATGCCTGTAGCGCAGGTATGTTTCCTGCCGTTGTATCCGGTAAATCCCTTTTCCCAGATCCGGGGCAGATCTTCCGGGGCAATTCCTATGCCTGTATCCTGGATAACCAGAGTTTTATCCCCCTGCAGATAGATGGAGATACTGCCTTTATTCGTATATTTCAAAGCATTAGACAACAGCTGTCCCATGACAAATATCAGCCACTTTTCATCAGAAACCACTTCACAATCCAGTTTCCCCAGCTCCAGCTTTATTTTTTTCAAAATAAACAGGGATGAATAATTTCTCACGGCCTGTCTGACCACATCTTCCAGAGAAAGCTTCTGGAAAACATAATCCGCCGCGCCATCTCCCAGTTTCAGGTAGGTGAGGGCCATTTCCACATACTGTTCTGTTTTAAAGAGCTCTGCCTGAAGTTCCCGGCTTTGCGTGGTATCCTGCTCCTGGAGAATCAAACCCATGGCGGCAATGGGAGTTTTCACCTGATGCATCCACAGTGTGAAGTAATCTATCGTTTCCTGCCGCTCCTGTCGGGCCATCATCTGAAAATTTTCCCGCTCTTCCCATATTCTCTCCAGTAATTCTATATAATCCGCTTCCTCCAGACTGTGCGGCCGGGGAAATTCCCAGATGCTCCCCGCCGCCTCTCTCTGCATCCGCTGCAGATACCTGTGCCGTTTCCGATAGCCGCAGAAATCGACAGCCGCTGCTGCTGCTCCCGCTGCCAGGCAGAGCACCCATCCATAGAGAAATGGTTCCCAGGAAACCCCATACAGCTGATAAACAGCAGCCATAATCAGACTGCACAGCCCTGCCAAAAATAACGGTTTCCTTCTGTCTTTCACATAGCACAGCCCGATATGATTGATAGATTCTTTCTTATGCAATGATATAGCCCATCCCTTTTCTAGTATGTATAAAATCCGTCAGCCCCAGGGCTGAGAGTTTTCTTCTCAGACGGGCCACATTCACTGTCAGCGTGTTTTCGTCAATAAAGCTGTCCGTCTCCCACAGGCGGGTCATCAGCGTATCCCGGCTGACCACCCGCCCTTTGTTCTCCATCAGTGCCTGCAGGATTCTGTAATCATTCTTCGTCAGCTCCACCCTCTGGCCATGATAAGTAAGGGAGGTGTCTCCCGTATTCAGGACAGCACCTCTGTGCTCTATGCACTGGCCCATACTGCCAAAGTCATAAGCCCTGCGCATGACTGCCTGGATTTTTGCTGTCAGCACCTGCAGGTCAAAGGGTTTTGCGATAAAATCATCAGCGCCCATATTCACCGCCATCACAATATTCATCTGGTCGGAAGCGGAAGACAGGAAGATTACCGGAACTTTCGACACTTCCCGGATTTTCCCACACCAGTAAAATCCATCGTAAAAGGGAAGAGAAATATCCATCAGAACCAACTGCGGCTCCCATTCCAGAAAACCGGCCAGGATATTTTGAAAATCCTCCTGGACTTTTGTTTCATATCCCCAGGACCCCACATGCCTGCCCACCGCATCTGCTATGATGGGATCATCCTCCACGATTAATATTCTATAGCGCCTGCCCTCTTTTGCTGAAATCATTTCTGAAGCCATCTCCATAACTGCCTCCACCTCCTCTAGAGCGTGTCTTAGTTATCCCCCCTCCAAGTACAGGTAATAAATTCCGCATAGCTGCCTTTTTTCAGTTTCACATCTACCATCACATCGTCCACCTGGCTCACAATCCCGTCGTCAAGCTCCGTGCTGACTAGTTCCGGAAGGATTTCCCGGATCTGGCTGCGGTCTTCAATCACTCTCTCCTGCCCATCCTCATAAACTGTGATTCTTTCCACAGATTCCAGAGGGATAGATTTTGGAAGCTGAATGCCCTTTCTTTCCAACAGCGCCAGTGTTCTGACAAAGGACGGATAAATATAGTACTCCTGATGAGACAGCACCATATATTCATGGTTTGCCATGGTCTGCCCGTCTTCAGACTGGTATCTTAAGTCGGCCTCCAGCTGAATTTTACCCACTGGCCGTTCTCTCCTTAATGTTTCGCTGGACAACTGCAGAAGCTCTGCCCGGTAAGTCTTCCAAAATTCTGCCTTCATCTCCTGACTTCCCGGCAGTCCAAAAGTGTTATCAATGGATGAGATCTCCACTGACTCGATTTTATTCATCAGTTCCTCTTCTGTCATAATCGTCAGCGGAAAAATAGTCTTTTTGTAATCCTGGCTGTCGTACAGCGCCATCAGCTGCTGCTGGCTCTTATCATAATCCACCAGATATTTCCGATGCACGGTCCTGCCGCTGGCCAGCACGTATCTTACCCGTACATACCGAATATTCACACTCTCCTGGCTATTGCGAACTGCCGCCAATCTTTCTATCCATTTTCCGCCCCCATTGGACGTCCAGCCCACATGGGTTTTTAACACCTGCTTCAGAGTCTCATAGACCTGCGGGTCTGAAGCCATCTGTTCCATGGCTTTCTGCATTTGGTCATTTACTCTCAGCTCTTCTTCCGTATAACCAAAATAGTCGTCTGCCCGGATACTCACAGCTTTCAGCTCCTCCTGCTTCGGCAGAAACTCATCATATCGGAATACATCCCAATAACAGATTCCAAAAACCACCAGTGAGGAGGCAACAGCTGCTGTGAGCACTCCTTTGTGGGCCATAACCCTCCGGATGTCTCCCTCCTGGATCATCTCTATAATCCCATGAGAGAGCACACCGCCGAACACTACACCAAATACCAGCCATGCCCCGCGGGCCTGTGCTGCAACATTGCAGAACATAATTCCAAAGCCAAGAACCACCAGCAATTCCATTAAATACTGTGTCACCTTGCCGATTCTGTAAAATGCCATGGTCCGGCCTGCCGCCTCGGAGGGACGCTTCTTATAAAGATAAAAACATAACAGAGCCAGTGCCCCTGCTGCCAGCACACAAAGCAGCAGGGATTTTCCGGACAACACCGGATATTTTCCGGCTGTATACATTTGAGAATATTTGACAACCGGGGAAAAGCTCTGCAAAAATCTGCTGAACGCCAGTCCCTCATTGGCATAGGTGGAAAAGAACGTAGATGCAGTTCCCCGCAGCACCATGTCAAGAAGCGGCCCGTAAAACATCAAAACTGCGGCTCCCATCACTCCCGCCAGAACCTTTCCGGACAGCAGCATGGCAAGAACCACCACAAAATAAATCAACAGATAAAACAACAGCTGAAAGACAAAACTTTCCAGCGATACCCGCACCGCATACCCCTGAAGAACACCGTACATCAGACCCACCACATAGGCCAAAAACAGATTCACCAGATACGGCACTGCAAAATATGCCATATCCAGAATCACCTGGCTGACAAACAACTTTTCCCTGCGTATGGGCAGACTGTGATAAAAGTCTGTCTTTACCCGGGAATGCAGCCAGGAGAAGCCGCTGACTCCAGCCAGCACAGCACTTCCCACAGTCATCATGGCATAAAAAGGCAGATTGCTTCCAGCGAGAAACTCTGTATAAACGCGGATCATATCGGCATGCTCTCTTCCGTCTGCCTGAAGCCAGCCCATTGATATCATCCCAGCCACCGGCAGACACAGAAAAAATCCGAGAATAATCAGAGCCGGAACCCATATCTGTTTTCTCATTGTTTCAATCAATACACTAAAAGATAAGATTCTTGACTTCATAGCCAGCCACCTCCGTCTCGCTGATAAATATTTCTTCCAATGTCAGGGGAAGTATCTCGCAGAACAGGGGATTTTTCTCCTGGATACACTTCATAATCTCTGACCTGGTTCCCCTTGCTGTCACCATCAAAAGCGATCCCTG
The DNA here is from genome assembly GCA_910587105.1 of uncultured Lachnospiraceae bacterium. Classification (GTDB taxonomy): domain Bacteria; phylum Bacillota; class Clostridia; order Lachnospirales; family Lachnospiraceae; genus MGBC164599. The sequence goes on from CAJUMB010000053.1 coordinate 17,140, forward strand.
ATGGTCGCTGCGGATTACATCCAATTCCCGCAGAATCTGCTTTTCCTGTTCCTCCTCAGGTATCACGCATTGTACCTTATGCAGATGCAGTTTCATATTTTCCAGATTCTCCGACAGGAGAATCCCCCCTTTGTGCAGCAGCCCCACATTTTCACAGATATCTTCCAGTTCCCGCAGATTGTGGGAAGCGATCACCGGGGTGAACTCCCGCTCCATCACCTCTGTGGCGAAGATACCCTTCACCGCCTGGCGCATCACCGGGTCCAGACCGTCAAACGTCTCATCACACAACAGATATTTGGTGTTGGCGCAGATACCTAAAATGGCACTTAGCTGCTTTTTCATTCCTTTTGAAAAAGTACGGATTTTCCGCTTTTTATCCAGGCCGAATTGAAGCAGCAATTTATAAAAACGTACACTATCCAGCTTGTGGTAAAACTGTTTGTAATACCGCTCCATATCTACGGGGGTGCTCCCGGTAAAATAGTAACTGTCATCTGAGATGTAAAAGATCTCCTGCTTCGCAGCCTCGTTTTCATAAACCGGCTGTCCGTCCACGGCAATGCTTCCCTCGTCCTGCCTGAGAATTCCGCACAGCATCCGCAGCAGTGTGCTCTTACCTGCTCCGTTGGTACCCACCAGACCAAAGACTTCTCCCTGATGGATTTCCATAGACAGGCTGTTGACTGCCTGCACATCTTCAAACCTTTTGCTGACACCTACCGTCTGTATCATATGGCTTCCTCCCTATAATAATCTTTCACATGTTCCAGAAGCTCTTCCTCAGTGACCCCGCAGGTCTTCCCCTTCCGGACACATTCCCGCAGTTCCTGGTAATACATTTCCTGCTTCCTAGCCGCAGTTTCCAGATTCGGAGAGACAAAGCTCCCTCTTCCTTTCACCGGATACACAAGGCCCTGCTGCTCCAGCTGGGCGTAAGCCCGCTGAATGGTATTGGGATTGATAGATAAATCCAGAGCCAGTTTCCGCACCGACGGGAGCTTACTCTCCGGCGGAAGCGCTCCGTTGAGAATCAATGTCTGGAATTTTTCTACAATCTGCTCATAAATGGGCCTTCGATCCTGATAGTCCAGAATGATCATACGCATTCCTCCCTTTTTGAATCGTGTGCTCCCGGAAATTCCGGGCCTGTGCTTCCCGCCGATTTTCCCTGAGCACTCACATATTGTACCGATTGTATCGACCGTATTAACTGTATTATTAGTATTAATACAGTAATTATAGGGAAACTCAGCCCATATGTCAAGAGTATTTTTCAAATCATTTCCAAAATATGTCCTGCCCTCCTAAATGCAAAAAAGGACATCAACAATTTTCTTCAATCGCTGACATCCTTTTCCAAAACTACGCTCTAAACTGCTATCCTTCATACCCAGAGTTCAGGCAGACAAAACAATAAGAATCGAAATCCCCAATCTAATCCCTCCGCAATGCCTCGATGGGACTTAATTTTGCCGCCTTCCGCGCCGGATACAGTCCGAAAAAAATACCGATTCCGGAAGAAAACAGCGTCGCCATCAAAATAGTGGACATATGAATTCCTGGCGGGAAGTCCAATGTAGGCACAGAACAGATTGCATGGGCCAGACCAATACCGATGATAATCCCAATAATCCCGCCAATGCAGGAAATAATGGCAGATTCGGCCAGAAACTGCATGGTGATAGATGAAGTCTTCGCTCCCAGAGCTTTTCGGATTCCGATTTCACGAGTGCGCTCTGTCACAGACACCAGCATAATATTCATAACGCCGATGCCGCCAACCAGCAGGGAAATTCCCGCCACAAAGGAGATAAATCCAGTAATCATTCCCAGCATATCATTTACCTGGCTTACCTGATCATTATAATCCTGCATCTGGTAATAGTCTTCGCCCTGGCTGTAGTGGCGTCTGTTCAGAAGCTGTATGGCATTCTGGGCCACTATACCGGATTCTACCGTACCGTTTGTGGTGGTATAAAACCCATAGATACTGTCTGTGGTCTCCCACCCAAATGCTTCAAACGCCGTATAGGGGAGCTCCAGAGAAATGGAATCCCCCGCATAATCATAGGAAACCATACTGTCTTCGTTTTTTGAAGCAGAGATTCCAATAATCGTCAGATCCAGGGTCATGTTATTCTGAGTCACCTGCAGGTTCATCCCCAGAATATCCTCTGTGCCGAATGCCTTCAAGGCATCTTTTTTCCGGATCACACAGACGTGATTCCCTGTGGCTATATCACTATCATTATAATACCGGCCGGATACGATTTCAACACCGGACACCTCCAGCTGGGCGGAGCCGCCTCCCCGCATAGATACGTCGAAAGTCCCTTTCGGCGTAAGCGCTGTGCCTGAATCCATGTAATCCGGACTGGTTCCGGAGACTCCCTCCAGAGCCTCCACCGCCTCCATATCATCTGCATTGAGATACTCCATATTCTCAGTGCCCTCATTGGTCATATAGATATAGATCTGGCCTCCGGCAAAATCTGATAACTGCTCATTCATCTCATCCTCAAACCCATTTCCCACACCCATAATGGTAATTACGGACGAGATACCGATGATAATCCCCAGCATGGTGAGAAAGGAACGTCCTTTGTTGGAGCGGATATTTGACAGCGCCATTTTCAGATATTCAACTAACTGGCTCATGGAGTCCCTCCTAATTCATCTGCAGCCGGTGCACTCTTGGCCGGAGTTCCCTCGGTAAGACCCTCCTGAAGCTGTGGTATCACCAGATCACCTTCTTTTAGACCCTCTTTGATTTCCGTCAAAGTATCGGAGCTGATTCCTGTTGTAATTTCTCTACGGGCAATCACGCCGTCCTCCAGCACATAACAAAATGTATTGTCTTTTCCCGTATTCACCGCATCGGCCGGAACAGTGAGTACATTCTTCTCAGACCCGGTGAGAATGGATGCTTTCGCCTCCACACCCAGGAAAATATTGTCGTCCGGATTGTCAATGACCACTTCACAGGTGACAATGGGAGCGCCCTTTTCATTCTGCTGAGCCACCCGGTTGATATCTCCGACGGTTCCCTGATATGTATTATTTGCTATGGTGATTTCCGCCTTCTGCCCCTCTTTCAGCTTATGATAATCGTATTTTGAGACAGTGGCTTCCACAGCAACATCATCGTTGCTGGCAATACTTACCAGCTCCAGCCCCTGGGTTGCCAGCATGCCGTCTGACAGCGCGGCACTGGTAACAATACCGTTAAATTCCGCCTTAATCCCCTGACGTCCCTTTTCCAGCAGCTCCTCCTGTGACAAAGCGTCCAGCTCTGCCAGATTATTATTATTCTCCATAGCCTTTTTATTGGCATTGCTGATTTCCATAGTATCAGCGGCGTCTACTTTCGCTTTTGCCTCCGCCAGATCCGATTGGAGATCTGCCAGAACAGACTGGGCATTTTCCAGATCCATCTGCCACTGGGCAAGCTGGGCATCTGTGGCGGCACTTTCTTTCTCCACTGTCTCCAATTCCCCTGCTGTGGACATTTCCTGAATCATTGTCTGAATATCTGCTGCTTCCATCCCAGAATAGGCACCCATCTGATTTTCCAGCTTTTCCAGTTCTATCTCATTGGCGTCTACAATCTTCTGGCGTTTTTTCAGCTGAGCTTCTATGGTTTTTGCCGTGTTGCTGTCTTCTTCAAACTCAGCCTGTGACTGTTCAATGGCCAGCTTATCAATTTCAGCCTGATAACTTTCATTTTCAGTTTCCAATTCTTCAATCTGTGTGGCTGTCTCCAGCATCTTATTCAGCGTCTTGAGTTCTTTTGCCTGTTCTTTTGACATGGAAACTGTGGATTCAGAAGCCTGGCGTGCCAGCTGCAGTGTTCTGTTATTGATGGACTGCTTCAGCCCGTTGATGTAATTCTTATAGCTGTCGATATCCCCCTGGATAATCTGCGAATTGCCCTTTGCCGTCTCCGCCTCTGCCATAGCTTTATCTGCCTTGCCCACAGTGTCCAGGTTGGTGTTCACCATGGCCAGATGTGTCAGTTCTGCTTTCTTATTATCTGCTTCCAGCGTATCTGTTTCAAAGCTTACCAGTGTAGTACCCACATTGACAATCTGTCCGTTTTTGGCATCAAATTTTTTAATCGTGGCATTAACCGGGGAATAGTAGGTCTTGGTCTTCAGGCTTTTCACCGTACCGCTCACCTCCAGATAAGCGGTCACATCGCCTTTCTTTGCTTCCTCAGTGGCCACCATAGGGGTGGTATCCGTCTGTGTCATCTTCGGAACTGTCACCATCGCCGCCATCGCCAGAATCGCCAGAACACCGATAACCGCCGTGGTAATCTTTCCCTGACGCCTCCTTTGTTCAGGTGTTTTCCTTCCTTTGGGCCGTTTAGGCATTCTGTTCGCTGACATAGGTATGTTCCTCCTTATAATTTGGATTTATAAAGTCTTCTTCAATCTTTCCGTCCATAATCCGGATAATCCTGCGGGCACTGGCTGCAATGTCATCATCGTGGGTGATCAGAATCACAGTGCGTCCTTCGCGATATAAATTCTTGAGAATGTCCATGATCTCTTTTGTAGATGTGGAGTCCAGATTACCGGTAGGCTCATCGGCCAGAATCACCGGCGGACAGGCTGCAATCGCCCTGGCGATGGCCACCCTCTGCTGCTGGCCCCCGGACATCTCTGAAGGCTTATGGGTCATTCTCTTTTCCAATCCCACCATCTTTAGAGCCTGCTCTGCCAGTTCGCGCCGTTCCCACCGGTCCACCCCCCGGTAAATCAGCGGCAGTTCCACATTGGCCAGTGCATTCAGATTCCCGATCAAATTAAACCCCTGGAAAATGAATCCAATCTCCACATTCCGAATGGTTGAGAGCTCGTTGTCTGTCATAAAGGACACATCCTGCCCATGAAGGAGATACCGCCCCCTGGTGGGCACATCCAGACATCCCAGCATATTCATCAGAGTAGACTTTCCAGAACCGGAATGGCCGATAATTGCCACGAATTCTCCCTCGTCTACCTCTAGACTCACATGATTCAATGCCCACACTTCATTCTCCCCCGGATTATAAATCTTGCACATGTCCTGAATCTCAATTAGTTTTCCCATATAATCCTCCCCGGCTGCCTTCATCTGTACTGCTTTATTAATACAATAATACATACACTTTTATTTGTCAATACGCTTTTTATTTTATACCTGTATAAGAAAAAAGGGAAGCATTTTGCCTCCCTTTTTTTCTTACATTTTCGTAAGAATTTCCATAATAATGGCAGTGTCACTAATAAAACCCTATTTTCCGCTCTTAATACTGAATGATGTGGTATAAAAAAAGTTGACACCCCATTCAAATCAAACAGAGGCATTCAAGACCACATCATTAGGCCTTATCTTATGGCTGCCTAAAAGCTTTAAGAGTTCTTCCCCATATAGGAAGGCCATCATCTCCCAGGGGGATTTATCACCAAGGCTCTGCCTGCCGTAAGAATTGATGTTGTCCATCATACAGTTGATATCCCTTTGTGTATAGAGATCAAAAGGCTTTCCTTTCGGAACAAAATTTCTGATAAACTCATGGTTTCGCTCCGCGGCCCCTTTCTGGCGGGGAGCTGCCGGGTCACAGTAGAATACACGTGTCCGCTGGTTTCCCTGGCGGGGCTGTATTCAATGACCGGCGGATTGGAGAATTCCGACCCATTATCGGCCAGCAGGACTTTCCCGCCTTTGGTCCCTTCCACGCTGCCTATTTCAACAACGGGGAGACCCGGGCAGCCGGCCATATAATGCTGGAAATCCTGGTATGTACGTCCGGCCCTGCATTTTTTGTCAACTTTCACATGCTTTTTGACCCTGCGTCTGGAATAGCGGATCTTTCTGGGCAGGTCAATATTCCTTGCGGAAAAGACGTTATAATCCACCAGCCGGCAGACCGTGCTCTCACTGACCATGACAGAGTCTTTATTGTTGACACAGATGTGGTAGATGGACTGCCCCCTGCGTATCAGGGGTGAGAAGATAGAATCCAGGTGCCGAGCCTGCGGTGGTCACATCCATATCTGTGGGCGCAGTTGTTGAACGCCCTCCCGGGAGCCCCTGTTTTTTTATAAATTTTATGGCTGCGCACTTCCTTAGAAATCGTAGTACAGTCCCTTCCAAGATCAGCTCCGGCCGCCTTAAAAGAATCCCGGTTATCTAAATGCCTTGCAATTAAAAATCTTTCTTCCAAAGTCAAGTACAAACCGCAGGCGGTGGCTGGTACTGGGATGTTCTTGGAAAAATGACTCTGGCTTAAGGTCTTTGGACAGGTCCGGGCAGCCGTTAAGATATGGGGGGTCCCAAAGTAAATTCCACCTGATGAGTTTTTCAGAGTAAATTTCACTTTGAAGAAGTAATGGATGGAATTCATTTTATAAATTAAGATTTTGTAATCACATTACAGTAAACGTGCGTTAGGCTCTTGAATCCTGCTGTGAAATGTGCTATATTAAGCATAGAAAAAGGGAAAGCCATAGAAGCGGCTACCCTCCGAATAATATTTAGCTTAATGCTTTACAGCATCAGCCGTCACTATTGGGAGTAGTGGCGGCTATTTTCGTCTTCCCTTAAAAATTGTGTGACACAATCCAATAAGGGCAACAATGAATATTCCAGTCTGAACTAAGTCAGAATATGTAATCATCATTAGCAACGCCCTCCTTTCTTTCGTCTGGAGGGTTGCACCTCCGAAATGGAGGGCAGCCGCCCGGCTCTATGGTTTCCCATGCTCCAAAGTATAGCACCATTTCCCTGTCGGGCAATTAACAATATGCTGTTTTCTCTCACAGTTTTTGGTTGTGTCAAATCGTCCGTTTTCTTCTCATTTCCGCTTGAATCTTTCTGCTGTCTTTCTACGCTTGTTCCTCTGAAAGCTGTCTTGTAGAATTTATCTTTATCCATACAGCCGGGATATGGGCTCACAAGCGTCCTTTCTGATTCTCTGCCGCTATCCCTTATTCCTCCGGACGTTCTTCTTCCAGTTTCTTAAAACATCCCTTATACAGTCCCTGCCTGATCTGCTGCTGACTTGACAAACTGCCAATTTTTCCTGTCTTTTTCTGCCCCAGTGTAAAATTCCCTTTGGTTCGTCTTTTGCTTCACTGGAAAATTTTGCTCTTTCAATCCATGCGCTTCTTGTTTTTTCTCCATCGGTCTATGTGCCCTGTAATCAGGCCAGAAATAAAACAGCCTGCAAAAATAGCGATTGCCTGCCATATACTCATGTAATCCCCTCCTTACGCAGATTCTGCCTGCGAAAGACACCTGGCAATGCTATAATTATTTTATGAGGAAAATTATAACCAGTCAGACTGCTGAAAGCTCTCTGGCAAACGGCCAAGTATCTTGCGTGCTTGGTTTTGTTTTATGTAAAAGCAAAATGCCAATACATCTGTGATGTGGTATAAAAAAAGTTGACAGCCCATTCTCAAAGATTTGAGGTATAATCAAGAGAATAAGAAGTGAACAAAAATGGCAGAAAACAGGCAATACGGCCATGAATACAAAATACAGGCAGTGAAACTGGCAAAGGAAATCGGACAGGCAAAGGCCGCTAAAGAACTGGGGGTTCCAAAGAATACCATGTATGTATGGCTGGGTGCGGGCCAGCCGCCTTGGTAGCCCCGGCCTTGGGGCAGGTTCACAAACCCCGCAAAGCGCCATGACGCTTAACGAGGAGCTTCTTCAGCTCCGCCAGCAGGTGAAGGAACAGGAAAAAGAAATCCGCCGTTTGAAGAAGGAAAATGACTTTCTGGAAGAAGCCAGCGCTTTTTTCGCCGCGGGCCGTCTGAGGCCAGCAGGCAGGCATTTTACCAGTACCCTGCAGATAAAGACCGCCCATGGAAGTATCAGCCCTGGCAGATGCCATGATGGAAATCCTGGAGGAAGATGATTGTAATGACACCTACGGCCGGATCCGCATGTATCAGGCATTA
>CAJUMB010000054.1 GCA_910587105.1 uncultured Lachnospiraceae bacterium
TATGGTAAAAGTCCAAAATGGTTTTCGCCTATCTTTGTGATATAGCCGCCTGTGCTGCAGCCAAACGGGCAATGGGCACACGGAACGGTGAACAGGACACATAATTCAGACCAATTTTATGGCAGAATTCAATGGATGACGGGTCGCCGCCATGCTCGCCGCAGATGCCCAGCTTGATTTCAGGTCTTGTGGACCGTCCCTTTTCCACAGCCATCTGTACCAGCTGTCCTACGCCATTCTGATCCAGTCTTGCAAATGGATCAGACTCATAGATCTTGCTCTTATAATAAGAATCCAGGAACTTGCCTGCATCATCACGGGAGAAGCCGAATGTCATCTGAGTCAGGTCATTTGTACCAAATGAGAAGAATTCCGCCTCTTCTGCCACTTCATTTGCCAGCAGAGCTGCTCTTGGAATTTCGATCATAGTACCAATATGATATTCCATATCAGAACCTTTTTCTTTCTTCACCTGCTCGGCAGTCTCTACGATTACATCTTTCACAAATTTCAGCTCTTTTTTCTCGCCTACCAGGGGAACCATGATTTCCGGTACAATCTCATAGCCTTTTTCCTGGCTTACTTCAATGGCAGCTTCCATAACTGCTCTTGTCTGCATCTTAGCGATTTCCGGATAGGTAACAGCCAGACGGCAGCCCCTGTGTCCCATCATGGGGTTGAATTCGTGAAGATCATTACATCTTGTCTGTACTTCTTCCGGTGTCAGCCCCATATCTTTTGCAAGCTCTGCAATATCCTGAGGATCTGTGGGTACAAATTCATGAAGCGGCGGGTCCAGATAACGCACCGTCATGGGCTTACCTTCCAACGCTTCGTACATTCCTTTGAAGTCAGCCTTCTGGAATGGAATCAGTTCGTTGAGGGCCTGCTCTCTTGCCTCTGGTGTATCAGAAAGAATCATTTTACGAATTTTTGGAATTCTCTCTGCTTCAAAGAACATATGCTCAGTACGGCACAGACCAATTCCCTCTGCTCCCAGTTTCACTGCGTTCTTTGTATCTGCAGGAGTATCAGCATTTGTGCGGACGTTCAGTGTACGGAAACTGTCTGCCCACTCCATGATTCTTCCGAAGTTTCCGCCAATGGAAGCTTCCACTGTGCGGATATCTCCCAGATAAATTTTACCAGTGGAACCATCCAGAGAAATGTAATCTCCTTCTTTGATGGTGTGTCCGCCCAGCTCAAAATATTTTTCTTCTTCGTGCATGATAATCTCACCGCATCCAGATACGCATGCAGTACCCATACCACGGGCAACCACTGCTGCGTGAGATGTCATACCGCCACGGACTGTCAGAATACCTTCTGCCGCATGCATACCCTCAATGTCTTCGGGAGAAGTCTCCAGACGGGCCAGTACCACACGCTCTCCTGCTTCATGAGCAGCTTTTGCCTCGTCTGCAGTGAAATATACTTTACCAGCAGCTGCCCCCGGAGATGCCGGCAGAGCTTCGCCGATTACTTCACCAGCCTTCAGCGCATCTGCATCAAATGTAGGATGCAGCAGCTGATCCAGAGATTTTGCCTCAATCCTGGTCACGGCTTCTTCTTTTGTAATCTTTCCTTCATCTACCAGGTCGCAGGCAATCTGCAGTGCAGCCTGGGCAGTTCTCTTTCCGTTACGTGTCTGCAGGAAATACAGCTTGCCTTCCTGAATGGTGAATTCCATATCCTGCATATCACGGTAATGGCCTTCCAGTTTCTGGGCGATCTTCATGAATTCCTGATAGCACTCCGGCAGATCTTCTTCCAATTTTGTGATTGGCTGAGGTGTACGCACACCTGCCACCACGTCCTCGCCCTGGGCATTGATCAAATACTCGCCGTAAATACCTTTTGCTCCTGTAGAGGGGTTTCTGGTAAACGCAACACCAGTACCGGAGGTATTTCCCATGTTGCCGAATACCATAGCCTGTACGTTTACCGCTGTTCCCCAGTCTCCTGGAATATCATTCATACGACGGTAAACAATCGCACGGGGGTTGTCCCAGGAACGGAATACTGCTTTTACAGCTCCCATCAGCTGATCTTTGGGGTCCTGCGGGAATTCCTCACCCTGAGAATCTTTATAAATGCTTTTAAACTTAACGATGATATCTTTCAAATCATCTGCAGTCAGATCGGTGTCGAATTTTGCTCCCCTGGATTCTTTTTCTTCATCCAGAATTCTCTCGAAATGAGATTTGGGGATTTCCATAACCACGTCTGAATACATCTGGATGAACCTTCTGTATGAATCATATGCAAATCTTGGGTTTCCGGTCTTCTTGGCAAAACCTTCCACTGCCACATCGTTCAGACCCAGATTCAGAATTGTATCCATCATACCTGGCATAGATGCCCTGGCTCCTGAACGAACAGATACCAATAAGGGATCTTCTGTATCTCCAAATGCCTTGCCCTGTTCCTTTTCCAGAACAGCCAATGCTTCAAAAATCTGAGTTTTGATTTCCTCAGTAATCTGTTTTCCGCTGGCATAGTAATCGGTGCATGCCTCTGTGGTCACTGTAAATCCCTGCGGGATCGGCAGACCCAGATTGGTCATCTCAGCCAGGTTTGCACCTTTTCCGCCAAGCAGGTTTCTCATGTCGGCATTGCCTTCCTTGAATAAATAAACCCATTTTGCCATTTCAAAATCCTCCTAATCGTTCATTCTCAACAGTCTATTTTATAGATATTTTTACCATTCGTCAAGGACATATAACCAAAAACAGCAATAAATGCTAAAGTTAGATGCTGTGCTTAAACAAATGTCTGGGAATACCATCCACCATAATCGGTGATACATCCCCCTGAATCAACGGTTTCACATAAGTTAAGAAGTCTTCTGTCACATAGGTGCCTTCTTCGTTAATCCATTCCCTTGGAACCAGTTTTTCATCATTTGCAATCTTATGCACATCTTTTACTTCTGTTCCGCACTGATAGGGATCGTCTGATAAACGCTCCAGAACAACCATCTTTCCTGTATCCCCTTCATCCGCCGCTTTCACAGCTGCGCCGCCTACCTGGTAAGCCTCCAGAATGTCCACACGGGATGCCAGATGGGATGCCGCACGCTGCAGTGTACTCAGCTCAATGGCACGTGTTTTGCATCCAAGCTCCCCTGCAATGACATTACACAGATATGCTGCTGTTCCAGTGAGCTGCTTGTGTCCGAACGCATCCACATAATCAGCCGCTGTTCCCAGCTCACATACATAGGTTCCGCTGGCATCACGGATTCCCTCAGACAGAGCCACCACAACAGAAGGTTTCTTGCTGAGCAGTTCTCTGACTTTGTCCATGAACTTATCCACGTCAAAGGGAAGTTCCGGCAGATAGATCAGATCCGGTCCTGTGCAGTCTTCACCTTTTGACAAAACAGCAGCCCCTGTCAGCCATCCTGCATTTCTTCCCATAATTTCCACAACAGTAACCAGACCTTTGTCATATTCCAGGCAGAAGCTATCCCGAATAATTTCTTTCAGAGAAGTTCCGATATATTTTGCCGCACTGCCGTATCCAGGCGTGTGGTCTGTGAGAGCCAGGTCATTATCCACTGTCTTGGGGCATCCCACGAATTTGCAGGAATGTCCTTTGATGATGGCATAGTCGGACAATTTTTTTATGGTATCCATGGAGTCATTTCCACCAATATAAATGAAAGCTTCAATGTCTAATTTTTCCAGAATTTCAAAAATGCGCTCATATACCGTTACGTCCTCATGGATACCTGGCAGTTTATACCTGCAGGACCCAAGGTAAGCAGCCGGTGTTCTCTTCAGAAGTTCTGCATCCAGCTCTGTGGCAATATGCTCAGACAAATCCACATATTTCTCCTCCAGCAGCCCCTGAATTCCGAACCGCATGCCATATACCTTCTTTGCCCCTCTGTCCTTTGCTGTACGGTAGACCCCTGCCAGACTGGAATTAATCGCCGCTGTGGGGCCGCCGGACTGTCCTACTATTACATTTCCTTTCATAATTACAAAATCTCCTCTCTAAAAATCAAGTTTCTCCCTGAAGTAAGCTTCCAGGTCTTCAATTTTCACCCGCTCCTGCTCCATGCTGTCCCGGTCACGGACGGTCACTGCACCGTCTTCTTCTGAATCAAAATCATAGGTCACGCAGTAGGGCGTGCCGATCTCGTCCTGTCTGCGGTAACGTTTTCCAATATTCCCCCGGTCATCATATTCACAGTTATAGTATTTACTCAACTGCTGATAAATCTTCTCAGCACCTTCTGCCAATTTTTTCGACAGAGGAAGCACACCAATTTTCACAGGCGCCAATGCCGGATGGAAATGAAGCACTGTCCGCACATCGCCTTTATCCAGCACTTCTTCGTCATAAGCGCTGCACAAAAATGCCAGAACCATCCTGTCTGCTCCCAGGGAAGGTTCAATCACATAGGGAACGTATTTCTCTTTTTTCTCATCGTCAAAATAAGCCATGTCCTGTCCGGATACATTCTGATGCTGTGTCAGGTCATAATCGGTTCTGTCTGCGATTCCCCAGAGCTCTCCCCAGCCAAAGGGGAACAAAAACTCCACGTCCGTAGTGGCCTTGCTGTAGAAGGACAATTCTTCCGGGTCATGATCCCGGTAACGCACCTCATCTTCCTTCAGTCCCAGTGAACTGAGCCAGTCAAGACAGAACTTCTTCCAGTAGGCAAACCACTCCAGATCTGTCCCCGGTTCACAGAAGAATTCCAGCTCCATCTGTTCAAACTCTCTGGTACGGAATGTAAAGTTGCCCGGTGTGATCTCATTGCGGAAAGACTTTCCGATTTGGGCAATACCGAAAGGAATTTTCTTTCTGGAAGTGCGAAGCACATTTTTAAAATTCACAAAAATACCCTGAGCGGTCTCCGGCCGCAGATAAACTGTGTTTTTTGCATCTTCTGTAACTCCCTGGAATGTCTTAAACATCAGGTTAAACTGACGGATTTCTGTGAAATTATGCTTTCCACAGGTGGGACAGGGAATCTCATGCTCCTGTATATAGGATGCCATTTCTTCCTGAGACCAGGCATCCACGGTTCCCTCCAGCGCAATGCCCTTCTCCTCACAGAAGTCCTCGATCAACTTATCTGCGCGGAAACGCTCGTGGCATTCTTTACAGTCCATCAGAGGGTCAGAAAAACCTCCCAAATGGCCGGAAGCCACCCAAGTCTGAGGGTTCATCAGAATTGCACAGTCCACACCTACATTGTAAGGAGACTCCTGTACGAACTTTTTCCACCATGCTTTTTTTACATTATTTTTTAACTCCACGCCTAGATTTCCATAATCCCAGGTATTTGCCAGGCCGCCATATATTTCCGAGCCTGGGTATACAAACCCTCTGGATTTTGCAAGCGCTACGATCTTATCCATCGTCTTTTCCATTGTCATTATTCTCCTAATTTTTCAATATTCTCCTTATTATAACCACAGGACAGCATTTTTTCAAGCCCGTGTTTCTTTCAATTTTTACCGCAATTTTTCTATCTGAGATAAGAACTGTGTGTCACGTTTTCTATAAACGCCTGGCTACGGTCGCCATTGTACACATACCGATAGGTATCCAGCTCCAGATTGCTGCCGGGAACGTCGCTCACTATCTCCGTGGCCAGCTCCACTATGGCGTCATCTGTCTTGGTTCCCCACAAATCCACAGTCAGATTCCCATTCACATAGGACACCTCCATTTTCAACGGATAAGCAGTGTTATTGGCATACTGGAAATCCAGCGCCGCCCAGGCCACAGCTGCATCCACACCTGCAGGAATATAGCTGGATACGAAATCATGATTCCACCTCTCTACAATTTCCAGATTGGCATAAAGTGCCGCGGCAAAGATTGTGGAGGATACCTGGCAGATTCCCCCGCCGTACACCTGCACAATCTGTCCGTCCAAAATACCGTTTGCCATTTTAAATCCAGTTTCTTCTGTCTGCTCTCCCACTGTGTTATTAAAGGAAAATACGTCTCCTGCCAGTAAAATCATGCCATTGCATTTTTGTGCCGCAAGGCTGATATTCATGGTGCGGTTTGACACACCTGCCGCCTGGGTGGTATAGGTGGCAAGTTTGTCTTTGAAAAGATGCTCTTTCAGATTCTGGGTGGATATTTCCGGCTCAGTGTAGATTAAGTCCACCACTACGGTACTGCCCTCTTTGGCTCTGTCCAGCTTTTTTTCGGCCTCCTCCCTGTCAAAGCTGATTCCCGTCACAGCGTCCACAATGGCATAGCCGTTTTGAGGGTCCAGGGTGGCGTCTGCCGGTTCCACACAGACTTTCTGAACTACCAGGTCCATGTCCACCGGGTTTACCACGCCTCTTTTGAGAGGACATGTGAAGGACGCCTGATACTCTCCTTTCTTCACCGACTCTGCAATCTGCTCTGTGAGCCTTTCCTCGTCCACAGTATCATCCTTTGCCACGCCCATGGTAAAAATCAGCTGCCGGTCCTGTAAGATACAGCTGGTCTGTGTGGTGGTGGCACTCTCCTGAATACCACTGTCCACAATAGACTGATGTATGGCCTCTGGGTCTTTTAATTCCGGCAGAAATTCCAGATGGTATCCCCCCAGCAGCGAACGCAGCAGATGCAGGCCCCTGGCTGCAAATATGCTCTTTCCCGGCCGGAACATATTTTCCGCAAACGCTCTGCTGTCAGCGTCCAGCGCATCTCCCACCTGAATCTGATAATCTGTATCAGCCGCCGTGACGGTAAATACCGCATTCTCCCGGCATACTTTCCGCTCCTGTTTCAGAAGTTTTACAATCTCTTTTTCTGTTTTTCCTCCCACACGGATGCCGTTTATTTTCATTCCCGGCAGGGTATGGTTTTCATCCACAATGACACACAGAATCAGATAAATGACTGCCAGCAGGACAATGCCAGCTGCCAAAAACAGTTTCCGGGGTTTTTTACTGGGTTCCTTTTCTATCATAGTTTTCACTGGCGGCACCTCCTGAAATTCATTAATATTTTTTAAAGTCTATCACGTGTCTTAAAAATGCTTTTTGCCAGATGTACGTCACACTTGGCGGGAGATTTGTGCCAAATTCAGGTTACATAGCTGGAACTATAATTTGCAGGCCCTTTGCCATCGGACGTATTTTGAATCATTTAGATTTAGAAATTCTCTTTCCATTACCGTCGTATGTACCTTCACCCCGGAACAGCTGCTGCCCTCGGTTTGGGCAAAAGAAACAAAAGGAGCGAATTCAAAACTGTCTTGAGCTCCGTTTTGTTTCTTTTGTCCAAACTTGTCACGTCTGAAAAAGCGTTTTACAATTATCTGCCATTTATGTTCTACATCTATTAGGAACTGTATGTAATCACAGGTTATTAACATACAGTTCCCTAGATTTTACCATATATTTGCCAAAAGCACCAGAAATTCCAAACGATAATCAATGGGCAAATCCGCTAATTGAAAATTATACAAATCAATCTTACGCACGCAAATCTCTACTTTACCTTTTGGACACCTCCGAATACTTGTGTTAAATTCATTATACGCCGTTTCTTTCTCAATATCAAATTCCATTCCCACCTGCTCAGCGCCAAATTCATTGACAATATAAGGTATTTATGTTAAAATATTTGAAAATTATTCAAATGGATAAATACAAAGGATTCTGAGAGAAGGTTGACATAAAGCATTTTTAAGACACGTTCTAATAAAAGAGGGGGGAAGAAAATCAGATGAATAAAAAAGGCATTGCGATACTCATGTTAATGAGCAGTTTAACTGTCATGGTGGGGACGGCTATTACTCCGGCCGCCGCTGAGCTGGGCAGGGTTTATAATCTGGGCAATTATGCTTCCTGGCTGATTACCACCCCAGCCCTGGGTGTGGTGGTATCTACCGTCTTATTCGGCCGGCTGATTGACAAGAAAGGTCCTTACTGGCTGGCTTTTGCCGGACTCTTCTGTTATGGGCTGTTCGGAATTGCCGGCGCATTCATGCCCAATGTGGTCACACTTTTAGCTGACCGATTCCTGCTGGGGGCCGCCACCGCTGCAATTATGAATGCAAGTGTTTCCTTTATCTCCACTTATTTTCACGGAGAAAGACAGCTGAAGATTCTTGCCATGCAGAGTATGGCCATGGAACTGGGGGGCGTGGTATATTTAAGCGTCAGCGGAATGCTGGCTGACATGTCCTGGCGCAGTCCGTTTTTTATTTACGGGCTGGGATTTCTGGCATTTCTGGGATTGGTTTTCTTCATCCCCAGAACACAGGCTGCCCCTGTACATACGAATAGAGAACAGGAAAGTCCTTCCGAAGTCCAAAAGGGAGTGCCCATCCCATTTGTACTCCTCATCGCTTTTCTGGGCATGCTGATGTTTTTCACCGCTATGGTGGTGCTGCCCCTTTACCTGCAGAACCAGCTGGGGTATTCCCCTGCTTTTACGGGGTACTATCTGGCATCTATTGATGTGGTATCTGTCATAGCCGCCGGGTTCTCACCGCAGATTGTGAAATATGCCAAAGAAAAAGGGTGTCTGGCCATTGCCTTCTGCGCCTATGGACTGGCTTTCCTTCAGTACTTTTTCTCCGGAAAGTCTTTTCTCTTATGGACAGCGGCTGTATTTACAGGAATCGGTTTTGGTTTTTCCACGCCTTTGTATAACAACCTGATTGTAAATAAAAGCACGCCCTCAAACAGAGGGCTGAATATCAGTTTCTGCACAATGGCCATGTTTGCGGGGCAGTTTTTCTCAGCATTATTAATTTCTGTGATCTCGGCAGAAAGGCTGTTTTTGACGGCTTCCCTGACAGGATTTGTGATTATGGCGTGTATTATTCCTGTTGCAGGGATGTACAATAAAAAATCTGGCCCTTCATAAAAAAGGGGCAGATTTTTTATTGCAGCTATTTATCCCAAAACCTCCCTATAAACCCTCAGCACATTCTCCCCGCAGATTTTCTCAATCTGCCGTGCCGGAAATCTCTCCTGTTCCAGCCGGGCAGCCAGTTCTCCCATATCTGCTGCTGTTTTCAGGTCACGGTTTCCGGGGATACCGTCAAAATCACTGCCCATTCCCACGCAGTCCTCCCCGCCCGTGTTTATAATGTGGCGGATATGGCGGATGACTGCATCCAGCAGCATTCCCTCCTGCCGCTTGTCTTCTGTGCAGAGAAAGTCCTCGCAGAAATTGATACCCATCACGCCGCCCTTTTCCGCCAGGGCCCGTATCATATTATCAGTCAGGTTCCTGCTCACCCCACAGACTGCTGAAGCATTGGAGTGGCTGGCCACAAAGGGAACCTGACAGTGCTGTACCACATCCCAGAACCCGCCGTCTGACAGATGGGATACGTCTACCAGCATTCCCAGCCGCTGGGCCTCCAGGACCACCTCTATCCCAAATTCTGTCAGCCCCTCATCGCTTCTCAGAGTGAGCAGAGGGTTTCCCTGGCTGTCTCTCTGCAGATTGGGCATACCGATCTCATTGGGATAATTCCAGGACAGGCCGATCATACGCACGCCCCTGTCATACAGCATCTGGAGATTGGCCATGTCCCCTTTCAGGATTCCCCCTTCCTCTATGGTGAGCATGGAACTGATTTTTCCCGCCTGCTGGTTTCTGGAAATATCTTCCCACCGGTATACTGGGGTTACAGCCCCGCCACACAGCTGGATTTCCTGTTCATACAGTTCAATCATATCCAGGGCTGTCTTTAACGGGTCTGCTGTCAGTTCCATATTTACAAATACTGCAAAGTTCTGCAGACAGTAATGCCCTGCCTGCAGTTTTTCCAAATCTATGGAAAGGCTGTTGGAGGACAGATGCTCTCCCTGTCCTTCCTTTTTCATCCGGTATAACGCACTGACCGTATCACAGTGCATGTCCACAATGTTCAATACTCCACCTGCTTTCTAAGAACTCATAACCTCCAGAATCTCCCGGCTCTTAATCTTCCTGTCCAGCGCCTGTTCCATCAGTCTTCCCGCCACCCGGTCCAGCTGCCCCTGTATCACTGGCTTTACGGCAAAGGTATACAGCTTTTGCAGCGGTGCCGACATTATGTACTGAAGGGCGTACACAGCAGCTGCTTCCAAGCCTGACGCATCCGGCACCTGAAGCCCGCAGCTCTTGCACAGAATTCCGTGTCTGTTCCAGGAAAAAGCAGCCAGGTTTTCCTTTGTCCCGCAGGATACACAGGCTCCCAGCTGGGGATATTCCCCCTGGATAACCAGTGTGCGCAGTTCAAAAATCCTCCGTATCAAAGGATTGTCCATATTGGGGTTCATAAGGGCGTGCAGGGTGAGATACAGCAGATTGAGCATTCCGCCCTCGTCGGCATTTTCCTGGCCATAATAATCTGCCAGCTCCAGAAAGTAAAACCCATAATAGATTTCCGGCTGTTTTTTTGCGAGATCTGTGAAATAGCTGCGCACGGACACATGCTGCAGATTGTAACTGCTCCTGCCCTCATACAGCTGGAATGTGCCAAAGACAAAAGGATTTCCGGCGGCCAGAAGATGGCTGTTGGGCCGCCGGATGCCTTTTGCAAATGCGGTAATCTTCCCTTTTTCTTTTGTGAGAAGCACCAGCCGTTTGTCATAATCTCCCACAGGCATGGAGGAAAGCACCATGCCTGTCACCGTGATACTGCCGCCCACGCTCTACACTTCTTTCTTTTCATATCCAAAGTTTTTCATGAGAAAATCACTGTCCCGCCAGTTTTTCTGAACTTTCACCCACAATTTTAAGTTTACCTGCTGTCCTGGCATATGCTCATGCTCCAGTTCATACCGGGCATTGGAGCCTATTTTTTTCAGCATAGAACCCTGCTTTCCGATGATGATCCTTTTATGGGATTCTTTTTCGCAGACAATGGTGGCTTCAATGTCCACCAGACGGCCGCCCTTTCTTTCTTTCATAATGTCTATGACCACAGCAACGCCGTGGGGAATTTCATCATCCAGTGCATGGAGAGATTTTTCCCGGATGACTTCCGCCGCAATCTGCCGCATGGGCTGGTCTGTGACTGTGTCCTCATCATAATACAGCGGTCCCTGAGGCAGATAGGAAAAGATACTATCCACCACGTCCTGGGTATTGTGTCCTTTCAGAGCAGAAATGGGAATGATCTCCTGAAAATCACACAGACTGCGGTAAGCATCGATAATGGGCAGAACTTCTTCTCTCTGAATGGTGTCCACTTTATTGATCACCAAAAACAACGGAACTTTCACCTGCTCCAGCTGGGCGGCAATGTGTCTGTCCCCAGGCCCGATATAGGTGGAAGGCTCCACCAGCCACAAAATCACATCCACTTCCTTAATGGTCCGGCTGGCCGCCTGTACCATATATTCTCCCAGTTTGTTCTTGGCCTTGTGAATTCCCGGTGTATCCAGAAACACAATCTGTCCCCGCTCATCGGTATAGACTGTCTGAATCCGATTACGGGTGGTCTGGGGTTTCTTCGAAGTGATGGCAATCTTCTGGCCGATTAACTGGTTCATCATGGTGGATTTCCCCACATTTGGACGGCCGATAATCGCCGCAAACCCTGATTTTTTTTCCATATTCTCTATCACTTTTTTCCTTTCGTCAGGTGTTTAATCCCTTCAAAGAATTCTTTTTCTTTCTCGATTGCCTCCTCACTGCCCACTGCGCACACCCAGTCCTGTTTCAAAATGGCGTCCACAATATTGGCCAGCGACCGGATATCTTCTACTGAAGCATCTAATATCTCATCTCGTTCCTTTTGTCTCATTTCCTCCGTTACCCCCGTAAAATAGGCAGAAGTGGAGATATTTCCCTTCATCTGAGGAGTCATTGGCACATCTTTGCCGCTGATAGCTCCGATGATATATTTGGTCATCTCCCGTTCATCCGCCTGAAAGTTTTTCAGATACTCTGGAATCCCCCGGAATACCTCCAGTGTTTTTCCCAGATTGGGATCTCTGTAAGAAACGAAAAATCCCTCTCCGTTTCTCCGAAATCCACTCATACACCCGTAAGCGCCGCCTTTTACACGCACTTGACTCCACAGATAATCATAACTCAAAATCACTTTCAAAATGCTCAGTGCACCCGTATACCTGCACCCTGCCTTTTTGAAATTCCCGGCCTGGGCCACATACTGCACCTGGCCTGCTGTCTGGAATGCCTCATTGCGCCAAGGGTTCTTTCCCCTCTCATCTTTTCCAGATATTTCTTTGGTATACAAAGCCCTTTTGAGCTTCTCTGTCAGGTCCATCACGTTCCCGCGCTCTTTTTCTACGCCTGTGAAGCTGATTCTCAGATTCTCCGGGCGGAAAATATACTGCATCAGCAGGCCAAGTTTCTCCACCAGCTCCTCTTTCCTGGAGTCAAACTCCTGCTCCAGTTCTTCCACCATCTGATAGAAAGCAATCCCCGCTGTCTGTTCCTGGAGCCAGCCCATAGGTGAAAAGTAAGAGACTGCTCTCTGCACTGCCGTGATATGTCCGGAACTTACCAAGCCGGTCTGCAGGCGGGATTTCAGATGGGCAATGATTTCGTACAGACGTTTCGTATCGTCCAGTCTGGATGTGGTAAGAATTTCTTCCATCATATCAAAGACAAAGCTAGTCTTCTGGTACAACGCCTTGCTTCTGATTCCAAACATAGCCAGATAGCCATCTTCTTCCTCCTGCCTGGAAAATACCTCCAGACCGCAGTGGATACCACCGGTATTTACATTGATCTCATTAAACAGTTCTCTGTAGGTGAATCTTCTGGTATCCACATACCCGAGAACAGCCTTCAAAATCCCCACATAGGGAATCAGTTCTTCCGGTATCCCTTTCAGTTCAAAGAATACGGTGATATAGGCGATTCCATTGGTGTCAACATCGTGATGGAGAAACAGCGTATCTCCCATGAAATATTCCTTATTATACAGCCTGGCGGGATTTCTTTTGATATCCTGCCGCGTCAGCATGGGAATACAGGTGAGATTTTCTGGGTCTTCTTCCTGCTCCTGATACGCTTCCAGAGCCTGAGTCCTGTCCACCATCTCCTGAACTTCTTGGGGGGACATGCTCTCCTTCATTTTTCTCAGCTTTTCAGCTGTTTTCTGGTCATTGCTGGCTGCCAGTCCTTTCTTCGGTTTCAAAGTGAGATGTGTCACATGGGTATTGTCCAGCATATATTCCTGAATCAGTCTTTCGAAATAGTCTGTGTGGACTTTCTCTTTCAAGTCAGCGTAAATATCCAGCTGCTTCAACTGGATAAACGGCTGGTCATCATCATACAGCCAGCTGCCAAAAACCTCCAGGCCGTAAACCAAACCTTTGGGCAGAGAGGAAAAATCAGCTTCCCGGAAACGGAATTCATAATAATTAATTCCCGCCTCCAGGGATTTCTTATCCAGGCCGTCTTTTACCAGACTGGACAATGTCTCCCGGATAATCTGGACAAAACGTTTCTCATCCCTTTCATTGGCATTTTTCGCCACAATGGAGAAATAGGGCTGGCAGATGCCGTCGTCAAATCCTCCATAAATATCCTTGCCGATACCTGCGTCCAGCAGAGCCTGCTTTAACGGTGCCCCCTGCGAATCCAGCAGAGCATATTCCAGGACCATAAAAGACATACACAGAGGAATATCCAGACTGCTTCCCACCACCATATTATAAGACAGATAGGTATGGTCTTCCTCCTCTTCATGGTCCAAAATAGGATAAAACCGCTCAACCTTCTGGGCTTTTTCAAAAGGTTCCTGGAGGGGAATCTGAGAATCCACCCTGGTCTTATCAAATCCGGACAAATATTCCCGGTCTATGAAATCCAGCTTTTCCGCCATATCCATATCCCCGTACAAATAAATATAGCTGTTGGATGGATGATAATACTTCCGGTGGAAATCCAGAAACTGCTGGTAAGTCAGATTGGGAATTGCCGCCGGAGCCCCGCCAGACTCAAAGCCATAGGGCGTATCCGGGAACAGGGAATCCATGATTTCCCGCTCCAGCACTTCATCTGCAGAGGAAAACACGCCTTTCATCTCATTGTAAACCACTCCGTTATAGGTAATCGAATCTCCCGGTTCCTTCAGCTGATAATTCCATCCCTCCTGACGGAAAATCTCCTCATGCTGGTAAATATTGGGAAAAAACACTGCATCCAGATATACATGCATCAGGTTCTGGAAATCCTGCTGATTACAGCTGGCCACAGGATAAACCGTTTTATCCGAATAGGTCATGGCGTTTAAAAAGGTATTCAGGGAACCTTTCACCAGCTCCACGAAAGGATCTTTCAATGGAAAATGCTTCGACCCACACAGCACGCTGTGCTCCAGAATATGTGCCGATCCCGTACTGTCTTTGGGCGGCGTGCGGAAACCAATATAAAACACTTTATTCTCATCGTCATTTTCCATCAGCATGACTCTGGCACCGCTTTTCTTATGGCGCAGAAGGTAACCCTTTGACCGGACATCTCCCAGTTCTTCCTCCATCACCAGCTCATAAGCTGGTATCTTCTCTTTGTCCATATATTCTCTCTCCTAATCTGGTACACTGTCATTTTGTGGTATACTGCAGTTCACACTCAGCCATATTCAGCGCTTCTTCGATGACTTTGTCCATATCCATATAGCGGTACATGCCCAGCCGCCCGCCGAACAGCACCCTGGGCTCGTCCAGGGCCAGCTTCTCGTATTTGTTGAAAAGTATGGTATTCCTTTTGTCATTCACAGGGTAATAGGGTTCTGCGCCAGGTTCCCATTTATTTGAGTATTCCCGGGTGACGACAGTCTTCTTCTGTGCACCGAACTCAAAATGTTTGTGCTCAATAATCCTGGTATACGGCACTTCATAATCTGTGTAATTCACCACTGCATTTCCCTGGTAATTCCCCATATCCAGCACTTCTGTCTCAAAGCGCAGGGAACGGTACTCCAGGGGTTCGTAACAATAATTGAAATACTCGTCAATCATGCCTGTATAGACAATCTTATCCGCCTGAGCCAGCAGAGCCTCTTTTTCCTGGAAAAAGTCCACTCCCAGACATACCTGTACGCCCTCCAGTAATTTCTTGATAATCCGGGTATATCCCCCTTTGGGAATCCCCTGATAGGGGTCATTGAAATAGTTATTGTCATACGTGTAGCGCAGAGGCAGCCTGCGGATAATAAAGGACGGCAGGTCTTTGCACTCCCGGCCCCACTGCTTGCGGGTATATCCTTCGATTAATTTTTCATACACATCTTTTCCCACCAGGGCCAGCGCCTGCTCCTCCAGGTTCTTGGGCTCCACAATGTGCATCTGGGCGATCTGCTCCTGAATCTTTGCTTTCGCCTGAGCGGGGGTGGTCACACCCCACAGCTGGTGGAATGTATTCATGTTAAAGGGCAGATTGTACAATTCGCCCTTGTAGATGGCAACCGGAGAATTGACGAAATGGTTGAACTCTGCAAATTGATTTACATAATTCCATACTTTTCGATTGGAGGTATGGAAAATATGGGCCCCATAGCAGTGGACCTGGATTCCCTCCACCTCTTTGGTGTAAATATTTCCCCCGATGTGGTCCCTCTTGTCAATCACCAGACAGGTCTTCCCCTGCTGAACAGCTTCATGGGCAAATACAGCCCCGAATAAACCAGCCCCTACAATCAGATAATCATATTTTTTCATAAACTATCACCTTCCTTTTTAATCTCTGTGAAGTGAACAGTAATCTTTCTGAATTTGTATTGAGCTATTATAACATATGGAAAATCTTTTGACAAACTTCCATACATTCTTTATACTAGAATGTGTCTTAAAAATGCTTTTTGTCAGATGTGCGTCACACCTGGTGGGAGATTTGTGCCAAATAAAGGGCGCATAGCGGGCTATGTAACCTGAATTTGGCACAAATCTCCCGCAAAGCAGGGCGTGCAGATGGCAAGAATGATTTTTAAGACACGCTCTAAAGAAGATAAATTTTGTTGCTGTTCATGTGCACATATAAAGAATTCACCCATAAAAAGATATTTTTGATGCTTTAATCACATCAATTTTACAGAAAGGAATACGACCCATGAAGAAAATACCCCATAGAATTTACTTAAGCGAAGATCAGATGCCCGTTCAATGGTATAACATGCGTGCAGATATGAAAAGCCTGCCCGATCCCATCATAAATCCTGCCACCAATCAGCCAGCCACAGAAGAAGATCTGTATCCTGTTTTCTGTAAAGAGCTTGCCCATCAGGAGATGGATGATACTACCCGTTACGTTCCCATTCCGGAGGAAATCCAGGAATTCTATAAAATGTACCGTCCATCGCCCTTGATCCGCGCCTACAATCTGGAAAAGGCTCTGGATACCCCGGCCAGAATCTATTATAAATTCGAGGGAAACAATACTTCCGGAAGCCACAAGCTGAACTCTGCAGTGGCACAGGCATATTACGCAAAAAAACAGAACCTGAAAGGCGTGACCACAGAGACCGGTGCCGGACAGTGGGGAACGGCCCTGGCAGAAGCCTGCTCCTTCTTCCACCTTCCTCTGACGGTCTATATGGTAAAATGTTCTTATGAACAGAAACCTTTCCGCAAGTCTGTCATTCAGACGTTTGACGCTGATATTGTTCCCAGTCCCAGCACCACTACCCAGGTGGGCCGTAAGATACTGGAAGAAAATCCGGGTACCACAGGAAGCCTGGGCTGTGCCATCTCTGAGGCTGTGGAAAAAGCCGTATCCACAGAAGGATACCGGTATGTGCTGGGTTCCGTATTGAACCAGGTGCTGCTCCACCAGTCCATCATCGGCGAGGAAAGCCTGCTTGCCATGCAGATGATCGACGAATATCCGGACATTATCGTAGGCTGTGCCGGAGGCGGCTCTAACCTGGGAGGATTGATTGCGCCTTTCATGCGGGATAAATTAACCGGAGCGGCCAATCCCAGAATCATCGCCGTGGAACCGGCCTCCTGCCCGTCTATGACCCGCGGGAGATATGCCTATGATTTCTGCGATACGGGAAAAGTGACGCCGCTGGCTAAAATGTATACCCTGGGATGCGACTTTATTCCCTCTGCCAACCACGCAGGCGGCCTCCGCTACCATGGAATGTCCCCGATTCTGTCTAAATTATACCACGACGGCTACATGGAAGCCGTATCGGCAGAACAGACAAAAATCTTTGAAACAGCTATTACATTCGCCAAACAGGAGACCATCCTTCCGGCACCGGAATCTGCACATGCCATTTACGGCGCCGTACAGGAAGCCTTAAAATGTAAAGAATCCGGGGAAGCGAAGACGATTCTCTTCGGCCTCACCGGGACAGGGTACTTTGATATGATTGCTTATCAGGCCTATATGGATAAAACCATGACGGATTACATCCCCACCGATGAGGAGCTGGAGGCAAGCTTTGCCAAACTGCCGAAAATTCCAGGGATTCAGTAGTAAAAATAATGAGGAAGAAAGGGCCGCTGTGGAGTGTGAAACACATGAAGTGCACTCACAGCGGCTGTTGTTTAATTTAGTCTGTATTAATCTTGATGAGATGTAAATTATGGAATATATCATAAATTTTACTTGGGACGACGAAGCGCATGTTTTAAAACAAAGCGGAATCAGCTTTAGATTCAGATAATGGTTATATCTGCCGAAGCGCCTCAATAGGATTCTTATCTGCCGCTTTAGCCGCAGGATAAATTCCAAACATAAGCCCCACCGCCGCAGAGAAACCCACTGCCACGGCAAGTACTGGCCCGGACATGGAAAATGCACTGCCGGATACCAGTCCGGCTATTTTCAATATAATCCAGGACAGAGCAATTCCAATACCACATCCCAGCATGCTGATCATCAAAGCCTCCAGCATAAACTGAATCATAATACTCCTCTTCGTGGCTCCTATCGCCTTTCGAATGCCGATTTCCCGGGTTCTCTCTGTCACCGATACCAGCATAATATTCATAATGCCAATTCCGCCCACCAAAAGGGAAATGCCAGCAATACCGCCCAGAAGAAGGGCAAACGTACTGTTCACACTGCCCATGGTTTCCCGAATGGCCGACTCATTGATAATGGTAAACGCCTCTTCATCCTGGGCATATCTATCCAGCAACAGCTGCTCCAGTGCTGCCTGGGCGGGTTCCTGGCTTTCTTCGTCCACTGCCTGTACATAAAAACTGGAGATACCTGAACTGTTATCTGTCATTCGAAGCATGGTGGTGTAAGGAATGTAGACCTCCATTCGCTCCGATGTGTCACCGGTTACTGACTCCTCTTCTGCCAGAACACCTGCTACGCGGAATTTGATTCCATTCAGATTGACAGACTGTTCTTGTGATTTCTGCACAGATCCGAAGAACTCTTTTGCCGCTGTCCGGTTGAGCACAGCAGTATATGTGTGGTTTTCCACATCAAAGGTTCTCAAAAACCTGCCGGATTCCAGCTCCATTTTCTGAATTTCCATATAGGGGGCTGTGGTTCCGTATAAGATTACACGGCTGCTGGTGCTTCCCCGTTCTCCTGTGGCACTGCCCTGTTCCAGGGGAGCAGCCTGAGAAATTTCCTCCAGCTGCTGCACCTGTTCTAAGTCTTTCAGCTTCATGGGATTTCCTTTATCATCTGTAATTTTCACGGTGAGAGCATCCCTTCCCATGCCGGAAATCTCATCGCTAACAGAAGATGCCGCCCCATTCACCAGGGATACCAGAACCACAAGTGCCGTTACCCCCACCATAATTCCCAGCATTGTCAAAAATGAGCGGAGCTTGTCAGCTGTCACTGCGTGCCAGGCCATTCCTGCTGATTGAACTATCATATTTTCAGATTCCCCCTGTCCTGCCTTCTTATCATTCCGGCGTTCTGCCGCTTCCGCCTCCGGGCATCCCCTGGCTGTCCCCAGGAGCGCCGCCGTCACCTTGGCCGGGCATTTTGCCGCCAAAACCGCCGTCCTGGCCCATGCCTCCAAACATTCCATTTTCGGGCATACTCTGAGATTCGCCGTCTGATGAACTGCTCTCCTGTCTTTGATAATAGACGGTATCCCCTTCTTCCAGTCCGCTGGTGATTTCCACCTTTTCTCCGTCAGACATACCCGTTTCCACTTCCTGTATACCGGAAAGAACACCTTTTTCGGAATCATACTGGGTATAGACGAACATCCGGGGTCCCTGCTCCTGTACTGCGTCCGATGGGAGTGTGACCACATTTTCTTTTTTGTCTGTGATAATCACCGCGGATGCACTCATCCCCACACGCATGGATTCCTCTTTGTCCACTGTGATCTCTACCGTATATTTTGCTGACCCTTCACTGCCGGATGTCCGGTCAGAAACCTGGGTGACCACTCCAGTAAACAGCTGGTCTTCCAAAGCTTCCAGCGTTATCTGGGCCTCCTGGCCTTCCTGCACTGATAATATGTCCAGCTCATCCACATCAATGGATATCACCATCTGCTCCTGGCCTGACATGGTAAATGCTGTCGCCATCTCCTGGGCCTCCTGCACTTCCTCTGTATGACTGGCCGCAGTGGTCTGGCCGGATGTGTCCTGGTCTTTCTGGGAGGATTCCTGTTCCTGAGAGGCGGAATCTGCCTGCGCAGAAGTCTGTGTCTGAGAGGCTGAATCTGCCTGAGGGACAGACTGAGCCGCCGCTGAATCCGGCTGAAGGGAGCTCTGAGACCGAGCGCTGTTTCCTGTCTGGGCCGCTTCCTGACTGGACTCCTGATAGCCGCTCTGCTGGGAACCGGTTTCTGACGCAGATTCCTCATTCACTTCATGGCGGGCATTTCCCTCATTTTCTGTGCCTCCATGGGCCTGCGTGTTTTCTTCCTCTTCCTGCTGAGGCTGTCCCTTGGATGTTTCTTGCTGGGACTGGCTTTCCTTTTCTTCCTGCTGCAGTTGATCCTCCTGCCCCTCATTGGTCTCTTTGCCGCCTGAGCCGTCAGAACTGCTTTCCATGCCGGATAACATACCTGCACTGTCGTCTGCCACTTTTACCCCATTCAGGGACTTTACTGTGCATTTTCTATTACTGCCGTCATATGACATACTGGAAGCGGGTATAGACGAGCTGCTTTTGCTGGTGGAAGAAGTTTCGTCCCCGCCTGAATTCCCGGTGGATGCCGCCGTTGTACTGCCCTTTGTAATCTCTACACTTTCAATCGTCCCGTCCGCCAAAGCTGTGACAGCACAGTCTTCAGACAGAATCAGCAGTTTCTGGAGCCTTTCTTTATAAGCAGCCCGCGTGAAAAGAAGTTTCTGGTATTCGGCTGACACCAAAACGTCCTCAAGGGTGAGCAGGGATTCTCCTGCCTCCACCCACTGATTCTCTTCCACCGAAACCGCAGACACTGTTCCGGATGTCCCGGTAACCTCCAGCGGCTGATGGATTTCCAGTGTTCCTGTTCCCAGCACCTGGCCGCTGCTGTCAGACACGGATACATCATCCCCGAGAACAGCCCCGTCATCTTCCACTGTCACTGTCCATACGTCATCGGAATGGGTTTCCACCGTCCCGCTGACTACTGTACCCTGAGAGAAAGATACTGACACGGTGCTGCCTGCTGTGAAACCGGACCCGTTTTCTATCTGAACTGCCATTTTCCCATCCAGGGACAAAAGCATCAGAGCTCCCTTTGCCGTCATCACATCAGCAATAGAGTCTCCGCTTTCCACATAGATTTTTTTGATTCTCCCTGCCACTTTGCTGGTGAGATTTTCAGACTGGGTTTCCCCGGATTTCTCCTGAAGCTGTTCATCCAGCTGGGTTATGACACTTTGTACTTGGGCAATCTCTGCCCTCAATGCCGTCTCATTTACTGTGGCCAGCACCTGGCCGGCACTTACTGTGTCTCCTGTTTCCACAGCAACAGACTCAATTACCAGCCCTGACGGCACCTGGATGTCCTGTATTTCCCCGCCCTGCAGACTTCCACTGCCCACAACCGAGGTGGAGAGGGTATCTCTGCCTGCCTTTACGCCAATTACCTCTGGCACAGCTGCGCCTTTTTTCCCTTTTCCAGACTGGAGAAGGCAGATACCTCCTATTCCTGCAGCTAACAGGATGCCTGCCCCTGTCAAAATGATCCATTTCTTTCCCATCACGCCCTCCCTTATTTTATTCTGCCGATATTTTACTGGAAAAATGTGCCCAAATGATGATAAAATGCTGAGGATTTTGTGTCGTGATTTTTTGGTGTCAACTAATACATTTATATAGGTTGACAGTCAAAGCCAAAATCAGGTATAATACCTTCGGAGGTGATTCCATGCTTCAGGAAAGAGTACTCTCCTATTTAGAACAGGAACGGGGAGAGGTGGTTACCGGCGGACAGATTGCCCGGCAGCTGGGAGTGAGCAGGACGGCAGTATGGAAAGCGGTGCATGCCCTGCAGGAAAAAGGGCATGAGATTGAGACAATGGCAAACAGAGGATACCGCTTGACAGATTCCAGCGACGGACTTTCTGTTCAGGGAATCACAAGTTATCTGTCCACACAGAGCTTTGGGAGAGAACTGGAATTGCATGAGACGATCAGTTCAACTAATAATCGTCTAAAGGAACTGAATACAGCGTCTCTTCCGGAAGGATACACAGTCGCCGCTGATGAACAGACATCGGGCAGAGGGCGGCTGGGACGGTCTTTTTCCTCGCCTGCAGGGCAGGGCATATATTTCAGTGTCCTGCTGAAACCGGAGATAGAGCTTCAGGATATCACTCTGCTCACCATCTGTGCCGCGTCCGCAGTATGCCGGGCGGTGGACAAAATATGCGGTGTCCAAACAGATATTAAATGGGTGAATGACGTATTCCTGGAAGGCAGGAAGCTCTGTGGAATTTTGTCAGAAGCGTTCATATCTGCCGAATTGCAAAAAATTGAAGGTGTGGTGGTGGGCATTGGCATTAACACCGGTGTGGTAGACGCCGCTGTAAAAGAAATTGCGGTATCCCTTCTGGAAATAACCGGACAGAGGGGTCTGCGCAATCAATTACTGGCAGAGGTACTGAACCAGCTGGAGAAAATTTATTACGACCTTACTCTGCATCAGAAACGAGAAGAAATTCTTGCGTCATACTCAGAAAGACTGCTTTTCATGGGAAAACAGGTAGAACTGGCAGAAGGCAGAAAACGCTATCAGGCATCTGTACTGGGAGTGGATAAAAACGGTGCGCTGCGTGTGCGCACCCAGGAGGGAAACCAGCATTCTGTCCTATCAGGAGAGATTATCATTTCAAAAAACAGGAGGATTTCATGAAAAAAGAAAATGTATCGGTAAGAGATTTATGTATCACAGCTCTTTTTGTGGCAGTAACGGCGATTTGCGCGCAGATTGCCATTCCCATTCCCTTTTCCCCTGTTCCCATATCCTTTGGGATGGTGGGTCTGTACACGGCGTCTATTTTCCTGCCTCCCCGCTGTGCGGTGCTCTCACAGGTCTGTTATCTTGTACTTGGTGCTGCGGGGCTTCCTGTATTTGGCGGGTTTAAAGGCGGAATGGGCGCATTACTGGGGCCCACAGGCGGTTATCTGATGGTCTATCCCATTATGGCAGCCATTGTCTCCTGGGCATTAAACAGCAGATGGGCACTGCAGAAGAAGTATGGGCAGAAACGGGTTCTCATCAATGGCACCATAGCAATCTGCGCAGCCCATTTCCTATTATACCTGGGCGGAACCATCTGGCTGTGTGCCACCACAGGAAATACCTTTATGGCGGGGCTGTCTCTGGCGGTCTTTCCCTATATTCCACTGGATATGGTAAAGATTGTATTTTGCTCCGCGGCAGTGATTCCCCTTCGGGGACGTTTAATGGGCGCGGGATTTTTGACGCTGATGCCGGAAAAAATATGATGCGGGTTTCTATTGAAAGAGGAAAACAATGAAAAAACAGATTTTAGAGAGGGCGGCAAATGGGTATATTCCCAGTCTGGAGGAATCGCTTCTGCTGATGGACCCTGAATTTTTGCCATTGGATGAGCTTATCCACGCGGCGGGCGCAATTACAAAACAATATCACGGCAGCCGGGTGAAAATGTGTGCCATCCATGCTGTAAAAGTCGGCCGATGCAGCGGAGACTGTGCATTCTGCGCACAGTCATCCCATCACAATTGCCATATCCACATAGTAAGAATCAACGAGAGTTCTTATGAGAAAATTGCGTCTCATGTGAGACTGCTGCAAAAAAACGGCGTAGAGCGGTTCAGTCTGGTCACAAGCGGCGAGCGGCTGACCGATGAGGAATTCAGCCATATTCTGCAGATATACCGGCGGTTACATAATGAGACAGGCATAGGGCTGTGCGCCTCACTGGGCAGTCTGGACGAACAGCGGGCACAGGCATTAGCCGGATGCGGAGTCACCCGTTATCACCATAACATAGAGACTGCCCCCAGCTACTTTCCCCAGATATGTTCTACCCACAGCTATAAGGATAAATTGGAAACAATCCGTATAGCGCGGGAGGCGGGCATGGAAATATGCTGCGGCGGAATTATCTCAATGGGTGAAACGTCCCGCCAGCGGGTGGAAATGGCCTATGCACTGCAGAAATTGCATGCGGACTGCGTTCCTGTGAATATACTTAACCCGATTCCCGGCACCAGACTGGAACATCAGCCCCTTTTGAGTACAGATGAAATTCTCCGCACCATCGCTTTGTTTCGGCTGGTTATGCCAAAGCAGACATTATGCTTCGCAGGAGGCCGCCAAAACGCCATGGGGGATGATGAATACGCAGGATACGAGGCGGGTATCAATGCCTTGATTATCGGCGATTTTCTCACTACCCAGGGAAAGGAATTGAAGGAGGAGATATCTAAGCTGACTGCACTTGGCCGGGTTTAAGCATACTTTTGTAATCTCCTGCATGGAAAAGGGGTGATCACAGCAATCACTCCTTGATTTTAAAGTTTTCCACTATCTGGCAGGAACTCTCCTGATGATGACTAACCATCTATGGCAGTATTATACATTTTTATGAGGAATATGTCAGCTAAAATAATTATTTTTTATACAAGTAAAAAATAAAATATAGTTTATTTTAGCTGTTTAGTACCATTAACAATAATATGTCTCTATTCCAAAAAAGGAGACCCACTTCTGAATAACCTCCTTGCTGCGTGCTTCAATAATTCTCATGATATTACGCAAAGCCTTTGACGGAATATTTGAATTATTATGTGCCAACAAGCACTTTCCAGAAGCAGTAATCCATATCTTAGTAGCATTTTCTGAGGGATTCCCTTCTGAAACATGCACATGGATAGGCTCGTTCGGCTTTCCTTCATTTGCCCAAAAATATATCCAGTAAGAACCAATTCTAAAAACCCGAGGCATTCATAAATCCCCCGTCTTTAGAAAACTCAATAATCAAATTTGCTGTGGATTTTATTATGTCCATAAAATAATTAATTTCTTTTTCTGAATAGCCGTCAACTTCTATACGATAAGATGGAAGATAGCAAGTCATACTATGAAAACAATTTTTTTCATCTGGTGTTTCAATATACACCTTTACCTCCCCATTTTCCAATTGTTCTGAATGGACAATCTCCGTATTATCTTCCAGTGTCATAAATGGATACATCATAACGACTCCTCCTCTCTAACTTTGGGATTATTCCTACTCTAGCGCGTGTCTTAAAAATATCAAAAACATCTTTCCAAAATTCCACTGAATGCGGGGCAATTTATCGCTGATTTTATTATACGCTATCTATTCTAAAAAGTATAGCTGGATTTCGTAAAACCTGCTGGAAGCTATCTCTGTATCAACCCATATTTTTTCTTAATCCGCTCCAGTTTCTCCAGCATAGGCCGGCTCATGAACCACAGGAAAATGACTGTGGCTGTGGCCTGCACCATGTCCACCGGGGCGCCGGATATGTAGTAGGCCAGCAGGCTCATCTTTGTGATGCGCCCATAGGTCATCAGTATGCTGGCTGGGTTCACCAGCCCTCTATGTATGCAAAAATTGCTCTGCGGGCTTCCTTTAAATCCTGATAAGTATGAAGATATATTTCTTCCTTTTTCAGTACAGAATGGAAGG
>CAJUMB010000055.1 GCA_910587105.1 uncultured Lachnospiraceae bacterium
CGGACAAACGGTTTTCAAGACCGCCTCGTTATGACCACTTCGATACCTCTCCAAAAGCGTCTTCATCTGTGACGCAAGTAGTATTCTAGCATCATTGTTCGTCAGTGTCAACCATAATTTTCATTTTTTTACGTAAAATTATTTCCGCCATATTTAAGTCTTCCGGCGTGGTTATTTTCAGGTTTGTATAATCTCCCATCACCATTTTCACTTTGGCCAGACCACTCATTTCTACCACCATGGCATCATCTGTAAAGGCTTCACTTTTTTTATTCCCAGCCATCTCCTGAGCTTTGCAGATCAATGGATAAGAAAAACACTGGGGCGTCTGCACCAGCCAGGTCCTTTTTCTATCCGGCGTTTTTGCTGCAAATCCATCCTCATCGAGAAGTTTCACCGTATCTTTTGCCGGAACACCGACTACGCAAGCCTGATATTGACGCACTGCCTCCATAGCTCTCAGCAGAATTTCTTCCGTCACAAAAGGCCTGGCGCCATCATGAATAAATACATAATCTGTATTGCTGCAGTGTTTCAGTCCTTCGTTTACAGAATCTCTCCGTTCTTTTCCACCTGGAACGATCTTTCTCACCTTGGTCAATCCATATTTTTCCACAATTTCTTTTCTGCAAAATTCCATTCCTTCCAATGAAGTTACCAAGATAATATCGTCTATTATAAAACTTTCCTGGAAACAGGCAAGGGAATAATATAAAACCGGTTTTCCCCCGCCGATTTCCAGGAACTGTTTTTGCACCTTAGTGCCCATGCGCCTGCCCTGGCCTGCCGCCACCACAACCGCCGTACATTTTTCTGTTTTTCCAGCTGTCACTAGTGTTCCCCCAATTTCAAATTCGGCACCGCGTTCAAATCCCATCCGTGCCGTGTTCCATTTCTATATTCATAATAAGCAGCCACTCCAATCATAGCCGCATTATCTGTACAATATACAGGTGATGGGTAATATAATGTAAGTCCCCTTTTTTCACACGCCTCTTTCATTGCCTTTCTCAGACACTGATTCGCAGCTACACCGCCTGCCACAGCCACCCGGTCCATATGGAATTCCTCTGCTGCACGCATGGTATGGTCTGTGAGCACGGATACCACAGACTGTTGGAAAGAAGCCGCAAGATCTGCTTTTTCTATCTCTTTTCCCTGCATCTTATGGTGGTTCAAATAATTTAAAACTGCTGATTTCACACCGCTGAAGCTGAAATCATAAGGTGCACCATCTATTCTTGCTCTGGGAAATGTAATCGCCTGGGGGTTCCCTTCCCTGGCCAGCTTATCAATCTCCGGCCCTCCTGGGTAGGGCAGTCCGATGGCACGGGCCACCTTATCAAAGGCTTCTCCCGCCGCATCATCCCTGGTGCTGCCTAAAATCCGCAGCTTTCCGTAATCTTCTACAATTGCCAGCTGTGTATGCCCCCCGGAGACCACCAGACATAAAAATGGAGGTTCCAATTCCGGATGCTCAATATAGTTGGCCGAAATATGGCCTTCGATATGATGTACGCCCACCAAAGGAAGACCCCGGGCATAGCTGATGGCCTTGGCCTCCGCCACTCCCACCAGCAGTGCGCCTACCAGTCCAGGACCATATGTGACTCCCACTGCATCTATATCTTCTAATTCAGTGTCTGCATCATCCAATGCCTGCCGGATTACCTGATTGATCCTTTCAATATGCTTTCTGGACGCAATTTCCGGTACAACACCGCCATAAAGCCTATGCAGGTCAATCTGTGATGAGATTACATTGGACAACACCTGCCGGCCATCTTCCACTACCGCAGCCGCTGTCTCGTCACAGGAACTCTCTATTGCCAATATCTTCATTTCTTTTCTTCCTCATCTTCAAATACCAATTCTATGCTTTTCCCATCTTTCCCTGGGAAACAATTGGGGAAAATCTTCCGGGTTTCCGGAATATATTCTTCCGGGCGCACCAGCGACGGACTGTAATGGGTCAGCCACAATTCTTTCACTCCGGCTTTTTTCGCCAGAGAAGCGGCCTCTTTAAATGTCATGTGTTTATACTCTTTTGCTTTCGCCTCTTTATCCGGCTCCCCATACATCCCCTCACAGATAAACAGGTCTGAACCTGATGCATACTCTTCAATAGCTTTGACAGGACGTGTATCAGTGGTATAGGCCAGCTTGATTCCCTTCCGTTCTGGTCCCAGCACCATCTCCGGACGAAAGACACCCTGCTGCGTCTCTATTACCTGGCCTTTCTGTAAACGATTCCAGTATTGTATGGGAATCCCACATTTTTGGGCCTGTTCCACAGAAAACTTCCCCTGCCGTTTCAACTGCAGGGTGTACCCATAACAGAGAACATTGTGGTTCACACGAAAGGCTGTGATATAATATCCATTGATTTCAAATTCCTGCACATTGCTGGTAATCTCACGATATTCTATGGGAAAGGGCAGTTCCGGAGCAATCACCCTGAGAGCCGATACCACCCGTTCCAGGCCTTTCGGCCCGATTAAAATCAATGGCTCGGTGCGCTCTGCATTTCCCATGGTGAGTAAAAGTCCAGGCAATCCGCTGATGTGATCACCGTGGTAATGAGTAAAACAAATCACATCAATAGGTTTAAAGCTCCACCCCTTTTCCTTAATGGCCACCTGTGTGCCTTCCCCGCAGTCGATTAACAGGCTGCTCCCATTATAACGTGTCATCAATGCTGTCAGCCATCGCCTCGGCAGTGGCATCATGCCGCCTGTGCCCAGCAAACATACATCCAACATGTTCCCTGCCTCCTTCCAGAACAGCCGAGCCGGCCAATACAGCCGCCCGCTAAACCAATTCTATACTTTCCTGTGTCATTACCGGCTCTGAAAAACCGGCAATCCACTGGTCATAACACTCTTCGCAGATATCAAATGTATGTCTGATACCATCTTTCTGTGAAAAGTACCCCCAATGCTTGTCCACATGCAGCCACTCCTCCTGGGGTACCCCTTTTGTTACAGATAGTCTTTTTCCACACTTATTACAGATTATTTCCACTAATTCTGCTGTGTTTTCCTGATTATAAATTCTCATCTGTATCCTCCCTGTGTGCCGACGCCTGCCTGAAACTGCCTTGCCGGCACTTTCTTTTGCATGTTTGGATCTGCATCTGCGCTCATTATACGACAAGAATCACAAAATTCCTAGTGGAAACACTTAGAACTTATGTCAACTTCTGCGCATGGTAATCCCATCTTCTCTGGGATGCTCATAATAGTCTTTCCGAATACCTGTCTGCTGAAAACCAAAGCTTCTATATAAATGAACTGCTGCCTGGTTACTGGCCCGCACTTCCAGATAGATGGAGGAAACCCCTTTTTCACCGGCTTTTCGAATCAGGGCATCCAAAAGTTTTGTTCCAATCCCCTGACCCTGTCTTTCTGGCATCACACCGATTTTAACAATATCCCCTTCATCCAATGCCATTAAAATGCCGCAAAATCCCAAAATGCTCTCCTTTTCCTCTGCCACCAGAAATAGAGCATCCTGGCGCAGTAAGAAACTGAAAAGGCCGTTTTCGCTCCAAGGCACTGAGAACAGCGCCTGCTCTATGGCCATCACCTGCTCCATATCAGTTACTTCCATTTCACGGATTTTCATGAAGAACCCTCTTTCTGTGCCAGTCTCTCCTGGCGTTCCCGTTCTGCCTGAGACATTCTAAGATACTCCGGTCTGTGCTCAGCTGCCGTCTGTACCCGCCCTGCTTTCAAATATTCCATAGCCAGCGCAGCCACTGCTGATGCCCTCTGGCGATTCAAATGGGCAGGCGCATACTCAGCCGGCACCTGTATATTCTGATCAATCACTTCCCGGTACACAGAAATCCCATCCCCGGTAAATATCACCTGCCGTTTCAGAGCGTTCAGCTTCTCAATGACTTGATAAATATCTGCTGCCATCTGGTCTTCCAATATCTCCAAATGTCCGTTCTCAAACCCATAGATTCCCGTATATACTTGATTTCTTCTGGCATCCATAATGGGACAGACCACCCCACCGGCTCCGAAAAGATTGTAAGCCAGTGCCTGGGTGGTGGGCACGCCGATAATGGGCTTATCCAGTGCCAGCCCCAGTCCCTTTGCCGTAGCCGAGCCAATCCGCAGTCCGGTAAATGACCCTGGACCGGATGCCACTGCTATGGCATCAATCGTATCCAGTTTTAACTGAATCATCTGTACTGCCGCATCCAGCATGGGAAGCAATGTCTGGGAATGAGTCTTCTTATAATTTACGGTATATTCTGCCAGCATATTCTCATCCTCCACCACTGCCACAGAAGCAGCCATGCCGGAGCTGTCTAATGCCAATATTTTCATAAGCCCCTCCTTTCCAAGACAATACATGACACGCTCTAAATCATATTTGAGCATCCCTCAACGGTGATTACCCGGTAATCGTAATTATCTTTTGCCAAATCTTTCTCAATTTTCACGGAAATCCGCTCCTGAGGCAGGATTTCCTCTATCAGCTCCGCCCATTCTACCAGGCAGACCCCCTGTCCGTAGAAACAATCCTCGCAGCCGATCTCTTCCATTTCTTCCACATCTGCGATTCGATATACATCAAAATGATAAAAGGGAAGACGGCCGCCCTCATACTGACGGAGAATAGTAAACGTAGGGCTGCAGACAGGTTCAGAGATTCCCAGCCCGGCAGCCATTCCCTGTGCAAATACAGTCTTTCCCACTCCCAGCCCGCCTGTCAGCGTAAAAACCTGCCCTGGCCTGGCAGACTGCCCCAGTTTTTCTCCCAGTGCAAATGTCTCCTGGGCACATTTTGTACAACATTTCATAACGGCTGATACTCCTTTTTAATTTTTCTATTATAGCACACTTAGATGACCAGTACAATGGCCGGGTATTTCAAAAGTTATGTTAAATCCTCCAATTTTATTGACAAAAAATATCATTGCTGGTAAAATAAAAGCGGTTCAGTAAATTGCTGATTCTCCGCCCATATACATAAAAGAAAAGTTTGGGCAGAGAAAGGGAAGCAAGTGAAAATCTTGCACGGTCACGCCGCTGTGAAGGTATGGGTTTATCCAAAAAGAAAGCCACTGGGCAACTGGGAAGGCAGGGCAAACCCCGTATATTACAGAGCAGTTTTCTCTCTGTGTCAAAATACCTGAGTCAGAATACCTGCCATCTTATATAGTTATGAGTACTGGTTTTCAATGGTACTCAACACGCACTAGGTTACGAACGATGGCCTGTGGCGTTTCATGCGCTTTTAACTGCCCACCTTCGACCTGTGCGGCAGTTTTTTTGTTTCCGGAGGGTTTTGCCACTCCCATTATAATCTAAGGAGGTCCACTTATGTCAAAGAAACAAAGAAAAATCATAGCCGCCTGCACCATCCTGGCTTTCAGCCTGGGAATTACCTCTACCGCTCACGCCATGCATATCATGGAGGGCTATCTTCCGGTAGGGTTCTGCATTGCCTGGGGTGTATTGTGCATTCCTTTCCTTGCTGCAGGTTCTTTCTCCATGCGGAACAAACTGCAGGAAAACCGCAGGTCGCTGACGATTCTCGCTATGTGCGGGGCATTTATTTTCGTAATTTCTTCTTTAAAAATCCCCTCCCTCACCGGAAGCTGTTCCCATATGACAGGTACCGGACTGGGCGCAATTTTATTCAGCCCCTCGGCTGTAAGTATTTTGGGATTGATTGTTCTAATTTTCCAGGCAGTCCTTCTGGCTCATGGGGGGCTTACCACTTTAGGAGCCAATACTTTTTCTATGGCCATTGCCGGTCCATTCCTGGCTTTCGGCGTATATAAGCTCTGTCAGAAACTAAAAATAAACCGCAAAGCCGGCATTTTCCTGGCCGCCATGATGGGAGATCTGTTCACTTACTGTGTCACCAGCGTCCAGCTTGCCATGGCTTACCCATCCGAATCCGGAGGGATTGCGGCTTCTGTTGTGAAATTCCTGGGAGTTTTCGCCCCCACTCAGCTGCCACTGGCTGTCAGCGAAGGAATTCTGACTGTGCTCATTGTGATTGGTCTGGAAACCTATGCAATGCCCGAGTTAAAATCAGTGGGCTTTATCAAAGAACAGGAGGTTCGTTAATATGGAAACAGTAAAAACCCGAAAAAATACAGCAACCGTTGCAATCCTTCTCGCCCTGGTGGTTCTTTTGGCCATCGTACCTCTGTTCATGAGAAAGGGCGCCGAATTCGGCGGTTCTGACGATGCAGGAAGTGTCATGGTGGAAGAAATATCCGGAGAAGCTTACACACCCTGGTTCACTCCTATACTGGAATCCATGCTGGGGGGAGAACTGCCGGGCGAAGTAGAAAGTCTGATCTTTTGTCTGCAGACAGGTATTGGCGTGGGTGTGCTGGCTTTCTTTATGGGCCGTTTTGTAGAACGCAGAAAACAGGAAAATATGCGCAATGCTTACCATTGACAAACTCTGTTATTATTCCAGGCTCCGGTATGTGAATGCCATGGAAAAATTTACATATACCGTGCTGACCCTCATTTTCTGTGTGGCCAGCCGGTCTCTGTTAATGGCAGTCTTAGTATTGGCGGTAAACGGGATTCTGACTGTGAAAAAGGGCGGAATCCCATTTTCTCAGTATTGGCATTATCTGATGATTCCCCTAGCCTTTCTGATCATCAGCACTCTGGCAGTAATCGTCAACATTTCCCACACACCTTTAAATGCATTTGCATTTCCAGTGGGAAGTTATTATCTCACTGGCAGCTATGCCTCTTTGCACCGGGGTGTGCAGATGATTCTCACCGCTCTGGCCAGTGTTTCCTGTCTGTATTTTCTATCTTTCAACACTCCCATGACCGATATTTTATCTGTGTTGAAAAAACTGCACTGCCCAGATCTGCTGGCCGAACTGATGCTTCTGATTTACCGGTACATCTTCCTGCTGCTTGAGATATCTTCTGCTATATCCATATCCCAGGATTCCCGCTTGGGAAACCGTAATTTCAGGACTTCCTTAAAATCATTTGGCGCAATGGCCTCTGTACTTCTCATACGGGCCATGGCCAAGTCCGGCGCCCTGTATGATTCCATGGAAGCCCGCTGCTACGACGGCAGACTGAAAGTATTGGACGAGCAGTACCCGCCAAAGCCCAGGGAAATTATCTGGATCATCCTTTTTGAAAGCCTGCTGCTGATTTATACTGTGATTAAAACGTTAATCCTTACAGGCTGAACCACATCACAATTGGAGCAAATGAAAATGAATGAAACCCCGATTTTAAAAGCTGAAAATCTGCATTTCTCCTATGACAATGGAGACAGCCACTCTTTAAATGGCCTTTCCCTGGAAATTTTCCGGGGTAGGAAAATAGCCTTTATGGGTGCAAACGGTTCCGGAAAATCTACTTTCTTTCTATGCTGTAATGGTATTCACAAACCAAAACAGGGTACTTTGTACTACTGTGGAAAGCCTTATGACTACTCACGGAAAGGCTTGCTGGAGTTGAGAAGTAAGGTGGGGATTATTTTCCAGGACCCTGACAGCCAGCTGTTTTCAGCCAGTGTTTATCAGGAGATCTCTTTCGGAATCCTCAACCTGGGGGTGGACCTAGAGACAGCCCAAAAAGAGGTGGAACAGGTCATTGAACATCTGGAGATTACTCCTTTCCGCCACAAACCCACCCATGCCCTAAGCGGAGGACAGAAAAAGCAGGTATCCATTGCAGATATCCTGGTGATGCATCCAGAGATTATTATCCTGGACGAGCCAGCAGCAGCCCTGGACCCCAAGCACACCATTATGGTGAACAACATTGTCAACCAGCTGACCCGCGACGGAATCACGGTTCTCATGTCCACCCATGACGTAAATTATGCCCTGGAGTGGGCCGATGAGATTGTGCTTCTTCATAACGGACAGGTGCTGATGCAGGGAAGCCCGCTGGAAGTATTTATGAACAAGCCTGTGCTGGAACAGACGAATCTCGCTCAGCCTGCAGTGCTGTCCCTGTTTGAGAGTCTCTGTAAGAAAGGGATTCTGGATTCCTCCCTGCCGCTGCCCAGGAATCTGGATATGCTGGAGAATTATATTGAGAATATGTCTTAGAGCGTGTCTGAAAAATGCTTTTTGTCAGATGTGCATCACACTTGATGAGAGATTTGTGCCAAATGAAAGGCGCATAGCGGGCTATGTAACCTGAATTTGGCACAAATATCACGCAAAGCGGGGCGTGCAGATGGCAGAAATGACCTTTTTCTTTTGCTTATTCTGGTTTCCACAACATCGGATAAGATTGCCTGTACTTTTCCTCCATCTAATCCAAATATGTATTTTTATATTCTTCCCTGATTTCCTCTGGCACCAGACTGCCCCCAGTTGCCCATGCGATATGGGCTGCCTGTGCCATCTTACCAACTAATCCATGATCCATAAGGTACTTTCTCGTGTCGTTATCCTGATTTAACTGTATTGGTCCCTGAAATGCCGCACAGGCGCTTGGCTCCAGAAAGATATTTTCTGCATCTAATAGATCACGCATATAATGGTACAAATTGGCGTCTTTCACTGTAAACTCTCCGCTCAGCATTGGCTTCATCACGCCTCCCACAAAACCGGATGGACGGCCAACGGCCAGACCATCTGCATGAGTCTGCCCTGACAGGCCGATGTCCTGCACAGATATATCACTGTTCAATCCAGTTACCATTCCCACCAGCATACAGGGAGCCTGGGTGGGTTCAACAAAGAAACAATGGACGTTATCCTTAAATATCTGTTTCAGTCCAAAACTCACGCCCCCCGGCGCGCCTCCTACGCCACATGGAATGTACACGAACAATGGATGGTCTTCATCCACTGTTATCTGCAATTCTTCCAGTTGTCCTGCCAGACGCTTTGCGGCCACGGCATATCCCAAAAACAGGTTCCGTGAATTTTCATCATCCACGAAATAGCTTTTGGGATTTTCATCAGAAACCTTTCTGCCGTTTTTCACTGCTTCACTGTAGTCGGATTCATATTCTATGACCGTCACCCCATGGTTCCTAAGAAGCTCCTTTTTCCACTGCTTTGCATCCGCAGACATATGTACGACCACTTCATAGCCAATAGCTGCGCTCATGATCCCGATACTCATCCCCAGATTTCCGGTAGACCCAACCTGGATCGTATAGCCGCTGAAAAATTTTCTGCTGGAAGGCTCTGCTAACTTCTCATAACTGTCATCTTCTTTGAGAAGTCCATGCTCCAGTGCCAGATCTTCCGTATGCTTCAGCACCTCATAAATGCCTCCCCTGGCCTTGACCGAACCGGCAATTGCCAGATGGCTGTCCTGCTTCAGAAGTAATTTCCCTAAAAGGTCCGCCCCATATTTTTTATTCAAATGCTCCTGCATCTTCGAAATTGGGGACAAAACAGATTCGATTAACCCATTCCTGTCTTTTGTCTCCGGAAAACAGCGCATGATAAATGGCGCAAAACGCAGGAGTCTTTTTTCCGCATCCTCCACATCCTCCATTGTAAGTTCGGAGCCTGCCATACTCTCCATATAATCTGTTTTATCCGGATTTATCCAGACAATCTCTTTTCCCTCCTGGATATCGCCGATTATGGGAAATTTTTCTGCTAATTCTTTATCATCCATTTTCATCTCTTTTTTCCTCCTTTGCTTCATGTAGCAAGCTGGTGCAGATCTCACGCAAAGTGGGGCATGCGGGTGGCGTGAATGAATTTTCAAACACGCTCAAGAGCGTGTCTTAAAAATGCTTTTTGTCAGATGTGCGTCACACTTGGTGGGAGATTTGTGCCAAATGAAAGGGCGCATAGCGGGCTATGTAACCTGAATTTGGCACAAATATCACGCTAAGTGGGGCGTGCAGATGGCAGGAATGATTTTTAAGACACGCTCTAGAAAGAATTGTCCACAAAATACCCCATATATTCCTCCAGCGCCCCTCTCAGCCATTGCGAATCTATCCCATCTGCTACAGCCAGCAGCTTACATTTCACCTTTGATTCATCTGTCTCAGTACTTTCCTTAGTCTCTGACCGGAAAATCTCCGCTCCCACCAGGTTCAGTATTACGGTGGAACTTGTATCCTTCAAACTTGCCTTGATCTCCAGTGGAACACCACCGTTTTCTTTTATAGAAACAGAAACATCCTTCATGGACAGTTCCATATTCATCACAGCCACGGGCAGAGAAGCCGGTGTGTAGGCAGTCATTGTGCCAAGAATATGTCCATCCGAGCTGCCCATAATCACCCTGCTGCCCCCGTGATGATGGTGATGATGCTCCTGGTGGTGGTCGTGATGTTCGCCGCAGCCATTTTCATTCACTTGTGTTCCTTCCATTTTTTCACTCATTTACATTCCTCCTGAAATTATGCTCTGTTGGTAACTGTTCAACACCGGAACAGTTATCTCTGTTCTTTTGGTTAGGCGCTGTCAGCAAATAATTTACTCACAGTTCCTTATTGTTCACGGGTAATATTTACTTGCAGTTTTCTTTCCTCCATATTATAATAATTTCCGTAAATATTCAATATAAGGATCTGCAGGAAAATAACTGACCCATCTTGACTTGCCGCATCCATTATTTTTTCTACAGCTCCTAATTTAAGAAAGGAATTCATTACAATGCCGAATCCAATCGTAACAATTACTATGGAAAACGGGGACGTCATGAAAGTGGAATTGTACCCGGACATTGCTCCAAATACTGTAAATAATTTTCTCAGCCTTGTGGAAAAAGGATTTTACAACGGTCTTATCTTCCACCGTGTGATTCCAGGATTTATGATACAGGGCGGCTGCCCTGACGGAACAGGAATGGGCGGACCAGGATATGCTGTCCGGGGAGAATTTGCCCAGAACGGTTTCCCCAATGACCTGAAACATGAACCAGGCGTCATCTCCATGGCCCGGGCTATGCACCCCAACAGTGCTGGTTCTCAGTTTTTCCTGATGCATGAGACTTCTCCCCATCTGGACGGTTCCTATGCTGCTTTCGGAAAAGTCACAGAAGGGCTG
This sequence comes from uncultured Lachnospiraceae bacterium, assembly GCA_910587105.1. Classification (GTDB taxonomy): domain Bacteria; phylum Bacillota; class Clostridia; order Lachnospirales; family Lachnospiraceae; genus MGBC164599. The sequence goes on from CAJUMB010000055.1 coordinate 11,006, forward strand.
GAAGTGATTGATAAAATCGCCCAGGTTCCCACCGATGGCAGTGACAAACCGTTGGAGCCCCAGGTGATTCAATCCATGACTGCGGATACCCAGGGACAGGAGTATCCCCAGCCGGAAATTATATCATAAACCGGCTCGTCCGCTCATGATATATGATAAAGACACCTTTGCTTTCAGACGACAAAAAGAGTGTAATCTTTACACTCTTTTTGTCTCTGCTTATTCACCTGCTTCATTTCTGCCCCAGTAATAATCTACCTGCCGCTTTTCCTCCTGGTATTCCACACAGATGCCAGAATATCTTTCAGGACAAGGAATGAATCCAGCTCACGATACCCGTATTTCTTTTCCAAGTCATTTAACAGTTTTTCCAGTTCCATCCCATAATAATCTGTGTCAACCTTCCCCTGATACTGGGTCAGAACAGGATATTTACTGCTCCATGCTTTTGTCCAGTCTATCTTATCTGATACTTCTTCACTGGTTTTTTCAATTACTTCCTGTATCTCCTGGATGTCTATATCAAACTCAACCAGTTCATCCAGTGACAGCCCATACAAAACAGCAAGTCTTTTCGATTGACAGATATCCGGCAGAGTTTCATCTGTTTCCCACTTGGAAACAGTCTGCCTGCTTATCCCCAGCTTTTCAGCAACCTCCTCCTGGGACAGTCCTTTTTTCTTCCTTGCATGAAATAAATGATTTCCTAAACTCATGGCATAACCTCCTTAAATGTGATATGCCTCGATTATAGTATGACCATAGCTGAAATGCTACCAACGCAGCTGTACATTTCTGCCCGTTTTATTAACAGAAAAACTGGAATCTGTACACGTTTACTACTGTATTTCTGTCAATTTCTGTATCGCATCTTCTTTGGAAGATACAAAGAAAAAGTCTTTCCCCTGATTTGACTCATAAATAAAATCTTTCAGCGGTTTGCTGGTATACTGGGAATAATCTCCATAAACAGCCATTTTCACATGATAGTTCATAAATTTCTGGAGTATCTCTCCTGCTATGCCTGTACTGAGAATAAAAAAATCCCCACATACCATATTTTTATCAATTACAATCCTTGAAGCCCCAGTCTCGTATTTCACAGTCATTGCCAGATCCAGGGCTGACTGTGTATCAACAATTACCACATCTTCACTGGAAACGACTGCAATATCCATCTCATCAGTTTTCAAATGTTCAATATTCATATATCCTCCTAAAGCGTGTCTTTAAATTGCTTTCTGCCAGATGTATGACCCCCGCTTAGTGAGAGATTTGTGCCAAATAAGGGCGGCATAGCGGGCTATCTTGACCAAATTTGGCGCAAATCTCCCGCCAAGCGGGGCGTACAGATGGCGGGAATGAATTTTAAGACACGTTCTAACTCAAACCTGCAGTACAAATTCCAGTTAAAGATAGATTCTACAGAACCGCAGACAAATTGTCAAGTGGCTGTTCTCACCTTCCTATGGTCTCCACAACCGTCATCTGACGAATACGTTTTACTGGTCCGGCTGCCGCCAGACACGCCGAACCGCACATGATAATCACAATTACCAGGAGCTCCCACCCGGGCAGTGTCCACTCATCGCCCCATCTGGATGTTACAAGAGATTGAAAAAAGGCCCTGTTCAGCGGCAGTCCGGCGGCGCAGCCGAAGACAGTTCCGGATATGGTATAGGTAAGGGTTTCCCCCCATATCATACGGGCCATCTGGCGCACATCCATTCCAGCCGCACGCATGGCGCCGTATTCTCTCATCCGTGCGGATACACTCATGGCAATACAATTCATAATATTAAACAGCGCAATCATGGCAATCACCGCCAAAAATCCATAGAGAAACACTGCCATAGAATAACCTGCACCTTTCGCCTCGCGGTTTCCAATCCTTTTATCCGAAAATGAAACCTCCTCTTTGCACGCCTGCTCCACTGTCCTGCGAAGCTGCTGCACCTGGACATCCCCCGCATCTGGCTGAAGCTGAATATCCAGCACTGCATAATCCTGCTCCCCTGTGATTTTCTCAAACAGTTCTTCTGAACAGATAACCATCTCTTCCTCAATTCCAGTATTTTTGTCTGTACCATAATTATAAGGCACGTCTCCCAACACACCGCTGACAGATACCTGCTGCTGTCCATTTTGTGATAAGACTGCTGCCCTGCTGCCCAATTTCAATATACTGCCGCTCCTGTGGGCCAAGAGTACCCCTTTCCCCTCAGTGACATCTGTCAGATTTCCCTCAACCAAAGACTTTTCTGCCCATGCAAACTGCTGGTCGTCATAGGAAATCACTATAAGTGTGATTTCTTTTTCTCCGACAGCAGCAGTATTCTTTGCATAACTTCTTCCAAATACCCGTTTTACCCCGGGATACGTCTCCAGTTCTTTTGCAAGCTCTGATGGAATCTGATTCGAACTTTCTTTGCTGTACGCATAAATATCCGGCGCCCATGGACGAAGCGGCGTGATTGCGCGATGCATAAAATCAACCGCTGTGCTGAAGGAAAGAAACAAGATAATGCTAAAAGCAAAGGAACCTGTGACCAGAAAGAAATTCTTTCCGCTTCCCACTGCATGATGGACCCCCAAGGCCGTATCCACTTTTAAAAAAAATACCTTCTGGAGGATTTTCCGCCTGGGGCGGTCCACCGCCCATTCTGCCGCCTGCACGGTTCTTGCATTTCCTGAAACCGCCGCCAGGGGAGACACTCCTGCCGCACGCTTCGCAGGAGACCTGGCGGCCAGCAGGACTGTGATAAATCCCACAACGGCCCCCGCAGCCAGTCCCATATAACTGATTCCAAACACTGGAAGCCCTTCAAAAAGTCCCGGACTCAAAAAACGAAGGATTCCGCATAATACCCACACCACCACCGTTCCCCCGAGAATCCCAGCCGGAACCGCCGTCTTACACCAGCTCAGCGCTTCCCGGCGGACGAACCGGGTAATCTGCTTATGAACCGCACCCAGACAGCGCATTACTCCAAAGAATTCTGTTCTGCGGGCAACACTACTGTTCATGCTGGCCGTAATCATAAAGACTCCGGCCGCCACAACCAGCACTGCCAGTACCGCAGCCACAAAGTAAAACTGCATCAGATACGTATCCCGGCTCTGGAACAAAAGCATAAGCACCTTTGCGTTCTGCCTTACCTGCTCCTGTTCAAGCCCCAGCTGTGAGCTGATCTCCCTGATGGCCTTTTGAATATTACAATACGGACGAAAAATCACAAAACAGACTGCCTCCTGCGCCGCCTCCTCTGTTTCAGAGTGAATGGTAAGAAACCCGTCCATGCTGAGAAATATGCCAAAAGCGTCGTGCTCCGCCATCAAAGCGGTATTCTTTGTAATACCGGTAATCCGAAAATGCATCTGTGTCCTCTGAGGAGTCTTCAGAGAAATCATTTCTCCGATTTTCATCCCCAGACGGTTTGCTATATTCTCGTTGACTACCGCTTCCTCCTCTGACTGGGGAAATGTCCCCTTCACAATCTCCACATCAGGATACATATCCAGAAACTCACGGTCAAATCCACAAATCACAGTTTCTTCATTTTCAATCTGATAATGGTCTTCCAGCCGGTAATTCAGAGCCCCATACCGTGCAGCCTGCTTCACCTCCGGCCGCGCCCTGATCAGTGCTTCCTGCTCCTCATTTACCACAAACCCCGCATGCCAGCTTCCATCTGTTTTCACAGCCTGAATCAGCTGGGAACGCATTTCCATATCTGCCATTCCAAAAATCACTGTGACCAGAAACACAGCCAGCACAATGCAAAACCTGGTCATTCGGTTCTGCCTCCTGTGGTGCTTTGCCGAGATGGAAATCAAATCCAGATAATGCTTCATTTCCTTCCACCTCCCAGCTCGCCAAGTCTGCCGTCTGCAACCTGAAATACCCGGTCTGCCCATGTAGTCAGATTCATATTATGGGTGATCATCAATACCGTCTGCTGGTAATGCCTGGCTGCCCTGCACAGCAAATCCATTACATCCCGGCTGCTCTGAGAATCCAGATTTCCTGTGGGTTCATCTGCCAGAACCAGCGCAGGCCGTGTAATCAGAGCCCGTCCAATGGCTGCTCTTTGCTGCTGTCCCCCAGAAAGCTGCCCCGGCAGATGCCTGCGGCGGTTTTCCAGACCCAGCACCTCCAGAATCTCCTCCACCCGGTCCTTGTCCGGTTTCTTATAATCCAGCAAAATTGGAAAGATGATATTCTGTTCCACATTCAGTTCCGGAATGAGATGAAACGATTGAAAAACAAACCCAATACTCTGTCTGCGGAAAATCGTCCGCTCATCTTCACCCATGGCAAAAATATCCTTACCATTTAGAAACACCTTTCCGGAATCCGCCGTATCCAGCCCACCGATGCAGTTCAAAAGCGTGCTTTTTCCAGACCCTGACACACCCACCACAGCGCCGAATTCCCCCCTGTCCATGGAAAAAGACACATCTCTCAATGCCTCCACACGGGCTTCCCCTGTTCCGTAAGTCTTACTCAGATTCTCTACCTTTAAAATTTCCAAATTGCTGCTCCCCGCCTTTCTTCATTTTTAATCCTTTACCTGTAAAAAAGTATACCACCACAGTCTTACATTCTGGTGAATGGTATCTTACAGATTTGAAAGAAAGGCATTTTATCCACTTTTGGCCCATGTTACTTTTGACACGGAAAAGTCATACGAAATACAGCCCCCTCCCCCAGGGTACTCTCCACAGACAGATTCCCGCCCTGGTCTTCCACAATTGATTTTGCCAGGGGAAGGCCCAGCCCTGCCCCCTGCCTGCTGCCAGACCTTCTGCTCCGGTAAAATCTTTTAAAAATATGATGTATATCTTCTGGCGCAATACCGCACCCATCATCCTCCACATACAGACATACCATCATGGGCGAACGGTTCCAGCTGACCCGGATGGTTCCTCCCCGCTTTGTATGGTCCAGGGCATTTTTTATAAGATTGCCAACCGCCTCCTTCGTCCACCCAAAATCACAGAAAACCAACTCTCCCGGATCACCTTCTGTCAAAATCTTCTTCCCCTCCCGTTCTGCACGCTCCATCAGATCTGCTGCCGCCTCCGCCGCCATTTCAGCTGCGAAACACTGCCTCTTTTCAAAAAGAATATTTCCCGTATCCAGACGGGCTATTTTCAAAAGAGACTGAATCAGCTCCCCCATCCGATTTAAAGACCCCATGGATTTCCGGGTAAAATCTTTCACAGTATCTTCATGATCTGCTTCCTCTGCCATAATTTCCATATACATATACAATGCCGCAAGGGGAGTTTTTAACTGATGGGAAATATCGGATAACATATCTTTTAGAAATTCTTTTGCCTTATATTCCATCTGGCTTTTTGCCTGCAGTGACAGAGCAAGCTGTTCGATCCTCCAAAACAACTGGTACACCGCTCCCGTCTCTCCTGACGGAAGGTGCCTGTCAAACTGATTGTCCCCATACTGGGTCACAACCATTTCCGCCTTTTCATAGAGTTTCTCCCGTCTCCGTAAATATAGACTTACACATCCCAGCAATATAGCTGCAAATAAAATTCCCTCTGATAATAACCATAAAATCAGAGGGAGTGATGTCTGTTCTGTGAGAAGCAGCAGATAACTTTGTGTATGTGTGGTATGTCCTATCTTTTCCAGCAGCTTTGCCCCTTCCTCTGTCACTTTCGTGCGATTCCAGGCAGAAGCTGCCACTGAGGGCGGAACCCCTTCCTCCATCAGGTATGAAACTGCTGCAAGTTCCCGCTCCACAAGCACCCGCCGGATACTCCGGGTCTGCACAATACCACAGACTCCTAAAAGGAAAATCTGTAAAATACAAAGCACCGCCAATAAGATATAAAATCTGCGGGTTTGTTTTTCATATAAAAAATTCAATCTGTTTACTCCTTCCACTGATACCCCACACCCCGGACAGTTTTAATATGCTCCGGATGAGACGGGTCTCTCTCAAGTTTTTCCCGCAGACGCCGCACATACACAGACAAGGTGTTATCATCCACAAAATTTCCGGCCCGGTCCCACAGCCTGTCCAAAATGGCACCCCTGGTGAGAATCCTTCCGCTGTTTTGCAGAAACAGGCATAAAAGCCTGTACTCTGCCCCGGTAAACTCCATGTCCTTACCGCAGAAAAGTACCCTGCTCTCGGCCAGATTTACCGTCAAATCTCCTGACTGCAGAATTCCCGGCTCCACATTCAGCCTGTGGCTGCGCCGCAGCAGCGCCCGGATTCGGGAGCACAGTTCCCCCAGCTTAAAAGGTTTCGTGATATAGTCGTCTCCACCGCAGTCCAGACCGCGGATCACACTGGTTTCCTCATCCGATGCCGTCAGAAAAATAATCGGAACCGGATTTTTCGCCTCTCTGATTTTCTCGCACAGCGCAAAGGCACTTCCATCCGGCAGTGTCACATCAAAAAGAAGCAGGTCAAAGTCTGTGCATTCTGCCAGAAACTTCTCTGCCTCCTCTATGGTCCTGGCTGTCTCTATGATAAATCCGTTTTTCTTCAGAGAATACGTCAAGCCGTCAATCAGGCTGATGTCATCTTCCAGAAGCAACAACTTTTCCATGTCCGTCTCCTACATCCCTTTCACTTTCTCAACCGCATATTTTTCCTCATTCTTAGTCATCTTGTCATTTACGATTTCATCCACATCCAATTCCAGCTTATCCAGCATATCCTGACAATAAATAATCACATCCGCCAGTTCTTCCTTCACATGTTCAAGATCATATTCCGTCTCGCTCCACTGAAAACATTCCAGAAGCTCATTGGCCTCAATGGATATGCTTTTCGCCAGATTCGCCGGTGAGTGGGATTCAGACCATCCCCGGTCTGTTATAAATTTTCTGATCCTATCTATTGTGCCTTTGTCCATAATAGTTCTCCTTCCCAAAATACTCCCAGATGATTCCATCCAGCTGCGCCCTGATCCCACTGAAATCCTGATTCAGGTCCAATGTCCTCACGCTGATTTGATTACCGCTCATCCTATATTTTTGGCCCGGTTGGATCTCCCCATCTGTACCAGCATATAGAAGCATGCCAGATACCTGGTGAGGAACATCCTTTAACTCATATTCCTTATTCTTCACATAGGTAAAAATCTGGTACAAATTTCCGGAATGCACAGTGTGCCTGCCATATTGTGCCTGTGTTGTGTTCTCATAATACTTAGCATCAATAATGAGAATCTTCCCCTGATAGGAAAGCATAATATCTGTTTTCATCATCGGCAGCATGTCACTAAAGCCGTCATCCAGCTGCCAGGATATCCACGAAGCCTCCGTCTTAATCCCTGGGAATTCCTGACGATAATATTCCCGGATAAATTTTTCATAAAGACGACACATTTGCTGCTCATCAACAAACTGCATCAACCGGATACTGCCGTCTGCCGTAGTCTGAAGCAAGCCCTTCAATACCAGATAACATATAGATACCATCATTCTGTACATCTGATTATGTCTGTAATATTGCTGCCTCCAATTAATAGAATATATATGAAGTTCCTGTATCCCCTGGAAAAATACCAGCAGCCTGCGAATCTCTTTCTTCCTGGATTTACCAACATCTGCATGCAGAAGCTGCAGCATTGTGGTCTTGATAATCCGGTTCATATAGGTATTTACAGAAAACTCATCATAAGTGCAGACCATCCGCTTTCTCAGCATCGTCCGTGTCTTAATAGATTCTGTAATATCTATCCTGCCTCTGATTCCCGCCAAAGCCCCAGTCTCTGAGATATACTCCCGGGCAAGCCCCTGCTTTAACTGTAGGGAAACACCTTTTACCAGTATTGCCGCGCACAGCTCAGCCACATTATCAAACTGTTCCACAGCCACATTCTTAAACCCATCCTCATTCAGGCACTGAAACACATATGTCAGCATATAGTAAACATTCTGAACAGGTATCACTTATATAGAACTCCTTAGCTTATTCATCCAATCTTTTACCTTAATCGGTTCATCATACCAGTATTCTTTGAGCAGCGGTATCAACTCATATTCCACAATATTTGACAGGGTTCTATCCGTTATTTCTGTCAAATTACAGAAATAACTATGTCCAATGCAAAACCCTTCGCCTAGAGAAGTATCTGTCCCAATGGCAGCATTCAGTTTCTCAACACAGTCAATCAGACTATCAAATTTACTGTCTGCAAATGCCGTTTTGTACTCTCTGAATCCATCACTGGAAAATCCCGGCTTCATCTCAAAAAATGCAAACCTGCGGCGCAGGGCATAATCCAGCATGGCCAGGCTCCTGTCTGCCGTATTCATCATACCAATGATATAGACATTCTCTGGTACAAAGAACTTCTCATCGGAGTACAGCAGCTGCAGAGCATTCCCGCGTTTATCATTTTCAATCAGCATAAAAAGCTCCCCAAAAATCTTACTGAGATTTCCTCTGTTGATCTCATCAATAATAAAGAAATAATCTTTTTCCTGATCATCTGCCGCCTTCTTGCAGAAATTATAAAAAGACCCTTTTTTAATCTCAAATCCGTCACCTGCACTTGAAGGTCTAAAGCCCTCAATAAAATCCTCATATGTATAGCTCTGATGGAACTGTACCATCATGACACGATCCTGGTCTTTGCATCCCATCATAGCATATGCGATCCGTTTCGCCGCAAAAGTCTTGCCCACACCCGGAGCACCCTGCAGGATTACATTTTTCTTCACACGGATCAATTCTACCAGAGTACCATAGCTGCTGCTGTCCATATAAACTTCTTCCAGGAACTTCTCTGCACTATATGCCGGGAATCTCCTTTCCTCCGATTCTATATCTTCCTGATCTTCATTTATTTCAAACAAAGCATTTAACTTCGCCACATAATCTGTATATGCTGTGATGTCAGTCAATGTCTTCACTACTGCCTGCCCGGGATGGGGCCATTCGCCCTCATTCGTCCAATTTACCATACGTATATTTGGATATTCCGAATCCTCTGTATCATAGATATAGTCAGATGTAACAACACCGCGGCCAATCAATGTATACATTCCCTTTTTCACAAATACAATATCTCCTGGTTTCATTTCGTTCATGAATTGCCATGTGGCGTGAGCAGCATTTTTATATGGTCTGGTTGGATCAACCTTTGCTTTCATAGCAATTTTCATTTCTTCCTTAGAGGTATACTGTGAAAGGTCACCTATCTGGCCCCAGCCCAGCCCCATAATTCCACGCTCATAGAACTCATCCCATTTACATGCCCCGTCGCCTGGAGAATAAATCCAATAATGGATCATATCCACATCTTCATCCCCAAGCCCTGCACCCTTTTGCCCCCTCTGGTTCTGAATTTTTTCTGCTTTTATCTTTTCATTGACACTGTTAGAATATTTCCACGCTTCAAATGATAATTCCTTAAAGTCGTTAATTGGGCTTTTATCACTCTGCACATAAACACGGAGCCTTTCAACTATCTCAAAATATCTCTCTGATGCAATCTTATTCTCAACCTCTGGAAGACCTGCCACTACATCATCCGGAATCTTACCAGACTCATAAATATACCATTTATTACGACTGTCCAGGTTTAAAAAGAAATTGGGCGAAATCCAGTACAAGCCCATGGTAATTTTACTGTTGCCGCCGCCCTTCTTATTGATAACCAGGTCAAAATATTTGGAAAACTCAGCTCCGTTCTCAAAAGACGGGTCAGCTGCATACTTAAGGGCAGAATCAAACAGACTCCAGAGATCTTCAATATCTCTATCATCTCTTTTATCAATGAAATTATAAAATACGGCATTCTGATTGTTCAGCACCGGAATACTGTCAAACACATTTGGTACTGCTGCGGCCACCCCAAAAATTTCTTTTATGGCAGTAATAATCTTGATCCTGTTTTCCTCTCTCATAGAACTTTTATTAAAGAGGCCAAATACTGTGAAGGGGTCCATGTCCACCAATTGATTTTCTCTTTCCAGAGTAGGCATATTGATACCAGTCTCAGCATAAATGACTTTAACTTTCTCAACCAGCTCACCTCTGTTATTTTTGTAAGCCAGAAGATTATCAGCAAATTCCTCATAAAAATCTACCCATGCAAATTGATTGTCCATAATACCTCCAAATAGAATCTGCAAGACTGTTATTTTCTTACTCTTTATTTTTGATTGTTTTCTTTCTTATTCTTCCTGCCCTCAATTGCACGCATTGTACAACATAATGGTTCTCTATGTAGTCTAAGTCAAATATCATTCTCTGTCAACAAGGGTATTGAATCAAAAAACCGCCACCCGCTATCAAGTGACGATTGTGCTAAAGTCAACAATACCTTAAATCTTTTCATAATCAAACAAAGTCATTTGCCCGTCTATAAATGATTTTACATACCTTTCTTTTATTTTATCATCCTCATTTATCTCTCCAAATAATAAAGGCGATTCCAAATTATGTTTTCTGAAATTGTTATTCACCCTTGTGCAGCTGTAATTGGCATAGCAATATAAACAACCGTTTTTACATGTATTGTAAGCTCCAATGTCAATACTTTCTGCACACCCACATTCGCTCCTCTGATTTTTATCCTTTTTCATGTTCAATTTATATTTCCCTATTCTTTCAAATCGTTCCTTATCAATACAAGAAGCATGGGGAACTCCGAACTTATTGAAATCACAAGACTCTGCACAGGTATCTAAATATAAATTATATTTCTGTGCTATTTCAGCAAATCTCTCTATTATTTCCATTTGCTGTTTCCTTGTAATTGACTGTATATGAAGCGGTTTCATATTACACTTTGTATTTCTATAAAAATCCAAAAAACTAACGGTACATTTCTCTGTGTATTGTGCAAGTTTTGAAGCCAATACCTCAAAATATTTGTAATGATAATTTATTGTATAAGTTTCACTAAGAAATATAGGATCATATCGCCAAATTACCTTTTCTTTTCCAATTTCTTTTGATAATGTCTGAAATGCCGGAATAATAACTTTATTTTTTGATGGAAGACCTGTTTCAATTTCTGGCCCATACGCCGTTAATGTGAACTGAAAATAAAAATTATATTTTTCCAGTTCTCTCAATCTTTTTAACATTGGTGTGGGGTTTTTCGTCCAAAAAACGATTCCGTCTACAACTTCCGATGATAAATCTATTTCAGCTATTTGATGAATATTCATTGGATTTCTTACTAAAACATACTTTTCTTTTAATCGATTAAAAAACCATTTGGAATAATATGACGGAATATCTGTTCTTCGGCTTGCACTTATAATCATTTGCTTCCCTCCAAATACTCACCAGCAGTGAATTCAAAAAAACTGCCTAGAACGTGTTTGAACGTGCCATTCTCTTCATAACGAAAGGTGTCCGGCAAGGCTGCCGTCCAGACTTCCTTAAAGCTCATGGACTCCTATCCGCCTGCTAAGGAACTTGCGCCGCCCCAGAGGAGACAGCAGTGGAAATAATTCTTTGCCCTCTCTGCAATCGCATCCAATGGCACTTTCCCCTTACACTTTCCAAATTCCATTTTCGCATTAATGACAGTATCTGGTTATCTGCGGGATAAAAGTACGATGGTTTCCACATGCACAGTCATAGCAAAATTATCAAAAGGACATACTTTAACCACCTCATACCCGCCTTCTGCCAAATACTTCACATCCCGCGCCAATGTGGCACTATCGCAGCTCACATACACTACTTTTGGCGGCATAACATGAAGGATAGCATCCAACAGCTCCCATCCGCACCCTTTACGCGGAGGGTCCACAACAATCACGTCTGCATGTACCCGCTCCCTTTTAGCCTTATCAGGAAAAATTTCCTCTGCTTTCCCCACAAAAAACTCCACATTATCCAGATGATTTAACCTGGCATTTTCCCGTGCATCTTCAATTGCCTGGGGAATCACCTCCACGCCGTAAACTTTTTTTGCAGCTCTCGCCAAAAATAAAGAAATTGTCCCAATGCCGCAATAAAGATCCCAGACTGTTTCCTCCCCAGTCAGCGCCGCATATTCCAGAGCTTTTTCATACATTTTTCCCGTCTGATGAGGATTTACCTGGAAAAAGGACGCCGGTGAAATACAAAATTTCAAATCTTTAATATAATCTGTGATATAAGTTTTCCCCCGAATCAGCATTGTTCTATCACCCAGAATCACATTATCCCTTTTCTTGTTCACGTTTATCATGAAACTGGTCATACCCTCCATAGAAAACAATCGGTCTGCCAGTTTCTCTGCCCCTGGCAGACGGGAGCCATTTAAAATCAGACAAACCATGATTTCCCCTGTATGAAATCCATAACGCAGCAAAACATGCCGCACAAGCCCCTTTCCATTGATTTCATCGTAAGGAGCAATGTGGTATTTTTCCATGTGTGCAATTAGAATATCCAGAATTTCTTCATTCTGAGAAACCCCCAGCAGACATTCCCTGTTTGGAATAATCGTATGCGACCGGCTGGCATAAAAACCTGTTATAATATGTCCGTCCCTGTCCATCCCTATTGGAAACTGTGCTTTATTGCGATAATGAAAAGGTTCCTCCATGCCAATGACAGGCTCCATGGGAATTTCCCGCAGACCTCCGATATGTTCCAGATTATTCCTCACTTTTTCCTCTTTATATTTTAATTGCTGAGAATAAGAAAGAGCCTGAAGCTGGCAGCCCCCACATTGTCTGGCAAAAGCGCACGGCGGCTCAACACGGTATCGGGAAGGTTCTTCAATATTCATGAGACGGGCAAATCCATAGTTTTTTTTCGCTTTTATAATTTTTGCCTGTACCCTATCTCCGGCCACTGCATCCTTAATAAAAAGTGTATAACCATCTATTTTTCCAATACCTTCTCCATCATTTCCCATATGCTCAATGACTACTGTAACTATTTGATTTTTATAAAACTCCATAAAACTCCTCCCCCATAAAATCATTTGACCTAACGATTCAGTATCTTCACAGTTACCAGCAAAAATCCATTGGAAACCGCCTTCGGCGAAGGGATTCTTGCCGTATGCCTCCGGATTTTCCGTATTCATTAGAGCGCGTCTTAAATTTGCTCCGAATGAAGGCGGCGCAGCGGGCTGCGTCAACTGAATGAGAGGAAAATCTTCCGCAAAGCGGGGCGTGCGGGTGGCGGAATGATATTTAAGACACGCTCCAGCCAAACGACATCTACTGAATAGTTACCCTTTTATAATGAAAATCTATTGAAAATATTTTACAACACAAAATAAAATATATCTATATATTCGAAATTGAATAATTAGCAGATATATGAGGCTTCCGGCGAACGCACACACTTATACAAAGATGTGGATAATGTAAAGGGTCTGTACCGGCACAAATGATGAATGTATATAATGGGTATTTATGAAATGATGTATTCCAACTGTAAATAGACTTTTGATCCATAAAAAGATAATTCAGAAATAGATCACAAAAAAGGCAATAAAAAAAGCGTGAGACGGGATTCGAACCCGCGACCCCAACCTTGGCAAGGTTGTACTCTACCAACTGAGCCACTCACGCATAAGCGGGTGATGGGAATCGAACCCACGTATCTAGCTTGGAAGGCTAGTGTTCTAC
>CAJUMB010000056.1 GCA_910587105.1 uncultured Lachnospiraceae bacterium
ATTCAGGTTACATAGCCCGCTATGCGCCCTTCATTTGGCACAAATTTCCCACCAAGTGTGGTGCACATCTGACAAAAAGCATTTCTAAGACACGCACTAGAGGATTGAAAAGATAAATGTAAATTTATCTTTTCTTATAAACGATGATCTGTGGCTCCGTCCCATTGCAGCCATATTCACACACAAGCAGATAATTGTCATCCGCCACAATGCCATAACATCTATCACTGCCAGAAATTTCGATTTGATTTCCCCAATAAACATGACTGTCTTCTAGCAATTTGACGGATTGTCCATTTGTCAATGTGTATTCTAAATTAACATAAAATCCATTCAATAAATTGAGGTCTGTTACCTGTAGGCTTTGGATGCCAAGCGCATTAAATTCCTCAATCAACGTTTTTTTCATTTTTTTGAGTTCTTCCAAACCTCCCCGCTTGACGCACTCCGCCGCCACGCACGTTCCCCCAAAGGGATGTCCATCTGTTTTCACACAGCCACCGCAATCATTTTTCTTATTACACCCGCCACAGCACTCAAGTCCACAAATTGACAGCATGAATCTGCCTCCTCAAATTTTGATTTTTCGATCTAATTTCTCTTTCTAAGTATACATGAAATTATAAGATTTTTCAATTCTCTGAACTGCCTTTACTTGAGTTTGAGCGGCACTCCCACATACCGCATAAGTGCCATCTGCCATATATCATTCATACTTAAATCCTTCTGAAAATTTTTATAGATTTACTTTACATTGATTTGCACAGATCCTTAATAGACATTCCGCTGTGTTATACTTTAAAAAGAGAACAGCCCGCCCTCTTTCCTGGCACACTGTTCTCCTTTTACTTTCTATTTACGATTCCATTCCAAAACCGCCTCATACAGCCATGCTGTCCACGCTTCTATTCCTTCCCCGGTTCTGGCCGAAATCGGGAAGATTTTGAGTTCAGGGTTACGCATCCATGCATATTCTTTCAGCTTCGCCATATCGAAATCAAAATAATCCAATACATCGATCTTATTTACCAGCAGCACATCACAAACCTGAAAGATCAAAGGATATTTCAAAGGCTTGTCATGTCCCTCCGGTACAGAAAGAATCATCACATTTTTCACGGCTCCGGTATCAAATTCTGCCGGGCATACAAGGTTTCCCACATTCTCCAGAATAGCCAGATCCAGATCTCCGGTTTCCAGTTCTTTTAAACCCTGCTCCGTCATACCAGCATCCAGATGGCACATGCCGCCGGTATGAAGCTGTATCGTTTTTACCCCTTTCTTTGCCATGATTTCCGCATCAACAGCAGAGTCAATATCCGCCTCCATTATGCCGATTTTCAAACGGTCTTTTAGCTTTTCCACTGTACGCAGCAAAGTTGTTGTTTTTCCACTTCCCGGAGAACTCATCAGGTTTAAAAGAAATGTATTCTCTTTCTTTAATTCCTGTCTTAACCGGTCAGCCTGTACATCATTATCTGCAAATACGCTTTCCTTAATTTTTATCACTTTTACCTGATCCATTTCTTCTCCCTATTTTCCATGGATTTCTTTAATCAACAAACCTGTTCCTTCCACCGGTTTCAATTTTTCACTTTCACAGTCAGGGCATTTCCACTGAATCCCATGAAAGGGAAAGAGCTTTCCGCATGCAAGGCACTGGATCGTTCCCGGAGCCAGCTCCAGCTCCATTTTCAGATCCTCAAAAGGCGTCTTATAGACGGCGGCAGGAAAACATTGCTCCATATAATGAGGTACTACCCCGGATAATTCCCCAACCTCCACAACAATCTTGTCAATATGGGTCAGTTCCTCCTCCACCTTCACCCTCTCCAGAGTTTTCAGCATAGAGCTGATAATTCCGACTTCATGCATGACCTCACCCCTTAACTTCGGTTTTTAATAATCTTTCCGGCACGCTTCACTGCATACTTCGCCACCTCTACCGGCAGCTGCTCGAAAGTACCAAATTCTACGTTAAACCGCTTTTCCATGGTAATGGCGTTAAATTTGCACTTGGTTGTACACTGTCCGCAGCCGACACAAAGATAGGGGTCTACCTTGGTGGCTCCGCACCCTAAGCATCTTGCGGTCTCCGCTTTTACCTGTTCTTCTGTAAAAGTCATTCTGGGGTCTTTAAAGCTGCCCTCAATTCCTCGTTTTACCCTGGGTTGCTGTCTCTGGGTATTGTCATAGGTACCGATATCCAGATTTTCTTTATCCAGAGCTTTATAATCCCTCCGGTCTCTCCCAAGAGTCAGGGACTGCCCAGGCTGTACAAACCGATGGAGAGAGATTGCCGCCTCTTTTCCGGCTGCAATCGCGTCAATACAGAATTTCGGACCGGTGTATGCATCACCGCCCACAAAAATATCCGGCTCCATTGTCTGGTATGTAAATCCGTCTGCTTTCGCCGTTTGGTTGGGATTTAATTCTACCCGGCTTCCGTCCAGAAGATGTCCCCATTCCACGCTCTGCCCGACGGAGACCAATACTGCCCCGCAATCCACTGGTTCTATCTGATTTTCATCGTAAACAGGAGAAAATCTTCCCTGTGGGTTAAACACGGATACACATTTCTTGAAGGAGATACCGGTAACGTGACCATTTTGCTGATGGACTTCTGCGGGACCCCAGCCGTTATGGATACAGATACCTTCTTCCTGAGCCTCTTCTATTTCTTCCGGAAGAGCCGGCATCTCATTCTCGGCTTCCAGACAGTATAAGTCTACCCTTCCCGCACCCTGTCTTACAGCCGCTCTTGCCACATCCATTGCCACATTGCCGCCGCCTATGACAACAACCTGCTCCGGAAGCTTCTCCTGGGTTCCCAGGTTTACCTTCCGCAAAAAGTCAATGCCGGAAACCACACCGTCTGCGTCCTCTCCGCAAACCCCCAGTTTCCGTCCTCCCTGTGCCCCCACAGCCAGATAGAAGCCTCTGAATCCTTCCGCCCGCAGTTCGCCCAAGGAAATATCTTTCCCCACTTCCACACCGGTTCTAAAAGTCACTCCCAATTCCTTTAAAACCTCAATCTCTGCATCCACCACATCCTTTTCCAGACGGAAAGAGGGAATCCCCATAGTCAGCATACCGCCCAGACGCTTCTCTTTTTCAAATACGGTAACAGAGTAATTGTCAAGGGCCAGATAATAGGCACAGCTTAATCCAGCAGGACCGGCTCCTACAATGGCTATTTTTTTGTCACTGTAGTCATGTCGTTTTTCCGGAATCATCCTTCCCTCGGCGCGAAGCTCCTGATCGGCAATGAATTTCTTGATCTCATCAATGGCAACCGGCTGATCCACATCTCCTCTGGTACATTCGCTCTCGCACCGGCGGTTACAGATACGCCCGCATACTGCCGGGAAGGGATTCTCTTTTTTGATCAGATCCAATGCCTCCCGGTATTTTCCCTGAGCAGCCAGACGGATATAGCCCTGGATTCCGATGTGAGCAGGACAGGCGGTTTTGCAGGGCGCTGTTCCTGTGGGAACCACATCTTTCCGGTTTTCACGGTAATCCGTATCCCAGTCCTCCTTGCTCCAGGTGTTCTCTGATATTTTTTTCAAAGGCTTTTCCCTGGGCAGCGGTGTCCTGGTACAAATTTTCTGTCCCAGCTTTAATGCGTTTCCAGGGCAATGTTCGATACATTGTCCGCAGGCAACACATTTTTCTTCATCAATTTCTGCCACAAAATTAGAACGCACCGCATCCCTGGCGCCGTACATCATTCCGATACGCAGGCCGAAGCAGGAACATGCACAGCAGTTACAGATGGAATCCGAATCGCCATACTCGTTGATATTGGGCATACAGTGCATCAGGCCGTTCTCTTCTGCCTTACTCAGTATTTTTTCTGCTTCTGCCCTGGTCACATATCTTGCTTTTCCCGTGCGCGCATAATATTCCGCCGCAGGACCCAGGTGAAGGCACATATCATATTCCAGATGTCCGCATCCTTCATTGAGAACCCGGCGCGAAGCCCGGCAGGAGCAGTCCGATACACTGTAGGTGTCATATTGGTCAAGATAATAGGACAGACGCTCTTCTTTTGCTGCGTCCGGATTGTCCTTTATGGAGCTTTCGATGGGCACAACACGCATAAGGCCGGAACCCATGGGCAGCATGGCACTCATCTTTGCTCCCAGATTGCGGGTATATTCTTCAAATGCCCTCCCGATCTGGGGATACTTGGCAAGCTGTTCCCGGTTGCCCACCATCCTTTCCAGTGTTCCCGGTGCAAAAATCTCCATGTAAAACCGGTCTTTCCCATCCTCTTTGTCTGTCCATACGGTAAATACCCCTTCATCTGCCAGTGCATCTGCCAGTCTCCGAGTCTCTTTGACCGTTTTTCCTGTTTTTTTCGCCAGATATTCAATGGTTCTTGGTTTACGAAGCCCGGCGGCAATGGCTACATCTGCCTGTTCATCTGTTACCACACACTCCAGACAATAATATTCCGGAGCGTTTTCATCAATCTTTGTCAGCTTTCCCGGCACTCCTGCGATTACCTTGGCAAGCTTGACAATTTTAGGTCTTAATGCCATATCTCCCTTCTCCTTTCTGTGGTATACCACATACAATTTTAGGAAATCATACATCAAAATCCCATGAAAGTCAATATTTTTTTCTGAAAACTATTGACTATCACGCTTAAATATTTTATAATTCTGTGGTATACCACAAAAGAAAGGAGAGAATTTATGAACAATATGTATGACGTAATCGTAATAGGAGCCGGAAACGGCGGATTAGTTGCTGCTTCTGTTACGGCGAAACAGGGTCTTTCCACCCTTCTGGTTGAACGTCATAATCTTCCCGGAGGCTGTGCTACCAGTTTCCGCCGTGGAAGATTTGAATTTGAGCCATCCCTTCATGAACTGGCAGGGTTCGGCACAAAAGAGAAACCCCAGGAGGTAGGAAAAACATTTCAGTCTGTAGGTGCAGACGTGAACATGCTGCAGACACCGGATGCCTTCCGGGTGCTGATCGGAGACGGGGATTACCGGCTTCCTACCGGACGGGAAGATTTTATTTCCAAAATGGAGGAATATGTACCCGGATGCAGACAAAGTGTAGAAGGCTTTTTTGCCTTGGCAGATGAAATTGCCCAGGCCATCGGATATCTGTCTGCCGGCAGCATCGATATAAAGGAAATGCAGGAAAAGTTCCCGCATTTTATGAATATCGCAAATGAACCCCTGCAGAAGATTTATGAAGTACTGGAAATGCCGAAAAAGGCCCAGGATATCATGAGCACCTACTGGAGCTACATGGCAATGCCTCCCAGTTTTTTTGATTTCACCATGTATTCTTTCATGCTGGAACGCTATATAGACTATGGGGCAAGCGTTCCAAAGGACCGGTCTCATGAGCTTTCCTGCTCCCTGGCAGATACCATCCGCAAAAATGGCGGTGATGTCTGGTTCGGCACAGAGGTTACGAAAATCCTCGTTGAGAACGGGCAGGCAAAAGGAGTGGTAATTAACGGAAAAGAATATCACTCCCAACACATCATCTGCAACGTCAATCCCCATATTGTATTTAGCCGGATGATGGATGAAGCAGAAATTCCTGCTCAGGAATTAAAACGTGCCAATGCCAGAACCCTGGGTGTTTCCGCATTTACAGTTTACCTGGGACTAAACAAAACCGCAGAAGAACTGGGCATTGAGGATTACAGCACCTTTATTAACGGGACTTCCGACATTGAGCAGGGCTTTCTCCATATGGACTCTATTGATAAGAATGATTACCAGATTACCAACTGCCTGAATATTGCAAATCCAGGCTGCAGCCCGGAAGGGACCTGTATCGTATGGCTGACCCAGCTGATTCGGGGAGACGCATGGGCAGAGATCACGCCCCAGGAATATAAGAAAAAGAAGAATGAAACAGCGGCAAGACTCATTGCCCAATATGAAAACGCAACCGGCATCCAAATCTCTGATGCCATTGAAGAAATATCCGTTTCTGCGCCGCCCACTTTTGCCCGCTATCTGGGAACACCAAACGGTTCCATCTACGGCTATCAGGGCCTGCCCTGGGATAATCTGCTGTCCCGCACCATGACCTTTGAACAGGAGCGGTACATCAAAGGGCTCCGTTTCTGCGGCGGTTTTACCACCCGCATGGACGGATACAGCAGTGCCTATGCCACCGGAGCCAACGCTGGACGCATGACGGTAAAAGACATAAAGGAGGGAAAATAAATGAGTATTCCGGAAAAGATCAAAGAGCTGAATCCTCAAAGCTTTGCATCCATCATTCCTGGACGGATGCATGTCATTGACCAGGCATCCACGGATTCTCTGCCTGCCGTTTATCCTGTAAACCAGCTCGCAGATGCTTTGCACCCTGCCGTACAGCATGTGAAGATCGCCTCTGTCAGAGAGCATGGCAGTGATGCCAAAAGCTTCACTCTGGTTCCTGACGAAGCAAAAGGCACCAGAGAGCTTGCCTGGTTTTCTGCCGGACAGTATATCAGTGTCTTTTTGGAAATCGGACATTCCAGACTCTGCAAGCCTTATTCCATCTGCTCTGGTCCTGCGGATGCGGCAAAGGGCAGCTACACACTAACTGTTAAGCGCTCTGCTGGCGGATTTGCTTCTGAGTATATTCTGAATAACTGGGAGCCCGGAGATTCTATTGATGTCTCCGCTCCGGAAGGAACCTTTACCTATGAACCTCTTCGGGACGGAAAAACGGTCATCGGCATCGCAGGGGGCAGCGGCATCACACCTTTCCATTCTCTTGCCAGCGCCATTGCTGATGGTCTGGAAGATTGTAATCTGGTTCTGCTTTATGGGAGCCGCACAAAAGATTCGATTCTGCTGAAAGAAGAATTTGACGCATTGGAAGCAAAATCTCCCCATATTCAAGTAGTCCATGTTTTAAGTGATGAAAAAGCAGACGGCTTTGAACATGGTTTTATCACTTCCCAGCTGATCCAGAAGTATGCTCCTGCAGGAAACTACTCCATTTTCCTGTGCGGTCCTCAGGCAATGTATCAGTTTGCTGACAGTGAGATTGCCAAACTGAATCTGGAACAAAAATGGATACGCCATGAACTTTTTGGCCAATTCAAAAATCCGGAAAGCTGTGATGATTATCCGTTGGAAGCAGCAGGAAAAACCTTCCGCCTTACAGTCATTTCCCGTGATGAGTGTCACACCGTGGATGCACCCGCTGGTGAATCCCTGCTGACTGCAATGGAACGTGCCGGTCTGTTGGCCCCCTCCCGCTGCCGAAGTGGAGAATGCGGTGTATGCCACTCTTATCTTGCCAAAGGCACGGTATATGTCCCTTCGGCTATAGACGGGCGCAGAGCTGCAGATCATACTTATGGCTATATTCATCCCTGCTGTTCCTTCCCTGCCAGTGACCTTACATTAGAGGTTCCCCTGGCTTAGCCCATCCGAATCTTCACATTTCTAATCGTTCCACCCGGCTGCCACAGGAAATTGTTC
The DNA here is from genome assembly GCA_910587105.1 of uncultured Lachnospiraceae bacterium. Lineage (GTDB taxonomy): Bacteria > Bacillota > Clostridia > Lachnospirales > Lachnospiraceae > MGBC164599. The sequence continues at coordinate 7,473 of CAJUMB010000056.1, forward strand.
CTGTGGCAGCTTTCTGTCTTATACCAACAATTCTGTCACACAATACAGATTGAAGCATTCTGTGGTATGTGGTATAATATGAATACTTGACGAGATATTTCACAAGTCCAGTAAGAGCATATACCTGGCCATTTAGGGAACACATGATATACTATCCATGAAAGGAACCCCTCCAAATGGAATTTAAAAAACTGATGACCCCATCACTGACAGATCTTTTTATACAGGAATTACAGCGGATGATTCTATCCGAAGAATTAAAAATCGGTGACAGACTGCCCACAGAACGTGAGTTGAGTGAAAAGATGAAGGTAAGCAGAGCCGTGGTTAATGGCGGACTAAACCAGTTGGCCGATATGGGATTCATACGCATTGCCCCCAGAAAAGGGGCTTTTGTCAATGATTATATTGTAAATGGAGATATCCAGGTCTTGACAGCCATCATGAAATACAATGGATGGAAATTCACCCCGGAATATTTAGAACCTATGCTGCAGCTCCGGCAAAGTATTGAACCATATTTTATGGAACTTGCCGCACAGCACACAGATTCCCTCTATCTATCCAGAATACCAGAGATCCTTGCAGCTTTAAAAAAATCTCCAACCCTTCAGGCTGCCGGGGAGCTAATCTTTGATTTCTATCATACGACAGCTCTGGCAAGCAACAATATTATACTTCCGTTATTGCTTCGGACATTTATGCTGGTCTATCAGTCCATGGGAAGTGTGATCGCACAGTTAGGCTACTTAAATGAACAGATTGAGGAATTTGAATCCATCTACCAGGCAATTATCCATGGGCAGACACAGGATGTAAGGAATCTCGACATCCAATCCATTGAAAACTGCAGAAAACGGATTGGAACTCATTACAGACCTGGAGAACACTTTCATTCCCCGGTGACGCCATCTTAAAGCATACCTCAGGGGTAATATCTGTCAAAAGATATTACCCCTGAACTTTTATCGGAGACATCCCAGATACTCCAGTGTTTCCGTAAGCCGATGTATCACCTTATATTTTAGACATTGCTCTTTTCCTTTCCTGTCTATCAAAATCGGAGTGATTCCAGCCGCAGCCGCCCCATTTACATCTGATACGACAGAATCCCCTATATGAACCACCTCTTTGGCACTGCACCCGCTTTTTTCCAAGGCATAGGCAAACACTTCTCTGTGAGGCTTATATGCCTTGACCATCTCCCCTGAAATAATCCCCGCCGCTTTCAGTTGGTTGTGCCTCAGGCATTCCTCTACATAACAGGCCCCGTTATTTGTAATGATATAAACCGGAAGCTTACATTGTTCGAAGAAATCTTTCACATCATCAAAAACCGGCGCATACATCCAAAACCTCTGGAATAATCCATGGAGTTCTGAAAAGTTATCGGTCAAGCCAACCTCTTTGCAAAGCCTCTCCAATAGGCAGTCAACAATCTCATCTTCTGTCAAAAAAGCATCTCCAAAACTTTTCTCTTCCATCATTTTTATAAGGCTCCACCAATACCTCACGGTTTCTTCCACCGTTTCCAGACGGCTGTTTTTCCATATCCGGAAAACGATTTTTTCCAAATCCTCTCCTTTTTCCTGAATGATTGTACCCGTATAATCCATGAATACTGCTTTTATCATGATTTTGCCTCCTTTTTGGTATACCACAAACCAATTATATTTTAAATCATTTTGTATCTATTTTCAACTATTCTATGAATTTCTTTTCCACCTTCTCATAAACACATAAAACCTAAATGTTCAAAAACTAGGCAAAAGCAATTCTTTTGTCTGGTTTTTGGATATTTGCACCTTTTTTGTCTATTCCAACTCTTGAAAAATATGCGTACAGTATTCATATAAGTTTTCAAAAATTATTAAGGAGGTTCTTACTATGAACGAAATGTTTGCTTCTCTTTTTAACAGTGGAATCTGGGCCGTCATAAAGGCCTTTCTGATCCTGCTCCTGGCATTTATTACGGCATCTGTTGTAAAATCCATTGCTGTAAAGCTGTTTACCAAAACAAAGCTGAATGCACTGATTGGGCAGGCGGCCAGCAACAATGGAGGGACCGCCCAGAAAGACGCCGGACGCGAAAAAATGGTAACGTTTATCGGGAAACTGGTACATCTGCTTGTATTTCTGCTTTTTGTACCTGGTATTTTTGAAAGCCTGGGCATGAGGGAGGTTTCTTCCCCTATCCTGAATCTGCTCAATACCCTGTGGGGTTACCTGCCCAATATACTGGCCGCAGTTCTCGTCCTTTGGATAGGATTTTTTATTGCCAGACTTGTCCGTGAGCTTCTGGTGCCAGTGTTCAACCGCCTGAAAGTAAATGCCATCCAGGAGAAAGCCGGAATTCATGTTTCCGATACAGGCCGGCTTTCCGATACACTGGCATACATCGTGTACGTTCTAATTCTGATTCCCGTGATCATCGCCTCCCTGCAGGTGCTGAATATTCAGGCTGTCTCCACCCCGGCCATCCAGATGCTTGACACCATTTTCACATTCATCCCCAATATACTGGCGGCCCTGATCCTCCTCGTCATCGGCTGCATGGCTGCCCGCCTTTCGGGGAATATCGCGGAAAATCTGATTGCTTCTGCCGGTTTTGACGTAAAACTTTCCCAGACGCTGGAGACAAAAGGAACGGGATTTGTTTTATCAAAGATCATTGGTACAACGATACATGTTGTCATGGTAATATTCTCTATCGTGGAAAGTTTTGGCATCCTCCATCTTTCTATCCTTACCGGGATCGGTAATGCTGTCATCGGCTATATGCCCTATGTGCTGGCATCTCTTCTGATTCTGCTGGGCTGCTATATATGTGACGGGCTGGCAGGCAAGGCACTGTTAAAAGGAAACCATACCGTCTTAGCCCTGGTCAGCAAAATTGCTGTTTACACCATCGGTATTTTCATGGTATTAAGCGAGTTGGGCATTGCAGAAGAAATCGTGAATACAGCCTTTATTCTGATTGCTGCCGCCCTTGCTGCCGCCTTCGCTATTTCCTTTGGCGCAGGAGGTCGGGATTTTGCAGAAAAAGTCCTGAAGCGGCTGTCAGATACCTGTGGAATGGAAAGCGAAGAAAAATAATGTCTTTAGAACATTTGGAGAAAGTGGCAGCTTTTGAAACAGATAAAATCTTTCCGGAGTCATCGGTATCCGCTATACCGGAAATTAATGGGAAAACGGCGGCTATAACAGGTGGTCTGATCCTGATTGTAACAAACACACAGCTTATGGCAGGCTGCAGCCTATCACACCGGAATGTCCCTAACCATTATTGCAGCAGGAAATGACGAACACGAAGCGTTGCATGCAGTAGAAAATTTTTTAGCGCAAAGATAAAATAAGGAGACAAAAACAATGAATGCAACAACAACATTGAAAAAATTTGGTCTGGAACAGGCATTCCACTACATTTACAAAGACCCGGAAAAAAATATGCTGAAAATCATGGACTGGGCAGATAAATTTGCAGGCGGTCAATTTATCTCCCAAAGGGCGGCCATCCGGGAGATCATCACAAACCCTAAGCATCCCTATTACCCTTATGTACGCCGCCTTTTCACGGATATCGACACGAATGTCACCAGGACTCTGGCGGTAAACTTCTTCATCAATGCCGTACTTGTGGGATGGCCAAAGGAAGAAAAACTGCGGAAAAAATATGACTGCAACATCCCCTGGGCAATCCTGCTTGACCCCACTTCCGCCTGTAATCTCCATTGTACCGGTTGCTGGGCAGCAGAATATGGGAACAAACTGAACCTGTCTTATGATGAGATTGATGACATAATACATCAGGGAAAGGAACTGGGTGTCTATTTATACATATATACCGGCGGAGAACCATTAGTCCGCAAGGCAGATTTGATTCGGCTATGTGAAAAACATTCTGACTGCGTTTTTCTGTGCTTTACAAATGCTACCCTGATCGACGAGGCATTCGCAGATGAAATGCTCCGGGTAGGCAACTTCGTCCCGGCCATTTCCCTGGAAGGCTCTCCCGAAGCAACGGATGGAAGGCGTGGAGACGGTGTATACCAGAAGGTACTGGACGCCCTTAATCTTTTACAGCGAAAACGGGTGATCTATGGCATCTCTTCCTGCTATACCAGTGCAAACTATGAATCTATTACTTCAGAAGAATATTTAGATAAGCTGACCTCCATGGGTGCCTGGTTCATCTGGTATTTCCACTATATGCCGGTTGGGAATGATGCTGCCCCGGAACTGATGCCCACTACCGAACAGCGTAAAGGCATTTATGAGAAAATACGCCGTTACCGTGCCGAAAATCCTCTGTTTGCAATGGATTTCCAAAATGATGCCGAATATGTGGGCGGCTGTATTGCAGGCGGCCACCGTTATCTCCATATCAATGCCAACGGGGACATTGACCCTTGCGTATTTGTCCATTATTCCGATTCCAACATTCGGAAAAAAACACTTTTGGAGGCGCTTCGCTCCCCCATGATGATGGCATACCACAGGGAACAACCTTTCAATAAAAATATGCTGCGCCCCTGTCCCATGCTGGAAAACCCGCAAAAGCTCCGCGAGATGGTCACATGCTCCGGTGCCCATTCCACAGATCTTCAGTCAATGGAAAGCGTGGAGCATCTCTGCGCCAAATGTGACCGCTATGCCAAAGAATGGGAACCTGTGGCAGAGAAATTGTGGGAAGACAGTTCCAGAAAACGTGAATAGATATGCTGGGAAGCGGCAGACGAACCAGACACGGATCATGAATAGACAAACGAATTCCAAAAGAGGCAGTATGTATCATTACATAATGGCTGCATACTGCCTTTGCCCCACATTTTAGCCGAAAGGAGCCAGACCTATGAAAACAGCAATCGTTACTGACAGCAACTGTGGTATTACAAAAAAGGAAGCAGACAGCCTGGGAATATTCATGATACCTATGCCGGTCTGCATGAATGATACCTCTTATTATGAAGGAGTCGATCTTGAACAAAAGGCCTTCTTTGACCGCCTGGCAAACCGCGAAAAAATCCAAACTTCACAGCCTTCACCTGCAGATCTTATGACCATGTGGGCAAATGTATTAAAAAGCGGATATGACGAACTGGTTTACATCCCTATGTCCAGCGGCCTGTCCGGTTCCTTCCATACTGCGTGCCAGATAGCCGGGGAGTTTCATGGAAGAGTTTATGTGGCAGATGCCCGCAGGATCTCCGTGACGCAGCGCCACGCCGTACTGGATGCCTTGTATCTTGTCAATTATGGCAGGAATGCCGCCACTGTTCAGGAACAATTGGAAGAAAATGCCGCAAATTCCATTGTATTTGTGGCCGTTGACGACATTGATTATCTGAAACGGGGAGGACGCATCACACCGGCGGCAGCTGCAATGGCTTCTATCCTGAACATCAAGCCTCTGCTCACCATTGGGGAGAATAAGGTTGACGCTTATGAGAAAGTACGGGGATTAAAAAATTGTCAAAGAAAGCTTTTAAAGGTAATGCAGGAAAGAGCATCACATTTCAAAAGACAGGGATATGACATCTGGATTGGCACTGCCGGAAGTTTTTTAAAAGAAGCAGATTTATCAGCCTGGTATGCTCAGGCAAAAGAAGCTTTTCCGGATGATGAGCTTCTCTATGATCCGTTGACCTGCAGCATCAGCAGCCACGTAGGGCCAAATGCATTTGGAATGGGATTAAGTGCAAAAATCACCCTATAATGAGCCAGATCCCCTCTGCAGCCAGCCAATATTTTTCCGGTTCATGCCCCCTGTATTTGTTTCAGGAAGGCTCTTCTCCCGGAACCCTCAAAAGAATGGCAGATTCTTTCACAGAAATCCAAAAGATCATAGGATGCCCCGGTATCCAGCCAATCAAGCACCACACCAGCAAGGGTACATTTATAGTAACGGATGAATACTGCCTTATCTTCTGGAGAGATGTTCACATCTTCCGTTGTATTGTCTACATAAAATTGTACAGCGTGCAGGCTGATCTCATTCAGATAGCGCATGAACGCTTCCCTCCGCGAAGAACGGTATAGATGGATAAAAGCCGATTTACGTCTTATGAACTCCTGCACCATAAGGGTAATACAATGAATTGGCTCTCCAAATTCACAGTTATTTTTAATGACCTGTTCTGTCCACTTTTTAATGGTATGCTCGGTAAGGGCAGGGATATCCTGAAAATGATAATAAAAGGTATTCCTGTTGATCTGGCAGCATTCTACAATATTCTGCACTGTAATTTTGTTATATGGCTTCTCTTCCAGAAGCCGCCAGAATGCATCGCTGATTGCTTTTTTGGTTCGGTTCATAACTATACCTCCAAAATGGTACTAGTGCTCCATCCAGCTAGAAATCGAAGTCCTGCTCTGCCTGCTCCGCACCATTACGTCGTTAAAATTCCTAGACGATGCACCGCATCGCCGTCGGAATTTTGCCTAGAACTGGCATGAATCAGGCAGAGCAAAACTTCGATTTCAAACACGTTCTAAGGTGATTATACTAAATTTTGACTCGTTTTTCAATCATTTACCACTTAGCTGTCTAATCCGTAATTGGATCTATGTCAATACGTTGGACAAAAAAAGTCGAAAGATTATGGTACCATGGCTGGCCAGATTTTTCATACTCTTTCTGCCTGTTTGAAGGTACACAAACCAGAGCTTTGTAATTGGTGTAATATTTCGTTCTCGGTCTTAAGGCGATGGTTCTATTTCCGGAGTGTAAGATTTCCGGTTTTTCGCCATGTTGAACATTTCTTTTGCTCTTTCATCTGATAGTATAGGCTGTTCAACCTTTTCTGTCTGCACTTATATACTAACACCAGTTACTTTTCCGGGTGTTTGTGGACAAGAGGGGGATTTTATGGTAAAATGACAGCTACAGGAGGGGATTGATTGGCTGTTAATATGAAATCTATGATAGCGGAAACCTTTATGGCCCTATCTAAAACAAAAGATGTAGACAAAATCACAGTGATGGATTTAGTAAAGGCTTGTCATATTTCACGCCAAACTTTTTACTATCACTTTCAAGATATTTTGGAAGTGATAGAGTGGTCCATGCAGCAGGCATTCCAAGAAATCCTAACACGCAAAATGGATACAGACGCTCCAGAGAAAACCATTTGTATCTTTATTGAGTCATCTTCCGAGGCTGCTGCACTTCTAAAAAAGCTGCTCCACTCCAAAAGGCGTGAGCAAATTGAAACTATACTTGTGAATACCGTACGCTCCTATTTGCAGGAACTGATAAACCGCCAGGAATCAAAGCCAAACCTTCCACTTGCGGATGCAAAGGTCATACTGGACTTCTGTACCTATGGGATTGTTGGGCTGCTGTTGGAGAATTGCGGTAAAAAGTCTCTGGATAAAGAAAGGATAGCCCATCAGATGGTCAGGTTGATTTCAAAGGGAATAGAAATCTTAATCGAGCAGGAGGCTAACCATTAGTTGATTAGCCGGCCTCTCACCACCGTGCGTACGGTTCTGTACACGGCGGTTCCCTAGTTTTCACAAAATATTTTAGTTAATAGTCAGGCATGGACGTATATCCTAACTTAGCTATTATTTTACTCGAAAAGGTTTCTACCACATATATATAGCCATCATTTACATTCTTTCAGCATTGTCTGAGAGCGTCATGCGCTCCTCGGTTCGGACGAAAAACAAAACTATTATTTGCCATTCCCCTTATCCCTTGGATTAGGGTTTCCTGGTTTTCTCTCAGGCAGGGCAGAAGTTCATCCACCTGCATTCTGTCAATTCCGCCACTTCCCTTATTTGAGTTCACCTGCTTATATGCCCTGTTAAGGTTCTCCTTCCGCAAAATCAAATCCAAAAGATTGTTCGTCTATTTGCAGATAGTCTTCCATATGAGGTTGTCTGTTCTTAAATCCACTTTCAGTTACATTCATTGCTTGTGTCTCCTAAAGCGCAGTCCTTCCCATGACACTTCCAAGCATAAACTCCTGTACGGTATGCCGCCCTCTAACATAAGGGAGTATTTTTTTCTGCATTTAGCCATCTCTCTGTATGGATGATGACTGTATAGCAGAAAGAGCCTCTGGGGGCGATTGTCAATCTTTCAATTCTGTATGGACAGATTCCCGGATGTGTAAGTCTGCTTTACACATCCGGGAATCTGTCCATACACACATCAAAAACTGACAGTTGTGAAAATGTCACTGTATCTGCTATAACAGACATAACTTAAAGGAGACGGGAGGGATGACCATTATGAGCCAAGAAAGAATTTTCGCAATAAAACTCAGTGAATTGGAACACCAATATGAGCAAACTTTGGGTTGTCTGAAGTCATATCAGACAGAGGACCGCCAAAAAATCCAGCAGGATTTGGAACAAGTCTTTGAGAAATATCGTGACGCAGAACGGCGGCTGTTGAGAGGTGTTAATACCAGCCGTTCCCCGGCAGTTGCCGCCCTGTCCGGGGCACAGCTCTCTTATGACCGCCGCGTTCGAGAAATCCTCCAGGGCAAATTACCCGGTTTTCTTCACAAAGGCGACGGAAGCTTTTCCGCAGATCAGGTAGAAGCAATCAGCCTGTACGGAGAATATGCCATCGACTTTGCCGCTCAAGCCATACGCTACGCACATTTGGTTATATTATTCGCTATTGACGCACAGATCAGTTTAGATGAACAAAGGCAGGAATCAACATGAATATCAGACAAAAGCTCTCAGTTACGGCGCTTGGCACCGTGGAAATTCTGACTGGAATCTTACTACTAATCAATCCTGTGGGGCTTACCACCTGGATTATCATCATAGCGGGCATTATCCTGACGCTGATCGGCATTTTCAAAATCATTGCCTATTTCCGGCTTCCGGCAGAGGAGGCTGCGCTTCAGAAATCTCTCGTATTTGGAATCCTGGCGGTTCTGGCGGGGGTATGGTGTATGTTCCGAAGCAGCTGGTTTATTGCTTTGTTTCCATTGCTTACGACCTTGTACGGATTAATCGTGCTAATCAGCGGTGTTACAAAGATTCAGTGGTCCGCGGATATGATTCGGCTGAAAAAAAGGCAATGGGGATGGATGGCCCTTTCTGCCGCTATTACAATCATCTGTGCAGCCACTATTTTGCGGCATCCTTTCGCCGCTGCCGCTACGCTTTGGATGTTTATTGGCATTACCATGATTGTGGAGGCTATAATCGACATTCTTTCGACTATTTTTATTCGGGACCATAACGAAGATTTTGTAAAAATGAAATAAAAAATCTCAGAAAGCCGCACTCCGGGCGGTGCGGGACGGAAGTACGCCCTGTAATTTGACTTGGAGGAAAGCCTTAAGGCGGTTATTGCTGGGTATCAGAAGAAAAACGCCATCTTCACCGACAAGGAGCAGTGGATAGCCGCCTATCACGAAATCGATCATGATTTTATAGCAGCTAAGCAGACTCCGTTGGCCCGGTGCAGAAAATCACTACCGTTCCCCGCACCTCTGTTTGGCGATTTATTGCACAAAAAATTTGTGAATATATGGAGGAAAAATGTCATGTTAAAAAACATGAAAGTAAAAAACAGTTTGTTGCTTGGCTATCGTATCACCATCGGGGTTTCCCTGCTCCTGATCGTTACCAGCCTATTCATGATGGTCAACATCAAAAACAGCTACAATGAGCTGCTTAATGAGGATGCCCAGGCAAATCAGTATATCTTATACTGCCGGGTTAACTCGCTGCTGACCGGACGAAATATCCGTGATGCCTATCTTGTCCCTGGTTCTGCGGCAAACGAAGATCTGCTTCGGGCTGCGGAAAAGGCACAGGATAGCCTATTTGCCAATATAGAATTACTGAAGGAGCATTTTCCATCCCAGCTGGAACGCAGTAAATTGGATGAGTATATTGCGGCAACAATCAGCTGGGCTGATACGAATCCGCAGCTTATTGAGTGGTATCGCCAGTATGCCAAAACTGGCGATGAATCATATCTCCAGAAAGGTATTCAGTTTATCTATAAAACAGATATACCTGATCAGGAGAAGATGTCCACAGCTGCAACAGCCTTGGACAATTATTTGGTTCAAGGCATGGCCGACGAGCGGGAGCGTATTGAATTTAAGGTCATTCTAACCATTGCTATTGGTGTTATAGCTATGGCTGTCACCATTATTGCAGTCATTACATTGGGGCTTATGATTATTAAAACAATCACCATTCCTGTTGCTCAGGTTCAAAATGCTTTGGTTGGATTCTCACAGGGCAATCTGGACGTTCCCGTTGACTATCAGAGCAAGAACGAATTAGGAGTGATGTGCGATGCCCTGCGAAGCAGCCAAGCAACTCTCTCTGGTATCATTCAAGATGCAGCATACTTGCTCAAGGAGATGGCAGAGGGAAATTTTGATGTACATAGTAAGGACACATCTATGTATGTCGGTGCGCTGGAAACCATCATCAAATCTATCAGGGACATCAATCATCAGCTCAGTGATGCACTCCTGAAAATTGCACAAGGTACAGCTCAAGTTTCCGCTGGTGCGGATCAGGTGTCAACAGGTGCTCAGTCCTTGGCTCAGGGCGCGACCGAACAGGCCAGCACACTTCAGGAATTGACAGCAACGATTACGGAAATTTCCAAAGCATCACAGCGTACCGACCTTGCTGCCCATGAAGCAAAAATCAGTGTTCAAGCAACAGGAGCACAGGTAGAAAAAATGAACCAGCAGGTAGATGTTTTGAACCAGGCGATGAACAAAATTGAACTTTCTTCTCAAGAAATGAGCAAAATCATCAAGACTATTGAGGAAATTGCGTTCCAGACGAATATCCTGGCACTGAACGCTGCAGTAGAAGCTGCTCGCGCCGGCAACGCCGGAAAGGGGTTTGCAGTAGTGGCGAATGAGGTACGCAGCTTAGCGGCTAAATCGGATGAATCAGCCAAAGCAACAAAGAAGTTAATAGCTGATGCTATCAGCTCGGTTCAGGGTGGGAGTGATATTGTCGAACAAGTGACTCTGGCTTTAATTGAGTGCAAGGGATTAACGGAAGAAGTTGTGAACCGTGTAGATGTGGTTACTGATGGCGTTGAAGTTCAAACAGCTTCTATTAAACAAGTGACCGAAAGCATTGACCAGCTTTCTTCTGTGGTTCAAACAAACTCCGCGACAAGTGAGGAGTCTGCGGCGGCCAGCGAAGAACTTGCCAGTCAAGCTGTTACGATAAAAAATTTGGTTGGACGTTTTAACTTTCGTCATACAGATGGCAGTATTCACTCGATATCGCCCATTACTTATGATGGAGATGTTGTTGCTGGTAATATGAATGCTGATAAATACTAAAAAACTTACGGGTTTTATTATAAAAAGAAACCATTACCGGCACGGAATTTACAAAAATTTTGAACGCACAAGATTCCGAGTAACAAATGGTCGCCCTTATAGTCAAAGGAGAAATATGTCAAATGTATCGAACCTTTAAAAATCAACGGAAAGCAGAATATATTCGGTGGCACGCATACAGCGGAAAAAGACTTATCCTGCCACCTTCCAATCCTCAAAAGATTTTGCAGATCAGGCACCTGATCCGGCATTATGAAGCGTGTTTGGCAGTTGTTGATATGCTTGACGCCAAGGACCCCTATACGGCAGAGCACTCTTTGCGGGTATCCAAAATGTGCCTTCGCCTTGCGCTGATGCTTCGCCTGCCCCGCGTAAGAATTATGACCGTCACGATTGCCGCCGGCGTTCACGACATTGGAAAGGTGGGGGTCCCGGACTGTGTTTTGCTAAAGGAGGGACCTTTAGATGACCATGAATATGATGTGATCAAGCACCATCCGGGGATTGGCGCGGATGTCCTTTTGAAAATCCATGGTTATGAGAGAATCGCAGCCGGTGTGTGGCATCATCATGAACGATGGGATGGGTCCGGCTACCCGGACGGGCAGTCCGGTACGGAAATCCCCCTTTATTCACGCATGATCGCGCTGTGCGATTCCATAGACGCAATGCGTTCCAGCCGGTCTTACCGGAAAGGAATGACTGATTGCGACTGCCGTCAGGAGATTGAAAAGAACGCCGGGATTATGTATGATCCGGAATTAGCATCTCTCTGCCTATCGAATTGGGACTTCCTTATTGGCGATTTGTATGTGAACATTTAACACTGCCAGATTGGGGGATCGTGTGAATCTAGTACATAGGATATTTATTGAATATCCTATGTACTAGAGCGTGTCTTAAAAATCATTCACGCCACCCATACGCCCCACTTTGCGGCAGATTTGCCCCTTATTCGGTTGCTGTAGCCCGCTACAGCGCCCTCATGCGGAACAAATCTCCCATATCATACCCTTGGGTACAAATTGTGACGCACGGTTGACATAAAGCAATTTTCAAACACGCTCTAGTCAACGAATTTACTATGCTTTCAAAACCTTTTTAGGATGATTGCTCATATACATTATCAAACAAATCGTCGTAAGAATTATCTCAACAATAAGTTGTGTAAGGATTACTCCGTTCAGCTTAAAGAAATAGTTCAGCATCGCAACTCCAGGTATAAATAGAACAACATTTCTAAGCAATGTGATAATCAATGAATTTAATGCTTTGCCAAGCGCTTGGAAATATGCAGTCACCATATTTATTATGCCCAATAAAGGAGCATGGAAGCATAACAAACGTAAGAACCACGCTGTTTGCGTAATCAATTCTTCATTATCCAAGAATATTCCAGCTAATATGCGGTTTAAAAAGAATAAAGCAATCGTGAATATCGACCCTAATACAACTCCATATATGGTTGCGGCACGCATAGAACAAGCAAGCCGTTTTTCGCTCTTTTGTCCATAACAATACCCCACCAAAGGAGCAGTTCCCTGTGACAGTCCTACGGACAACATAATCGGGAACATATCTATTTTGTAGGCAATACCATAAGATGCCACTGCATCAGAGCCATATATTCCAATAAAATTATTCAGAACAATATTTGCTGCGCTCAACATAACTGTAATAAGCGCTCCTGGGATTCCAATCTTAATAACATTGCCTGCCATTTCCTTTTCACAAGAAAAATATCTTAGTGACATTTTCACACATTCATTCTTTTTTCTTTCCTGAATCATCAGGCAGATAACATAATAAACCGCTGCACAGACAAATCCAAAGGACGTAGCAATTGCCGCTCCTTTTGTTCCCATCTTAAGCAATACAATCAATATCCAGTCAAATACTATATTCACTCCATTTCCAATAGCAAGACCGATTGTAGCTTCTTTAATCAACCCAATAGAACGGAACGAATGAACCAACCCGTTGGAAAGCATAATTGCAGGAGTCCCTATAAATATCCATTTCAAATAGTCACATGTATATTCAAGATTCTCTTCATCTGCTCCAATAATATTAGCAATCTGATTTATGAACAGAAGACCAATTATCATCACGCAAATTCCTGCAATTGCCATTGCATAAGTACAAAAGTTAAAGCACTTTGCAGAATCTTCTTTCCTGCCCTCTCCTATCATTCTCGCAATTACGGAACTGCCACCCATACCAAAGATACATGCTATTGACATGATAATTAAAAGAACCGGTACACATAGCGTAACAGCAGCAATCATAGCAGGTTCTTTTGTTAAAGAAACAAAATATGTATCTGCTGTGTTATAAATAAGTGTTGTTAGGGAACCTAACATTGCAGGCAGCCCAAGTTTCAATACTGCTTTTGAAATACTCTTTTCTTCGAATATGTTATTCATAAAATTTCACCTCGCTATTGTTTTCCATTAAATTTTAATATATAATGAAAGAAAATAACGAGACAAATGTCCTGTTTTGGGGTTTTTAATGAAAAAAATATATAACACTTCAAAAATTGATGAAGCACTAAACGCTTGTATATATGCTGATACGCTCCGTTCGCTGCAAGTTCCTGTTTTTCTGATTGAATATGAATCTGGTGAAAGCGTGTCAAATTATAACTATTTCCAAGTTGTAATAAGCGGAAATCTTTCCATATCATTTATCCGTGACGATGGCAGTGCTTACAGTCTTTCAAACGGCGGTAAAAATTACATTATTGGTGAAATGGATTTTTTTGTAGTTGGTAATGATAATGTTCTTGCTGAAGCTATAAGTCCCCTTCTTACAATTGCAATTGACACTGTTCAATATAAGGATAATCTGCTCCAAAACATAGCTTTCCTACAGTTAATGGCTGCAACACTGGCAAATAAAATAAGTGTGATGACAAATGCTGATGCAGCGCCATCCTCACTTTCCGAACGCATTCTCAATTATATGAAATTCAAATGCGACAATCATATTTTATCTGGAATAGAAAAAACCGCTTTTAGACTTCATTGCAGCTCAAGACAGCTTCAGCGTATTTTAAATCAATTGGAAAAGGATAATGTCGTAACCAAAATTGGAAAAGGCCGGTACATTATGAAAAATTAAATAGTAATTTACCCAAATGCCTTCGTATTTGTTTTAGCGGTACTTCCACACATACCGCAGAAGTGCCGCTCTCTGCCTATGAATAGATTATCTCACTCTCCACAGCTTCTATCACACATGCCCCAATACTACTCATTTTTTGAACCCATATTTTCCGTACCGCCAGTCTGCAAAATCAGTTCATGGAATGGCTTTTCCTGCTTGGAGTTCCGTATCTTCTCGTAATAATCGGAAATGCGGCGGTCTGCCCTCGTCTATTTTTCATTATATCTCTGTAATGCTTCACCAAAGAGTTTATAATATACTTTTATGATATTCTCGTTGCAATAATCTACATTAAGGTGTGAACGCTCTCCATGAGGCGTTTTGTCAAGTGCCTTTTTGAGTTATTGACGCAAAACTTTTCCGCGCGGCGGGAAACGGGCAGAAAAAACGGGTGCAAAACGCGCCTATGGACGGTTAAAAGCTGTTTTCGTGGGTAGGTATTATAAAAAGCTCTTATCCTGTGGATTTTCGCGTCTACAACGCCTTAAAAATCAAGCCTTTTTAAGCCCTATTGCGTAACATTCCATTCTGTTTTTTGGAAGAGGTCGGGGGCGGGGGGCAGAGCCACCGCAAAACCTATCAATAGCCGCCGAAGTAGTGCAGACGGTTTGGATAGTCGGAACGGACGTAGAACGGGGATTGTTTTTCATAATTGGGTATGGT